>OY969569.1:0-995214 GCA_963701185.1 Candidatus Gottesmanbacteria bacterium
TGCCCGGTCCGTTCCCCGGAAGGCCCGAACATCGGCTTGGTTACCTATATGTCTCTGTATGCACGGGCAAATGAATACGGATTTTTGGAAACTCCGTATCTGAAAGTTGAAAAAATAACTCACGGCGACAAAACCCGCATGCATGTGACCAATGAGACCGTCTATCTGGACGCCAGCGATGAGCAATATCATTACATTACGCATGCAGGCATTGCCGTGAGCGGTGATGGATATATCGTTTCTGACCGCATTCCGGTCCGCTAAAGGGTGAGTTTTTGGAAGCGGATGCGTCCGTTGTTGAATACATTGATGTTGTTCCGCGGCAGGTCGTCGGTGTACCCGCATCTCTCATTCCCTTCCTGGCTCACGATGAGGCTAATCGGGCTCTCATGGGAACACATATGCAGTGTCAGGCAGTGCCGCTCATTATTCCGCAAACGCCTATTGTGGGAACAGGAATGGAAGGCGCCATTTCATCGACCATGGGCCGGGTTGTGCGGGCAAAAGACGACGGAACGATTACATATGCAGACGGAGCTTCCGTGGTATTTGAAACGAAAGACGGTGAAGTGACAACCCACACGATCCAGAAATTTACCCGGTCGGCTCAATCCACATGTTATAACCAGCGGGTTATGGTGCGATCCGGCGAAAAAGTGAAAAAAGGACAGGTGCTTATTGAGGGACCGGCAAGTGAAGAAGGAGAACTGGCGCTTGGCGCTAACGTCACGATCGCCTATATGAGTTTTGATGGATTGGGATATGAGGACGCGATCGTCATTTCAGATAGACTGGTGCGTGATGATGTTTTGACCTCTGTTCATATCGAAGAATATGATGCGAGCGTCGTTGATACGAAACTAGGACCCGAGGAAACAACCCGTGATATCCCCAATGTCGGAGAAGAAGCGCTTCGCAATTTGGATGAAAACGGTATTGTCGTCGTGGGTGCTGAGGTAGGACCCAATGATATTCTTATCGGGAAGATTGCCCCGAAAGGCGAGACGGAACTGACCGCTGAAGAACGATTATTGCGTGCCATCTTCGGTGAGAAGGCCCGTGAAGTGAGGGATACGTCTCTTCGTGTCCCGCATGGCGAGAGAGGCACGGTTATCGAAGTGAAAATTCTGGATAAAGAAAAGGGTGATGAACTCGAGCCGGGTACCAACCGTAAGATCGTTGTGAAAGTTGCCCAGATGCGTAAAGTTGTGGTCGGAGACAAAGTTGCCGGCCGCCACGGCAACAAAGGCGTTATTTCTAAAGTCGTTCCGCAGTCTGATATGCCGTATTTATCGGACGGCACGGTTGTGGATGTTATCATTTCAACGCTCTCCGTTCTTTCCCGTATGAACTTGGGGCAGCTTCTTGAAGCCCATCTGGGATTGGCTGCCAAAAAGCTGAATATTAAAGTAGCATTGCCGGTATTTGAACATGCCGGCGAGGATAAGATCATTGATAAGATGAAAGAAGCCGGCATCCCGGTGTCCGGCAAGAGTATTCTCTTTGATGGACGGACAGGACAGGCATTCAAAGAACCGATTGTTGTCGGGGTGGGGTACATCATGAAACTTATCCACATGGTCGAGGACAAAACGCACGCCAGAAGCACCGGACCATACTCACTCGTTACCCAACAGCCGCTCGGAGGCAAAGCACAAATGGGTGGACAGCGGTTGGGAGAAATGGAAGTCTGGGCGCTGGAATCACACCGTGCCGCACACATTTTGCAGGAAATGTTTACGATTAAATCCGATGACGTGGTCGGCCGCGCCAAAGCGTTTGAGGCAATCGTCAAAGGGTCGGATATACCGGAATCTACCATCCCCGAATCATTCAAGGTATTGGTCAAAGAACTGCAGGCGTTGGGTCTCAACGTCAACCCGACAGGAGTGATTACAGCCAAACCCCCTTCTCCGGTGACGACGGTGGCGGATACCATAGTGCAAAAAGAAGCAGGTGAAATTGCCAAAGCCAGTGGGGAAGAGGTTGTTATAGAAGCGGAGGCTCATGGATAAAAAAGCAACATTTGCCAATATCGTCGATTTTGCAGGGCTTAAAATTACCATTGCCTCATCCGAGGAAATTAAGGCATGGTCATACGGTGAAGTTACCAAACCGGAAACCATCAATTACCGGACGCTGAAGCCCGAGAAAGACGGATTATTTGACGAACGGATTTTCGGTCCCACCAAGGATTGGGAATGTTACTGCGGCAAATATAAAAGGATCCGGTACCGCGGTATTATCTGCGACAAATGCGGTGTTGAAGTGACCCAGAGCAAGGTTCGCCGGGAACGCATGGGCCATATCGCGCTTGTCGCAGCAGTCGCTCACGTGTGGTATTTCAAAGGCGCGCCGAGCAAGCTTTCTTTATTGCTGGATATCAGTCCGCGTGCGCTTGAGGAAGTCATTTATTTTGCCCAGTATTTAGTAACCAAAGTTGATGAGGAAAAACGTAAAGTCGTTCTTACCCGTTTACATGATCTCGGAAAAGAGCGCATGGAAGAGACGGAAAAGCGCATCAAGGAAGAAGTGGAAGAGATTCATAAAAAATACGGAAAAGACAAAGAGGCAACCCGCGAGCGCGTGACTGCGGTCGAAGCGCGTGATATGGCGATGTCGGAATTGACGCTGAAGGAGCGGCAGGAAACTTCAAAACTTGAAGATCAGGGGAACGTTGAAAAAGAAAAGATCAAAGCTATTGTCGATCAGGTCATTGCGATCGTCAAATCGATTCGTCCCCTCAATACGCTGACGGAAGATGAATATCTTCGTCTGTTTGAATACGATGCAACGAGCTGTTTTAGTGTTGGCATGGGTGCCGAGGCAATCCTTGAGGTCGTCAAGAAACTGGATTTGGATAAACTCGCGGCAGACCTTCGCGAGGAAATCCAGAATACGAGCGGCCAGCGGCATATTAAAGCCACAAAACGGCTTCGTTTGGTTGACGGGATGCGCAAAGCTTCCGTTAACCCCACCTGGATGATCTTGAACACATTACCCGTCATTCCGCCGGACCTGCGTCCCATGGTGCAGTTAACCGGCGGCCGGTTCGCCACAAGCGATTTGAATGATTTGTACCGCCGCGTCATCAACCGCAACAACCGCCTGAAACACCTCATGGATTTGGGTGCGCCGGAAATTATTCTCCGGAACGAAAAACGGATGCTTCAGGAAGCCGTGGATTCGTTGATTGACGTGACGCAGCGCCCGAGCTCCAGAGCAGTGATTGCGCCCCTGCGTTCACTTTCTGATATGCTTCGCGGTAAACAGGGACGGTTCAGACAAAATCTTCTGGGTAAACGCGTAGACTATTCCGGCCGCTCCGTCATTATCGTGGGACCTGAATTGGCTTTGACCCAATGCGGTATTCCGAAGGAAATGGCTCTTGAGATGTTTAAGCCGTTTGTGCTCCGTGAGCTTATCGTCCGGGGTATCGCGCCGAACGTGAAGAATGCAAAGAATGTGCTTGAGCGTCGAACCCCTGAAGTATTCGATATTCTTGAGGAAATCACGAAGAATCACCCTGTTCTGTTAAACCGCGCACCGACTTTGCACAAACTGGGTATCCAGGCATTTTATCCGATCCTTATTGAAGGGTCTGCCATCCGGATTCATCCGTGTGTCTGTGCCGGCTACAACGCAGACTTTGACGGTGACCAGATGGCAGTCCACATTCCGCTTTCGGCAGAATCACAGCATGAAGCTATTCATCTCATGTTGCCGACGCATAATCTGCTCAAACCCGCAGACGGTTCTCCCATTACGGTTCCGAATAAAGAAATGGTATTAGGTTGTTACTACATGACCACCATTGATGTGAACGCGCCGTCCGATGAGAAAAATCTTACGGTATTTTCCAGCGAGGCAGAGGCAATTTTTGCCTACCAGACGGAAAAAATTGCGCTTCGGGCTCCGATTAAAGTACGTATTTCTGATGAGGTTATCGTGACGACTGTCGGAAAAGTGCTCTTTAATGAAATTTTGCCGGAAGGACTCCGGTATATAAACACACCGGTCAAATCTGCAACGGTGAAGACAATCATCACGAAAGCCCTGAAACTGTATTCGAAGGAAGAAGTTGTAACACTGATAGATGCCATCAAAAACATCGGTTTCACAGGAGCAACGATCTGCGGAGGGTTGTCCGTTTCCGTCTTTGACTGCATCATGATCAGCGAAAAAGCTGCGATCGTGGCAGGGGCAGAAAAGAAAGTGACGGAGATTGACGGCAACTATCAACAGGGGTTGATTACGCTTGAAGAAAAGCGGCGCCTGAGTAACGAAGTTTGGATTGAGATTACGGAGCGCCTTGCCGATATGACCTGGCAGCAAATGCCCTCAAATAATCCGGTCAAGATGATTATCGACTCCGGAAGCGCCCGTGCGTCCAAAGACCAACTCAAGCAATTGTCTGCCATTAAAGGATTGGTCGTGGATCCGTTGGGTAAGATCGTGGAGCTTCCGACGAAAAGCAACTACCGTGAAGGACTTTCCATTTTTGAATACGTCACGTCCACGAGAGGATCCCGCAAAGGATTAACAGATTCGGCTCTCAAGACCGCTGATGCCGGATATCTCACCCGTCGTTTGGTTGACGTATCGCATGACATGATTGTCCGTATGGATGACTGCGGTACCAGCGAAGGTTGGGAAGTATTCAGAAAAGAAGACCGTCAGGCATCATTCGTTATCCGTACCATCGGAAGATTTACCGCCGCAGATGTCGTTGCACCCAACAGCAAGAAAGTACTCATTGCCAAAGGCGAAGAGATTACGGAAGAGAACGGCAAACTACTGGATGAACACAATGTGGAATCGGTATTACTTCGCAGTGCCCTTAGCTGTCAGGCACCGTTCGGGATGTGTGCAAAATGCTACGGCCGCGATTATTCGACTGATGCACAAGTTGAACTCGGGACTCCTGTCGGAGTTATTGCCGCACAGTCTATCGGAGAACCCGGTACGCAGCTAACCATGCGGGTGCGTCACGCAGGAGGAATTGTCGGGCTGGATGTTACCCAGGGATTGCCGCGTGTTGAAGAACTGTTTGAATCCCGTATGCCGCGCATTCTTTCACCAATCAGTGAAATTGCCGGCAAGGTTGAAGTCGTGGAAACAGAAGACGGATACAAAGTACGGGTACGAAATACGACGATAAAGCCTCCTGAAGAGCGTGAATATGTGATTCCGTTAACAAGCGAACTTAAAGTAAAAGAAGGGGATTTAGTAGCGGCCGGCGATCAGCTCTCAAGCGGCTACCTGGATCTTAAAGAAGTATTGTCTGTCCGGGGACTGCGCGGCGCACAGAAATATCTGATCACGGAAATCCAGCGCGTGTATGAGTCTCAGGGAATTATGATCCATGATAAGCATTTTGAGGTAATTGTGCGCAAGATGAGCGATAAAGTCCGTGTAGATACAAGCGGCGACACGATGTTACTTCCCGGAGAACTGGTTGACCGTATGCGTTTCCAGGAAGAGAATGCGCGGGTTCTGGCTGCAGGCGGCGAACCGGCGACGGCACAAATTGTGGTCCTGGGTATTACGCGCGCATCGCTCTTTACTGAGTCATGGCTTTCAGCCGCGTCATTCCAGGAAACGACCAACGTTCTCACTGATGCCGCACTGGCTGCCAAAGAAGATAAACTTCTGGGACTTAAGGAAAATGTTATAATCGGACGTCTGATCCCGGTCTCTGCCGACCGTGCACAGATGAAAACAGTTTAATATGCCGACCATTAATCAATTAGTCAAATACGGACGACATCATAAGTCCAAAAAAGTGAAAGCAACCGCACTGCGGAAGTTTTTTAATGCCAAAGACCGGTTGACGACCCAAGTGCCCGCTCCGTTTAAGCGGGGAGTGGTCACGCTGGTCAAAACCATGACGCCCAAAAAGCCCAATTCGGCTCTCCGGAAAGTGGCCCGTGTGAGACTGTCAAACAAACAGGAAGTGACGGCCTATATTCCGGGTATCGGCCACGAATTAACCGAACATGCCATAGTCCTCATCCGCGGCGGACGGGTGCCCGATCTCCCCGGTGTGAAATATCATATTGTACGCGGGAAATATGATTCAAGCGGCGTTGCCAATCGTAAAAAGGGAAGAAGTCGCTATGGCGCCAAAGCCGGCGGACCAGGACCAGCAACGGCTGCTGCAAGCTAAAAAAATATGAGAAGCGGACGCGTTATCAGAATTATTCCGGAAGCAGATCCCGTATACGGGAACCGACTCCTCACCCGATTTATCAACCGGGTGATGCGCAGCGGCAAAAAACAGGCAGCGCAGTCAGAAGTGTACAAGGCTCTGGATATTATCAAAGAAAAAGGCGAGGACCCCATTAAAGTGTTTGAACTTGCCATGAATACGGTCGGTCCCAAAATGGAAGTGAAAGCCCGCCGCGTCGGAGGCGCGTCGTATCAGGTGCCGACAGAAGTCCGGGGGGACCGCCGGATGGCCCTTGCTATGCGCTGGATCGTACAGTTTGCCAATAAACGCTCAAACCGCGAGTTTCATTCATTTTCCCAGAAATTAGCAGTGGAACTGATGGAAGCAGCCAAGGGTCAGGGGGAAGCGGTCAAGAAACGCGATACCGTTCTTCGCATGGCAGAAGCCAACCGCGCATTTGCCCACTTCAAGTGGTAATGCTACGATGAGTATCGTATGAGGTTTTGGATTATTATACTTCTCGCGTTCGGTATTTTTTTCTATTTATTTTATCCGCTCGTGAATAAAGAACGGTTATGTTATGAAGCGAGTAAGGCAAGCTTAGATACGATTAAAACCGATATAATCTCCAGGGGTATTACGAAGTTTACGCAGTGTGAACGCAAGGCTGATGCATTATATACGCTGGAAACCTGTATCCGGGATGCAACCACATCCAGCACCATTGCAGGCCGCGCAAACGATACGGTTCAACGGATTGTCGCGACTGTCCGTTTGTCCGGCGATAATCTGTGGACGCTCAAAGAGGCACATAACAAGGAGTGTTCAGATTTTAGCAGTGATCAATTACCATAACTATGCTCGTAGGTTTTAACTGGATTGACTGGATCATTCTTGCGATTCTCATCTATTACGCCCTCTCAGGGTGGAACGCGGGATTTGCGGATTTGGGTCTGAGCTTCATAACATTTCTTCTCTCATTGTTCTTGTCTATAAAATTCCACGCACCGGTCGGCGATTTTCTTACGCGTACGTTCGGTATTCCGTCCGCGTGGACCGGAGTTTTGGGGTACATCATCGTTGCGTTTGTCGCCCAGGCTATCTTGTCGGAATTGATGCAATTAGTTTTAGGCAAATTGCCGCCGAAACTTGTTTTTTCCAAAATGAATAAAGTACTGGGAGCGGTGATATCCATACTCAATGGAGTGATCATCATCGCATTTTTTCTTCTGGTCATTCTCGCGTTGCCGGTTAAGGGATCGATAAAAGCAGATATACAAAAATCCGTCATCGGGAATTTTCTGGTAACAAAAGCGGAAAAGTACGGCGGCCCGGTCACGACAACGATCGATCAGACGCGTGATGTTGCCATGAAGTTTCTGACGGTAGAGCCGGATTCAAATGAAAGTATTTCCCTTCCCATAACGCCCGCGGCAAGCGACTTAACCGTTGACACGGCCAGTGAAGAAAAAATGGTGAATTTGGTGAATCAGGAGCGGGCCAAAGTCAGGGTAGAGCCAGTACGGGTTGACCGCACGATGACTTCCGTTGCCGAAGCACATGCACGGGATATGTTTTTACGGCGCTATTTTTCTCATGTGACTCCCGAAGGACTGACGGCGGGGGACCGGCTGGAGAAGGCAGGAGTAACCTTTACCGTTGCAGGGGAAAATATCGCCTATGCCCCGGATCTGACGACAGCCCACGACGGTCTTATGAACAGTCCCGGCCACCGGCAGAATATTTTGGACCCATCATTCCGCAGGATAGGAATAGGAATTATTTCAACGGTTACCTGGGGGACAATGTTTGTACAAGACCTTGCAAATTAAAATTGTATGGCATACGTTGCAGCAAATTATTTTGTCACCGTCAGCGAGCTGACTGCACACAATACCGCCTCGGCACACGAAGAAGTGGTGCAGCTGTCACCGCTTACGCCTTTTGTCCCGTATGCTCCGTTTGTTATTTCCGGACTGTTGTTTGTCATTGCCTTCGGCATGTTTTTTGTCAACCGTGTGCACAACTGGAAAAATATGACGACCGCATTTGTCCTGGCTCTTATGATTGCCGGTATTCCGGCAGTACTCACCTATGTCGGGCAGGGAACGAGACAAACGACGAACGCCGGTCCGGAAGAAATACCGCGGAATATCCGGGTGGCTCCGGCGGGCCCCACGTCTGTCCGTATCTTGTGGGAGACGGACGCCACGCGGGTAGGAGCGGTGCGGTTTAGTCCCGCGCCGTTTTCGTCACAAACTGCCCGGGTGTACCTTGCCGATAATCAGGAGGCAGTCCGTACACATTCCGTACAAATAGACGTGCTGAAAAGATATGCGTCCTATGAATTTGAAATCCTCTCCGGCACCACGTGGTATGATAATGGTGATAAGTATATCCGCTTCACAGTGCCATAGTTTGCTCCGATAATGTCGATTCCGCTTGTCACGGGAGTAATTTTTTAGTAGAATAACAACGTTGAGACACGGCTGCGCGCTTGTGCGTAGCCCTTTTTATTATGGCAGCACCCACAACGATCACGACTGAACAGAGAGATGTACCCTTAGATAAGGTAAGGAACATCGGGATTATCGCGCATATTGATGCCGGGAAAACCACGACCACAGAGCGGATTTTGTATTACACCGGCCGCAGCTACAAAATCGGTGACATCGATGAAGGCACCACGCAAATGGACTGGATGGAACAGGAAAAGGAGCGCGGCATCACGATCGTTTCTGCCGCAACCACCACATTTTGGAAAGGATACCGGTTTAACATTATTGATACTCCCGGCCACGTTGATTTCACCGCGGAAGTAGAGCGGTCTTTGCGCGTGCTGGACGGAGGCATTACGGTTTTGGATGCTGAAGAAGGCGTGCAGTCGCAATCGGAGACCGTCTGGCACCAGGCGGACAAATATGCAGTTCCCCGGCTTTGTTTTATCAACAAAATGGACAAGCTGGGTGCGGATTTCCGCGCCACGATTAAATCCATTGAAGAGAGGTTGGGCGCCCGGTGCGCCCCGATGGTCGTCCCGATCGGACGCGAAAATACATTTAAAGGTGTCGTAGATTTACTTACCCGTAAGGCCTATATCTGGCACACGGAAGATTTGGGGGCGCGTCCTGATGAAGAGGCAATTTCCGCGGATTTGAAAGATGAAGTGGAGAAATCCCGCGCCCAGCTTATTGAGCGTATTTCGGAGACCGATGACATATTGCTTGAAAAATATCTCAACGGAACAGAACCATCGGTTGAGGAGCTCAAAGACGCACTGCGCCGGGCGGTTATTGCATACAAACTCGTCCCGATTTATGCAGGATCAAGTTTGCGCAACAAAGGCGTCCAGCCGCTTCTGGATGCAGTCGTTGATTACCTCCCCAGCCCGTTGGATCTTCCAGCAGTCGCCGGCACGGATCCAAAAACCGAAGCTAAAATTACGCGCAAACGCACCAAAGAAGAAAAATTCTGCGGACTGGCATTTAAAATCCAGATTGATCCGCACGTGGGAAAACTTACCTACGTGCGTATTTATTCAGGCCGCCTGCAGTCCGGTTCCTACGCATATAATTCAACCAAAGGTGTTGCCGAGCGCGTGGGACGGTTGCTTCTCATGCACGCCAACCAGCGCGAGGAAATTAAAGAAGCATATGCGGGAGAAATCGTTGCGGTTGTAGGATTTAAAGAGACGATTACCGGTGACACGATTTGCGACAAAGACAGCCCGATTATTTTGGAGAAAATTACCTTCCCCGAGCCGGTTATCTCTCTTGCCATCGAACCCAAGACCAAAAACGACCAGGAGAAAATGGGGTATGCACTGCAAAGACTGTCCGAGGAAGATCCAACGTTCAAAATTAAATCCAATCTCGAAACCAACCAGACCATTATTTGGGGCATGGGAGAGCTCCATCTTGAAATTCTTGTTGACCGCATGAAGCGGGAGTTTAAAGTGGAAGCCAACGTCGGGGCGCCGCAGGTGGCATATAAGGAAACCATCAAAGTGAAAGCAGAGGGAGAAGGGAAGTATATCCGGCAATCCGGAGGCCGCGGACAATACGGGCACTGTTTCATTACGATCGAGCCGAAAGGCCGCGGCGAGGGGTACGAATTTATTAATGATATTAAAGGCGGAGCGATTCCCAAGGAATTTATCTCCCCGATTGAAAAAGGCATTAAAGAGGCGATGGAAAATGGTGTTATTGCAGGGTATCCGCTCGTTGATATGCAGGCGAATCTTTACGACGGAACCTACCACGATGTTGATTCAAACGAAATGGCATTTAAGATTGCCGGTTCACTGGCTCTGCAGAATGCAGTGAAAAGTGCCCAGGCCACTATCTTAGAGCCTGTCATGAAGGTGGAGGTTACGACCCCGGATGAGTTTATGGGAGACGTCATCGGAGACCTGGGTGCGAAACGCTCGCAGATTTTGGGTACCACCAAGAGGGGCCACGTGACGGTCATTCTCGCCATGGTGCCTTTGGCCGAGCTTTCGGGCTACGCCACGACACTGCGCAGTATGTCCAAGGGGCGGGCGACCTATTACATGGAGCCCTCCCACTACGAAGAGGTTCCGCGTAATATCCAGGAGAAAATCATCGAGGCTTCGGGTCGGGCGAACGCTCCAGGGGTAAATAGGTGATGTCTTTAGGCCTATTGTCAAGCTCACCCAGCCTGTGGTACAATAGCCACACAAAGCTAAGCGATTAGCTGTATTAATTTATTGTTTAAAGGAGGATCTATGGCAGATCAGAAAAAATTTGAACGCACAAAACCGCATTTGAATATCGGAACCATCGGGCACGTTGACCATGGAAAGACCACGTTGACCTCAGCCATCACGCACGTGTTGGCCAAACAGGGACTTGCCAAAGCCCTCAAATACGAAGAAATTGACAGTGCTCCTGAGGAAAAAGCCCGGGGAGTCACCATCAACATTCACCACTCTGAATACGAAACAGCAAAACGCCATTATGCGCACATTGATGCACCAGGACACGCTGACTATGTGAAGAACATGATTACCGGCGCAGCCCAGATGGACGGCGCCATTTTAGTGGTCTCTGCGCCGGATGGCCCCATGCCGCAGACGCGGGAGCACATTCTTTTGGCCAAACAGGTCAACGTCCCGGCCATTGTCGTTTTCATGAACAAATGCGATATGGTACAGGATGCGGAACTTCTCGACCTCGTTGAGATGGAAGTCCGGGAACTGTTAACCAAGAACGGATTCCCCGGTGATAAAATCCCGGTGATCCGCGGATCTGCCTTGAAAGCCCTTCAGGGTGATGCGGAAGCGGAAAAATCGATCCAGAAGCTGATGGATACGGTGGATGAATACGTGCCCACCCCGGTCCGTGAACTTGAAAAACCGTTCCTTATGCCTGTCGAAGATATCTTCTCGATTAAAGGCCGCGGCACGGTTGTTACGGGCCGTATTGAGCGGGGACGCGTCAAAGTCAACGACACGATTGAAATCGTCGGAATCCGTCCGACACAGACGTCCGTTGTTACCGGTGTTGAAATGTTCCGGAAACTTTTGGATGAAGGACAGGCCGGCGACAACGTCGGAATTCTCCTTCGCGGTATAGAAAAAGATCAGGTTGAGCGCGGCCAGGTACTCGCCAAGCCGGGATCGGTCAAACCCCATACGGAGTTTGAAGCGCAGATCTACGTTCTTGCAAAAGAAGAGGGTGGACGACACACACCATTCTTCACCGGATACCGCCCGCAGTTCTATATCAAAACGACCGATATCACCGGCGAGATCACGTTGCCGACCGGAGTCGAAATGGTCATGCCCGGCGATAATACCAAGATGAACGCGAAGCTCATTGTTCCGGTTGCCCTGGAAGAGGGACAACGGTTTGCCATCCGCGAAGGCGGACACACCGTCGGAGCAGGAGCAGTCACGAAGATCATCGCGTAATACAAGCTCTTTGAGAGTAACTTATGCCAAAAGGACGAATACGAGTTAGGCTGAAAGCGTATGACAGCAGGATTATTGATGACTGCTGCCAGAAGATTTTAGACACAGCCGTACGTACGGGCGCCCGTGTCGTGGGACCTATCCCACTACCGACCGACCGTGAGCACTTTAATGTCGCCAGAAGTCCTTTTATCGATCGAAACAGCCGGGAAGATTTTATGATCAAGACGCATAAGCGCCTGATCGATATCATTGAACCGACGGATAAAACGATTGACCAGCTGATGCACTTGGATTTGCCGGCTGGGGTAGATGTAGAGATAAAAATGTAGATACTTTGTCCCGATATAATCGCGGACAAAAGTCTCGGATGAGTCAGAGCGACCTCAACCGGGGTCGTTTTTTTGTGTTATGAAAGCATTACTTGGAAGAAAAATCGGACCGACACAGACCTTTACCGCTGAGGGTAAGCGATTACCCGTCACGGAAATAGAGGCAGGTCCATGCTGGATTACCGAGATTGAAGAAGCACCGACGTATAAAAGCATCCAGCTCGGATTCGGTGAAACTAAAAATCTCAGCAAAGCGGAAATCGGACATATAAAAAAAGCGGGGCTCGACAAAAAGCTCCGTTTTTTGCGCAGTTTCATGGTTAACGAGGTCGCGGAAACGGAAAAACCGGGTGTTCAGGTTACGGTGAGTGATGTATTTGCGGTCGGTGACGCCATTACCGTCATGGGAGTCTCCAAAGGTAAAGGTTTTGCCGGCGGGGTGAAGCGGCATCATTTTAAAGGCGGACCGAAAACCCACGGTCAGTCAGACCGGGAACGCGCGCCGGGTTCAATCGGTATGACGACAACTCCTGGCCGCGTGTTTCGCGGGAAACGCATGGCCGGCAGACTCGGCGGCGATCAGGTTACGGTCAAAGGGCTCACGGTCGTGAGTGTTAACGCAGAAAAAAATATATTAACCGTTAAAGGACTTGTGCCGGGGGCA
Source organism: Candidatus Gottesmanbacteria bacterium (assembly GCA_963701185.1). Classification (GTDB taxonomy): domain Bacteria; phylum Patescibacteriota; class Microgenomatia; order UBA10105; family UBA927; genus XYB1-FULL-47-11. The sequence continues at coordinate 13,104 of OY969569.1, forward strand.
AAAAACAGCCTCCTGGTCATTCAAAAGGCATAATATGGCAACAAAAAAAGCAACACGAGCAGTGAAACCCGCCGTCGCTAAAGCTAAGGCGGGCAAGGAAACGGGAACCCGTATCTCTGTCGTGGGAATCGATGGAAAAGCGGCGGGATCTATTACACTTCCTTCTGAATTATTTGGTGCAAAAATTAACAGACAATTGATGGCACAGGCAGTCCGTGTGTATTTAGCCAACCAGCGGGGTGGCCACGCCAGTACCAAAACCCGCGGGGAAGTGGAAGGATCAACACGAAAAATTTATAAGCAAAAAGGGACAGGAAAAGCGCGGCATGGCGCAATCCGCGCCCCCATTTTCGTCGGCGGAGGTATTGTATTCGGACCCAGACCGCGCGATTACTCGCTGGCGTTTCCGCAGAAGATGAGAAAAGTCGCATTAGCCAGCGCCCTGACGAGCCAACTGAAAAAGCAAAATGTTTTTGTCGTATCCGGTCTGTCCGAGGCAAAAAAAACAAAAGTTGTTGCAGGAGCCCTTACTGCCATAGGTGCCACCCGGAAAACATTATTGGTGACGCCTAAAGAATCAGCAGTCGTCGTACGCGCTGGACGGAATATTGAAGGCGTAGATATTCTGCCGGTTTCGGATTTAAATACCTATAGCGTTTTAATGCACTCAAAGCTTGTATTTATGAAAGAAGCCGTCGGGGAGTTAAAAAAATAATATGCAACCACTCGTATTCCGACCATTAATATCTGAAAAATCATTAGGACTCGCATCCCGCGGCTGGTACACGTTCGCCGTTGACAAGCATGCGCGCAAAGAAGATATCGCAAAGCTTATTGAGCGCATGTACAGCGTCAACGTTCTTTCGGTACGTACCATTGCCATGCACGGGAAAGTGCGACGGACTGGTAAAAAAATGGTAGGCAAACACAAAGAAGACTGGAAAAAAGCGATGCTGCTTCTTAAAGCGGGACAGCACATTGATGCATTTGAAGTCACGCAGCAGGAAGCACCGGCGTCGGAACCTAAAAAAATAGAGGAACCAAAAAAAGCTAAAGAAAATAAAAAAACTGAATCACAGAATAAAAATATAAAATAAATATTTATGGAATTTACGACACCAAAAAGCTTAACGATCATATTGCCGAAGAATTCCGGACGGGATGTTTCGGGGCACGTGGCCATGCGGCATATTGGCGGCCGGCACAAGCGGTATTACCGCATCATTGACTGGAAACGGGATAAAATCGGTGTTACGGCAAAAGTCGTTGCCATCGAGTATGATCCCAACCGCACGAGTCAGATTGCCCTTTTAAATTATACGGATGGTGAAAAACGCTACATTGTTGCCCCGGTAGGTTTAGAGGTCGGTGCTACGGTGGTTTCCAGTGACACGGCTGATATTAAGCCGGGCAATTCGTTGACGCTTGCCGCCATACCCGTGGGAACACTGGTTCATAATATTGAAATCAAGCCGGGCCGCGGCGCCCAGATGATACGAAGCGCGGGAGGGGCTGCCGTCGTACTAGCCCGCGACGGAAATGCGGTACAATTGAAGCTTCCGTCGGGGGAAACCCGCGTGTTTAACGGTACATGCCGCGCAACAGTCGGACAGATCGGCAACGTGGAACATAAGAATGAAGTGATCGGAAAAGCAGGACGGACCCGTCACATGGGAATCCGGCCGACCGTCCGCGGTGTTGCACAGAATCCGAGAAGCCATCCGCACGGAGGCGGAGAAGGACGGTCCGGCATCGGTATGAGTTCACCCAAGAGCCCGTGGGGAAAGCATACATTAGGAAAGAAAACCAGATCAAAGAAAAAGTACAGTAATAAGTTTATTTTACAAAGAAGGAAATAATATGGCACGAAGCAGCAAAAAAGGACCGAATATAGACCGGAGATTGTTGGCAAAAGTGAACAAGCAAAAAGCCAGCGGGGATAGAACCCCGATCAAAACGTGGTCACGCGGCAGTCAAATCACCCCGGAGTTCGTGGGGCACCGGTTCGGCGTGCACAACGGCAGAGTACATCTTGAAGTATTCATAACAGAAGGAATGGTCGGGCACCGGTTCGGCGAATTCGCGCCGACTCGTACATTCAGAGGTCACGGACAGGTTACAAAGAGGACAATGGATAAAACATAATATGGAATATCAGGCAACAACCAAATATGTGAGAGTTTCGACCCGCAAAGTGCGGTTGGTCGCCGATTCCGTGCGCAAATTAACGCCGATTGCAGCGTTGGCGGCATTGTCTCAAATGACAAACAGCGCAAGCGTGCCGTTGTCCAAAACCATCGCATCTGCGATAGCAAACGCTAAATCAAAAAGCGCGGGAGAAGATACTCTTCGTTTTAAAACTATTGAAATTATGGGCGGTCCCGCGATGAAACGCTGGCATGCTGTATCACGGGGACAGGCACACGCATTTAAAAAACGCATGACGCACATACGGATTATTGTGGAAGACAATACAGAGAAAAAAGGAGATACCCATGGGACAAAAAATTAATCCGAAAGGTTTTAGAATAGGCACCACGTTTACGTGGGGTTCACGGTGGTTTGCCGATTCACGACACTACAAACAGCTATTACTGCAGGATCACACGCTGCGGGCAATGTTGTTTGCCAAGCTGAAACCGGCGGGACTTTCCAATGTTGACATTGAACGGTCCATTAACAAGGTAAAAGTTACCCTGTATGTATCCCGGCCGGGTGTCGTTATCGGCCGCGGAGGCGCGGGTATGGAAGATCTTAAAAAGTACATTGAAAAATTTATTTTAACGGATCCGGGCCGTCCCGATCCCTACGCGCGCAAGCAAAAACTGTCACAGGGAGCCAACCGCTCAAAAGTGGAAGTTGCGGTAGAACCGGTTAAAGAGCCGAATTTGAATGCATATCTGGTCGGGACGAATATTGCAGACCAACTCATTAAGCGCATGCCGTACAAACGGGTATGCAACATGGCCATTGAACGCGCCATGACGGCAGGCGCAAAGGGAGTAAAAATACTTTTGTCCGGCCGCATCAACGGAGCGGAAATTCACCGTCGTGAGAAATTTCAGTCAGGGACTGTGCCACTTTCAACCATCAGGGAAGAAATTGATTATGCGATTATTCCGGCTCTCACAAAATCAGGATATATCGGCGTAAAAGTGTGGATTTGCAGAAAAACAAATTAATATGTTAGCACCAAGACGAGCAAAACATCGGAAAGCATTCAGAGGAAAACGAACAGGAGTATCGATCCGGGGATCCCATGTGGATTTCGGAGAGTATGGCCTGAAGGCGACGACTGACGGTTGGGTAACAAGCCGGCAGATCGAAGCTGCACGGCGGGCGCTTACTCATTCAACGCGACGCGGCGGAAGAATCTGGATCCGGATATTTCCGGACAAGCCGGTCACACACAAGCCGCCGGAAACCCGTATGGGGAGCGGGAAGGGCGATGTTTTTGAGTATGTTGCCGTGGTTCGGCCGGGAAGAATTTTATTTGAGATGGCAGGTATTTCTCGCGAACAAGCAGTTGAATCATTAAGACTCGCAGCCGCTAAATTACCTATCCGGACGATTTTTGTCGCAAAGGAATAATATGAAAACAAAAGCACAGACAGCATTGAAAGCGATGACGGCGACAGAATTGGTCAAGGTACTTGTCGACGCAAAGACTGCCCTTGCCATTCTAACAATGAACCGGTACACTAAGCAGTCTAAAAATGTACGCGAAGGGACGATCCTGCGCCGGAAAATTGCATTTGTGTCGACTCTATTAAGACAAAAGGAGTTAATCCATGAATAACACACGTATCGGTAAAGTGACATCAACGGCCGCGCAAAAGACCGTGACGGTTGAGGTAGAACATGAGTTTAGGCATCCGCTGTACAAAAAAGCAGTCAAGCGGCACCGGAAATTTGCCGTACACAACGAGATCGAAGGCATTGCGGTCGGTGATAAGGTTCAAATCAAAGAAACAAAACCAATGAGCAAGAGAAAACATTTTATTGTCGTTAAAAAATTAACATAATATGGTTCAACGAAAAACAAAAATAGTAGCCGCAGATAATTCAGGAGTCCAACTCATGTCAATTATCCATATTTACGGCGCATCGAAACAGAATTTTGCAAGACTCGGCGATATCGTGCAGTGCGTCGTCCGCAAGGTCGACCCTCAGGGCATGGTGAAAGACGACGAACTTGTGAAAGTCGTGATAGTACGGACGCATAAAGAATATCACCGCCCGGACGGATCCTATATCAGGTTTGACGACAATGCCGGCGTACTCATTGATAACGACGTTGACAAAAATCCCCGCGGCACCCGCGTCTTCGGTCCGATTGCCCGGGAACTCAAGGAAAAAGGGTTTGACAAAATCGTCAGTATGGCGCCGGAGGTTTATTAATTATGAAAATCAAAAAAGGTGATCAGATTATCGTGACTACTGGGAAAGATAAAGGGAAGAAAGGGAAAGTGGAAAAAGTATTCCCTAGAGATGCGAAGGTCCTTGTTCCGGGCATCAACATCGTAAAAAAACATGAGAAAAAACGCGATGAACAACACCCCGGAGGGATTATCGAAGTCGTCAAACCTATCGCGTTGGGGAAAATTGCCGTTATCTGTCCGAAATGCGGAAAACCAACGCGTTTAGGATACAGGATTGTTAAAGGGGAGAAAGAACGGATCTGTAAAAAATGTGAACAGGTTATATAACACTATGCACGAATTACATGACATTTATATCAAACAAATAGTACCGGAATTCGCCAAAACGGGGATAAAAAACCGCATGGCAATTCCGCGCCTCGTCAAGATTGTCATAAACTGCGGCATCGGCCGCGAGGCTCAAGGGGATAAAAAGGTATTAGAGAGTATGGTCAAACAGCTGGGCGTTATTGCCGGGCAAAAACCCCAGATTACCCGGGCCAAGCGTGCAATTTCAACCTTTAAACTGCGGGCGGGAGACACGGTGGGACTCCGAGCAACGCTGCGTGGTCCCAGGATGTATGATTTTCTTACGAAGTTTATCCGTCTTGCGCTTCCCCGTGTCCGTGATTTTCACGGCGTGCCGACCGCGGGATTTGACGGCAAAGGGAATTATACGCTGGGCATACATGAACAGAGTATTTTTCCGGAACTTGACTACAGCATGATCGACAAACCCCGCGGATTTGAAGTAACGTTTGTGACCACGGCAGGCAATGACGCTGATGGAAAAAAACTGTTAACATTGTTCGGTATGCCGTTTGAAAAGGAGCAGCATGGCTAAAACATCTGATGTCGTAAAATTTGAACATAAACAAAAATATCACGTCCGGCAACACAACCGCTGTTCACTGTGCGGTAGATCCCGCGCGTATATGCGCAAATTCGGCATCTGCAGATTGTGTTTCAGAAAGTTAGCACATAAAGGAGAACTACCCGGGGTAGTTAAAGCATCATGGTAAACGATCCTATCGGCGACATGCTTATACAAATAAAGAACGCATCGCTTGCCCGGAATCCGGTGATAGAGTTGCCGTATTCCAAGCTGAAGATGGCGCTCGGGAAAATCCTTCTTGAGGAAGGATATATCGCATCGATTGCCAAAGTCGGCACGGATCCGAAAGCGAACTTACAGGTTGGGATTAAATATGCGAACGGTACATCCGTGATTACCGGCGTGAAGCGGGTCAGCAAACCCGGTTTACGGTGGTATGTGGCAAAAAATAAAATTCCGCAGGTCGTGGGAGGCATGGGGATTGCTATCCTCTCGACTCCTTTTGGCATTATGACAGGGAGTCAAGCAAAAAAGAAAGGTATCGGCGGAGAATTGCTGTGTAAAATCTGGTAACTATATGTCACGAATCGGAAACGCCATCATCATTATTCCTAAAGAAGCAACGGTTACCGCCGAAGGCGGGCACGTGGTTGTGAAGGGTCCGAAGGGTGAATTGCATATGAATGTCCCACCCCGCGTGAGTGTACAAGTTTCAGACGGGAGAATTGAAGTGAAGCGGAAAGGTGATGATAAGCCTACCCGCGCACTCCATGGCTACGTTCGGGCAAACATTGATAATCTTGTTACCGGCGTCACGAAGGGTTGGACAAAGACGCTTGAACTTTCCGGAGTGGGGTACAGAGCGGCCGTTACCGGCACGAATTTGACGCTGAATTTAGGATTTTCGCATCCCGTCACCATTGCTCCTCCGGCGGGTATTCAATTTGCTGCGGCGGAAGGGAAAATTGTGGTGTCGGGATTAGACAAACAATTAGTCGGTGAGGTTGCCGCCGGTATCCGCGCCATCAAAAAGCCGGAACCATACAAAGGGAAGGGTATTAAGTATCAGGGGGAATATATCCGCAAGAAAGCAGGAAAAGCGGCAAAAGCAATAGGAGGGGCGCCCGGAGCTAAATAATATGGAAACACATCATACATTACGGCAGAAACGAAAAGCACGGATTCGGGCAAAAATTACGGGAACGGCATCACGCCCGCGATTATCCGTATTCCGTTCCAATACCGCAGTGTTGGCACAGATTATTGATGACACCAAAGGAGTGACATTGGTTGCTACGCGCGTGAGCGGGAAAAATAAGGCAGCAGGGAAAACGCTCGGGATTGATATAGCGAAGCTTGCATTGAAAAAAGGGATTAAAACAGTCGTCTTTGACCGGTCAGGGTACCGCTTTCACGGTACGGTAAAAGAAGTTGCGCAGGGTGCACGTGAGGGAGGATTAATAATATGAGACGTGACAGCAGAAATACCAGCGGGTTGGAAGAAAAAATAGTCCAGGTGAACCGCGTTTCAAAAAAGACCAAGGGCGGCAATAAAATCGGATTTTCCGTGCTTGCGGTGGTCGGCGACAAAAAAGGAAAAGTGGGTGTAGGTTTGGGCGGTGCGCCTGACGTATCATCGGCAGTGCGCAAAGCGGTGAGTTACGCCCAAAGACATATGTTTGAAGTCGTTATGAAGGGAACGACCATTCCGCATGAGATCCGTGTGAAACGCGGCGCTGCAAAAGTTATGCTCAAGCCGGCACCTCCCGGAACCGGCGTTATCGCAGGCGGAGCAGTCCGGGCTGTTGTGGAGGCGGCCGGTATCCGTGATATCGTATCAAAAATATTGGGAAGCAAAAATCAGGCCTCCAACGTGTACGCGACGATGGAAGCTTTGAAATCGCTCAAAACATTTGTAAGAAAATAATATGAAAGATGCATTGTTGTTACAAAAAATCGTACGCCGTCCGAAAAAACGTCTTGGGCGGGGTCACGGATCCGGAAAGGTCAAAACATCAGGCCGCGGAACCAAAGGACAGAAATCACGGGACGGAATCCGCATCGGATTTGAAGGCGGACAGCTGCCGCTTATTAAACGGTTGCCGCTCCTTCGCGGGAAAGGCAGAAATGCTTCTCAATCAGGAAAAGCGGTGCCCGTTCCGGTTGAGAAGTTAAATACGTTACCAGTCAGCACAACTGTTACATTGGAAACACTCAAAAAATATCATATGATAGATATGGCTACTACCCGGGTTAAACTATTAGGAAGCAGAAAAGTAACAGTGAAACTGAATGTCGCCGTGCCGTGTTCAAAAGGCGCAGCAGCTGCGATCGAAAAAGCCGGGGGAAGCGTTTCCTCACATGAATAAATTGTTGTCGCCTCTTATCAATAGCTGGAAAGCGCCGGACTTGAGACGGAAAATTTTGCTCACTGCATTTATTTTTTTCGTCTTTCGGTTATTTGCCCACATCCCAATCCCTGCCGTAGATACGCATAAACTTGCTGCACTGTTTGCACAGAACCAATTTTTGGGACTGTTGGATATTTTCTCCGGCGGGACGCTTGTAAATTTTTCCGTTATGGCATTGGGATTGAACCCATATATCAACGCTTCCATTATTCTTCAGTTACTGCAGATCGTTTTTCCTAAACTAGAAGAGTTGTCGAAAGAAGGGGAATACGGTCGGGAGAAAATCAACCAATATACGCGTCTTATCACTGTGCCGTTGGCCGCCGTGCAGTCCATCGGCATGATTGCATTACTTCGGAATCAGGGAATTATTGCAACGTTGGATCCCTTGGCGCTCATTACGATGGTGGTGACCATGACGGCGGGGACGCTCCTTGCCATGTGGTTTGGGGAAATGATTACGGAGTACGGGATAGGGAACGGCATATCGCTTCTTATCTTTGCCGGTATCGTCGGCCGGCTGCCGGTTGCATTCGGTCAGGTTGCCACGACTGCCACTGCGGAAGGAATAACCAATATTGTTCTCTTCGGCGTGCTGGCGATATTGGTGATTGCGGCAACGGTATTTGTGAACGAAGCCGTCCGCAGGATTACCGTGCATTATGCACGCCGCATTCGAGGCAACAAAGTATACGGCGGGAATGTGTCGTATCTGCCGCTCCGGGTTAATCAGGCAGGGGTTATCCCGATTATCTTTGCCGTGTCCATGGTACTTCTGCCGTCACTTCTCGGAGGATTCTTAAAGCAGGTTCCGGCCCTGGCCGGAGTCGGCGCATTTCTGACAAACGTATTTAATCCCAATGGCGTGTGGTACAACGTTATTTATTTTTTCCTCGTTATCGGATTTACGTACTTTTATACCGCTATTACGTTTAATCCGAAAAAGATTGCGGATGAAATCCAGAAATACGGCGGATTTATTCCCGGTATCCGTCCCGGGACAGCCACAGCCAGTTATCTCAACTATATTTTGACGCGCATCACACTCGCCGGCGCATTGTTTTTGGGGCTTATTGCCATATTGCCGTCTATTGCTAAGCAGATTTCCGGTGTGTCGACATTACTGGTTGGCGGCACGGGAGTACTTATCGTGGTATCGGTAGTTTTGGAAACCTTTAAAGCAATGGAAGCGCAACTCGTCATGAGAAACTACGAAGGGTACTTAAAGGAGTAAATACCAAAATTTAATTTCAAAAAATTGTTTTTTAAATATACTCATATTTTTTGATTTTTAGTTTTTGGAATTTAATTATTTATGCATATTGTTTTTTACGGACCGGAAGGATCAGGAAAAGGAACGCAGGCAAAATTACTGGCGGAAAAATTACATCTGCCGATTTTGACATCGGGTGATCTGGTCCGCGATGCGGCGGCAAACGATAAAGGAATTATCGGTGAAGTCTGCCGTCAGTCACTGGAAGAGGGGAAGTATGTAGCAGACAGCGAGATGTTTGTGTTGTGGAAATGGCGCCTGAAGGAAGAAGATGCTAAAGGCGGTTGGATTATGGATGGGTTCCCCCGGAACGTCGAACAGGCAAAGTTTTTGGCTGACAAAATTGATAAATACGGCTACAAAGTAGAAAAAGTTATATATCTGAATTTAAGCGAACAGGAGTCGATTATCAGGCTTGGCAAACGCGCGAGACCCTTGCATCCGGGAAGCATAGAAACAGGGGACACGCCTGAGAGGATTAAATCCAGACTTGCCATTTACCGGGAAGGGGAAAAAGATGTATTGGACTATTACCGGTCCCAGGGCGTACTGATAGAGGTCAACGCCGATCAGTCGATTGAAGAAGTGCATGCGTCTATCATGCAAAAGATTCAAGCAAAAGAGTAAAATTATGGTAGTTCAAGAAATGCATGGTAAACAAGAAGTTTCACATATGAATCAACTGCAGATTGCAATTGACGGGGAAGTCGGCGCTGGCAAAAGCGATATTTCGAGCCGACTGGCGAGAGAACTCGGTTTGACGTATCTTTATACCGGCGCCATGTATCGTGCTTTGGCATTAGCATGTACGCGTGAAGGGGAAGCATTTGCAGACAAAGAAAAAGTAATATCTTTATTAGATAAATATACTATCGATCTTCGTCCGCCTCCCAAAAAAAGCAAACGCGGATTCAGCGTTGTTTTGAACGAAGAAGATGTTACGGATCAACTTTTCAATCCAGAAATTGATAAAGGTTCTTCCAGCGTGAGCACAATTCCGGAAGTTCGAAAATTTATGGTAGCCCGCCAACAGGAATTGGCACAGGGGAAGAGTGTTGTCATGGAGGGTCGCGATATTGGATATCGGGTGTTGCCGAATGCACAGTTAAAAATATATTTAACGGCAAGTCTAGAAGAGCGTGCAAAACGTCGATGGAAACAGAATTCAGAAAGAGGAACGGAACAAAGTCTCGAAGAATTATTAGAAGATATACGAAAGAGAGATGACCAAGATACGAATCGAGCAATTGATCCGCTGAAAAAACTTCCTGATGCATGGTTACTTGATACGACAGGGATGTCACAGAAACAAGTAGTCACAACAATTATTCAAGAGCTTCAAAACCGGAACCTCATATGATCCACATTAAAACCCCTGAAGATATCGCCGTCATGCGTGAGGGCGGGAAGAAACTCGGCACCATTCTTGACGATCTCCTCGCATTTTCCACACCAGGTGTGGTATTGATGGATATTGAGAAGCGTGCCAATGAATTAATCGAAAAATCCGGTGCGGCCGCATCGTTTAAAACAGTCCCCGGATACAAATGGGCCACGTGTCTTAACGTCAACGAAGTGGTCGTTCACGGGATTCCGACACAATATGTTTTGAAAGACGGAGATATTTTAACAATAGACATAGGGCTTATTTATCAAGGTTTTCATACGGATACCGCCGGAACGAAAATTATCGGATCATCAAAAAAGAATGAGGAGTTTCTGGCGACCGGCAAACTGGCGCTTGAAAGGGCAATAAATGCTGCACGGATCGGGAACAGGATTGGCGATATTTCAAAGGTCGTGCAGGAAACCATAGAAGGTGCGGGATACAGTATCGTCAAATCGTTAGTAGGACACGGCATCGGACGCGAGCTTCATGAAGAACCCCAGATTCCTAATTTTCTAAAGGGGGCTATTGAGAATACTTTACCGCTCAAAGAAGGCATGACGATTGCGATAGAGCCCATTTATGCGGCGGGAAAAGGGGACATTGTCTACGAAAATACGGACGGCTGGACCCTGGCCACCCGGGACCGGTCACTCACCTCGGTTTTCGAGCACACCCTGGGTATAACTGCGAGCGGCCCGGTAGTATTGACCGCAGGAGGTATTTGAGGTACAATTGGGTTCATTGACAGAAACCTCGATTCAAAGAGGGTTATTTTTGTTGTTTTTGTACTTATGGCCCATCAGGGAAATATTGAAGTAGAAGGTGTTGTTGCCGAATGTCTGCCCAATACGTTATTTCGGGTCAGGCTAGCAAACGGACATATTATTTTGTGTCATTTGTCAGGGAAGATGCGGTTGAATTTTATTAGGATCATGCCGGGAGATAAGGTAAAAGTTGAAGTGACACCGTATGATTCTACCAAAGGGAGAATTACCTACAGGGTGAAATAAAAATATGAAAGTACGAGCAAGCGTAAAAACAATTTGTGATAAATGCAAAGTGGTACGCCGCAACGGCAAGGTGTACATCATTTGCGAAAATCCGAAACACAAACAACGGCAGGGGTAAAAAATATTTTATTAATTAATTTATGGCACGTATTGCAGGAGTTGACTTACCGAACGACAAACGACTGGACATTGCATTGACCTACCTGTATGGCGTGGGCAGAAGCAATGTGGTTAAGGTTTTAAAAGAAGCCCAGATGGACGGAGCACGACGGGTGAAAACATTGACCGATGAAGAAGTCAATAAAATTGCAAAAATATTGGAAAAGGGATATGCCGTTGAAGGAGACCTTAGGAAGGAAGTTTCCGATAATATTAAGCGGCTCATTGAAATCCGTTCCTATCGTGGCATCCGGCATGTCAAGAAACTTCCGGTACGCGGTCAGCGGACAAGAAGCAATGCCCGCACCAAACGCGGCAAGCGGATGACGATCGGAGCCATGAAGAAAGACGACCGTATAAAGACAGATACAGCAGTAGCAGCGCCGGCAGCAGAGGCTAAAAAATAACCTATGGCAATTAAAAAAATACATCGGGTTGTAGAAAAAGGAAAGGTCTTTATCACAGCGACATTTAACAATACGCTCGTGACCATTACGGACGAACACGGAAATACACTGTGCTGGGGATCCTCGGGTATGGCAGGGTTTAAGGGCGCACGCAAATCCACGCCGTACGCCGCGACCACTGCAGTTGAGGCAGTCGCCCGTAAAGCCCAGGATCAGGGGCTTCGTGAAGTTGAAGTCTATATTAAAGGGCCCGGAGCGGGACGCGATGCCGCGCTTCGTGGGCTTAAAGCTGTCGGGTTAATCATTTCGCTTATTGCTGACGTGACCCCGATGCCGCATAATGGCGTCCGGGCAAAAAAGAAACGCAGAATATAAAATAATAAAAAATTATTTTTTTTAAAAAAAGATTCGTTATTATTACTTAATTATTTATATATTTGTAAATTTTAAAAAAGATTCGTTTTTATTTTTATTAATACTTAGAATTTATATATGGCACGATATACAGGACCGAAAAACAGATTATCCCGCCGCGAAGGCATTGACCTCGGTCTCAAGACCGTGGGTAGTAAATCCCATGCGGCGTATCTTCGTCGCGCAAATATTCCTCCTGGCCAGCACGGGGCAAAAGGCAAGCGGAAAGTATCCGGATTTGGCCAGCAGCTTCGGGAAAAGCAAAAAGTAAAACGGATGTATGGCGTGTTGGAACGGCAGTTTCGGAAAACATTTGAACGCGCAAAACAATGGAAAGGGAATACCGGAGAAAAACTTTTGGAATTCATGGAACGGCGCCTGGATAATGTTCTGTACCGGGCGAATCTCGCCCCTACCCGCGCCTCCGCCCGGCAATTCGTCAATCACGGGCACGTCACAGTGGACGGAGCCAAAGTAACGATTCCGTCATTTCTCGTGGACCGCGATCAGGTCATCACGATGAAATCAAAATCTCTGGCGATTCCCGCGGTGAGTAAATTATTGGAAGATAAAACAATAAAAATTCCTGAATGGGTGGAGCGCAAAGGTCCGGTTATCAAAATCGTCCGGTTACCGGTAAGGACGGATGTCGGCGAAGACATTAGCGAGCAGTTAATTGTAGAACATTATTCACGTTAGGAAAGGAGAAAATATGATAGATGGTAATTTTCAAATAGAGACAGTCATCGATAAACCGGGATACGGGAAGTTTATTCTCGAACCTTTGGATCAGGGGTATGGCCAGACATTGGGAAACAGTTTGCGCCGCGTTCTTTTGGCATCGCTTCCGGGAAGTGCAATCGTGACGGCAAAAATTGAAGGTGTCAAACATCAATTTTCTACGCTTCCGGGTATGAAGGAAGATGTCGTTGAATTTTTGATGAATCTTAAGAAAGTCCGTCTCACCATCGACGGAGATGAGTCTGTAAACCTGACAATTTCCAAAACCGGTCCGGGTGAAGTAACCGCGGCAGATATTGAAGTACCTGCGGGGGTCACCATTGCCAACAAAGAATTAGTGCTTGCTCATTTGGCTGATAAAAAGGCAAGTCTTGAAGTGGCCCTCACCGCCGAGCGCGGCATGGGGTACGTATCAGCTGACGAAAAACATTACGATGAAGTCGGCGTGATGTCAGTAGACGCATTATTCTCTCCCGTCGTTCGTGTGAACTACCGTGTGGAAGCTACCCGTGTCGGCCGCATGACCAATCTGGACCGGCTTGTGATGGAAATCTGGACGGACGCTACGGTGAGCGCGCTTGATGCACTCAAATCCGCGGCAAAGATTTTGGTTTCATATTTCGTACAGGTATATGAGCCCAAAGTGCCGGGAACAGCGGAAGCAGTTGCCGTGACACCTTCTGTGTCAGATGAGGTACTCAAGATGCGCATTGAGGAATTGGATATCCCGACCCGTATCGTCAATGCCCTGGCAAACGGCGGCATTGAAACAATCGGGCAACTGTTAGGAACGCAAAAGACAGAACTTATGAAAATTAAAAATCTCGGAACGAAGTCTTTGGCAGTTGTTGAAGAAAAACTCCGTGAAAAGGGAGTAGCATTAACCGTATAAACCTATGCGACATTCTGTATTCGGACGAAAATTTTCGAGGACGAAAAATGAACGGAGACGCCTGCTCCAAGGGCTGGTCCGTGACTTGCTTATCCGCGGAACAATCAAAACAAGTTTACCGAAAGCAAAAGCGTCCCAGCCGATGATTGAAAAGCTTATTACCAAAGCTAAAGACGGATCACAGGCAAGCCGTAATCAGATTGAGAAAGTACTTGCCAGCAAAGATATTGAGAGTGTGTTGTTATCCGATGCAAAGACACGTTTTGCAAGCAGAAAAAGCGGTTTTACAAGAATCGTACATTTAGGAAAACGTTTAGGCGATGCGACGGAAGAAGTATTGTTTCAATTAGTAGATGAACGGGTAAAAGTGGAAGTAGTCAAACCTAAAGTTGAAGAAAAGAAACCAGTAAAAAAGACAGTAAGAAAATCTGTTAAGAAATAACTATGAATACACCCGCAACAAAAGTATCGGAGCTTGAGCATAACTGGCAGCTTGTTGATGTGAAAGGCAAAGTGCTGGGACGCGTGGCAACGGAGATTGCACAAAAGCTTATCGGCAAAAGCAAAAAGAATTACGTTCGCTCTCTGGATTGCGGCGATAACGTTGTTGTCATCAATGCCGCACATTTCATTGTCACGGGACGGAAAGATAAACAAAAATTGTATGGCAATTATTCCGGTCATCCGGGAGGGCTCAAACAAAAAGCGCTCTGGCAGGTGAAACAGGAAAAACCCACGGAACCCATCCGCCATGCCGTATGGGGGATGCTGCCGAAAAATAAACTCCGCGATAGGCTCGTGACCCGCCTGTTCATATTTCCGGAAGCAGATTACCCGTATAAAGATAAATTTACAAAATAAATATGACTGATAAAAAAATAGAAGATACAAAAATTAAAGAATCAGCCTCCGTCAAGTCTTCGGCGGACAAGGATAAAGTTTCGTATTACGAAGCCGTGGGCCGAAGAAAAACTGCCAGCGCCCGCGCACGTTTATATGTCGTCAAAGATACTGCAGTGACGATCAGCGGGGTTTCCGTCAAAAAGGGCGAGATGATCGTCAACGGCAAGCCGGTCGAGAAATTTTTCCCCGGTGATGTATTTACAAAAAGGTATCAGGAACCGTTCCGCACCACCAACACCATGAGCAGATTTGCCGTATCCGTAACGACGACGGGTGGCGGACTCACGGGGCAGCTGGCCGCGACCATTCATGCATTATCCCGGGCTCTCATTAAAGTAGATCTTGAAAAATTCCGTCCGATTCTCAAGAAACGCGGATTCCTCATGCGTGATCCCAGAGCCAAGCAGCGCCGCAAAGCAGGATTTGCAGGAAAAGCAAGAGCGCGGAAGCAATCACCCAAACGGTAAGCAAAGACGGAGGTTTTATTCTTCTTCTTCCACTCCCATGGCGACTTTGGAGGCGGCGCGGCCCTCTTTCACAACTTTCCAGATGGCGTCGGTGATTTCCTTCACCACTTTGGAATTTTCTTTGAGGAACAGTTTTGCCGCTTCGCGTCCCTGGCCGAGCATCTGAGTTCCGTATTTAAGGAACGCACCGGATTTGGTGAGAATATTAAATTCCAGCCCCACATCGATAAGCCCGCCTTCCTGCGATACGCCGTCATGCATGACGTCAAACTCTGCAAATCTAAACGGGGGAGAGACTTTATTTTTGACGACCCGCACGCGGTGCCTACTCCCGATGACTTTATCGCCATCTTTGAGAGATTCGATTTTCCGTGAGTCCATACGTACGCTGGAATAAAATTTGAGTGCCATGCCGCCGGTTGTGGTTTCGGGGTTGCCGAACATCACGCCGATTTTCTGGCGCAATTGGTTCGTGAATATGACGACTGCCTTTGATCGCGAAATAACGGCAGTAAGCTTTCTCAAAGCTTGTGACATAAGACGGGCGTGTACGCCCATCATGGAATCACCCATTTCCCCTTCGATTTCCGCCCTCGGAACCAGAGCTGCAACGGAATCGATAACGATGATATCCACGCCGCCGCTTCTGATTAATGTCTCGGCAATTTCCAGTGCCTGTTCTCCCGTGTCCGGTTGCGAGATAAGAAGATCATCAAGTTTTACTCCCAATATTTCCGCCCATTGTGGGTCCAGGGCATGTTCGGCATCAATAAATGCCGCGGTGCCTCCGGCTTTTTGCGCTTCGGCAATGGTTGATAAACAGACGGTTGTTTTTCCCGATGCTTCCGGTCCGTAGATTTCGACAATTCTGCCTCTGGGGAGTCCGCCGACGCCGAGCGCCAAATCCAATGGGAGTATGCCGGTAGGGATGACATCGATTGCCATGTGTGCACTTTTCTCGCCGAGTTTCATGATGGAACCCTTGCCATATTGTTTCTCGATCTGTTCCATCGCAAGTTTTACAGCTTGAAGTTTTGCATCGACCGGCATATGTTTCCTTTCTTGTAGGCAGTCTGAAGAATTATCCCATTTTTACATAAAAGATGATAGAATACAAGCAATCAATCGGGGTGTGGCGCAATTGGCTAGCGCACTCGCATGGGGTGCGAGCGGTTGGCAGTTCAAGTCTGCCCACCCCGACCAAACATGGATAATCCGTACTATGAACTTCTCATCAATGCCGCGATCCGGTATGTGTCTTTCCGCCCCCGTAGCAAAAAAGAGCTCTCCGATTTTTTGAACAAAAAACTTACCCGATGGAAGGTGTCAGGCGCCGGGTTGCTGGTTAAAGTTATCGCCCGCATGGAGGAATTGGGGTACGCGGATGACCAGAAATTTGCCGAGTGGTGGGTAAGCCAACGCACAGAGTTTAAGCCCAAAGGAAACCGGTATATTCAGATGGAACTGCGGGGTAAAGGGGTACCGGACGACGTGATAGTCTCGGCGTTGGCCTTACGAGGCTCTGTGAGCCTGCTGGCGGCTGCTAAACAGGCTGTGGCTAAAAAGTTGCATGTATGGGCAAAACTACCGGTTTTGGAGCGTAGGAAAAAGATATATGAGTATTTAGCCCGGCGCGGGTTTGACAGCAACACGATTAGTAAGGTACAATAAACGAAGTAAAGTAGATTTTTGGAGTTGAAACAGCACGAATGTAGGATTATGCAAACTTCTCTATTTTTCCATTTAATCCCTACTGACACCATCGCCTAAACGGCGGGATTTTTGCTGCACTTCTTCTTCCATAAATCTTCATATCAATATGTTTGATGTTTTGAAAACCCTTTCCGGGTTGGTAAAAAATAAAAAAGCAACGGGGGCTCCTCCGCCAGCCGGCGTCCAGGTTAAGCCACAACCCCAGCAGGTAAAACAAAAAGCTCCGGTTATTTCAATAGATACCCATGCGGTTGTTCAAATGGCAGAGGCAAAGGCGCGGGAATTGATCGTCGAAGCGAAAGACGAAGCGTTTAAAATTCGAAGAGACGCCGAAGAGGAGTCCCGCCGCAAACTCGTTGATATCGAACGGAAAGAAGGGGCACTGGAAGACCGGGATCTGCGCCTCAAAAACCTGGAAGTGCAGATTACAAAGAAAACTGCAGAGGTTGAAGAGCTACAGCAGCAACACATAGACAAATTGGAAAAAGTCGCGCATCTCACCCGCGATGAAGCGCGTGCGGTCATTATGGAGGCCATGCGGGATCAGCTGAAAGAAAATCTTGCCCGTGAGGTAAGAGAATCGGCAGATCGGGCAAAAGAAGAAGCGGATGCGAAAGCAAAAGATATTCTTGTGGACGCCATGCGTCACGGGGCAACCGATTATGTTGCGGAGTACACGGTATCCGTTATCAAATTGACTGATGAGGATATGAAGGGCCGCATTATCGGGAAAGAAGGCCGCAATATTAGGGCCTTTGAAACGGCAACGGGTGTTGACGTGGATTTGGATGAAGAGGGTGTCATCCGCTTGTCCTGTTTTGATCCGGTCCGTCGGGAAATTGCCCGCGTGACACTCGAGAGACTGCTGCGGGATGGACGCGTACAGCCAGGACGCATTGAGGAAATCGTTGAACAGGTCCGCAAAGAAATCGAACGGATCATGTTTGAAGAAGGACAGAAACTGTGTCACGCCGTGGGCGTTTACAACTTGCCCGCGCCGATCGTGGCTCACTTGGGACGGTTTAAATACCGGTTTTCCTACGGGCAAAATATGATTGCCCATACGTTGGAGGAAACCAGAATCGGTATCGCTCTTGCCCGCGAGGTGGGGGCAGACGTCAATGTTGTTCGTCTTGGGTGTCTTTTGCACGACATCGGCAAAGTTATCATGGACCGTGAAGGAACGCATGTGGATTTGGGTGTTGAACTTCTGAAAAAATACGGCATGCCGCAGAAAGTCATTGACTGTGTGGCACAGCATCATGAGGATACGCCGTTTTCGTCCAGTGAATCGATACTCGTGTATATTTCCGACGCTATTTCCGGCGCCCGACCCGGCGCCCGTAATGAAAACGTCGAAGAATATATCAAACGCCTGACGGATTTGGAAGGGATTGCAAAAGCGCATAAGGGTGTCACGGAAGCGTTTGCATTCCAGGCGGGCCGCGAGATCCGCGTGGTTGTAGATCCCGGCACCGTTGATGATGCTGCGGCGACCTTGATGGCGGGGGATCTTAAAAAAGAAGTGGAAGAAAAATTGACCTATCCCGGCCAAATCAAAATCTCCGTCATACGGGAATTAAGAGCAACAGAGATTGCTAAATAAAAATAATTTAATTTTTAGCACGTTCTGTCAATCCGGAAAAATTGATATATTGACAGAGCGCGCCAGATTCTTTACATTGCCTCTCAAAGGTTGCTGCAGCAATCTCTTAAAAAAAATTCCTTGTCCTATCCCTCTGCCCGAAGGAGGTGAATTTTAATTCTATGACAAAAGCAGATTTAGTAGAAGTCGTTGCAAAGAAAGCCAGTCTTACTGCAAAAGCAGCACGTGAATCAGTCGCAGCAGTTTTTGGAGGCATTACAGATGCACTCAAAAAAGGCGACAAAGTCGTCGTAACAGGGTTCGGAACATTCATGGTCCGATCACGGAAATCCAGAACGGGAAGAAACCCGCAGACAGGAGCGCCGATACAAATTCCGGCACGCAAAACTCCCGGATTTACAGCAGGTAAGGCATTGAAAAAAGTTGTCCGGTAAATCGTTACCTAAGACTTACAAATAAAGGGTCCCGCCGAGGAGGCGGGATTCTTTTTTGGGAAAAGGGTTATAATAAGAATAATGATTATTTCCGTGTCCCATTTGTCTAAACACTACCAAACATTTCAAAAAGAAGCGGGATTTTTGGGATCCGTAAAATCATTGTTTTCGCGCAAATACAAGACGGTAAAAGCCGTGAACAATATCTCGTTTGACATTGGGGAGGGGGAACTCGTCGGGTTTATCGGGCCAAACGGAGCCGGAAAAACAACGACGCTCAAATGTCTTTCCGGTTTATTATTTCCGACAAGCGGAAATGTATCGGTGTTGGGACATACGCCAAGCGCCCGGAAGAACGTATTTTTAAAGCAGATTGCCTTGGTCATGGGACAAAAAAATCAGTTGTGGTGGGACCTGCCGGCGCAGGAAACATTTCTCCTGAACAAGGAAATCTATGAAATTACCGACGACGAATACCACAAAACGCTTTCCGAGCTTGTTGACCTTCTTGAGGTGGAGAAGCTGCTTAAGGTACAGGTACGGAAACTTTCTTTGGGAGAGCGCATGAAAATGGAGTTGATTGCGGCACTTATCCATTCCCCCAAGGTGTTGTTTTTGGATGAGCCGACGATCGGACTGGATGTGGTGATGCAGAAGAAAATGCGTGATTTCATCCAGGCATATAATTCGATCCGGAAATCAACAATCCTGTTGACGTCGCATTATATGGAGGATGTGCGGCAGCTGGCCAAACGCGTGATTATTATTGATCACGGGACGATTCTCTATGACGGCAAGCTCGATAATCTGGTCAAAAAATTCGCCAAGTATAAAGTATTGTCTGTGGTTCTGGAAACCTATGTCGCGCCTTCTAAACTTGCGGAAGTGGGAGAGTTGGTGGATTACAATTTCCCCAAAGCCGTCATCCGCGTCCCGCGAAGTGCCTCCAACGTAGCGGCGGCCCAGATTTTGCAGACGTTTCCGGTTGCCGACCTCAACATCGAGGAGCCGGATATCGAAGACATTATCCGCGATGTATTTACGAAAGCTGCAGCGTGACCTATGCGGTACCTAAGGATTTTTGCGTTACATTTTCAGGAAGCCTTTGCCCTCCGTAGCCGGTCCATTGTCTGGTTTTTCATCGCACTGCTGAATCCGCTTGTCTATTTTCTATTTTGGCGCGGCGCATATGCCGGCAATCAGGTGCCTGTATCCGCATGGACCCTTCCGGCTCTGGCGACGTATTATTTTCTCCTGGTCATCGCCGGATCGCTTCTTATTGTGCATATTGAGGAAGATGTGGCGCATTGGGATATTCAGCAGGGAGGATTGTCCCGGTATTTACTGAAACCGTTTTCGTATATACGGCTAAAGTTTTTCGAGGAATTACCATGGAGGATGATTCAGGGATTTTTCGGAGTCATTATCTTCGCCGTTTTCTGGATGCTGTTCGGATCGTTCGTGACGGTTGCCCATACGGCTTCTGCAATTTTGTTTGCCATCTGCATTGCATTCCTGGGGTACATCATATCCTTTATCTTTAAAATGATTGTGGGTATTTCCGCATTATGGTTTACGGACTATTCCGGGCTGCAACAGCTCGTAGAAGCGGTTATTCTTATTTTTGCCGGCATGCTCATGCCGCTTGAATTTTTACCTCCCGTTATCCGGCAGATAGCATTCTCGCTTCCGTTTTCCTATATGATTTATTTTCCGCTGGTAGCGTTTCAGGGAAAATTAACGGCCATGGAATCCGTCCGGACCATCGGCATCCAGATTGTATGGATTGTCATCCTCTTTGGTATCTATCAGGTGTTATGGAAAAAGGGGACACGGTTGTTTACCGGACTGGGGATATAATATGAAAAAATACCTGAACATTTATCGCGCACTTATCCGTTTAAATTTTTCCGCATTGGTCGTGTATCGCGCAAATGTCATTAATAACATCGTGGGAAGTACGGTGTGGGGTGTTTTTTCTCTTGCCTCCATCTTTCTGTTGACGGCGCGGACGACCTCCGTATTCGGGTGGACGCGTTACGAAATATTGTTGCTTTCCGGCGTGTACGGATTATTTATGGGTATTTACCACACCCTCTTCTCCAGGAATTTTGAAAGGCTGACATATCTTATCCGTCTGGGCATGCTGGATGCAATACTCACCAAACCTGTTGATTCTCAATTCCTCGTCAGTACATCCATTATTAATTACAGCGGTATCATACGGATTTTGTTGGGCTCGGCATTTATGTGGTATGTCATTTCCGCGGCTCACATAGTCGTGACGTTGCCCATCGTGGGAGTATTCTGTATCGGCATTGTTATTGGTTTACTTCTTTTATATTCTTTGTGGTTTATCGTTGCGACTCTCATCATTTGGTATCCTGATTTGTCCAATCTCATCGAATTTCTTTATTCTACTTCGGGTATCGGGCGGTACCCCCGAGAGATGTATGCGAACGTGAACCAGTTTTTGTTTTTGTTCATTTTGCCGCTGACGTTTATGATCATCGCCCCGACAAAAATACTCCTAACCAAGTTGACGGTTTTTGACGCGCTCGGGCTTTTACTATTCGCAGGCGCATTTTTCGCAGGGTCCAGGTTTTTCTGGAAATTTGCGCTCCGATTTTACACGAGCGCAAGTAGTTGATATACTCACTATATGCCGTCACGAAGAAGAAAAATGCTTAGTAATAAGATGACTGCACAAGCGGCACCGTCTGCGGAATCAGAAGCAGCCCGCCCTCCGGTCACACAGGTCGTGGAGGTTGTGGTCGAAGAAGAACAACCGCCCCCAGAAGAACCGCCGGTACGCGAGCCTGCAGATGAAGTACCCCAGGAAGATTCCGTCAGGAAATCTATGGTTGAGGAGTTGTATACTCCGGAGAAAAAACAAACCGTTATGCCGGAAATTTCGGTCCATAAGAAGCCTATTACGTCATTATTCGTGTGGGCAATTGTGACGATTCTTGTTGCAATCGCGACCGGCGGGATTTTATTTGCCGCAGCAAAGAAAACGTCTCCGCTGAAGTTATTTGCACGTCCGACTCCCACCCCGACCGCCACACCCACTCCAACTCCCACCCCGACACCGGTTGCGATTGACAAAACGGCGTTTGAAATAAAAGTATTAAACGGCGGCGGTACGCCCGGAGCCGCGGGAAAAATGAAAACCTTTTTGGAAGAGAAGGGGTATACAGTAGCGAGTACCGGGAATACGGAAGAATATACGTTTACGACAACGGAAATTCACGGGAAAGACACGATGAAAGATGCCATTGCAAATCTTGAAACGGACCTGAAAGATACGTATACATTAGGCACCGTTGCCGCTGATCTCACTGCAAGCTCCTCCGTTGACGTTGAAGTGATCGTCGGGAAATAATTTCTTCATGAAGTATAAAGCCCTCTTTCTCGATCTTGACGGTACGACGGTCGTTCATGGTATCGAAAATCTTCCGTCTGCACACGTTACACAGGCCATTAAAGCGGCGCATAGCAAAATTCATATATGTTTGGCTACCGGACGCCCCCTGTATGTCGCTCAATCAATTTTAGACCACTTGAATCTGTCCGGCCCGTGCGTTTTGTCAGGCGGGACGCAAATCTACGATCCAGTGAAAAAGACGATGATCATGGAATTTGCGTTGAAAAAACGGGCTATCAACAGTATTTATGCATATTGCAGGAAGAATAAAATAGAAGTAAACATTTTTGACGGGAAAGAAGATATATCCTTTCACGGAGAGTTTAAAAAAAAGAATATATTAAGTTTTTATATTCCTAAAATCAATCCGCAGGTAGTAGATGAAATTATCAAAGATCTACAGCAGATTCCGGATGTAAATATTTTTAAAATACCTTCCTGGACCCCGGGGTTTATGAGTATTGATATCATGGCAAGTGGGGCCTCGAAACTCCACGGAATCGTTGAAGTGGCAAAAAGACTTAATATTCAAACACATGAAATGATCGGTGTGGGGGACGGGTATAATGATTTTCCGCTCCTGATGGCCTGCGGGCTCAAAATTGCCATGGGAAATGCCGTGCCGGAGCTCAAAGCCATTGCCGATTTTGTTGCGCCGTCCGTTGAAGAAGACGGCGTAGCAACGATAATAGAAAAATTTATAGTATGAAATACTACATTGTTACATTTGGCTGTGCCGCCAATGAGGCGGATAGCGAAAGAATCGCTTCGTATTATCAGTCGCGGGGTTTTATACAAGCAAAATCAATTGAGGATGCCGACGATGTGGTTATTAACACGTGCATGATCAGGGAAAAAGCATCGCACCGGGTATATGGTCTTATTCATAATTTGGAAAAAACAAAACAAAAAATCATACTGACCGGTTGCATGGTCGGGATGGCGGTTCGGGAAAAATCCGGGAAGATGATGGAACAATTGAAGAAAAAACTACCGGACGTTGACGAATTTTTACCGATTGAAGAAGTAGGATTTGAGTATGCGCCGATTCGGACGGATTCAAAACATGCGCTGGTTCCCATCACAAACGGGTGTAATAATTTTTGTACCTACTGTGTTGTTCCCTTTACGAGAGGGAGAGAAGTAAGCCGTCCGTTTGAGGATATCGTACGGGAATGTCAAGGATTTACACGCGTGACGCTCATCGGTCAAAACGTTAATTCCTACGGATCGGACTTAAAAATAAAAAATATAAAACCCGTATACGTCAAACACCTCGGGAGACTCCGGATTCCGACATTGTTCCCGGCACTCCTTGAAGAAGTCAGCAAAATCAAAGGATTAAAGAACATAGACTTCATTTCCAGCAATCCCTGGGATTTTTCCGATGAGCTTATTGACGTAATTGCACAGAACAATAATATTTCCCGGCACATCCATTTGCCGCTGCAGTCCGGAGATAACACGATGCTCAAACGCATGAACCGGTGGTATACGAGGGAAGAATATTTAACATTGGTTGCGAAATTACGAAAGCATATTCCCGGGGTTACGATTTCTACGGATATCATCGTAGGATTTTGTGGTGAGACAAAAACACAATTTAACAATACCGTGAGTTTAGTCCGCGATGTCGGGTTTTCAAAGGCCTATGTTGCCATGTATTCCGACAGACCAATGACCGCGGCACACAAAGCATACAAAGACAATGTTCCCTACGCGGAAAAAAAGAGGCGGTGGGCAATTCTTGAGGAGCTTATCAATAAAACAAATTTACGAAACGGGACCTATGCATAAACTTCTGGTAATCTGCGGACCGACGGCAACAGGGAAAACAGCGTTAGCCGCGGCACTTGCCAAAAAATTCAACGGCGAACTGATTTCCGCCGATTCCCGGCAGGTGTATCGGGGTAATGATCTGGAAACTAATAAAGAGAGGCCGGATGTTCCCATCTGGTTATATGACGTCGTAGACCCGGGAGAAGAATTCAGCGTAGCACATTGGTTGAAGTTAGCCCGGGTTGCTATTGGTGATATCCTCAGACGCGGAGAGTTACCGATAGTTGTGGGTGGCAGCGGGTTGTATATTCATGCATTAATACATCCGTTTGAAACCGTGGATATACCTCCGGATGAAAATTTCCGTAAACGGAACTTAACACTTCAGGAATTACAGCATATGACACTGCGGGGAAGTATGAATGATTCTGATTGGAATAATCCTCGCCGGCTGATTCGAAAAATAGAAATAGCAAAATCAACAGTAAAAAAGAATATTCCTCAGCCGTATGATGTTCTGATTATCGGATTAATGGCTCCGCTTCCGGTTTTGTACAAGCGAATTGACGATCATGTACAGGAGCGCATTCGTGCAGGCATGAACAAAGAGAACGTTATAAACGAACATGCGATAGCCAGGAAGCAACTAACATGGTTTAAGAAACAGAAAGAGATTCACTGGTTTGATGTGACGGATACGGCATTTCCGGATAACGTGACTGCGCTCGTGGGAGCATGGTATACTACTGGTAGTTATGTTTAGGAAGCTTGAGATTTCCCTCCAAACCGTGCTTCTCACACTCGCGATTCTGGCCGGCACGTGGCTGGTTATAGAGATTCGGGATATCATCTACCTTGTATTTATTTCGTTTCTCCTGATGACCGCGATTCATCCGATTGTTCTTAGTCTTGAAAAACTTCGGCTGCCTCGGGCGGTAAGCATTATTCTTGTGTATGTCGTGATATTAGGATTCTTAGGTGTCTCTATAGCAGGTTCGATTCCGGCGATTGTCGTTCAATCGACGAAGCTTGCGCAATTATTACCGGATCTTATCGTTCGGCTATTGCCGTATTGGAATATCGATTTAACGACCATATCAAAACAAATTGCACCGCTGGGTGAAAACGTGGTCAAAGTCACCGTCGGGATATTTACAAATATTGTCACGACATTAACGGTACTTATCTTTACGTTTTACTTTTTGCTCGAACGGCGGCACGCAGAAGTAATCCTTACTGATCTTTTCGGCAACTCAATAGGCAAACAAATAACAGACATACTTCGTCGTATAGAATATCGGCTTGGGGCATGGGTACGCGGCGAATTACTCCTTATGTCATTCGTCGGTATTATGACCTATATTGGCCTCGTGCTTCTTAAAGTAGAATTTGCATTACCGCTTGCGATTCTTGCTGCGCTTCTCGAGATTATCCCGATGATCGGGCCGATTATATCAGGAATTCCGGCAGTACTCGTGGGCTTGGGGACGTCCCCGATTTTAGCGTTGAGCGTCGCGGCGCTCTATTTTGTGACCCAGCAGTTTGAAAATAATGTTTTTGTTCCGTTGGTCATGAAAAAAAGCGTAGGTCTTTCTCCGTTAGTTTCCATACTTGCCCTTATGATCGGAGGTAAACTTGCGGGTATTATCGGGGCGGCGTTGGCTGTGCCGGTACTGTTGGTCTGTCAGGTGTTGATACGATATTTTACAAAAAATCCCTCTTCTACATAAGAGGGATCCTTTGTGTACCCGGGAATCTCATAAGCCAGGTTCTGTTTCAAAATCCTCATTTCTCTAATGCCCGCACACTTCGGTCCTTTGGAATGTGTCATCAAGCGGACCTGTCGTCGGTTACAGCGGGTGGGATTGTCACGTTTCACCCATCTCCCATAGCCGTCAGGCTACAGGGAAATGATCGTCTCTGCGACTCTCTCATCCTGTCAGTTCAGGAATCGTTCCCAGCATCTTTCGATGTCAGGACACCAGCGGTTGCCCGTCTCCGTTTACGCGGAGTCCCCTCACATTCTGCTGTCTGGACTTTCCTCTCCGATTGGATCGGAGCGAGAATTCGGATTCCAAGGTACATATATATTATACCACAAAAACCCCGCCATGCGACGGGGTTTTGTTTAGACAGAAATTTCTTTCCAAAAAATTTACGCTGCACCGATTTTATACATTCCGGTACCGCAGACTGGACATTTCCCTTTCATTGCGGGTTTGCCATTTTTCATGGTCACTTTAACAGCCTTAGGATCGTCGCGCTTTGCGCGGCATTTTACACAGTACATGCTTGCCATATTCTTGTTTCACCTCCTTTCACCCCACGAAGCTTTACGCGAAGTGGGGCTTCATCGTTTTAACAAATAGATAATTATCTCGGTCATTATTGCCAAGCCTGAGAGAATAAATGTTTTGGATAAATCCCGTTTGATTGCGGTGATTTCTGATGATTGCTGCGGAATGGAGGTTTGAACAGGAGATACGGATTCTTTTTTCAGTTGGAAACGGAATGTAGGGGAGGTGACAGACTGCTCTGTGTGCACTCTTCTGCGGAGGTCTGCGAGGATTTTTTCTTTTTTTGATTTTTTAGGCATACCTAGCCTCGTGCGGAGAGCGTAGCACGATCACTGTAGCCTTGTCAACCCGCGGCAAGCTTATTGACATAAAAGCAATAAGAATCGTAGTATAATGAATACCGATGGTGTTCACTCCGGATACAGTTTCGTGGATTATTTTTTTTGTCGCCATAGCGTGGGGGGTAGGACTGTCGGTTGTGGTACTGCGTATGGTGCGGCATTACAATACGCTCACCGGGGCAACCGGTAAAACAGGGTTAAAGGATGTTCTTGAGGAGATATTGCAGACGCAGAAAGGTTTGCAAAGTCAAACAAAAGATTTATATAAAGCACTGGACGATGTCCGAAAAGACGGACGGCTCCACATCCAGCGCGTCGGAATGGTCCGATTTAATCCGTTTTCCGACACGGGCGGAAGCCAGAGTTTTACTCTCTGTCTTTTGGACGGACACGATAACGGGTTAGTGATGACTTCACTCTATGCCAGGACGGGTCATCGGTGGTATATTAAAGAGGTGAGATCAGGAAAAGGCAAAGAGCTCGTTCTGTCGAAAGAAGAACAGACAGCAGTACAAAAAGCAAAACCGTTTGAAGGAATGATACATGAATAAACAGCAATTTTTGGTTACCGGCCTTATCGGGCTCGCAATCTATTTGATAGCGAGCGGGCTATCGTATGGCGCGTTTACATATATCGGGAAAACGTCAGGCGGCACTTCGGTTTCTCCGACGGCGACGACAGGAAGCTCCCAACAACATTTTATTATAGACCCTTCCATCCCGCGGACCCAAGCATGTCCATTAAACGGTAAGCTCTATACGAAACAGGAAGAGGCTGTTTGGCAAAAGAGACGACCGCTGGCTGTCATGATTGAAAACCATGCAGAATCGCGGCCGCAATCGGGATTGTCACTTGCCGATGTCGTGTATGAGGCAGTAGCGGAGGGTGGCATTACGCGGTTTATGGGCGTATTTTATTGCGGTATTGCAGCCGGGTCGGTTAATGTAGCGCCGGTGCGAAGCGCCCGAACATACTTTTTACCCTGGGTTTTGGAATATGACGCATTATATAATCACGTCGGCGGAGCCGGGGTGTGCAGTGACCCGACCGTGGATGAGCGCGCCAAAGCTCTGTGTCAGATCGACCAGTACAATATTAAGGATATGGATCAGTTCGGCATTTCGTTCCCGACATGCTACCGGAACCCCGACCGGCTTGATCATCCGGTAGCGACAGAACACACCATGGTGTGTGTGACGGATAAACTGGAAGCACTTGCCGCTACCCGCGGCTGGACCAATGTTGACGCAAGCGGCGTTGCCTGGGATAAGAATTTCGTTTCATGGAAGTTTAAAGACGATGCACCGGCAGGAGACCGTGGCGCGTCATTCAGCGCAACGTTCACCGCCTGGAAGGGATATGCGGATTATACCGTGAAGTGGGTCTATGATCCGGCAGGGAACAGTTACAAACGGTTTACCGGCGGCGCACCGCACATGGATTTGGAAACAAAAGAGCAGTTGACGGCAAAAGATATTGTTGTTTTATTTGCAGTAGAAACCGGGCCGGTTGACGATCATTTGCATCTGTTATACGGCAATACCGGAAGCGGGACAGGCATGCTCTATCAGGACGGGAAAACGATTAAAATTACCTGGCAGAAGAACACCCGCACATCCCGGACGAAATTTTTTGACACAAACGGAAAGGAAATAAGCTTTAATCGCGGCCAAATCTGGATAGAAATGCTGCCGACTGGCACGCCGATAACATATTGAAGTTCTGCCTTTCTGCCCCATGAAGGAGTGGTATGATTTTAGAAGATATTATTATTTCCAGAGTTAGGGTAAAAATTCTCACGTTATTTTTTACCCACCCCGGTACAATTTTTCATGTCCGTGATATGGTCCGGAAAGTCGGCGAGGAGATCAATGCGGTACGCCGCGAACTTTCTCACATGGAGAAAGCCGGCATGGTTACGAAGGAACAGCGGGCAAACCGGTTGTTTTATTCCTTCCGCAAGGATTATCCGTTGTATTATGATCTCCTGGAACTCGTCGCAAAGACGTCGGGGCTCGGCTGGGATCTTATCAAACAGCGCGCCAAACTGGGGCGTATCAAGTTTGCCATGCTTTCGGGACGGTATCTGCGGGGTTTGCCTAAAAAATCATCAACGGATGTGGATCTCTTAGTTGTGGGCAGCGTGGTATTGCCGGAACTTTCCCAGATGGTAAAAGCGGAAGAGGTCCGTCGGGAGCGGGAAATCAATTACACCGTGATGACGGAAGAAGAATTCGTATTCCGTAAGCGCCGCCGCGATCCGTTTGCCCTGTCAATTTTAGAAGGATCACGTAGTATGATCATAGGAGACGAAGAAGAATTAGTAAGCTAACTTCTATGTTGAAAGATCCCCGCCGCGTATTCATAATTATTCTTTTCCTAACCCTTCTTGCGGGCTATATCGATCTGCCGGATGCATATCGCCCGGGTTTTCAGATCGGTTCCTTTAAAAAACAATTTACGACGAAGTTCGGATTGGATCTCTCGGGGGGCACGCAGCTGGTTTTGGATGCAAATATGAAAGATATCGGAGGCGCAGACAGGGCTTCAGCACTCGAGTCCGCAAAACAAGTGATCGAGCGCAGGGTCAACTTTTTCGGCGTCACGGAGCCGGTTGTTCAGACCGCCACGAGCCAGAATAGTTATCGTATTATTGTGGAGCTTCCCGGGATCTCGGATGTTAATCAGGCGATCTCACTTATCGGGGCTACGGCGCAATTGGAATTCCGGGAGATCGTTGATCCGACTGCCACCCAAAGTGCAACATTGGCAACAGGTATTACCGGCAAAGACCTGAAACGTGCACAGGTTACCTTTGATACGACGAGCGGATCGCCGCAGGTTGCGATAGAATTCAACTCGGAAGGCGCGAAGAAGTTTGCAGAAGTCACGAAACGACTGGTGGGCAAACCTCTTGCCATATTTTTAGATAACGTACCGATTACATCTCCGGTCGTCAAACAGGAAATCACGGACGGACAAGCTGTCATAAACGGCCAATTTACCCAGGATCAGGCAAAAGCGCTTGCCTTGCAGCTCAATGCCGGAGCCCTGCCGGTTCCCGTAACGGTCGTGCAGAAAGAAACCGTGGGAGCGACACTGGGGGCGTCATCGGTTACCAAAAGCATTACCGCCGGCGTCGTGGGACTCACGATCGTTGCCCTGTTTATGGTTGCCCAATACGGCTGGTTGGGACTGTTTGCCGATATGGCTTTGGTGGTATACGGCATTCTGACGTTTGCGGTTTTCCGTTGGATCCCCATCACCCTCACGCTTCCCGGTATTGCGGGTTTCATATTGTCCATGGGCATGGCCGTTGACAGCAACATCCTTATTTTTGAACGGTTTAAGGAAGAAAAACGTGCGGGGCGTCCGTGGAAAGTTGCCATGGAGATGGGATTCGGGAAAGCATGGGACAGTATCCGCGATGCAAACTTTACCACGCTCATCACGTGTGCGATTCTCTATAATCCCGGAAACTGGCAGTTTTTACCAAGCTCCGGCATGGTCCGGGGATTTGCCGTCACGTTATTCATCGGGGTGTTAGCAAGCCTATTTACCGGTATTGTCGTCACACGGACATTTATTCGGGTGCTCTATAAAGAACATGATTAAATTTTCTAAATACATCTGGCTCTATATACTTATTTCCGGACTTGTCCTTGTACCGGGTGCGTATTCGCTTATCCGCTATGGCCTGCGGCCATCTATCGATTTTACCGGCGGAACACTTATCGAAGTCAAAAGTAACGTTATTCCATCCGGTGCCAGTGTTCAGAAAACAGGGAGCGATACGTACCTTGTCCGGTTGCAGGACGAAACGGCTTCAATTTCGGGTCAAATTCTGCGGAAAGAAACCGTGGGGCCTGTGTTGGGGGCAGAGCTTTTGAATAAAACAATTACCGCCGCGCTTATTGCGATGTTTGCCATCCTTGCCTACGTTGCCTACGCATTTAAAAATATTAAATTCGGGATATCAGCAGTTATTGCCCTTATCCATGATCTTTTAGTCGTTATCGGATTATTTTCTTTATTCGGCCATTGGTGGGGGGTTGAGGTGGATACGCTTTTTGTCACGGCGTTTTTGACAACCATGAGTTTCTCCGTGCACGATACGATTGTGGTGTTTGACAGGATCCGGGAAATGCTTAAGCGCGGAGAACGGCTGCCGTTTAACGAGTTGTGCGATAAAGCGATGACGGAAACCATCGGCCGGTCCACCGCAAATTCATTTACGATTATTTTTATGTTACTGGCGCTTGCGCTCTTAGGCGGGGATACCATCAGGTGGTTCGTCATCGCGCTTCTCATCGGCACCGTCTCCGGCACCTATTCCTCTCCCTTCGTGGCAACCCCCGTTTTAATTTTGTGGGACAGATGGGAGAAGAGAAGAAAGTCTGGTAAGTAAAGCTTCCCGCTCGTTTTTAAGTTTTCCGGATTCGACTTCGGCGAATAGGTCATTCAGCGTTTTTCCGATAACCGGACCGGGTTTGACGTTGAGGGATTTCATAACGTCATGACCGTCGATTTTGAGGTCGGCAACGGTGAAGGGTTGTTTTTGGACTTCCTCGAGCCGTTTCTTAAAGAGTTCCATGCGCCACGATGTTTCCGCCGCCCCGCCGCCTAAACGGTCGCCGGTCCGCAGCGCCAGCATGTCGGCAAGATTTTCTTTTCCTACATGCCGGATAAAGCGCCGGAGGGCGGAATCCGTTTGCCGCTCATCAACCGTAAACTGGTGCCACCGGATAAGCGTAAGAATACGCTCCGTATCTTTATTGGAAAATCGCAAACGCATAAGAATATTTTTTGCAAGTTTTGTGCCAACCATTTCGTGATTATAAAACGTAATAATAGTATTAATATTTTTTACGGTTTTCACCTTGCCAATGTCGTGGAGTAAGGTAGCCAGGCGAACGATGGGATCTTTGGATGGGCAGAGCTTCATTGCCATGACGCTGTGGGTGCCCACGTCGTAGATATGATGCCGCGCCGGACTTTTTTGCCCGATTGCGAATGCCGCGTCAAGTTCCGGAATAATGATTTTTAATAACCCCGTTTGTTTGAGAAGCAGGATTCCGTCGGCGGCAAACGGGGAGGCAAGGATCCGCAACAGCTCATCGTGCACGCGTTCGGCGGAAATATCCGTGATAAGTTTCGCGTTGGTTTTAATGGCCGCAAGCGTTGCCGGCTCGATCATGAAGCCCAACTCCGACGCAATACGGACGGCCCGCATCTCACGGAGCGCATCTTCCTCAATTCTTTTGTTCGGCTCTCCCACGGCGCGGATAATTTTATTTTTCAAATCCTCCTGCCCGTGATACGGATCCACGAATTTTTTTCCGTCGTAGGCGATTGCATTGATCGTAAAATCCCGGCGCGAAAGATCCTCTTCAAGCGTTTTGCCCCAGTGAATGACGTCCGGGTGCCGGTGGTCCTTGTATCCTTTTTCACTCCGGTACGTCGTTACTTCATACACATCCTCCGGTTGTTTTATCCCGACGGTCCCGAACTGGTTATCATAGAAACTATCAGGAAACAGTTTGAGGATCTCTTCCGGTGTCGCATTGGTCGTAAAATCCCACCCGTGTGTCGGACGGTTCATAAGAATATCCCGTACACTCCCTCCGACCGCATACGCTTCAAACCCGGCTTTTTTCAAGGTGTCAATAATTGATTGTGGGAATCCAGTCATACTGCTATTATATCCTTTATGAAGAAGAAGTGGCACATTTTGAGTACATACAATGACGATATTACCGGAATTTTATTAAAAAATCGCAGTGTTGATGATACATTTCTTCATCCGAAAGATCCGGGCGAGTTTACTGCAAAAGACGTCGGCATTGACCCCGCGTCACTAAAAAAAGCCATCACAAGAATCCATAAAGCCGTCAAAGATAAAGAATCCATTGTCGTGTATGCGGATTACGACGCGGACGGCATTACGGCAGGCGCCATCATGTGGGAGACGATTCATGCGATGGGAGGGGTAGTCATGCCATACATTCCCCACAGAGTAGAGGAGGGATACGGATTATCTGTCAAAGGAATTGATGCAGTGCGGCAGCAGTTTGACCCAACGCTTATTATCACCGTCGATCACGGGATAACCGCGCATGAGAAAGTTGCCTATGCAAAATCATTAGGAATTGATGTCATCGTGACAGATCATCATGTAAAGCCGGATAAATTGCCTGATTGCATCATCGTTCATACGACAAGCCTTTGTGGCGCCGGGGTGTCATGGTTTGTGGCTTCGGCATTGTCAGGCGGGAATGACAAATTAGAATTAGCTGCCATCGGAACAATCGCTGATCTGGTGCCCTTAGTCGGCCCGAATCGATCCATCGTAAAGTATGGTATTGATCAATTACGGAAAACAAAGCGTGTGGGTCTTACAGCATTAATAAAAGACGCAGGTGTCGTACCGGAAGATATCTCTACGTATACGGTTTCCCATATGATTGCACCCAGACTAAACGCCATGGGCCGGCTGGTACATGCCATGGATGCACTACGGCTTTTGTGTACACACAGCAAAGATAAAGCAGGATTGTTGGCGCAAAAACTCGGGTTAACCAATCGGGAACGCCAGCAGCTTACTATTAATACGACCTCCCATGCCCTACGAGGACTCTCCTTGAAGACCCATAATAAACTTATTTTTATTTCTCACGAAACATATAATCCCGGCGTTATCGGACTTGTGGCCGGGAAATTGGTTGAGGAATATTATCGGCCGGCGATTGTGATTTCGCAGGGACCGGAAATATCCAAAGGATCGGCGCGCTCCATCGCGGGATTTAATATTATTGAAACAATCAAACGGTTCAGTGATTTATTGGTGGACGCCGGCGGCCACCCGATGGCGGCAGGCTTTACGATAAAGACGAAAAACGTTGATGTGTTGAAATCAAAAATGGAAGCATACGTGGAAAAAAACCTTAAAGATGAACTCCTGACGCGGGAACTGCGCATTGACATGGAACTTCCGCTGACCGCGGTACGTAAAGAGCTTTGGCAGGACCTCCGTGATTTCGAACCGTTCGGGTTCGGCAGTCCCGAGCCGGTGTTTGCCGCACGCGGCGTGATTGTTGAGGACGTACGGTTGGTCGGTGCTGACGGTAAACATCTCAAACTGCGCGTATCGTCGTTTGATGCCATAGCATTCAATATGGGACATATGTCCGCCAAATTGAAAAAAGGAACTAGTATCGACATTGCCTACACCGTCGATATGAACGTCTGGAACGGAAGAAAAAGTCTCCAATTGAAGCTGCGGGATATCATGGTACAATAAGCTATAGATATGAGAACGTTATCCTCTGATACTGTTGGCAAAATCGGTAAAGAAGTAAAACTTCAGGGGTGGGTGAATGCCAGGCGCGATCACGGGAAGATCATGTTTTTGGATCTGCGGGACCGCGGCGGGTTGGTACAGTTAGTAGGCACTCCCGTTGATGCCGGACCCGAGGATGTTATTGAAGTGACCGGCATGGTAAAAAATCGGCCGGAGGCGATGATTAATCCGAAAATAAGCTCCGGAACCGTTGAGGTAGAAATTATAAAACTGGTTATTTTAGCGAAAGCAAAAGAGCTTCCGTTTCCCATCGATACTGATGGCTACGAGATTAATGAAGAGATCCGTTCAAAATACCGCTACCTTGATCTTCGCCGCCCGCGTATGGCAAAAAACATGCGTATGCGCTCGATCGTTGTCGCGTATATCCGGAATTTTTTGCTCGGGCAGGATTTTGTCGAAATAGAGACGCCGATATTAACCAAAACCACGCCCGAAGGCGCCAGGGATTTCCTCGTGCCCTCCCGCCTCCAGCCGGGGAAATTTTATGCACTGCCGCAGTCCCCGCAACAGTATAAGCAGCTTCTCATGGTCGCGGGATTTGAACGGTATTTTCAGATAGCGCGGTGTTTCCGCGATGAGGATCCGCGCCGCGACCGTGCATACGGGGAATTTACGCAATTGGATCTTGAGATGTCCTTTGTAACACAGGAAGATATTCTCCGGCTTACGGAAGAATTGTTTTCCTCTCTTGTTGCAAAAATATTTCCTCAAAAACATATCACCCAGTCGCCGTGGCCGAGACTCGCGCACGCAGACGTTATGAAAAAATACGGCACGGACAAGCCGGATTTACGCAAAGATAAGAATGATCCGGATGAACTGGCCTTCAGCTGGACTCTCGATTTTCCGTTGTTTACCCAGCAATCGGACAAAGATTTCTTTTTCGGATCGGGCAAAGCGAAATTTGCCCCATCGCATCACATGTTTACCGCTCCGCACCCTGATGATGTGGCGCTTTTGGATACAAATCCCATGAAAGTCAGGGGGCTGCAGCATGATTTAGTTCTCAACGGCTTTGAAGTCGGGGGAGGAAGTATCCGTATTCACGAGGCAAAGATTCAGGAAAAAGTATTTGACCTCATCGGATTTACCGATGCTCAAAAAAAGGATTTTTCCCACATGCTCACCGCGTTTACCTACGGCGTGCCGCCGCACGGGGGGATTGCGCCCGGTATTGACCGGTTTATGATGACCGTATTGGGAGAGCCCAGTGTCCGGGAGGTTATGGCGTACCCCACATCCGCTTCCGGCCAAATCAGTGTCATGGATGCCCCCAGTGCGGCATCGAAAGAGCAATTGAAAGAATTAGGCATTAAGGTGTAATCACATGGCGAAGAAAAAAACTGATAAACACCCGTGGTGGCGAGTCTCATGGGGGAATATTTTATTTTTGATTATTTTGGGCGTGTTTGTGGTGTTATCGCCGGGACAAAATATATATCTCATGTCCAGAAGATCGGAAGAACGCCTCCTGCCGCCCTGGCCGATCCCGGTTCCTACTCCCGCCCCTTACCCGGTGAATAGTACAGGCGTATATCCCGGACCGGAAATTACTGCAACCGGTGTGGTTGTACTGGATATGGATTCGGGTGTATTCCTGTATAAACGGAATGAAAATACAGAGCTATCTCCCGCATCTACGACAAAACTGCTCACCGCTCTTATAGTTCTTGATAACTTCAATCTGGACGATGTGGTGACGGTAAAAGAAATGAATATAGACGGACAGTCGATGGGATTGGTTCCAGGGGAAAGAATGACAGTAGAAAATCTCCTGTATGGCACTCTTATTTATTCAGGCAATGATGCTGCCTGGACGCTCGCTGAGTATTATCCGGGTGGGGAGCCGAAATTCGTGGAAGCCATGAATGCTAAAGCGAGGGAGCTGCATCTGACGCACAGTACATTTACCAATCCCGTGGGGTATGACGACCCGAATCATAAAATGACACCGGTAGATCTGGCCTTCTTAGGGGAAGCGGCGCTCAATAACAAAACAATTGCTAAAATGGTCGCCATACCGGAGATTACCATTTCCGACGTTTCCCACACGTATTTCCACCAGTTAAAAAACGTGAATGAACTGTTAGGGAAAATTCCGGGCGTCGGCGGCATCAAGACCGGCTGGACGGAAGGAGCGGGGGAAAATCTCATTACCATGGTGGAGCGGAGCGGTCACAAACTTATCATCGTCACCCTTCATAGTCAGGACCGTTTCGGCGACACATCCAAGCTTATCGATTGGATCTTCGGGAACTATCAGTGGAACCTACTGAACCCAGGATGAAGAAACCGCAGGGACGTAGGCACGGAATCCGTTATCCCCGTCAAAGACAAAAATAGGTTGCAGGTATGTTTGTGGGTCGAATGAATCGTAGTATGCGAGATAGATATTCCGGACAACCGCAACTGTCCCGTTTGTCGGGTACCGTACAATATATCCTTTGCCGCTTTGCAGTTCTTCCCAGGCCTGTTCACTGGTTTTTAACGCATATGTTGCTGTCGTCTGGTAGTCAATCGGCCAGAATGTATAGGCAAACTGAATAATCCTTTTTTTTGCATCGGGTGAGCCGCTGAAGATGATGGATACGGGAGCCTGATCCGCAAAGGGCGTCAGTACAGGCGTATTTCCGATCGGCTTCCGGAAAAAATCTATCCGTTCGGCATCTGCCTGGGAAAGGCTGGTGGTGCCGACCAGTTGCGTCCCGTTAAGCTTCAGGAAGAGTATTTCATTGGTTCCCCCTGCGAGATCTTCGGGATACAGGGTATGTGACGCGAGTAAATTAAGTGCCTCCGTGGTGCCGGTTTCCGGCAAGGGGAGGTTTTTCCCGGCAAACACCGATGGATCCTGGTCGAATGCATACCGGATGATAAAATTATTGGATACGATATCGTATCGTAATCTTCGGAGCGGCAGTTCGGCATCATTAAAGCGGTAGATATTTTTGTTTTCCTGCACCGGAGTAGGATCAAAATTGAATCCTTTTGCAAAATCCTGTGCCTTGTTGAGTCCAAGAAGGTTTGGGGCGGTTTTGGGCATAAAATAGACGGTCGCAGAGGGAGATGCCTTGGGGACCGTGCCTTCGATGGTTTGCAACTGAAATGTCAGCTTGGCCGACGGGGTTGCCTGCAGGGGAAATACCAGGACCGGCAGTTTATCGAATACGTGATTGGGCGGCGGAGCTTTCGGGGGAAAAATAAGTAAGAAAACGGAAATGAAAATACTCCAGAAAATACGTATGAGGATGTAAGCGACGACAGCGATAATTGTCCAATTAATCGTGCGGCGTGCAAAATATGCAGTTTGAGTGAGTGATGCCATGGCTAGTTCAGTATACGGTTCAATCGTGGTAGAATCAACAGTATGAGTGCAGTGAGAACCCGTATTGCTCCGTCTCCCACCGGCCAGAATCTTCACATCGGCAATGCGTACACGGCTCTCATAAACTACGTATTTGCCAAACAAAATGGCGGGGATTTTATTATCCGTATAGAAGATACAGACAGGACACGGCTTGTGCAAGGATCCGAGGCCCGGATACTCGCGTCACTCCGCTGGCTTGGTATTCCTCACGATGAGGGTCCGGACATCGGCGGTCCGTATGCTCCGTACCGCCAGTCCGAACGGCTTGATATCTATACAAAATATGCAGAAGAGCTGGTAGTCGCAGGCCATGCGTATTACTGCTATTGCACACCCGAGAGACTTGAAGAAATGCGTAAAAATCAGGAATCAAAACATTTGCCCCCGATGTACGACGGATTGTGTAAACATATAAAAGGGAAACGCGCAGGGAAGCACGTAATCCGTATGAACGTACCGGATGAGGGGACGACAATATTTCATGACGTCATACGCGGCGATATTTCATTTGAGAACAAACTGATTGACGACCAGGTGATCCTCAAATCCGATGGCTACCCGACGTATCATCTGGGTGTGGTTGTTGATGACCATATCATGAAGATTACGCACATTATCCGCGGTGAAGAGTGGATTTCTTCAACACCGAAACATATACTTCTCTATAAATTTTTCGGGTGGGATGTGCCGCAGATTGCGCACGTATCGGTCCTGCGCAACCCCGACCGCAGTAAACTGTCCAAACGGAAAAATCCCGTCTGGGTGTCCGATTACAAAGCAAAAGGATTTGTGCCCGATGCGATCAAAAATTACCTGGCGACCATGGCATGGAGTTATCCCGGCGGGCAGGACATCTTTTCCGTTGACGACATGATCAGGAAATTCCGGCTTGAGGATATTCAGACAACTGCCCCGATTTTTGATGTGGAGAAACTGAAATGGATGAACGGAAAGTATTTAAAAGAATCCCAGATTAACGAATTTTATAACAATACATATCCGGAAGAAAAAGTGAAGCAAATTTGGCCTTTGGTCAAAGAACGGATGAAAGTATTAACGGAATTTGAGACGCTTGCCGGATTCTTTTTCGAGAGACCTCAAAGGCACGACGTCCGACCCGAACTTCGTACTGCGTTGGAATCCTGTGAGTGGACTCATGATGCAATGGAAAAGGCAATAAGAAAAATTGCCGGAAAAAATGTCAAAGAGGTATTTATGGAACTGCGCGTCGCAGTTACCGGTAAAACCGTGGGCCCGCCGCTTTTGGAATCGATGGAAATCCTCGGAAAAGAAGAAACGCTCGCGCGGATTACATAATTTCTTCTACTTTCATAAATTCAATCGCAGGTTCTTCATAGGGATGGACTTTCTTTATCGCCGTTTTTACTTCTTTTACTTTATTTTCCGGGCAAATTATTTCAATTTTTACTTCTTGAACCTGCGAAAGGGTTCCAACTTTACCGATCGTGGGATGTGCGCCTTCTTCGCTTTTCCACTGGCTTACGCATTTTATGATTGATGCGCAATGAGAATAATTGCCCAGGATTCCCGCGCCTGCGCCAGATGCAGCGTTAATGATTTTGTCGATTATTTTTGGATTATCCGGACAAAATATATAGAGTTTATACATATTCCATCCAGTGGGGGTCGGTGACGACCGTCAGCTCCAGGAAGATTTTCTTTTCCGTTGCGGTTTCCAATTCTTTTCGTGCCGCCTGGCTTATTTCCTTGATCATCGCCCCTGCATGCCCGATGATCATGGCTTTATACCGGTCGGCAGATGTCACGATTTTTGCTTTGATGTAAACCGTTCCGTTATCCCGCTCGATGACTTCATCAACTGTTGACGCCAGCGTGTAGGGCACTTCATCGCGCAAAAACAAAAATGCTTTTTCCCGGATGATTTCGGCAATAAATAATTTACTGTCCATGTTCAGGGCCGGCTGGGCAAGCGTCGTCCTGTCAACAAGTTCTTTTCCTTCAGGAAGAAGGTCAAACAGAGTTGTCAGAAGAATATTCGTATTCTTGTGGGCAAGAGCGGAGAGCATGATGACTGTCGTAAACTCATCTTCCAGAAATTTATACTGCACGATATGCGTGGGCGTATGGATATCTGTCTTGTTGATGACGAGAATTTTCGGCCCGTTGAATTTACGGACAATACCCAGCGCCTTGTTTTCTTCGGTATCCCGTTCCCTGGTATGGTCCACCATGTATACGACGACATCCACTCCGCGGTCCAATGCCCCTTCCGTCCGCTGGTTGATGCGTTTGGATAGCGTATCGGGTGTCCTGCCGAATATTCCGGGAGTATCGACGAAAATAATCTGGCCGCGGTCATCCTCGTAGACCGCCTGGATGTTAAACCGCGTGGTTTGCGGTTTGGGGCTGGTAATAGATACCTTGTGTCCCAAAAGGGTATTCAGGAGAGTGGATTTGCCGACATTCGGCCGGCCGATTAAAGCGACAACACCGGATTTCATGCTTGTATTGTACTATAATCAGCCGATGTATGGATGGTAAGAAGATCCGGAAGTTCCGCGCCATGATATTTCGCTGGTGGAAAACACACAGCCGCGATCTCCCGTGGCGCCGTACGCACGACCCCTATAAGATCCTTATTTCGGAGGTTATGCTGCAGCAAACTCAAGTGTCGCGGGTATTACCAAAATACAAGGAGTTTTTAAAAAAATTTCCTTCTTTGTCAGAGCTACAGAAATCGTCAACGGCAGATGTTCTCAAAGCGTGGCGGGGCATGGGATATAATCGTAGGGCACTATATCTTAAAAAAATACGTACTATACCATCAACAGAAAAAGAACTTATGACACTGCCAGGAATAGGGAAATATACGGCACGCGCAATTCTCGTGTTTGCGTTTAAAAAAGATATTGCGGCGGTTGATACAAATATCCGGCAGATTATTACACATTTCTTTTTTGATGATAAAGAGCAAAAAGAAAAAGTTATTCAGGAGGTCGCGGATAAACTTTTACCAAAGGGAAAATCCTGGGAATGGCACCAGGCGCTGATGGACTTTGGCGCGCTTGAATTGCCGAAATTAAACATAAAAAAAATTATCAAAAAACCCAGTATTCCGTTTAAACAATCCAACCGGTACATCAGGGGGAAAATTATGAACATGCTGCGGGAAGGGAAAATAACGGAACCGCAGGGATTTACAAAGGTGATTGACGGTTTAGTAAAAGACGGATTAGTTGAAAGGAAAAACGGGAAGATTCAATTACCCGACGGATACTAGGGTATATTTTTTTATTCCTTTTGGCGTTATGACTTCCACCGTATCACCTGCTTTTTTCCCGACAACCGCACGGCCCAAGGGAGATTGCGGTGAGATGGTCTTTTTTGTTGGATCCGATTCAAATCCTCCGACAACAGTATATTCAAATTCTTGTGTTCCGTCCGTAAGTTTTACCCGCGTGGGTGTAATTATTTTAGCGAGCTTAATGAGCCGCTCCACGCGGTGGATACGGGAATCCAAAAATGAAAGTTGCTGCCGGGATGCCTTGTAATATCCGTTTTCCGACAAATCGCCCATAGCACGGGATTCCGAGAGATTCTTAACAGCTTCCGGACGTGCCGCCAGAAATTTCTTCCTGTCGTCCAGCAATTTTTGGTAGCCTTCGGCAGTTACAGGAATTTGAGGTTCCCGTTTACGCAGCAATTTTTTCATACAAGACTGACGATTGTTTTTTTTAGTGTTTCTATACTTTTCTCATCGTAGACAGAACAGGTGAACACGTGTTTCGTACTAAACATTCTTTTTACTTCGTTAATTCGTTCAGGATCCGCAAGATCGGTTTTGGTTAATACGATATATTCCGGCTTTGCGAGCAGCAGAGGATTAAATTGCTTAAATTCTTCTCTGATAGTTGTATATGCTCCCATCGGATCTTCATGGTTGACGTCGATGCAGTGCAGGAGTATTTTCGTTTTCTCTATATGTTTGAGGAAATCAATTCCCAGGCCTTTACCGCGGGACGCCCCTTCGATCAGCCCGGGGATATCGGCAATAGGGTGCGTGCCCAACATGCCGACTGTCGGGTCCAGCGTGGTAAAGGGGTAGGCGGCAACTGCGGGACGGGCATTGGTTAATACGGTTAATAAGCTGCTTTTTCCGGCGTTAGGAAGCCCGATGAGCCCTATTTCCGCAATCAAACGCAGTTCCAGTAAAAGTTCCCGTTCCTGTCCGGGTTCACCTTTCTCGGCATGTTTCGGGGTTTGGTTGACGGAACTTTTGAAATTGACGTTTCCGCGTCCTCCGCGTCCGCCCTGGGCCGCAAGCACTGGTTTGCCAATCTCGGTAATTTCTATGGATGCTTTTGTCGCCATATCGGTCACTTTGGTGCCGATGGGGATAAGGACAGATACGTCCTCGGCTTTCCGTCCGTTCTTTTTTTGTTTGGCACCGTCCCCCCCCCGTTTGGCAATAATGGTTTTGGTATACCGGAATTGCCGCAGGTCGTTGACGTCCGTGGATCCGACAAAGAAGATGTTTCCGCCCGCGCCGCCGTTGCCGCCGTCCGGGCCGCCTTTCCGTGTCTGGCCGTTCTGTAGCAGCGACGCCGATCCTGCGCCTCCGCTTCCGGCCTTAATCTTGAGAGTGATGTTATCAACCAACATGCCTGTATTGTAGCACGGTTAGAGTTTGAGGCTGTATTTGGAGTATAATATGGCTATTGCGGGATCGTATAATGGTAGTACGCATCCCTCTGGAGGATGTTATCTTGGTTCGAATCCAAGTCCCGCAGCATGTTCCGGAAAACTCACCTTGTGGGTTTGCCGAAACATAGTGGATTATGGGTGAGAACCAACTTTTGGTTCGGGAATGAGAAGTCATTATCGCAACAACGATTGCGATAATAGACGGATCATTCATGGAGCCTGAAGGGCGAACATCATCCAAGTCCCGCAGCAAAGTCGGAAGAAGAATCAATAATTCGTATGAAAAAATATATAGTCTTAGATTCAAATAATATAGTTTGTTTTTTTGAGGGTGGATTTTCACTTGCTCAACAAAAGGGGGTGTTTTCTGCTCCAGAAGAAATAATTGTTTTAGAGCATTTATTAACAGTATTAGATAAAAATAAAGTTAGTTTAATTCTTCCAGAAGTAGTTATTTTGGAATGCGAGCGAATTAAGGAAGAAAAAAAGGAAGATTTAAGCAAACTTTATGCTATTGCCTTAAAAGGCGTCGATGATGCAAGTATTCCAAATAAAACGATTGCTGCTCACTCAAGAGGAGAAATTAAAAAAACAATGGAGGATCTTTGTGAAGAAGAAAAAGATAAAATAGAAATTGCTTGGTCACTATTTAAAAAAATTATCAACAATAAAAATACACACGTAATTGAATTGAATGGAAGTATTTTATTAAGTGCTTATAAAAGAGGTTTGATGGGTAAAAAACCTTTTGTAATGAGACATTCAAATAGTAAAGATCCAGATTTTAATAATAAGCCCTTACATGATATTCAACCGGATTGTATTCTTGTAGAGAGCGTGAAGTTTTTTTTGGCGGATAAAAAAGATTATGAGCTTTATTTAGGTACAAATGATAATAACTTTTTTACTTCTAATGAAAAGAAAATTATTGATCCAAATATACAAAGAGAACTTATGGTGAAAAAAGCTTATTTAACACTTTCAGATCTACTAAATAAAGTTTTAGGAATAAAAATACCAATAAGGCAAAAAATTGATAAAGAACAAAACTTAAATGCGTTTCCGTTAATT
The DNA here is from genome assembly GCA_963701185.1 of Candidatus Gottesmanbacteria bacterium. Lineage (GTDB taxonomy): Bacteria > Patescibacteriota > Microgenomatia > UBA10105 > UBA927 > XYB1-FULL-47-11. Next base: position 56,509 of record OY969569.1, read on the forward strand.
TCAAAAAGTGCGACAGTTGAAAGTAAAGGCGAAGACGACCCTTTAATTGTTAAAGGTTAAGTGATTATCTAAAATTAATATCATATATGAACACTTTTTTAATATCATTTGAAATATTTGCCCCATCTCTCCCAGTGCAAGAGGGAATACTTATTAATGCAATAAAATCTTTCGGTTCTTGGGCCAGGCCAACATCAAAAATATGGTTAATTAAAACCTATTTGACAAGGGAACAGGTTATGGGCAATTTGAGGTCCCAAGCAGGACCGAACGACAGTATACTTGTGATGTTAGTAAGTAATGATTGGATTGCAATTAATTTGCCAAATGACGTTATCAATTGGATGAAATCAGGACTATAACGATCATAAGGTCCGCAATCGGCCCACTCAGCAGAATGAAACTCGGGAAATATCAGCATTCGAAAACGGGAAGATATTATCAAGTCCTTGGTGTAGCAAAACACTCCGAAACACTTGAAGAATTTGTGGTGTATAAAGCGTTATACGATAACCCCAAAGGGAAGCTGTGGATACGGCCGTTGAGCATGTTTTTGGAAAAGGTCTTAATAAAAGGGAAGAAAGTACCGCGTTTCAAGTTTGTGAAAATGGTATAGTATATGTATATGGCGAAAGGAGAAAAAAATATGAAAGATATGAAAGATTGTTGCGGTGGGAAGAAAATGACGCCGGCCGTCGGCGGGGGAGCGGTGTATGGATTGGGATGTATCGGGGCGGCGGTGTATTTTATCCAGCACGCGGCGAATTTTGGTGACGGAATATTCGGAGTCCTCAAAGCAGTCGTTTGGCCGGCACTGCTTATCTACAAAGTGCTTGGACTGCTAAACATATAACGTTCCCTCTATTTGCGTGTTGCAAGGCGGACGTATGTTTAGGTAGAATGCTGTAAAGATGCATGTAGCAATTATCGGAACAGGAAGAGTGGGACAAACCCTCGCATACACTCTTATTCATGAACCATATATACGTGAGCTGTCGCTGTCCGACATTATTCCGAATGTGACCTGCGCGCTTGCAGAAGAACTCAGACATGCTTGTGTCGGCACCGGAATACCTATAAAAATCAACGCGTACGAAGACAACCGAAAGATACGGAATGCGGACATTATTATCATTAGTGCCGGTATGCCGCGCTCTCCGCACATGCAAAGCAGAAATGACTTGACTCACGCAAACGCGCGGATTATTAAATCCATAGCATTAGAGATCGCAGGACAGAACAGGAATGCTACATATGTCATGATTACGAACCCCGTTGACGCCATGGCCACGCTATTTACTACGTATTCACGTGCGAAATTTGTCATAAGCACCGGCACGAGCCTGGATACGCTCCGGTTTAAATCGGAAATAGCAAAATATCTCAACGTTCCCGTTCATAACGTTGAAGGATTTGTTGCCGGAGAACACGGGGAAAGGGCAGTATTTTTATGGTCGACCGTAAAAGTTTGTCATCTGCCGCTCCCGACGTATTTAAGACAAAAAAAGAAACGGATTCAAAAAGAGAAAATCGAGGATTCCGTTCGCGAGATATCGAAAATGATTATCCGCGACCTCGGCGGGACCAAATTCGGTCCTGCATCGGCGTTTCGGCAAATTGTTTCCGCGTTGGCGCTACACAACAACGACATAATAAGTATAGCTACACTGCAGTTACATCGGGATATACCCAAAGCCATTCACACGAGTATCCCGATGCGGATGGGCAAGAAGCTTCGCCATTTTCCGGATCATACATTTACCGAGCAGGAACGGCAGGGCTTAACAGCGGCCGCACGGTCTATTTGGGAAACGTATCAGGAGGCGTTACGCGCTGTGGAATAACGCAAATTGGGTTGTATACTATTGTCTAATATCATGAAAAAGAACTGGGTGATGGGTCGTGCGAGTATTTTGTTCCTCACGCTTTTTGTCTTTCGCGTTCCTGTATTTGCCCAAACGGCAACGCCGACACTGACTCCGACGGGATGCTGGGATCCTGCGCCCGGCGGGTCAGTAGAATTGAAAACTGCGTCGCCCTCCGGCGAACACGACATCGCGCTTACCTGGACTTCGGCGCTGGACCCTGTTTCCTACTATCTTCTTTCCTACGGCATGGAATCGGGAAAATATATATACGGCAATCCGAATATGGGCGGGCAGGGGACCACGTCGTATACCGTCGGCGGATTAACAAAAGGAAAAACCTATTATTTCGCCGTCCGGGCGGGGAACGGCTGTACCCCGGGTACGTTTTCCAACGAACTTTCAGCGGTTGCGGGAGAAACTCCTACCCCTACGCCTCAGCCAGAGGCTGATCGTCCTCTGGACGACACGCCTACCCCCACCCCGGAGCCTCCGGCTCCGACTGCGACTCCCACGCCTGTGCCGCAGGTGCTTGCGGCGGAAACATCTTCGACCCCCGGATCGAACTCAGTCATCGGCTACATCATGCTCGGGGCAACTGCATTCGGGATTCTTCTTGTACTTGTTAGTGGTTTCCTCTTGCTGCGGATGAAGAAGGCTTCCTCCAGCGCTTCCAATTTGCATTGACATATCCCAGGGTTACGATATCGTCGAATATGTCAAACAAATAATGTGTGAGCATTGCGCCGAATAGGATCACACCCGTTTTCCAGTCATAGAAGAAAGACGCAAGGGATAGAATGATGAGAAATGTCACGAAATAAAAATTGTGAGTAGCAAGATCCGTCTGATATTTGTGTCCGGTTTCCAGAAATTTTGTCAGTATCCGCCACTCACGGCCCTTGAAGAAATCTTTAACCTGTTGGGAGTATGTATCTTTTCTGCCGTAGAAAAAAAAGTAGAAAAAATGATCGAGGTCCGGCAGAAGCGATCCGACAACGGCAACCGTGATCCAGCGCATGTTAAACTGCTGCCAGATTTCCCTCAGATACCACGCCCACATGAGGCCCAGAAGCACGTGGTAAAATTCGTGCCTGGCATGCCACATAATAAATCCGAGTCCTTTGAGACGGGCTACCGATCGCCGCATAGCATTATCCTACTCCAGCGATGGGTTGGAGGCAAGAGAAACTCCTAAATATGCAATGCTTGCATAGACAAAACCCAGGAATACGTCAACGACATAATGTTCCCCGAGATACACCACGGCAAACCACACGCCGGCAACATAGGGGAGCGCGAGGATGGAAAAACCGCGGATTTTTTTCAGCAGAAATATAAAGATAAGCCACGGGTATGCGGCGTGAAGGGACGGGACTGCCGCCACAAGATTCGCTCCGAAAAACCGGTAGACGGACGGGACATCAATTGGGTGGGCAAACGATATCATGACCATGTCCATAATTTTCTTCAGCGGCGGGATATACCCGTCATTACTTGCCATCCACGGCGGCATGGCGGGGAAGATGATGAACGTAAAAAATGCCATGTAGGAAAGGATGAGAAACGCTGCGGTAAATTCCTTAAAAATTTTTCTGTCGGATATCCAGAAAACAAACGCAACAACCATCGGGATGATGAAATGAGATATGTAGAGTATCACGGCCATGTAGTCGTACCAATGGAGCGTGATGCCGTCAAAGAGCGCGCCCTGGAGTTTGATAGTCGGCAGGAATCCGAACAAAAGCTCATCCGCCCGTATCATCGGCCAGATATGTACGTATTTTGTGAGAAACGGTACGATACCGCGCAAATATTCGTACCCGAATAAAAGTAAGAGGACCGGTATCCAGTCCCGCAGAAATTGTTTCGTCCGGCCGATGAATATCGTGGCAAGTATCGCAAATGCGAAAAACTGGTCCGGAGACAGCCACGCGCGGTGCCAGATCATATAGCTACTGACCGCAAGAATATAGACAATCGGGATACTATACATCAGTTTGTTGTAAAACTGCGATTTGTTCATAAACGATTGGGTTATTATATAGAGTTTATCCGATATTTCAAAGTGGACCGGTGTAGTATAATTACACCATATGAAAGCAGAAAATTTTTCACTTCACGATCAAAATAATACCACTCATACATTAAAACAGTATCAGGGAAGTTGGGTGGTCCTGTATTTTTATCCTAAAGACGATACGCCGGGCTGTACGATCGAGGCATGCACGTTCCGCGACTCGCTTGCAGAGCTTCAAAAACGCGGCGTAGTCATCTTGGGTGTGTCCAAGGATTCCGTGGCGTCCCACAAAAAGTTTGCCGAAAAATATCATCTGAATTTTCCGATATTAAGCGACGAATCAAAGGAAGTAATTAAGGCGTATGATGCACAGGGGCCGCTCGGCACGCGGCGCATGACCTATCTTATTGATCCGAAAGGTGAAATAACAAAGGTCTATAAGAATGTCAATCCCACCATCCACGCGGGAGAGATACTCCGGGATCTGCAATAACTGATGTATAATAAATATTCTTCAGTATGAATGACACGATTATATCCGTTTCGCATCTAACGAAAAACTATAATGATTTTACGGCGGTTAACGATATTTCATTTTCCGTTGCAAAAGGGGAAATTGTCGCGTTTTTAGGGCCAAACGGAGCCGGAAAGACAACGACGATTAAAATGCTTACCACCTTGCTTGCCCCCACCACAGGATCGGTGCATCTGAGCGGCAGAGATGTCATTACGCATCAGGAAGACGCGCGGCGGACGTTCGGGATCGTATTCCAGGATCCGAGTCTGGATGACGAGCTTACCGCATGGGAGAATCTGGAATTCCACGGCGTCCTGTACAACGTCGCCAAACAACTGCGGCGGACAAGGATTGAGGAGCTCATGAAGTTTGTGGAATTGTGGGACCGGAAAAACGCATTGGTCAAGACGTTTTCCGGCGGCATGAAAAGGAGACTCGAAATTGCACGCGGGCTTCTGCATCATCCCGAGAATATTTTTTCTTGATGAGCCGACCATCGGCCTGGACCCGCAAACGAGAAATCACATGTGGAACTACGTCATTAATTTAAATAAAAAAGAACAGATTACCATATTTTTTACCACCCACTATATCGAAGAGGCGGAAAAAGTTGCGGCGCGCATTATCGTCATCGACCACGGAAAGATCGTGGCAAGCGGGACGCCCGACGAGCTCAAAAAGAAAACAAAAACAACAACGCTGGAAGAAGCGTTCCTTAAATATACAGGTCATGCCATCCGGGACGAGTCCGCCTCATCGGCGGATATGCTGCGGGCTCATCGAAGAATGTGGAGGAGAGGATGAATACAATATATATACTTTGGTTACGACAGTTAAAACGGTATTTCCGCAGCCGTTCCCGGATCATCGGGTCTTTGGGTCAGCCGATTCTATTTCTTGTTGCCTTGGGGTTCGGACTCGGGCCGGTTTTTCAGAAAGCCGGACAGGGCAACTATATCCAGTTCCTCGTGCCGGGGATTGTCGCCATGAGCGTCCTTTTCACTGCCGTATTTTCCGGTATAGAAATTATCTGGGATCGACAGTTTGGTTTTCTTAAGGAAACGTTGGTTGCTCCCGTATCCCGGTTTGAAATTATGATCGGCAGGACGCTGGGAGGGGCGACCGTTGCCATGATTCAGGGGGTCATCGTGTTTGCACTTTCATTTTTTGTCGGATTCCGCCCGACGGGCTGGGGGGAAATAGGGCTCGCATTCGTTTTTATGGCGCTTACCGCGATGCTGTTTACGGCACTGGGGACGGCGATTGCGTCGGTATTGGAGGATATGCAGGGGTTTCAGCTCATTATGAACTTTCTTATCATGCCGCTTTTTTTCCTCTCCGGCGCTCTGTTTCCTCTGGATAATTTGCCCGGGGTACTCAGGATTGTTGTTGCCGTAGATCCGTTATCCTACGGGGTAGACGGCATGCGCGGGGCGCTGGAAGGCGTGTCCCATTTCGGGCTCGGCACGGATTTCGGGGTACTTGCCGTTATGACGCTCGTCATTCTTGCCATCGGGAGCTATCTGTTTTCGAAAATTCAATTGTAACGTGAAACAATATTTGTTAGTTGTTGCTATACTTATCGTAGGACTTCTCTATGTCGTCCGGCCGTATTTTTTTCAAAAAAAATCTGTGCCCGTTGCCGAGAGTATGAAACTCACAAGTCCTGCATTTGAAAATTATCAAAAGATCCCCGCTCTTTTTACCTGTGACGGCACGAAGAGACACCCGCCGCTTTCGGTATCCGGCGTTCCCGCAGGGGCAAAATCACTGGCGATCATTGTGGATGACCCCGACGCTCCATCGGGGATATTTACTCACTGGGTTATTTGGAATATCGATCCGTTAACAAAAGAAATTGCGGAAGGGTCTGTGCCGGAGAAATCGCAGGAGGGGACTAATTCATCAGGTGAAACAGGCTATACGCCGCCGTGTCCTCCCTCCGGTCAGCACAGGTATTTTTTTACGCTGTATGCCCTGGACGCGAAGCTGGGATTGGACGGGAAAGCGATGAAGGCGGATGTGGAGAAATCCATAGCCGGCCACGTGATGGCGCAGTCCCTTCTGGTAGGCGTGTATGGTCGGTAGGATTGTGGTACTATTGCACTCATGAAACGCTTACTTCTGGTTTTTGCCCATCCGGGTGATGAATGTGTAAGCTGCGGCGGAACCGTTGCAAAATATACGGCCGCAGGGTGGAAAGCAGATCTTCTCTGCGCAACGAACGGAACGGAAGCTGTGAGAAGTGAACTGCAGAAAGCCGGCATTGCCCTCGGTATCAACTCGATTACGTTTTTGGGATACCAGGAGGGAACACTATCGGCCATTCCGCCGGGAGAACTGGAAGATACCGTGTACAAAAAAATGGAAGAATTGGTGCCGGACGCCGTTGTTACCATGGATACGACGGGGATCAATAACGATCCCGATCATGTGAGAATGTGTTTTGTGGCGACCTACGCATTCCAGAAATATGCGGCGTGGATTGAAGAACGTCTGAAGGATCAGGAACAGTCCGCTCAAATGTTTCCCAAACTGTATTATGCGTGTCTGCCCGAGTCCGTCGCGGACTATTTAAAGAAAAAGAAAACTCTGCTGGCAGAATCGTTCGGCAAGCCCTGGCAGGGGACAGCAGATAAAAATATTACCACGGTGATAAATATTATGAAGTCCGCTGCTGATAAAAAGAAAGCGCTGACATGGATCTCATCGGACATGCAATTCCAGCCGCTTTTACACCAGGAATATTTTTACCTGCGGATGCAGGGCACCACGGAAGTTTTTATGGGGAAAAATGACCATGTCGCTAACCATCTCTAATCTTCACGTATCGATAGAAAAGAAAGAAATCCTACGAGGACTCTCCTTGAAGGTACGCGCCGGGGAAGTTCATGCGGTGATGGGACCAAACGGAAGCGGAAAATCAACACTCGCGTATGCGCTGCTCGGCTACCCGGCGTACAAAGTACTACGTTCTAAGTCCAAAATACTAATTGATAAAAAAAATATTATTGGTTTGTCAACGGAGGAGAGAGCGAAAGCGGGTTTATTTCTTGCACTGCAGTCGCCTGTTTCAGTATCCGGAGTGACGGTAGTGAATTTGCTGCGGACCGCATACGGAGACAGACAAGACAGCACCCACAATCCGCTGTTATCACGCCGGTATGTTGGTTCGATGCCGATCGCGGAGTTTATGGCTCTGATAAAAAAGTATGCGGCGGCGCTCCATATCGATGAATCATTTCTGTCTCGCGGCGTTAATGAAGGGTTTTCCGGAGGTGAGAAGAAAAAGATGGAAATGCTTCAGGCGCTTGTCCTTGCTCCGAAATTTACGGTTTTTGATGAAATAGATACGGGCCTGGATGTCGATGCGCTGAAGCTTGTGGCGCGGGGGATACGTATGCTTGTGAAAAAGGGGGTAGGAGTAATGATCATCACCCATTACCGGCGGATTTTGAAATATATAAAACCGGATGTTGTTCATGTTTTAGTTGACGGAAAGATAGTGAAAACCGGGAAAGCGCGTCTTGCTACGTACATAGAGGAAAAGGGATATGGTGGTTTTTAAATCCAAACGGGGCCTCGACGAAAACATTGTCCGGTCCATCAGCCGGCACAAACGCGAACCGAAATGGATGCTCGAATATCGTCTGCGCGCGCTGAAGATTTTCCAACATGCGCCGCTTCCGGCATGGGGCGGGGATCTGACGACTATCAATTTTGATAATATTTTTTATTACCTTAAGCCGACGGAAAAAATAGTAAACTCCTGGAATGATCTCCCAAGAGAAATACGCAACGCCTACGATAAAATCGGTATCCCCGAAGCGGAGAAAAATTTTCTTGCCGGTGTTTCGGCACAGTATGAATCGGAAGTCGTCTATAAAAGCATCAATCAGATGCTTGAAAAAAAGGGCGTGGTGTTTCTGGATATGGACTCGGGTTTGCGTGAATATCCGGATCTTGTGAAGGAATATTTCGGGTCAGTGGTGCCGGCAAGAGATAATAAATTTTCAGCACTCAACAGTGCCGTATGGAGCGGCGGATCATTTTTGTATATCCCCAAAGGAGTACGGGTTGAACTTCCGCTTCAGGCGTACTTCCGCATCAACGCCGCAAATATGGGTCAGTTTGAACGGACGCTCATTATTGCCGATGAAGGAAGTTTCGTGCATTACGTGGAAGGCTGTACAGCCCCGATTTATACGACGGATTCCTTGCACGCAGCCGTTGTGGAAATATTCGTAAAAAAAGGCGCACGGGTCCGGTATAGTACGATTCAAAACTGGAGTACGAATGTGTATAACCTTGTGACCAAGCGGGCACGGGCGGAAGAAGAAGCTGTCATGGAATGGGTAGACGGAAATCTCGGCAGTAAGCTGACGATGAAATATCCGAGCGTCGTTCTTGCAGGCAGGAAGGCGCGCGGAGATCTTCTTTCCATTGCTTATGCCGGTCCCGGCCAGCATCAGGATGCCGGGGGAAAAATGATTCATATTGCTTCCGAAACATCCTCGCGGATTATTTCCAAATCCGTCAGCCGCGGCGGGGGACGGACATCATACCGCGGACTGGTTGCGGTCGCCCGCGGTGTAACAGGAGTCAAAAGTAAGTCAGTGTGCGACGCTTTGATTTTGGATGCAGACTCCAGAAGCGACACGTATCCGGACATGAAAATACAGGGGATTAACGCGCAGGTAGAACATGAAGCCACGGTATCCAAAATCGGAGACGAGCAGCTGTTTTATTTACAAAGCCGCGGGATCAGCAGGGAGGCAGCGGAGTCTATGATTGTGAACGGGTTTATCGAGCCCATCGTGAAGGAACTGCCGCTTGAGTATGCCGTGGAGATGAACAGGCTTATTGCATTACAGCTCGAAGGCTCTGTAGGGTAAATATGTACCAGTTTATACAAGTTCATGAAGGTGAAAATATACTCGAATTCCGTGTTCCGGCGGGTAAAACGCTTCATCTCTTCATCTATGGTTTGGTGAGCTGTAACGCCCGGTTGACCGTGAAACTTACGGGTATCGGATCACGTGCAATAATTACCGGAATACTGATAGGAAAAGATGATACTAAGCAGACCCTTCACACGATGCAAATCCACGAAGCGCCGGAGACGACGAGTGACTTGTTGGTGAAAACTGTTTTATCCGGGAAAGCCGCGTGTGTCTATGATGGTGGCATCAGGATTGAAAAATCCGCGCAAAAGTCAGATGCATATCAGCGGAATGAAAACCTGCTGCTTTCGCCTGACGCGCATGTTGAAACAAAGCCATCGCTCGAAATTTTTGCCAACGACGTACGCTGTACGCATGGGGCGGCTTCCGGGTCCGTTGACGAAGAACAGCTCTGGTACCTTCTGTCCCGCGGCATTGCACGCGCGGATGGGGAGGCGCTTCTCGTGCGCGGGTTTATCCAAAGTGCCCTGGATCGCATTCCTGTTGGCAAACGCGGTATAATATCCCTATGGGAACATTTATTAAAGTGATGAGCACATCGGAATTGTCCGACGGGGAAATGAAAACCATTGTTGCAGGGGGTGTGCGTCTGATGATTGCCCATGTGGGCGGAGAATTTTTTGCGATTGATGATGCCTGTACGCATGCAGGGTGTTCCCTGGGTTCCCAGGGGAAATTAACAGGATCTACCGTAACCTGCGGATGCCACGGCGGACAATTCGACGTGATGACAGGCGCTGTTGTTTCGCCGCCTCCTTCCAAAAGCGCGGCATCATACCGCGTTAAAGTAGAAGGGAATGATGTCCTGGTATCGGTATGATAGACGCGGCTTCTCTTCGGAGGGATTTTCCGGTTTTGGCGCGGCGCATTCACGGTAAGCCTCTCGTGTATCTTGATTCTACTGCGACATCTTTGAAACCCCGGTCAGTCATCGATAAAGAGAATGAATATTACACCCGCTATACCGCAAATATTTTCCGTGGTATCTATACCACAAGTGAGGAAGCGACGAAAGAATATGAAGATGTCCGGATAAAGGCAGCGCAGTTTATCGGTGCATCAAATTCTGATGAAATTATTTTTACGCGCAATACCACGGAATCGATTAATCTTGTTGCGTACAGTCTCATCTGCGGGGATGAAGTTGTCGCGTCGGTCATGGAACATCACTCAAATTTTGTCCCCTGGCAGCAGCTGGGGCATCTGACTGTTTGGGATTACGAGACGGATTTGGAGAAAATTATTACGGGAAAAACAAAATTATTTGCCATCACCGCCTTGTCAAATGTCCTCGGAACCATTGTTCCGATCAAGAAAATTGTTCGAACAGTTAAAAGCCTCAATCCAAAGTGTTTGGTGCTTGTTGACGCGGCGCAGGCTGTTCCACATATGAAGGTAGATGTTGTAGATTGGGGAGCGGATTTCGTTGCGTTTTCTTCCCATAAAATGCTGGGTCCTACCGGCGTCGGCGTCCTGTGGGGAAAATATGAACTGCTCTCGGCCATGAAGCCGTTTGAATACGGCGGAGAGATGATTGAGGAGGTGCACATCGATAAAACCATCTTTAAAGCCCCGCCGCATAGGTTTGAGGCGGGTACGCCGCATATTGCCGGCGTCATCGGACTGGGGGCGGCGATTGATTATTTAAGAAAACTCGGTATGTCTTCGGTGCGCGCCCATGAAAAAGATATGACGGCATATGCCTTTGATAGATTATCTTCAATCAAAGAGGTCACCATTGTAGGGCCGAAAAATCCGGCAGCGCGGGCGGGTGTTATTGCATTTACCGTCCGCGGGGTTCACCCTCATGATGTGGCACAGGTTCTGGACGAAGACAACATCTGTATCCGCGTCGGGTTTCACTGCGCCCAGCCGCTTCACGAGTATTTGGGGACAGGTCCAACCTGCCGCGCGTCATTTTACGTGTACACGACGAAAAACGACATTGATATGTTAGGAGAGGGTTTGGAAAAAGTTATTAAAATGTTTTCGTAATATGGACATGTACCGCGAGATTATCCTCGACCACTACAAGCATCCGCGCAATTTCGGACACTTACCCCATGCAACTGCCTCGGCTCACGCATATAACGCCACATGTGGAGATAAAATCATTATGGAAATAAAGATTGATAATTCGAAGATCAGTGATATCCGTTTTTCGGGTACAGGGTGTGCCATCAGTCAGGCCGCCGCGTCGATGTTGACGGAAAAGGTGAAAGGGATGAAGAAAACCGAGGTGATGAAACTGGGCGCGAAAAATATTATTGATATGCTCGGTACAACCCTGACGCCGTCGCGCATAAAATGTGCGACATTGCCCCTGGAAGTCCTTCAGAAAGTAGTTATAAAAAAAGCTATAGCATAGTTTATAACTACTTCAATGATTGATACGATTGAAAGTTGAAGTTTTCTTTAGTATAGTATTCATTATGGATAGCAATGATCCTAAGGTAATAAGAAAAATTCGTAAACTCACAATGCGCATTGATCGGAATCTCTGCATCGGTGCGGCTACCTGTGTGGCAATTGCCCCCAAAGCATGGACATTGGATAACGAGGCAAAGGCAATTATTTTAGATACGGCGGAACAGGAATCGGACGCGACTCTTATCGAAGCTGCCAAGGGATGCCCGGTGTTGGCGATTTTCATCACCGACGACACCGGTAAACAAATTTTCCCGTAAATCTTTCAGTAAATGTGATACCATGATTTTATGGATTCAGTGACATGGAAAATCGGGGGAGAGGCGGGGTTCGGGATCATGGCTTCAGGCACCATGCTTGCCAAGACGTTTTCCCGTGCCGGATATCACGTCTTAGCAACCAACGAATATCCCTCCCGGATACGGGGCGGGCACAATCTCGTCACCGTCCGCATCGCAATAAAAAAGTTTGAGGCAATGAGCCGCGACCTTCATATATTGGTTGCATTAAACCGTGAAACCATTGATCTTCATAAACAGGAATTGAGTGAACAGACAATCGTCCTGTTTGATCCGAAAGACGGAGAATATAGTTCAGGCATTCCCGTGCCGTTCTCGGAGATCGTGACAAAACTCGGCGGGGAACCCGTGATGCGCAACACCGTTGCCATCGGGGCGAGCGTTGCTCTTTTGGGCAGTCCGTTTGCCAATCTGGAAGCGGTTATTACCGACCAGTTTAAGAAAAAAGGCGCTGATGTTGTGAAACACAACGTGGAAATCGCACGGGCGGGATACGACGCGGTGCAGGAAAAATCCATGGTGCTGGCGCCGGCAGAAAAAAAAGAAGACCAGTTGGTCATTAATGCGAGTGAAGCAATCGGCATCGGAGCAGTGCGGGCGGGTCTGAAATTTGCGGCAATATACCCCATGACGCCCATCAATGCGCTTATTACCTTTTTGGCGGACCACGCCAAAAGCGCGAATATCGTCTATAAGCAGCCGGAAGATGAAATAGCAGGCATCAATATGGCAATCGGCGCGTCCTTATGCGGCGTTCGCAGTATGGTGGCCACCAGCGGCGGCGGGTTTGCCCTCATGGTGGAAGGATTATCCTGGGCGGGTATGATAGAAGCGCCGTTGGTTATCGATCTTGGTATGCGTCCCGGTCCCTCTACAGGAATGCCGACATGGAGCGAGCAGGGGGAATTGCAGTTTGCCATTCATGCAGGGCACGGAGAATTTCCGCGGATTATACTCGCGCCGGCGGATGCGGCGGATGCATATACACTCACGATCGATGCGTTTAATTTGGCGGACCGCTATCAGGTGCCGGTATTTTTATTAACCGACAAATATATCAATGAAAGCCAGTGGTGTGTGCCCAAATCCGTCATGTCCGGCGATGTTGTTGTCGACCGCGGAAAACTACTGAAAGAAGCGGTAAGTGATTCTTTTAAGCGATACGATCTTGCCGTTCCCGACGGTGTATCGCCCCGAAGCGTTCCCGGCCAGAAAGGCGGCTTTTATATTGCCAATTCCTATGAGCATGATGAAACCGGTCACGTGACGGACCAACTCCAAATGCGCATCGCGATGGCCGCCAAGCGCATGAAAAAATTTGAGGCAATGAAAAAAGATATGAAAGCGCCGTCAGTATACGGCGACCCAGAAGCGGAAATCACGTTTGTGACGTGGGGCAGCACCCGCGGCCCGGTACTGGAGGCAATGAAATTACTTAATAAAAAATCGCGGCTTGTTCATTTTTCATGGATATACCCGTTCCCTGTTGAGGAAACGATGAAAGTCTTATCGCCGGCGACACGTATTATTGACGTTGAGCAGAATGCCACAGGACAGCTGGCATCGCTTATCCGGGAGCATACCGGCATCCTTATGAAAGAAAAATTACTGAAAAATGACGGGAGAATCTGGTATCCGGAGGAGATTGCGGAATATGTCAATAACGGCTGATTCATTCAAAACAAATTTTCTGCCGACGTGGTGCCCCGGATGCGGAGACTTCGGCATCTGGATGTCTCTTAAAAACGCACTCGTTACCCTTGGGATCGGCACGGATGACGGCGTGGTGGTATACGGCGTGGGGTGCCACGGCAATATGTATGACTGGATGAAAATGTATGGAGTGGCCGCGCTCCATGGGAGGACCCTGCCGGTGGCGCAGGGGTTGAAACTTGCCAACCATAAACTTCCGGTTATTGTCGTTTCCGGGGACGGAGACGGGTTGGGGGAGGGAGGCAACCATTTTCTGCACGCGGCCAAGAGGAATCCCGATATCACGGTTCTCATTCACGACAATCAAGTCTACGGTCTCACGACCGGCCAGGCATCGCCGACGGCAAAGCCGGGATTCAAAACAAAATCCACGCCCGAGGGAGTTGTCGATGAGCCGGTTAATCCGCTGGCTCTGGCCATAACTGCAGGCGCGACGTTTGTGGCTCGCGGATTTGCCGGGGACACGCCGGGATTAACCTCTCTGATTGTTGCCGCGGTACAACACAAAGGGTTCGCCGTTATTGATATTCTTCAGCCCTGCGTGACGTTTGACAAAATTCATACGTACCAATGGTATCGGCCGCGGTTATATAAAATTGAGACACCTGACAATAAAATAAAAGCGTTGGAATTGGCAATGGAATGGGGAGATAAAATCCCCGTCGGTATTTTGTATAAAGAAGATAAACCAACCAGCGAAGACCACGAACCCGTCATTGGCGACCAAACAATAGACCTTCAGGCTCTTCTCGGCGAATTTATATAATGTGATCTTGTCCTCTTGACGTGGGTGTTAGCAGTTGTTATACTCGAGTGCTAGAGAAGGATAAAAATGGAAGAACTACTCAATCCATCAGAAATGGTATTACCCGTTGTTCCGATCCGCGACGGCATCGTGTTTCCGGGTACGGAAATGATATTAACCTTCGGTAGACAGCGGAGTGTTTCGGCGATAGAAGCCGGCCAAACGTCGGCCAAGCGCGTCATTCTCGTCATGCAGCGGAATCCCAACATCAATGACCCCACGCCATCGGATCTGTACAACATCGCCACGGTCGGAGAGATTGTCCAGATGATGAAAAATGAGGGGGAAATCAATGCGCTGGTACGCGGAATATCCAAAGTTGAAATTCTCTCGTACGAAGCGGTGGAGCCGTTCTTTGTTGCACGCGCGCTCACCCTGACGGACACCATAGAAGAGGACGAAGAGACGAAAGCACTTTTTAACCATCTTACCAACGAACTCCGTCAGGCCGTGAAGCTCGGGAAGACCATGGATTTTCTCACGTTCATGAATATCATGTCGGGCGTTTCGCCGCAGGTACTTTCCCATCAGGTCGCCGGGGTTCTCGATATCAAACCGGATGAGCGCGAGGAACTCCTCGAGATGGTGTCCGTTAAAAACCGTCTGGAAAAAGAAATCACCTATCTGTCCCGCGAAGTGAAGATTCTCGAGTTGGAAAAGAAAATAGCCAATAAAACGCAGGAAAAATTCGATAAAAACGTCCGCGAACAGGTGTTGCGCGAGCGCATGAAGACGATAGAAAAAGAACTCGGCGAAGACGACGGAAACAAGGAATATAAAGAACTTGCCGAAAAAATCAAAAAATCAGGGATGCCCGCCGACGTTCGTGCGAAAGCGGAGAAGGAACTAGCCCGTCTTATCCAGATGTCTCAGTATAATCCGGAATCTTCATATGTCCGGGCATATCTTGACTGGCTGGTTGAACTTCCCTGGAATGTCGCGAGCCCCAATAACGTGGTTATTGCCGATGCGGAAGCAATTCTTAATAAAGATCACTACGGGCTCAAGAAAATAAAAGAAAGAATTCTTGAATATTTAGCTGTTATGAAACTTCGGAGTGAAAAAATTGTCAAAGAAACTGCCGTACATACATCTAAATCCGCCCCGACGATTCTCTGTTTTGTGGGTCCGCCCGGAGTGGGGAAAACCTCAATCGGCAAGTCCATTGCACGCAGTCTGGGCCGGAAATTCGTAAAAATGTCCCTCGGAGGCATCCGGGATGAAGCGGAAATCCGCGGACACCGGAGAACCTATGTGGGGGCTTTGCCTGGCCGCATTATTCAGGGCATCAAGCAGGCCGGAACGAAGAATCCCGTATTTATGTTGGACGAAATAGATAAAGTGGGGACAGATTTCCGCGGCGATCCGTCGGCGGCACTCCTTGAGGCGTTGGATCCGGAACAGAATTACTCATTCTCCGATCATTACCTTGAGGTACCGTTTGATTTGTCCGATGTCTTTTTCATCACAACGTGCAATGTGTTGGACACCATTCCGCCGGCACTGCGCGACCGCCTGGAGGTCATCCATTTCCCGGGATATACGGAGGATGAGAAATTCCATATCGGCCGTGATTTCCTTTTTGAGAAAGAGCGGGAAATCCATGGCGTGCCCGATGGGAGCGTCATGCTTACAGACGAAGCAATAGTTGAGATTATCCGCCGGTATACGCGCGAGGCGGGAGTCCGCAATCTTGAGCGCGAAGTGGCGACCATTTTCAGAAAAGTCGCCAAAAAGATTGCAGACGTCGCGGGCAAGCGGCCGGCGTTTACGATCACGCCTCATGTCCTTCATGAATATTTGGGACCGACAAAGTTTACGTCTATGCTGGCCGAGAAAAAAGATGAGGTGGGGATGGCAACGGGGCTCGCCTGGACCGAGGCCGGCGGCGACATTTTGTTTATCGAAGTTGCCCTCATGCCCGGCCGCGGAACGCTTACCTTAACCGGACAGCTGGGAGATGTCATGAAAGAGTCCGGGCAGGCCGCCATGTCATATGTGCGCAGCCGCTGGAAACTATTGGGTCTGCCGGAAAAGTTTTTCCAGAAAATAGATGTCCATGTGCATGTGCCGGAAGGGGCAGTGCCCAAAGATGGGCCATCGGCGGGAGCCGCGATTGCCACGGCGATTGTGTCAGCACTCATCAAAATTCCTACGCACAGGACAGTCGCCATGACCGGGGAAATTACCCTGCGGGGACGCGTCCTTGAAATCGGCGGCGTGAAAGAAAAAGTGATTGCGGCACATCGGGCGGGAATCTCAACCGTCATTTTGCCGAAAAATAATAAAAAAGATCTCGAGGATATTCCCAAAAGCGTTTCGACTGACCTCAAGTTTTACTTTGTGGAACACATGGATGAGGTCCTTACCCTCGCACTCACCCGTCACTTCATAAAATCGTAGACAATTTTTGAGATATGTGCTTCCAACTTTGACGCAGTCATTGCGTCTCCCGCGTCACTCGTGAGTATACCGATGTAATAGGCCGTATTGCCGTGATTGACGATGCCGACGTCGTGAACCTCGCCTGTCTCCCCGTCGCCGGTTTTATGATAGACCGTTGCGTCTTTTGGCAGATCTGCAGGTATCCGGTTTTCAAAATCGCTGTCGCGCATAAACCCGAGCATTTCAGCGGTAGCGGCGGGATTGGCGACATTGTTGCCGTACATTTTCCGAAGCAGCAGCTCCATATCTTTATTTGACGTCTTGTTGTTGGCCATGTCCGTTTGCGTCAGGCCCCAGTTGTTGATGATAGATTGCACTTTCGGTAATCCGACCACGTAGTTGCCCAGCAAAAACGCCGCCGTATTGTCGCTTTTCTGCATCATGAGCCGTACCAGGGTTTTTACCGTGTAGGTCGTACCCGGCGGGTCATAGCGGATACTGCCGGTTCCGTAATCCTGAATATCTTCCTGCTGCAGGGTAATGACCCGATCAAAGTTTACGTTTCCGTTTTGCGCCTCATTATAAAGGACGGCCATGATCGGCAGTTTATTGAGGGAGGCGGCGGTGAACATTTCCGATTCATTGATGCCCATGGAAAAGTTACTTCGGTAATCGACAATATACACGGAATAATTTTTGAACGTGTTGCCGATTGCGGACCGGATCTGTTTCTTAAGATCCTCCGGGCTTTTGCGTACCGAGAAAATGCCCAGCACTGTGGTGTATGCATCGTTCGGCAGGGGTGATACGGACGGGCGGGATTTTTCTTTCGTCAATACGTACAGTCCCGTGGCAACAAGAAGACACAGCGATAATAAAAGAATATATGGACGCCGCATAAAATGCATTATAATACATACAGTGAGGGGGTGATGCTATGAAAAAAATACATCCGCATGATGTTGGTTTTATACTCGGAGCGACTGTGTCCATTATGCATATCGTATGGTCACTCGCCGTCTTTGTCGGTCTGGCAAACTGGTATCTGGATTTTATCTTTTCCCTGCATTTTTTAAGTAATCCTTTTGTGGTCCAGTCGTTTGACTGGGGAAAAGCGATTATGCTCTGGGTCATCACATTTGTCGTAGGGTATCTCGTGGGATGGATATTCGGTGTGATGTGGAACGTGATGCTTAAGAAGAAATGAAGAAACGGAATATTCGGCAGTTGTTGCTTTCGATTATTGCATGTCAGGCGGCAGGATTAATCGGGTTGCTGTTTACGGCCGGTGCCCTTCCGGTGTGGTATGCGGGCCTTATCAAACCTGCGTATAATCCGCCGGGCTGGGTGTTCGGACCCGTATGGACCGCCCTTTATATTCTGATGGGGATCTCCCTGTATCTGGTCCGCAGTAACAGGGCGGCCGTGAAGCTCTTTCTTATTCATCTCGCTGTCAATGCGGGCTGGTCCGTTGTCTTTTTCGGACTCCATTCGATTTTAGGAGGCATGGTGACGCTTATGATTCTCTGGGGGTTTATTATTTTTCTTATCCGCGAATTTTATCCGATACACCGCACAGCCGCGTATCTTTTGATCCCGTATTTTGTTTGGGTGTCATGTGCCGGCATCCTCAATTTCTCGATCCTTCTTCTTAATCAATGACTTTGACAGTGAGGTTGGTGCCGTTGATTGCAAATGCAAATTGTACCGGCTTGTCAAAGGTGTTGGTGATATAGAGATTTTGCTGCGCGTTTGCGTCATGGGTAGCGGGGTTATAAAAAATAGACACTCCGTATTCTTTCGGCACTTCCGGAATATTGGCAAAGTCATGATTGGTCGGTGCGAGTGTCCCAAGACCTGCGTCTTTGGCTGCCCAATAGATGAGGGATGCCAGATGGCATACGCCGTCGCCCGTCAAGTATCCGTCGGATTTGAACCCATCCGTATAGTTAAAGTGGGCACGCATGGTCGCCGCAACTTTCCCTTCAAACTGCGGCAGTACGTCCTCGTGGAAGGCAAACACCTCTCCGGGGTTTAACGTAAAGCTATAGGATTTTTGGTTCATGAGGTCCAGCGTATGCAGGATGTTATACCGGAATATATCATTGACCCACGGGTCGGGATAGCGGTCGCGCAGAGAGAATGTACGCTCACTACGCACGCTTTGGGTAGCCAGCAAATAGTCGCCGGCAACTGTTTTGGTGGTCGTGATAGCATAGATCGCGAGAGCCAATAGTGTGTTCATAGAAGCATCTAGTATAGCACACTATAAGCTACTTTTCAACTCCGGAGGTGCTTAAAATATTCAACCTGCCGCAGGCGGATGAGGGCTTCGGCACGGGTTTTGTATGGGCCGCCGAGAGAGTGGCGGGTTGTCTCCGATAGGACGTAGTACCCTGCTTTACGTTTGACGATCATACGTATGCTTTTTGACAGTGGCCAGAAGTTTTCTCTTGGTTTTATTGGCGCGGTCAAGGATGGCAAGTTCGATATTGACCGCTGAATTATCCTTGAGGTACTGCATGAGTTTCATGTCATGGGGTGCCGCATGGAATTTCTTTAAAAAATCTTCGTGCTTTTCGCGGGGTAAGTACGTTAATATCACGTCCAATATTTCGTTCTGCAGGGTTTGATCCACAAGGTCAAGTAATTTTGGGTCACTGCCGGCAACCGCAATAATTTCTTCAATGATGATCAGATGGTCGTAAAAAAGTTTTCCTTTCATGGCGTTCCTACCTTTACATTATATTCCACCGGACCCAGCGGTATCTCGTTATTCGGATCATTGACAAAAAACAGCAGAACCGGCCCTTTCTGCATATGGACATTGAGGCCTAAATACGCCATGACTTCAGGGCTTCCACCGAAGTGTTTTCCGGTAAAGTCCGCTGGCCCCGAATCGGCCACATCCGCGACAACCGTTTTGCCGTTTACGGGATTAATCACTAATACTTTCCGGTATTTATACCAGTCCCGCAGGTAATTCAGGCGCGTTTGCCAGTCCGGCAGGTACAGCGTTTGGACCGCAACATACCATTTTTCTTTCTCGATAATATCCTGGGTGAGCTCATCCGCTGAATTGGCAAAATATCCCCACGCGCCTTTTCCGGGGGCCATATTTTCAACGACGTCGCCCGGATACCGCATAAGATGCTGTTCCGCTCCGATGAGGCCGTAACTGCGGTTCAGGCGTTCGCCCGCGAGTGTTGCAGACGCATCAATACCCCAGATGGTTTTTATTTCATTTGCAACAGCCTCTTCCTGGGCCGCAGTGAGAGATATGACGTCTTTGGGCAGAAGTGCTGCAAGTTGGTTTTTTAATTCGCTGCGCAGTTGATCGGCGGTGAGTGCCGCGATTTGGTGGAAAGGGGTGGACAACACCTGCTGGGTAAGCGGCTGGGCAAATAACATCGCCCCGGTCAACCCTACGGACGCGGCGACCTTGGCCGCATGCTGGCGTATTTGGCCCGGCGTCATCCCGTGCTTTTGGAAAAACGTGACGGCATGAGGGTGCCGCAGGCGCAGTTTCTTTTCGCTGATTTCAGCCTGTTTCTGTAGTCCGAGGTAGAGCTTGCTGGTGTTGAGGGTTCCTTTGTACATCTTGTATCAGTATAGTATAGTACGTGAGAAGGGGGAATCTATGAACGGAAAAACAACACTTCTTGTTATTATTCTCATCCTTTTGGGAATCGGCGGCGGGTATTATCTGGGAGCAAATTATAAATTGACGCTGCAGCCGCAAAACGCCGCAACGACAACGGCTCCCACACCTACAGATACACCGGTAGTCGCGGCAGATGAAACAGCCGTTCTTATTGCTGCTGTCAAAACAGGGTTGGTTGCCGAGCATGGTCAAACTGCGGCAAATATGACGGTAACCGTGTCTAAAATTGCCGGTAACTTCGCCCAGGGAGGCGCCATAGATCCGGGATCCGTCGGCGGAGGAATGTGGTTTGCCGCAAAAGTCGGGAGCGTCTGGAAGCTTGCCTGGGACGGCAACGGGACAATTTCGTGTACGAGTATTAATCCCTATAATTTCCCGGTCTCGATGATCCCTGAATGTTGGAACGACGCGACGCAGAAAATAGTGACGCGGTAAAAATATTGTATGGAACCCACATGTCCGCAGTGTCATGCAGTAGTCCGGTCCACGGATTTTTTCTGCTACAACTGCGGAAAGAGCCTGAAAGCCAAACCGTTATCCACAAGTCTTACGACGGAAATCATGTATTACGCCGGCAGTCTGCTGTTACCGCCGCTGGGATTCTGGTGGGGCTGGAAGTATCTCAAACAACCGGACGCAGCAAGCAAGCGTATCGGAATCATTTCGATCGTACTCACGGCAATATCGTTTATCGTTACTTCAATCTGGATAGTGCAGTACATCAATGCACTTAATGCCGCCCTCGGCGGCCAACTCAACGGCATGCAGGGATTTTAGATCGGGAGGGTTTCCTGACCGGAAGAAAGAATAACTTTTTTTGCCTCTTTTTTCGTTTTCCGCTCGGCCCGCACCATTTTTTCAATCGAAAATTCCAGAAGATCGGTTTTGAGGATGACAAATACGCCCGTCCCGCCTGCCGGGATTTTTTTTGGCTTTGAGTTTTTTGGCTAATATCCAACGGCGGATGGTTCCGGGGTGCTTTTTGAGAAACTGGGCAGCTTCCGAAACAGTCAGTATTTCATTCACTGCCCGGCTAGTATACCATAGGAGTGCAATGAAAAAAGTTTTTATTTTCCTCCTTTCCCTTTTTGTTTTCGTGTTCCCGCGCGCTGCGTACGCCTCTGGCGTAGAGCATATTCAAAGTTACGACACGAATGTTGTCATCCAAAAAGACGGGATAATACAGGTTAAAGAGCGCATCGAATATTTTTTTGATTCCCCGCGGCACGGCATATTCAGAAATATCCCCCTCATAAAAACAAATGACAGCGGCAAAAAATATGAAATGATTCTTTCTGATATATCGGTGACCGACGACAAAGGGGCGGGCTATTCGTTTACCCAAGTCAGGGAAGGGGATACGGAAGTACTTAAGATAGGCGATGCGGACAAAACCATTTCAGGAACGCATTGGTACGTGATTTCATATACGGTTTCCGGCGCGCTCACGTATTTTCCCGGTCATGATGAGCTGTATTGGAATGCGGTCGGTAATCAGTGGCAGGTGCCAATTGGGAACGCAACAACCACGGTGACACTCCCGCAGGCGGTTGCCCGTGCTGATCTGAATGCCAAATGCGATGTGTGCAGTATGTTTTTTACGGATACGTCGGTTACGTTTACCGCAACGAGACCGCTTCAGCCGTATGAAGGCATGACCATTGCTGTCGGGTTTCCCAAAGGCATGGTCGCGGTTTTGGAGCCCAAAGAAGTTGTCCCGTTTTTTTCTACGATAGCAGGAAAAATGACGCTTGTTCTGTTGGCTCTTGCAGCCCTTTTCTGGTATCTGGTTGCTCCCTTTTTGGTTATCCGAAAATGGTGGAAGTATGGCCGCGATCCGAAACCCGCAATGGGCGAGGTTTCGGCGTGGTTTTCGCCCCCGAAAACGAAAAAATTGCGCGACCTCACACCCGCGGAAACGGGGACGCTCGTTGACGAAATCGCAAACCTGCGGGATATCTATTCGACCATCGTTGATCTTGCCCGCCGCGGCTTTATGAAAATAATTGAAAATAAAAAAGGAGACTATTCGTTTGAGAAGCAAAAGGATTGGGATAAAGATAAAACGCTTCAGCCGTTTGAGCTTGTGTTGTTACGTGCGATTTTTGAGGGAAAGGACCGCGTCAAGCTCAAAGACCTGGATCTGCACGAAATGTTTGAAACCGTCAAAAAGAAAATCTATGAGTCAATGGTTACCGGCGGATTTTTCCCGGAGGATCCGCAGAAAATCCGTACGAAATATTACATCCTGGCAGGGTTCGCGTTTATCACCGGAAACATGATCCTGTGCATCGTCGCGGCGGTTTTCGGCACGCTCATGCCCAGAAAAACGCTGTTTGGTGCCGAACAGGCGGCCGTGGGTAGATCACTCAAGAATTTTTTGGTAAGCCAGGACAAACAGCTCGCGTTCCAGGCGAAAAACCAGATGATGTTTGAAAAACTCCTGCCGTATGCCATTGCATTCGGCGTTGAGAAAATCTGGGCCGCGCGGTTTGCCGATTTAGGTCTTAAACAGCCCACGTGGTACGTATCTGGGTCCGGCACCGCGTTTAATACCGTTATTTTTGCCAACAATCTCGGTCGTGCGGCTGCAGTCTCGTTTGCCTCGTCTATCACCTCGAAATCCTCGTCCGGCTTTTCCTCCGGTTTCTCCGGCGGGGGCGGTTTCTCCGGCGGCGGAGGAGGGGGAGGCGGCGGCGGAAGCTGGTAAATCTGGATTTTGCAACATCTTGCAACATTTTGCAACATCTTGCAACATTGTGCAATATGCGGTAGATTGAAGACATGAAGTTTCCTCCGGTATACACGTACACTCCCGAAATAAAGCAATTACTCTATGATCTGGACGTTTTGAGAGCAGGTTATGAACTTCATCCTGTACCGGCTCTCTCGGTCGTCAATCTCCGACGCGCCTCGCTTCTTAAGAGCTCGCTTTATAGCGCGCGCATAGAAGGAAACCCTCTGGATGTTGGAGATGTAGATGATGTCCGTCCGAGTGATACTGATATTCATAAAATTGAAGTTGGGAATTTGGTTTCTGCATATGAGCAATTATCAGATATCATCGGGCAGAATGTGACACTTGATACACTCAAAAAGCTGCATGCCGTTGTGCTTCGGAATATTTCGGCAGACGCCGGTTATTTGCGTACGGAAGAATCTGCAATATATAACCAGGCAGGTACTGTTGTTTATCTCACACCTGCACCGCAAAACATTCGGACACTTTTAGACGCGCTGTGTGTTTATGTGAATGCTGCAAAAGATGCTGTTCCTGTCGCTTCGGGATTGACGCATATCTGGTTTGAGAAGATCCATCCGTTTTTGGACGGCAACGGCAGAGTCGGAAGATTACTGTCTGCCTATATCCTCAAAAAAGGCGGATACGACTTTAGCGGACTGGTCCCGTTTGAACAGTATCTGGATGAGCACCGCGATGACTATTATCATTTTTTGGGGCAGGATAGACAGGATGTGACTAGTTTTATAGAATTTTATCTTACTGCACTTCTTTCGCAGGCAAAAATATCGCTTAAAATCGCATACGAGTTCGACGAGTCCGGTAAACCTGACACATATGCACAGTTAATGCCCCGCAGGGCAGAAATTATGAGACTCATCGAAGATCACAAGATTGTGACGTTTGATTTTCTTGCCCGAAGATTCCGGGCAGTAGCAGTCCGCACGCTTCACAATGATCTCTCTCAACTTACCAAAGCCGGGTTGGTACAAAAAATGGGTTCCACACGGGGAGTGTGCTACACGGTAAAAGAAAAATGAGAAAATTCCCGTCTATACTATTTATATATGGCCTACGAAGAGGGCAAAATAAGCATTGCGTTGTTTTGGATAGAGAAGTACCGGAGGTACAGGATCCGGTTCCTACGCTACAAGGGAGGTTTTATTTACAGCAAGTATTATTACCTGCCCTGGTGGATGGGAATTTTCTATAACCCCAAACCATCCCAAAAAGACTGAAATTCCGGCCGGGATTTATTTGCACGTCTCCGATTTTGTAAATCCCGCGGCCCGCGCCTCCGCTTCCGTACAAAACCACTCGTCGCCCTGAAATTTGAGAATTAAAACTCTGCCATAGCCCCAGCATTGAGGCAGGAAATAAATCTTTTCTCTTTGATTTGTATCATTATTGCCCTTAATTGTGCATGAAGGATTGGGAGGATCAGCTTGGGAACATTCAGAGCTGTAAATCCCGACATGGTTTTCCCGTGCGTACGTATTGGCCGCATCCATCCGTGTTTTTTGGCTTCCTCCTTCATTTCCGTATTCCCCAAATCCCGCGCGTACCATAACTTCATTAATGAGCACTCCGTTTTCATATACCAGGCTCATCACGCGGCGCCCGTACCGGTCAACCTCCGGCTCCCGCAGTTGTACCCGCTTGCCGAGGATAAGGGTGGATAGCGCCTGTTTTGCCTCTTTTCCATAGCAGTACGTGATGTCCGGCGCGTTGATGCCGTAAAGCCGGATCGGCTGGTGGTTTTCGATGATGAACGTATCCCCGTCAACAACCTCGATAACCTTTTCCCCTTTAAAGTACGGCAGGTTTCCTGCCGCCAGCGCCCCTCCGCCTATAGTTGCCGCCCCCAATGCCGCCACCAGCAACTTTTTCCATCTTGGAATTGTCCGTTTCTTTTTCCTCCTCATATCTCAAGTATATATATCCATCTTACGCCGATTTGCAACTTTTTTCGATAGAATTTGTTGTCAAAACGGCTTAGATGGGTAGATACCCGGAACAATTCCGATTGTGAAGGGTATATCCTCAGGTTTGAAAAGTGTTTTTCGCAATTGAGGGATTCTAAGCCTAAGAGGTTTTAGAGCTATACAATTTAAAAAACGCTTCATTCATTTCCTCTTCTTTCCAACCCACTTGTCGTAATTTAACTTTTAAATCTGCCCATTTTTCTCCTACCGAAATATGGGCGGATATATATTTCATTAATTCTGGATTTGGTTGATAGTGAGATTGTTCCTGTTGAATAGGGTTGATACTTTGAGGAGAAGTTTGTATTACAGAGTCTTTTGATAATGGGATTTGTTTTCTGAGCCATGACGAAGCCACATCGACCCAATTAGGATTATTTTGACTATTAGAATTTAATGATCGGCCCAAATTTTCTTGTTCGACTTCCAGTAGTTTAATTAAATAATTTCTTCCGCATAATTGAACATTTGTATCGTAGGCGACCTTCCGTGCAAAGCTCGTAAAATTACTATTAGTAAAAATTAGCGCATGGTCACAATGATGTACCGTTTTTCCTGTAAAGACTTCTTGTACGGCACGCTCGTTAACATTGCCTTGCCAGCATTTTGCTTGGATCGCTGTACGTCTTCCATCTTTTATTATGATTAGATCTACACCTAGATCACCAGATTTACCAGTATGTTCAACTTGATAGCCTAAATTTTTATATAAAACCACTAACCGATTCTCAAACTCCGGTCCACTCATCTTATCGATATCAAATATTCCTGTTTTCGATAACTTATCACGCTGGTACTCTCTATAAATTAGGCGTAATACATATATTACGACGATGAGGATAATCAGAGGTAGGAGAGATGTAATGAGAGATACGACGCTAGCCGATCCACCAAATGCTGCAAGCAGAACAAAACCTACAAGAAGCATGGCAAGACCATTCTCGAGTGAATACTTTGAATTACGCTTATATCTACCTTGTCTAAACCAATTTTTACCGGAACCAAAGCCAAAATTGCCTAAACTATAGCCTCCAAATCCATAATTATTCCGTCTATAACTCATATCTTAGGTATAACACTTCAAGCGAATATATCAAAACATCGACTCGCGAGTGTGAGGGGAGTATAATTTGAGTTGCTTCTATGCAAAATATTTTTGACGACTATATTCAATCAATTTCCTCTAAATTTTCCCATGAAGAAACTAGTGAAATGGGATACCGCACCGATTTTGAGATCTTAATCAAGGGGATTTTTGAATCAATTAACGTTAAGCGGATAGATCACGATGCGAAAGCTCAACAAGGGAATAAGCCGGATTTTGTTGTGCTCAATCACGACGTACCAATTCTTTATATCGAAGCAAAAGATATTGGCGTATCTTTAGATAAAGTTGAGAAGTCTGAACAGATGAGCAGGTATTACGGATACGCAAATTTAATTCTTACGGATTACGTAGAGTTTCGTTTCTATAGAAACGGTCAACGTTATGAAGATCCCATAAAGGTAGCAAATTATAAATTAAAAAATCGAACAATTACTCCTATTCCGGAAAATTATGAACATGCTTCAAAAACACTACTCGACTTCACGCAATCACATAAAGAGCCTATACGATCTGGTAAACATCTTTCAAAAATTATGGGTGGTAAAGCTCAAAGGATACGGGATAATGTTCGATATTTTCTTTCTAGCGAGTCAGAAAAAAATGCTGAATTAGTGCGTGTTTATGAAACTATTAAAAAACTTCTGGTTCATGATCTTACACCAGACACCTTTGCCGATATGTACGCGCAGACTCTCGTCTATGGTCTTTTTATCGCACGTTATTATGATGACTCACCAGATAATTTTACTCGTCAGGAAGCACGCGATCTTATACCGACGTCCAACCCACTTCTTAGACATTTTTTTGACCATATAGTGGGGCCAGATTTTGATAAACGGCTTGAGTATATCGTAAATGAGTTGTGTGAAGTTTTTTCTCACGCCAATATTCCAGAGCTAATGAGGGAATATTTCAAGGTTGATCTGTGGGGTAAGACGCATACGGGTCCGGATCCAGTCATTCATTTTTATGAAGATTTTTTGAAAGAGTATGATGATGACCTGCGTAAAAAGATGGGTGCTTACTATACGCCATTACCAGTTGTGCAGTTTATTGTGCGCTCCGTTGATTATTTGCTAGAAAAAGAGTTCGGTCTTGCGGCTGGTTTAGCCGACACGTCTAAGACGGCATCTGGTGTTCACCGTGTTCAAATTCTTGATCCAGCCGTTGGGACAGGGACGTTTATAAGCGACGTTATAGGGAAAATCTATGCGCGGATATTGAAAGGTAGACAAGAAGGGCGTTGGCCAACATATGTGCACCATGATTTACTTCCGCGTTTGCATGGTTTTGAACTGATGATGGCGCCGTATACGATAGCACATTTAAAACTGGGTATAGCTTTTAAACAAACCGGTTTTAAATATTTCAATCGTCGTCTCGGTATTTACCTTACAAATTCTCTAGAAGGAGGACCTATACAGGGGGAAATGTTTACAGGCTTCGGTTTTGCAGAAAGCATTGCTGAAGAGGCAAAAGAAGCTTCAAAGATAAAAAATGAAAAGCCAATAATGGTTGTTGTTGGTAATCCGCCCTACAGCATTAGTTCCTCTAATAAAGGAGAGTGGATTTTAAATCTTATTAAGGACTATAAGAAAAATTTGCACGAACGGAAAATTAACCTTGACGACGATTATATAAAATTTATTCGTTTTGCCGAGCATTTCGTAGAGAAGAACGGAAGCGGTGTCGTGGCGATGATTACCAATAATTCATTCGTTGATGGTATTACTCACCGTCAGATGAGAAAGCATCTACTCGAAACATTTGACGATATTTATATACTTAACCTTCATGGCAGTTCTAAGAAAAAAGAAATAGCCCCCGATGGTGGTAAAGACGAGAATGTTTTTGACATTCAGCAAGGTGTTGCTATATCGATGTTTGTGCGTAAAGAAAAAGAGAAGAAAGGTCTTGGAATAGTTCACTACTCTGAAATTTATGGAAAGAGAGATGATAAATTCAAGGCCCTTGATGAAAGTAATTTACAAAAGATTAATTGGAAAAGTCTTGATTATTCAGAGCCGTATTATTTCTTTGCGCCAAAGGATTTCAGCGCAAATGAAGAATATAAGAAAGGATTTAAATTGGCCGATCTTTTTATGAACTACAATACTGGCATACAAACCAAAAGAGATAATTTGACTATCCAATTCGATGAAAGAAGTATTGAACAGGCAAAAGACGATCTAATTAATTTAGATGACAAAGCTCTTAGATTAAAGTATCGGCTTCCTGCTGATGGGAGGGATTGGACAATAGAATCAGCTCGTAAAGATCTTATTAAAAATGACCCAGTAGTAGAGCGCATTCTTTATAGGCCCTTCGATACAAGATATACTTTATATACAGGTAAAACTAAAGGTTTTCTTGCTTATCCAAGGTCTGAAACATCAAGACACTTAATTGGTAAAGAAAATATCTCCCTCATTACTCTTCGATTAAATGGAGAAAATGAAAAATTTGTAATTCTGCAGACAAAATATTTAATAGAAAAAGGGTCTCTTGCCTCAGGAAATTATTCCTTTTTTCCTTTATATTTATACGAAGATGGTGGATTAAAAATAACAAATCTCAAAAAAGAAATTATCGACGAGATAGAAAAAATCGTTGGAAAAGTTTCTCCGGAAGACATTTTTGATTACATTTACGCCGTTCTTCATTCGCCAAGATATCGAGAAAAATACAAGGAATTTCTAAAAATAGATTTTCCGCGTGTGCAGTATCCGAAAAACGTCGAAAGTTTCAAAAAACTCGTTTCCTTCGGAGCAGAGTTGCGCTCACTTCACCTTCTCGAATCACCGAAAGTAAACCAATTAATCACGACTTATCCTGTGGCCGGATCAGACATGATTGAAAAGTTAACTTATAAAGACGGCAAGGTGTTTATCAATAAAGACCAGTATTTTGGCGATGTTCCAGGATTAGCATGGAATTTCTACATCGGCGGCTATCAGCCTGCACAAAAGTGGCTTAAAGATCGCAAGAATAGAGTTCTAACTAACGCAGACATTGAACACTATCAGAAAATGATTGTTGCGTTGGCGGAGACGGGAAGAATTATGAAGAAAATAGATCTAATTGCACAATTTTGAGTATTAAAAATAGGAAGTAAAATGATTAGACAACCGGTTACATCATCAGATTTAGCAAGTGTTGGATACGATAATGAAGGAAAGATTCTTGAGATAGAATTTAATTCTGGTCAGGTCTATCAATATTTTGCTGTTCCAGAATATATTTATGAGGGCTTGATGAACGCGACTTCTCATGGAAAGTATTTTAATCAGGAGATAAAAGATAACTATCAATTTCAAAAACTTTAAAATGAGGATAAGAACAGTTGTAATAAAGAATTATAAATGCATAGGTCCTGATCAAATCACAATTGATTTTTCTGAAAATATTGTTGTTTTAATTGGTGAAAACAACGTGGGAAAATCGGCAATTTTAGGCGCGTTAGATTATTTTTTCTCCGGAATTAAAACATTGCCACCTGAGCATTTTTATAACAAGCAGAACGATTTTGAGCATGCGATTACAATCACGATTACCTTTTGCGATTTGACTCCTGGAGACAAAGCGCATCAAGCTGTTAGTCCCTATATAACGACCCAAGGAAGCGAAAAGCTATGGATATTAAGGAAAGTCTATTACTACGATGCCGATGGTAAATCTAATTGCGATCACATAGCTATTGTTAACGGTGAAGAGAAAAGAAATCCGGCAGGATTAACTCAAAATCCAAACGATTTATTTACGGAGGAGAAGATGCAAAAAATATTTATTGAAGCCGTAAAGGACGTTAAAGAAGTGGTCGACGGCGGGCCAAAAACCCCGTTTAATCAAATATTTAATTTAATTTTAAGAGAAGATTTAGAACAAACCCCACAATACGCAACACTTTTGTCAGCATTAACAGCCTATGGGCAATTATTCCAAGGAGCTACGCAATTAACTAAAATAAAGGATTTGGAAACGTCTATAACACAAAAGTTATCACGAACAATAATTGCGACAAGTAAGATTAAGGCAGAGTCTCCAAAAGCTGATAAATTACTTCCGATACCAAAGTTGACAACGAATGACGGTAGAATAATTGATGTTGATCCGTCCGAACAAGGACATGGTTTACAAAGATCAATAATATTTGCGTTGCTTGAAATGTTAGCAGAAACAAATAGCCCGATAGACAAAGATGTTGGGCCTAATAACTTATTACTTATTGAAGAACCAGAAATATATATGCATCCCCAAATGGAACGAAAAATCGCAGATACTCTATATGAGATTGCATCATCCGGAAAGGCTCAGGTAATATGTACGACACATTCTCCGATTTTTATTAGAATTGCGGATAAACACAAAGCTATGGTTAGATTAGTAAGAAATGATGATGTTTTGAAGGCCATTCAAAGAAGTGATGTTTTTTCTGGGGATGACAGAGAGGAAAAAAGAAAGCAATTAAGGATGATTACTAATTTTGACCCCACCGTTAACGAAATATTTTTTGCTAAAAGAATTGTTTTAGTAGAGGGTGATACAGAAGTAGCGGTATTTAGGGAGGCTGCAGAATTATTGAATTATTTTGAATCAGAAGTGAATAAACATAAAAAAAGAGATACAACATTTGTAAATTGCAGAGGCAAATGGACGATTAATTTATTCCAAGAAGTGTTGAATCATTTTGATATTGATTATGTTGTTATTCATGATAAGGATGGTGAGGCTCTTGATGAGGGCGCAAATGGGAAGATTTTAACTTTGTTGAGCAATATTGAGGATAGACGTAGGTATTTTGATGATAAAATTGAAACAGTAATTGGGATAAGAGATGTTGGAAGCGAGAAACCAATTAGGGCTCTTGAACGAATTAATCAACTTCATGATGAGGGTGGTTTAGAACATGCGTTTGGAAGTTTTATAAAATTCGCATATGATATAGTTTAGTCGCATGTCTCAATACTACAATCCCCATCGCGTAAAGAATAAGTATGAGGAGGGTGCAACTGAGTTGTTCAGGCTCAGCCGGTCGAAGGTGGATCTGTTTATCAACTGCCCGAGGTGCTTTTATCTGGACCGCAAGCTTGGGGTGGGGCAGCCGCCGGGGTATCCGTTTTCGCTTAATTCAGCCGTTGATAAGCTCTTGAAGAAAGAATTTGATATCCACCGGGCGAAGGGGACGCGGCATCCCTTGATGGAGCATTACGGCATTGATGCGATACCGCTTGCGCATGAAAAGATGAATGAGTGGCGCGATGCGCTGCGCGGGGGGATTACGTTTCAGATTGAAGGATCGAACGTAGTCGTGACCGGAGGAGTTGATGACGTGTGGTTGGCGCCTAACGGAGAGTATTATATCGTCGATTACAAAGCGACGTCCAAGGATGCGGAGGTCACGCTGGATGCTGACTGGCAAATAGGCTACAAGCGGCAGATGGAAATATACCAGTGGCTGTTCCGGAAGAACGGATTTCGGGTGTCCGATACCGGATATTTTGTGTATTGCAACGGGAATACCGACAAGAAGGCGTTTGACGGGAAATTGGAGTTTGATATCAAAATTATTCCCTACGTTGGCGACGATTCGTGGGTTGCGGGAACGATCCATGATGCGATTAAATGCTTGCAAAGCGAGCACTTACCTGCGTCGGGGGCGGATTGTGATTATTGCAAATACAGGAAAGCGGTACGGCCGTTTGAAACTGCCTAACCTATCTCTATATTTTTATCCGCATTTTGGTATCATGTTGGTAATGCTCGTATTTATTGATGATTCAGGAGATCCCGGATTTAAACTCGATAGAGGTTCCAGCCCCGTCTTTGTTATTTCCCTCACCATTATTGATGATAATTTGGAAGCAGAAAAAACATCGGTTGCGATAAAAGAGTTGCGCCGGAAATTGAAAGTACATGATGCATATGAGTTTAAGTTTAATAATTGCCATAAACGTTTCAAGAATGCATTTTTTTCTGCAGTATTACCGTTTATCTTTCGTGTCCGGGCGATAGTGGTAAAAAAATCCGTCATACGAAGTACGCATCTGCAAACTCATAAAGAAAATTTTTATAACTATATTGTGATGCAGGTATTGAAACATAGTGTTGGTTCCGTCAAATCAGCGAGGTTAAAGTTTGATAAACGCGGTGAAAAAGCGCTTCGTAACGAGTTGCGGGTGTATTTGAGTTCAGAACTTGATAATAAACATAAGAATGTATTTACCGACTTCAAATTTGTTGATTCAAAACAAAACACACTTATTCAACTTGCGGATATGATAGCAGGTGCAATATTTGCGGCGTATTCGCGAAAAGACTCATCCTATGTTAATAAATTGCGGAAAGCGAAAAAGATTGAGGATATTTGGGAGTTTCGATAAAAAAATCGACCCTCATTCCTATCCAAACGTTAGTTTGGAACGCGCACCATACGGTGACAATTCGGAATAAGGGTCTTTGTATATGTAGTATAGCACGATTGTTACGACGTATCCACTTTGGGTTATTGTAACAATATATCTGTATACTTGACACAAGTTTGGGGATTAATAGATAAATGGAATAAGGCGGCGGGTGCGGGATTTGTACTCCGAATAGCCTTTGAATTTAACAGGAAGGAGTTGTTCTTCGACTGATATTTTCTTCAGCAGTACCACGGTTTCAAGAAGAAATATTGTGAACCGCACCCACGTAAAGGAATCCAACACCAGCGCCCCAAAACCGAAAATGAGTGCCGTGTACATGGGATTGCGGATGAAGCGGTAGGGGCCGGTTGAGAGAAGATGAGCATTGCGGGCCGGTTCGGGGTCAACGCGGAACGTGCTTTTCCTCAGCATCGTCGTCACCGCCCATGCGCCCAGGGCGATGGCCAGAAGTTCGATACCCAGAAGATAAATGTTTTTTGCCACAAGCGGGCCGGAGATAAGGAAAAGGAGAATGAATAATTTTTGTAAAAATACAAGTAACGATGACTTATATTTCATCCTACACTAAGGATACCACGTTCGTGTACACTGATAGTATGGAAAATCAGATAACGATTGCGGTGTGGGTGATCGCAATCCTCGTAAGTTTCGTTCCCATGCCCCTGATGTATAAAATCATCGGGATTATCGCTTGTATCATCCTGATCGCGTGGATGACGTATATGGCGCACCGGAATAACCGTTTGTCCGCGTTGTCGCTCGTTATTAACCTCCTTATCATCGGCTGGGATCTGGCCGTCGTCTACATGGCGCTGACCCGGTAAGCCGGACGCCGATATCCGATTATTTACACGGAATAGACCGGCGGATATAATGAAATGACAATGGCCATGCAACCTGCGCCTGTAAAAAAGATACTTATCGTCGAGGATGACAAGTATCTGCGTGATTTGTACATCGAAATTCTTGAAGATGAAGGATTTTTTGTAGAAAACGCCGCAGACGGCGAAGAAGGGTATAAAAAAATCTTTCATGGCGGATACGACCTGGTGCTTCTGGACCTCATGCTCCCCAAGATGGACGGATTGACGATACTGCAGAAGATTCAGAAGGAAACGCTGCCGATACAACCGAACAAAATGATTGTTGTCCTTTCCAATCTCGGACAGGAGACAACAGTTGCCAAAGCCATCGCTCTCGGTGCGCGGGCATACATGATTAAAAGCGACTATTCACCAAATCAGGTTATTTACAAGATCAAGAAATACCTTGCATCAGTCCCAGCGGCAGAGTAAACGCAAATGTGGTGCCAAACCCAGGTTCACTTTTAACGAGTGCAACATCTCCCCGCATAAGTTGAGCCAATTTTTTGGATATATAAAGGCCCAAACCGGTGCTCTTCGTCGGAACCAGCGGGTGAGTTTCCTTGATTTGCCCGAAGCGTTTGAACAGTAAGCCCTGCGATTCCCGTGATATGCCGCTGCCGGTATCCGTTATTGTCGTCGCGAAGGTTGAGCCCGTGATTGCATGCGTTATGGTCACTCCGCCACGAATCGTATACTTCAGGCCATTCCCAATCAGATTCGATAACACTTCTGCCGCCTTTGTACGATCCGCAACCACCATACGCTCGGAAATATTTATTTCGTGATGAACATACAGATTACGTTCGCGGGCCAAGAGCGCAAGATTGTCAATGACCTCGTCGGTAAGGGTGACAATATCAAACTTCTCGGCTTTTATTTCTAGCCTGCCCTGATCAATCCGTGAAATGTCTAGGAACTCATTGACGAGTCGTACCAGATGCTCCGATGTTTCATCGGTCCTTCGCAAGTGTTCTATAATTTTTTCCCGCGGCAAGATCTCAAATTTCTCCAAAAGAAGCGATACAGTCATCCGGATAATGGTAAGCGGTGTACGCAGTTCGTGGGCCGCGGCAGAAAAGAATGCCTGTTCTTCTCTCACCCGGGCCGCCTGTTTACTGTTGTCCTCGAACATAAATATAACAGCTGCGACCATCTGACCCGTCATGAGGGGTAGTATTGTACCGCTCACGGGGAATGCCCCGCGCTGGCTGACCAACTCACTATTGTCAGGCAAATGCTGTGTTTTTCCGGCAAAGGCTGCTTCAAACAATGCATAATTATCCGCCTCACCCGCTGCGCGAATATGAAACACCTCTTTGTACGACATCCCCACCTCGGTAGCAAAATCCAGGAATTTTTTTGCCTGTTCATTCATGAGTCTCACAACACGGTTCTGATCTATAATGATCACGGCACGGTCCATCTGGGTAATAACGAGACCGGCGTATTTTTCGTACTCGCTGGCGCCCTGCACGGTTTTGAATTTTTCAGCCTCTAACCCTGCCTGTGTTTTAGCTGCGGCAAGATCGCGTTTCAAGCTTTTGATTTGGTTTTCATACTGTTTCTTTTTACGGTGCTGCAAGAACAGTATTATTCCCACTGAGGCAAGCGCAAAAAATAGAAAAATACCCAGAATATAGAGAAGGATGAAGGACATAGTACCGCGTAAGGGAGTCGGACCCTTGTTGATAGATTGAGAATCTACCGTACTAACCGTTATACGAACGCGGCGACTGAAGCTAATTTTACCAGCTTAGTCTTGACATAGCAACACAAATAGGGTACAATTTTTTAGTATTTATTAACCGCTCCCTAGATCCTATCCGACCGTAGGGAGGTTTTTTTTGATTAGAGATTTATGGAACCAAACGGTAAAGTTCTCCTGACAAAAGAAGGTTTGCAGGAGCTTAAAAAAGAATATTCCGAACTGACCACGGTAAAGCGGCCCGTTGCGGTGCAGCGCCTTTCCGATGCCCGCGAGCTCGGAGATCTGTCCGAAAACAGCGAATATGCGGCAGCCAAACAGGATTTATCATTCATTGACGGACGGATTCTGGAACTTGAGGAAATTATCCACGGCGCCAAACTTATTTCCGGAAACCACACGAAAAGCATGGTGGACGTGGGATGTAAAGTCATCCTGCATGTTGACGGTAAAAAAGAAGAGTTTATGCTGGTCGGCGAATGGGAAGCAGATCCTAAAGAGAAGAAAATCTCCCACGAGTCACCGCTCGGGAAGGCTCTCATGGGTAAAAAAGTCGGAGACCGCGTGGAAGTAGAGGCCCCGGCAGGTAAAATTCTCTACAAAATCCTCGGTATTGAGTAACATGGTAGAATAAAACCATGGCTACGATTGATGACCTCAGGAAGATGCGGCTCACCAAACTTGCGAAGCTGAAAAAGCTCGGCGCGGATCCGTACCCCGGGACGATCACACGAAAACAGACGATTGCAAAGGCACGGTCTCTCCAGGGACGCGATGTTGCGGTGGCAGGACGTGTGATGGGGATGCGCGGCCACGGGAAAATTGGATTTTGGGATATTACCGACGGGACGGGAAAAATCCAGATCTTCTATAAATCCGATAAAATTTCTGATTTAATCGATCTCGGAGATTTTGTAGCCGTTCAGGGGGCTGTTGATAAAACCAAAGTCGGTGAAGTCACGGTATTTGCAAAAAATTTCCAGATTATTTCAAAAGCCGTCCGGCCGCTTCCGGGCGAATGGAGCGGCCTCAAGGATATTGAAGAGCGCTACCGCCAGCGGTACGTGGATCTGATCGTCAACCCCGAGGTCCGCGATATATTTCTCACGCGCAGCCGCGTCGTGACGTTTTTGCGTGCGTTTTTGGACAGCGACGGATTTATTGAAGTGGATACGCCCGTGTTGCAGCCGATTTACGGAGGGGCGCAGGCCAAACCGTTTGTCACCCATCACAACGCACTGGATGTGGACCTGTATCTTCGGATTTCCGATGAGTTGTATCTCAAACGGCTTATTGTCGGCGGGTTTGACCGCGTGTATGAGATCGGCCGTGATTTCCGCAACGAAGGAATCGACCGGGCACACAACCCGGAGTTTACGATGCTCGAGTTCTACTGGGCCTATGCCGATTACGAAGACCTCATGAAATATACGGAGACGATGATTTCAAGCCTGGTGAAGGAACTGAAGGGATCGTATAAGGTGATGTTTCAGGGAACGGAACTGAATTTTGCAGCGCCCTGGCCGCGCACGTCCTACCGCGATGTCGTCCTCCAGTATTCCGGCATCGATATCAACGAATCTGATGATGAGAAAAAATTACTGGCGGCGGTGAAAGCGAAAAAAATTAAACTGGATTTGACCGGCGTTGTCGGGTACGGGGCACTCTTAGATACATTATATAAGGCAACGGCGCGGCCGCATTTAACCGGCCCCATGTATTTAACCGACCGGCCGACCGCATTTGTCGCTCTTGCCAAACGGCTTCCCAAAGATCCTACCAAAACCGCATCGTTCCAGCTGTTGGTCGCCGGCAAGGAAATGCTCAACGCATATAACGAACTCAACGATCCGGAAGATCAGGCGGCCCGTTGGCATGAGTCGGAAAAACTCGGGGCGAAAGGACAAACCGAACATGAAGCGTTTGACGAGGATTACATCCGTGCACTTGAATACGGCATGCCGCCGACTGCCGGCTGGGGATTGGGTATCGACCGCCTCGTTTCCATCCTCACTGACCAGCCGAATATCAAGGACGTCATTTTATTCCCGACACTCCGGCCGGAAGCGGATACGCATTCCGGACAACCTGAAAAACTCGTAAAAAATGAACCTGATGGAAAAAAACAGAGTATTGGCATGACATACAAAAACGCAGTTGTATTAATGAATGAATATATAAAAGAGCCAACAAATAAACTGCATTTGTATGAATCTGAGGCAATCATGCGGGCGCTTGCCCGTCACTTTCATGAAGATGAGGAGCAGTGGGGAATTATCGGATTATTGCATGATATAGACTGGGAACTTACAAAAGCAAACACAAAGCAACACTGTATTACATGTGTCGACATATTAAAAAACCACGGAGCGACAAATTATCTAATTGAAACAATACAGTCCCATGGATATGGACAAGGTTTTGGTGACGAATATTATGGTCCATCGGAATTTAAAGGGAAAATACGTACGAGCCGGGTGCAGCATGCCTTGGCTGCGGCGGAAACATTGACGGGGTTAATCATTGCATCAACACTAGTCCAGCCGGATAGAAAATTATTAAGCCTGAAGCCGGAGTCATTAAAAAAGAAATTCAACAATAAAAAATTTGCCGCAAATTGCCGGAGGGAAATAATTCTTGAGTGTGAGCAAATTGGATTACCCATCGATGAGTTTCTGTCACTGGGACTCAAAGCTCTTCAAGGAATCCACCAAAAACTCGGTTTATAATTTACTAACAATGAATCGATTCATTAGTAGTAAATATTCCATATGAATACATTGTTAATTGCCACGACCAATCCCGGAAAGCTCGGGGAAATAAAAGAATTTTTATCGGATTTATCCGTGACGCTCGTCGGACTTTCTGATGTGGGTATTACCGACTCGCCGGAGGAGACGGGAATCAGTTTTGAAGAGAACGCCATTTTGAAAGCAAAATTTTATGCGGAAAAATCCAACCTGCCCACGCTGGCTGACG
This sequence comes from Candidatus Gottesmanbacteria bacterium, assembly GCA_963701185.1. Lineage (GTDB taxonomy): Bacteria > Patescibacteriota > Microgenomatia > UBA10105 > UBA927 > XYB1-FULL-47-11. The sequence goes on from OY969569.1 coordinate 94,976, forward strand.
ACGGGGGCTTGGAAATTGACGCGTTAAACGGCGAGCCAGGGGTCAAATCGCACCGCTGGATCCATGATGACCGCGAGGACACGGACGAAGAGCTTATCCGATACACGCTGGACCGCATGAAGGATATTATTGATGTCAACCGCGGGGCGCAGCTGCGGCTGGTATTAGCTCTGGTTATTCCCGGAGGGGAAGTCTTTACATCGGAGGAGAAAATCCGCGGCATTATTCCGCAGGAGGCATCCAAAAACCGCTGGAAGGGGTTTCCGTACCGGTCTCTCCTGTATTTGCCGGAAATCAAAAAATATTACAATCATGACGAATTGACCGTAACCGAGACGGAAACGTATAATCATAGGAAGAAGGCGCTGGAGATATTAAAGCCTATTTTGAAGCTGAAATTGACGGAGCAGGCATAATTTAGTAGAATAAACATATTAACAAGTAAATAAAGGCGTTCTATGCCGAACTTTCCCTCGGCAGAGCTGCTTCTCGAAAACGGGCTAACGACTCGGTGAAGAGGAGACGGGTATTCCCGTTACAGATGGAGCATGAGTCCCGCGCTGCGGGAGAAGAAAAGTGGCACCACGAGACACCTCGTCTTTTCATTAAGAAAAGGAGGTGTTTTTTTATGGCAAAAATATATTTAATCAGGCACGGAGAATCCCTGGCAAATACCATGGGGATCTACCAGGGCCAGACATATGACACTAAGTTATCGCCGCTCGGAGTCCGGCAGGCTGATGCTGTTGGCCATAGACTTAAGCACGAAACTGTAAAACGTGTCATTACGAGCCCTCTGACGCGTACACGGCAAACCGCGCGCGCGGTTGTCCAATTTCATCCTGTTGCCGCACATATTCACCGGCAGATTATGGAAACGAACCATGGAGATTGGGAAGGTAAACGTATTTCGGACATAAAACGCCGTTGGCCGGCTATATACAGGACATGGACAACAACACCGTCACAGGTACGGTTTCCGAACGGTGAAACATTTGACGATTTACAGAGGCGGGTTTGGGGCTGGTGGCTGGCAACAACTCCGGATTTCACCGTGCCGACCGTTATTGTTACACACGACAATATTATCCGTATTATTCTTGCCGGCGTTTTGGGTATGCACGCTGACAGAATATGGAGTATTGAACTTCAGCCTGCAGGGATAACGATCGTTGATGTTACAAAAAGAAAAACGACGGTATTGGCTATAAACGATACCGGCCATTTGCGTGGTTTGGAGGCCAACCTTGCAAAGCACGCGCTTTAGCCGTATCCTAAACATATGTTAGACATAAAATTTATCAGGGACAATCTGGAAATCTGTAAAACCGCGGCGAAGAATAAAAACCGCGATGTGGACTGGGATGGGCTTTTGACCCTTGATGATAAGCGGCGCGAGCTTATCGGCACGTCGGAAAAACTGCGTGCCCAAAGGAATACATTAACCCGCGAGGATGCTGCGCGCGGAAAATCCATCAAGCAGGAGCTGAAAACGATAGAAGAAGAATTACGAGGCGTTGAAGAAAAGTTCGGGCTCCTCATGCTCACCGTTCCCAATATTCCGGACAAAAGCGTACCGGTCGGTAAGGACGCATCGGGCAACGTTGAAGTGAAAAAATGGGGCAAGGTGCAGAAGTTTACGTTCGAGGCAAAAGATCACATTGAACTTGCAAAATCTTTGGATCTTATTGATTTTGAGCGGGGAGCAAAAGTCGGTGGGTCGCGCGCGTATTTCCTCAAGAATGAAGCGGCACAGCTGGAGTTTGCCGTCCTTTTTTATACCTTCAATAAACTCGTTAAAAAAGGATATACGCCCATGATCGCACCCAGCCTGGTCCGTGATTTTACCCTTTTTGGCAACGGGCAGTTCCCGTGGGGCAGGGAAGAGGTCTATCATTTGGAAAAAGATGATCTGTATCTTGCCGGCACCGCGGAAGTACCTATGACCGCGTATTTTGCCAATGAAGTGCTGGATGAGAAAGATTTACCGAAGAAATTTGTGGCATTTTCGCCGTGTTTCCGCAAGGAAGCGGGAAGCTACGGGAAAGATACGAGAGGGGTCTATCGGCTACATCAATTTAACAAAGTTGAACAAGTAATTATTTCAACGAACGATATGAACAATTCCTTTACTCTTCATGAGGAGTTGTTGGCGAACGCAGAGGAAATTTTGCAGGATCTCAAGCTGCCGTACCGGGTACTTTTGATGTGCACCGGCGACATGGGTGAGCCGCAAGTGAAGAAGTATGATATTGAGACATGGATGCCGGGGCGAAAATCGTATGGGGAAACAATGTCCAATTCGGTGATGGGAGATTTTCAGGCCAGAAGGCTCAAAATCCGGTATAAGGCTAAAGACGGGACAATGCTGTTTGCCCATACGCTCAACAATACCGCCATCGCCTCGCCGAGAATTCTCATCGCAATACTGGAGAATTATCAGCAAAAGGATGGATCGATTTTGATACCGGAAGTACTTCAATCATATATCGGGAAAACGGTAATTGAAAAATGAGCCTTATTTCCTACATAGTTCCCCGGGCCGTTGCGCGGTATTCAAGCCCCTTTAACCGGGATATCCGTGTGTTGGAAGAAAAAGGGAAATACAAGATTCTGGTGAACGGGTCGCGTCAGTCCGGAGAATATGTGCAGAAGCTCTGGCAGCATGCGTTTTGCGAATTCGGCATCATTCCGTCGCCGGACATACGGAAAATCCTTGTTCTCGGGGTGGCAGGCGGCACGGTTATCCACCTGACCAGCGAAATCTATCCTGACGCGGTGATCGACGGTGTCGACATTGACGAAAAGATGATAGGTATAGGGAAAAAATATTTCGGACTTGACCGTATTCGGGGATTACGATTGATAGTTTCGGACGCGAAAGCGTTTCTGGCAAAGGCAGTGCGCAAGCGTGAGCATTGGGACATGATTCTCGTTGATACACATGTCGGGTCCGAAGTGCCGGAATTCGTCAACAATGATCGGTTTCTGACAGACCTGCGCCGGACGCTCTCTCCCAGGGGGATAGCGATTGTGAATTATCTTCGCGAACTCAAATATCAGGAACTGTCGGAACAACTCAGGAAAAAACTTAAAAAAATATTCAGGAACATAAGCGAAACGGATATCTACTTCAATAGGTTTTTTATGGTAAAATAAGCCGATGTTAAAGTTCCTGGGAAAATTTCTTGACAGCAACGAAAAAGAAATTACACGCCTCAGAAAAACGGTCGACGCCATTACTTCATTGGAACCTACGATCAAAAAACTGAAGGATACGGATTTTGCAAAAAAAACCGCGGAGTTTAGGCAGCGGTTGGAGCATGGGGTCCCGCTGGACGAGATGCTTCCCGAAGCGTTTGCCCTGGTACGGGAAGCGGCCCTCCGCACGATAGGCCAGCGGCATTTTGACGTTCAGCTGATGGCCGCCGCTACCCTTCACAACGGGAAAGTCGCAGAGCAAAAGACGGGAGAGGGGAAAACGCTTTCCGCCATCCCTGCACTGTATCTTAATGCGCTTGCCGGACAGGGAACGCACCTTGTGACGGTTAACGATTACCTCGCGCGCCGTGACGCCGGCTGGATGGGCCCGATTTTTCACCTCCTTGGTATGAGGACGGCGGCAATGATCAGTGAACAGTCATTTCTCTATGATCCGGAGCATGAAGATACAACTGCGACAGACGGACGATTGAAACATTTAAAACCGATTACGAGGAAACAGGCATACGAAGCGGATATAACGTATGGCATCAACAGCGAATTCGGATTCGATTATCTGCGGGACAATATGGTGTCGGACATTTCCCAGGTCGTTCAGCGGGGCAATTACCACTATGCGGTCGTGGACGAGGTGGACTCGGTCCTGATTGATGAGGCTCGGACGCCTCATATTATTTCCGCGCCCGACACCGAGGCGACGCATGCATACTACGACTACGCCAAGCTTGTGGACAAATTAAACCGTGAGACGGATTTTGCCATAGACGAAAAACTCCGGACAGCACATTTGACGGACCACGGAATTCTTAAAGTAGAGAAACTTCTCGGTATCCCCAATATTTACGAAAAAGATTTTGCGACCGTCCACCACATAGAAGCGGCGCTCAAAGCACGGACTCTTTTTGCGCGCGAAAAAGATTATATCGTGAAGGATAACCAGGTCATTATTGTTGATGAATTTACCGGTCGGCTTCTTATTGGCCGGCGGTTTAGTGAGGGCATCCATCAGGCGATAGAAGCCAAGGAGAACGTCCCGATTCAGCAGGAAAGTAAGACGCTGGCGACCGTCTCTCTGCAGAATTATTTCCGGATGTACCAGAAATTGGCCGGTATGACCGGGACTGCGGCAACCGAGGCGGAAGAATTCCATAAAATTTACAACCTGGATGTTGTTATTATTCCCACCCACCGCACCATGATCCGCCAGGATTTCGCCGACAGCGTGTACAAGACCCCGCGGGGAAAGTACGGAGCAATCGTTGCCGATATCATCGAATGCCACAAGCGCGGCCAGCCGGTACTGGTCGGCACCACATCCATCGAGAAAAATGAAATCATCAGTGAATTCCTCAAGCGGAAAGGCGTACCGCATCAGGTCCTCAACGCGAAAAATCATTTGAAAGAGGCGTCCATTATTGCAGACGCCGGGAATATTGGCGCCGTGACGGTTGCCACCAATATGGCAGGCCGCGGTGTGGATATTATTCTTGGTGGACAACCACCGGAGTCGGGAAGCCAGCGTGAATGGAAAAAAGCCCATGAAGAAGTTGTTGCGGCAGGCGGACTTCATGTTATCGGAACCGAACGTCATGAGTCGCGCCGGATCGATAACCAGCTGCGCGGTCGTTCAGGGAGGCAGGGCGATTCCGGCACAAGCCGGTTTTACGTGTCGCTTGAAGATGACATCATGCGTCTCTTTGGCGGCGATCAGGTTGCGCGTCTCATGACCATCTTTAAGCTTCCGGAAGATGTGCCGCTTGAGCATGCGATGGTCTCGCGTGCCATCGAGCAGGCGCAGGTAAAAGTAGAAGGATTCCATTTTGACAGCCGGAAGCATCTGGTCGAGTATGATGATGTCCTCAACAAACAGCGCGAAATTGTTTACCGCAAACGCCGGAAAATTTTGGAAGGGGAGAGCCAAAAAGAGGAGATATTGGCCAATATCAGACGTGAAATTTCAAACGTCGTTGCCCTATATGCGGACGAAAAGGGAACGTCCGTTGAGCGGGAAAAAATCATTACGGAATTTATTTCCATTATCCCGTTTGATCCCGCATCGGGACAGCAACTGCTGAAACAGCTGGAACAATTGCATACAGGGCCCGATATTACTGAATTTCTGACGACTATTTCCCGGGATATGTATGAAAACCGGGAAAAGAACATATCACCGGAACTTATGCGGCAGATTGAACGGTGGGTGAGCCTTCAGGTAGTCGACAGTTTCTGGATGGAGCATCTGGACGCCATTGACGATTTGCGGGAGGGAATAGGACTGCGCGGGTACGGACAGCGGGACCCCCTGGTTGAATATAAAAACGAGGCATTTAATATGTTTGAACAGCTTATGGCCGGCATCGACGGGGAGATCGTGCACCGGATTTACAAAGTGCAGGTAGCGACGAATCCGCCAGCTGGCGGACCGGCAGGAGGGACAGTAACTTCCTCGGTTCCATTGGCAGAGTCACCGATTACGAGGGCCGCTAAAAATATCCATACGAATGCTTCTGAACAAGTTGTTGCCCAACCTGTGGTGAATACCGCCAAAAAGCTCGGCCGCAACGACCCGTGTCCCTGCGGTTCCGGCAAAAAATGGAAGAAATGCCATTATCCACAAACGAGCGTTTGACAAATGTAATACGTTTGTAATACAATATGACAAGAATAACTGTTCGGGAATTGGTGTGGGATTCATACAATATAGAACACATCAAAAAGCATAATGTTCGGAAAGAAGAGGTTGTTGTTTGTATTCGGAATCTGGTATATCATCGGCGTGCACACAGCGGAAGATATTTAAGTGTCGGAAGATCTGGAAAAAGAATAATTACGGTTATTTTACGATGGCAGAAATTGTCCACATATTACTTAATTACTGCACGGGACGCAAACAAGAAAGAAAGGAGAGATTTGTATGAAAAAGAAGAAAAATCTAATAAAAAGTAGAATTCCTACATTTGCCTCTTACGAGGAGGAAGCCAATTTCTGGGATACTCATAGCGTTACTGATTTTGAAGATGAAACGGAAGATGTGGATATTGTCTTTGAACTTGAGAAAGCGCGGACCGAAACACTTGTTGTGCGGCTTCAAAAAAATTTAAAAGAACAAATTGAGCGCATCGCTGCCAAAAAAGGAATTAATGTTTCAACACTTGCGCGTATCTGGTTTTCGGAGAAACTCCGTCAGGCAACTAAATGACATGAAAGGTGAGACAAAATTGTTTTTGGGGATTATCATCGGGACGATTGTCGTCATCGGGATCGGTATTGCGATGCTTTGAAGCCGGCCGAAGGTTACGCAGAAAGTCGATCCGTCGCTGCTTAATTCACGCCGACAGCAATAAAATCTCGACATCATCCGCCACGGTGACACTCGTTGAATTTTCCGATTTCCAGTGCCCGGCATGCGGAGTCTATTATCCTATTGTCACTCAGGTCGTGAAGGATTTTAAAGACAACCTGACGTTTGTGTACCGGAATTTCCCGTTGACTGACCTTCATCCGAACGCGCAACTTGCCGCTCAAGCTGCCGAGGCTGCCGGTATACAGGGTAAGTATTGGGAAATGCACGACCTTCTTTTCACGAAACAAAGTGACTGGTCGGCAAGCAGCACCGCTCGTGACATTTTTACCCAATACGCGCAAACGCTCGGGATAAACATGGACCAGTTTAAAAAGGATATTGATTCGGATACGGTAAAAAATAAAATCGCCGAGGATGTTGGTGACGGCAACGCGCTGGGCATCACCGGAACACCGACCTTTTTCCTGAACGGCGTAAAACTGGATAATCCGGCATCGCTTGCGGATTTTGAGGTATTGATTAAGAAAGAAATAGTAGAGTAGAATATCCTAATCGGAGGAATATATGATTGGAAAAAACAAAAATATTATACAAACCGTTCTCATTCTTTCTCTTATCGTCGCAGCGTATTTTATCGGCAATCTCACGGCGAAAGTCCAGTATCTCTCTAAAGGCGGAGCTCCCGCGCCCGCCGCGGGTACCACTCCGGCACCCCAGGCTGCGGCCACGGCCGTAACCATTGCCCAGATTAAAGATGTCTTTAAAAAAGATGTCATCAAATTCGGCAACGCCAAAAGCAAACTTTTATTGGTTGAAGTAGCTGATCCCAGTTGTCCGTTCTGCCATATCGCGGCAGGGCAGGATGCGGAGCTCAATAATCAGTCAGCCCAGTTTAAGATGGTAGCCGACGGCGGCACGTATATTCCGCCTGTTCCGGAATTTAAGAAGCTTCTTGATGCCGGGAAAGCCGCGTATGCGTATATTTATAGCCCGGGACACGGGAACGGGGAAATGGCAGTCAAGGCATTCTACTGCGCGTTTGAAAAAGATAAATTCTGGGATGTCCACGCGCTTCTTATGAGCGAAAAAGGATACGAGATACAAAACGGTACGGATCCGGTGGGCACGGCGTCTACCGGCCCGGTTGTCAAAAATGACAAGACGAAATCGGGGGATTTAGCAAAATTTTTATCGTCAGCAATAGATCCTGCGTTCATGAAATCGTGTCTGGATTCGGGCAAATATGATGCAAAACTGGCTGAAAATACCCAGCTGGCTTCCAGTTTGGGAGTCCAGGGGACACCGGGATTTTTCATCAATGCGACGAATTTCGCCGGCGCATACAGCTTCAAGGATATGCAATCCGCAGTCGATGCCGCGCTCAAATAACTAACTCTTCGGATAGGGTTTTCCAAGATGCGTGTATGCGTGGCGCGTAGCGACGCGTCCGCGGGGAGAGCGTTTGATAAATCCGATCTGCATGAGGTACGGTTCCAATACTTCTTCGACCGTCCCGATATCTTCCGATAACGCCGCCGCGATGGTTTCAATGCCGACCGGCCCGCCGCCGAAGGAAGTAATAAGTGTTGTCAGTAACCTCCGGTCGGATGAGTCTAAGCCCGCTTCATCGATTTCCAGCATGGCAAGTGAACGGTCAAGAACTTCGGGGGTTATACTGCCATCCCCCTCGACTTGTGCTACATCCCGCGCCCGCTTGAGGAGACGTAGCGCTATGCGCGGAGTCCCCCGGCTTCGGCGGGCAAGTTCAACTTTTGCCCGTTGGTCAATTTTTATCTTTAGTTTTTCTGCGGCTCTTGTGATAATGGATTCCAGTTCTTTCGGTGCATAGAAAGACAGGCGATGGATAACGCCGAACCGGTCACGCATGGGGGAGGAGAGGAGTCCCACCCGGGTCGTTGCCCCGATAATGGTAAACCGCGGCAGGTCTAGGCGCAGGGTGCGTGCCGACGGGCCTTTTCCGATAACGATATCCAGAGCAAAATCTTCCATGGCGGGATAGAGGGTTTCCTCAACGACTTTATTGAGACGGTGGATTTCATCGATGAATAAAATATCTCCCGGGGCAAGATTCGTGAGTATGGCAGCAAGATCACCGGCGCGCTCAATGGCAGGTCCGCTTGTCACCCGGACATTGACGCCCATTTCTTTTCCTATGATATGAGCCAGCGTTGTTTTCCCTAATCCCGGAGGGCCATAGAGAAGGATGTGCTCCACTGATTCTTTGCGCTTTTTTGCGGCAGTCAATGCAATCCTGATATTTTTCTTGACCGTCTCCTGACCGGCAAAATCCTGCCACGAATCCGCGCGCAGCGAAATAAATAATTTTTCTTCTTCCGGTGTTATTGTTTCTCCGATGCTGTTTTTTTTCTTCATGGCGCCAGTAGTTTTAACGCATGACGGATTTTTTGCTCAACAGTTGTATCTTTTGCATCAAGTTTTTTGATTATTTCCCGTATTTCCTGGCGTTTGAATCCCATACCGGTCAAGGCATCCATGAGTTCTTTTGTTTCGCCGGAGTCTTCCGTCAAATCCAATTTCCCCTTACATTCGATAATAATTTTCTGCGCATTTTTTGTGCCCAATCTCGGGATTGTCGTGAAAAATTCAACATCCCCTTTTCGTAGAGCAGTTTCAACGGCATCGACGCCGCGGTCGACAACGAGAATTGCCGTTTTCGGGCCGATGCCGGAAACGGTCAGCAATAATTCAAAAAGTGCCAGTTCCTGCTGTGTTGCAAAGCCGTAGAGATCAAACGCGTCCTCGCGGATATGGGAGTGGACCAGTAGCGTATGCGGCTTGCCCGGTTTGATGCCGGCCAAAAATCTTTCCGGTACCCGGACGACATAGCCCACACCGTGCACGTCGATAAGAAGCGGATTATTTATATTTGAATCAATGATTCCTGATAATCTTCCAATCATATTTTATATTGACATCATTCTAAACTTATAACTATACGCGTGGGTCATCGCGATGGCCAGTGCGTCCGCCGTATCATCAAGCGCCGGCGCTTTTTTCAGTTTTAAAATCCGGATGACCATCGATGCCACCTGTTTTTTATCCGCTTTTCCGTCTCCGGTTATTGCCCGTTTTACCGCAAGCGGAGTATATGATACCACAGGAACGTGCGCCTCTGCCGCCGCAAGAAGTATGACGCCGCGCGACTGTCCGACGCCGATTGCCGTTTTGGCATTGGTGGCAAAGAACAGATCTTCCACGCTCATGCAGTCGGGATGAAATTTTTTACAGAGAAGAGCAACCGCGGTATGAATTTGGGAAAGGCGTTTTTCGGGTTTTTTTTCTTTTTCCGTCGTAATGCAGCCAAACGATAGTGTGATGGGTTCGGGAGTGTGCGTTTCGATAACGGCCCACCCCACACGCGCAATCCCCGGATCTATTCCTAGTATTCTCATCCCTGTAGTTATAGCACGGATCGCTCTGAATTGCGATAGATAATGATGACAAGATGTTGACAATGTACTCAATGATTGATATCATCACACTGTGAAACGGTTTGAGTGGAATTCGGAGAAAAATAAAGAGGTTAAAAGACGGCACGGTATATCATTTGACGAAATAGTAACGGTTATTAAAAAAGGGAAACGAATCAAAACCATAACCCATCCAAACCAAAAAAGGTATCCGGGACAGAAAATTATCGTTATTAAACTAAAAGAATATCTGTATGCCGTACCCTATATTGAAGATGAGGAAAAACGATTCTTGAAGACGTTATATCCCGGTAGGAAACTCACAAAATTATTTATGAAAGAAAGGAAAAAATAGTATGAAAAAAATAAAACTTGATCCATATGAACAAGAAATAGAGAATGCGTTGGAACGGGGTGAATTTACAGAAATACCTTTGACAGATGCAAAGAAGAAAGAATTTATCGATGCAGCTAAATATACGCTTGAACGTTTAAAAAAAGACGCGCGGATTAATATTCGGGTAAAACGAAGCGATCTGGACTCCATTCAACGTAAAGCTGCAAATAACGGTTTGCGGTACCAAACGCTCATCTCCGCCGTTTTGCACCATTTTGCCCAGGGGAAAATTAGTATTACACTATAAGTATCATGGAACTTGTGGTTCAGTTGTTTCTTGCTGTTGCGGTATTCGGCGTCACATTATCCGGCGGGAGCCTTGTGTGGCCCAAAGTCACGAGTGCGCCGCGCCCGCAGCTTCTCCAGCAGGTGCACGATTCGGTCGTGAAGACTCCGGTCGGGAGCCAGGTGTCCCGGGTATTGGGGGTGACGGACGACAAAAATGTGGCTCCGATTAACCTGGGAAATATTGCAAATGACGCCTGGAACGGGATAAAAAATGCCGCGCAGAAACGCGCCCAAACAATCCTCATGTCCCAGGTGACGGCACAGCTGACGAGCCAGTATGAGAAGCTTCCGCCCGATCAGCAAAAAACTCTGCAGGAAATTATCTGTCACTCTTCGCCCTCGGGCGTGGTAAAATAACGCCATGGTGTTCGGATATGCGCTACTAGCGGTAACGATCGTAAGTCTTCTGTCTCTGCTGGGGGCAATTTTTATCACGTTTCAGCGGAAACTTCTTGACTCTCTGACGACGTATTTATTGGCATTCTCGTCAGGGATACTATTGGGGACTACATTTTATGATTTAATCCCGGAAGGGTTTAAAGATCTTCAGACTTCCGTATACACATGGGTTATTGTCGGTATTGTCACGTTTTTTATTCTGGAAAAATTTATTCATTGGCATTCTCACGTTGATGAGGGGAAAATGGAGATACCCTCAAAAAAACACGTTGCGTACCTGACGCTTATCGGGGACGGGGTCCACAATTTTTTGGACGGCGCCATTATCGGCGTGACATTTTTGACGAGTATACCGCTGGGAATTGCGACCACGATTGCGGTTATTGCCCATGAGATTCCCCATGAGCTCAGCGATTTTTTCCTGCTTATTTACGGCGGACTGACCAATAAAAAAGCACTTTGGTATAATTTCCTTTCCGGCCTGACGTCAATATTGGGAACGGTTGTTATTTTTATTTTTTCAAAAGATATTCTCACAATTTCCCCGTACCTCATCGGATTTGCCGCAGGAAATTTTCTCTATATCGCGTCATCCGACCTCATCCCGGAACTCCATGAAAAACGTAATGTAAATATTTCGATCATGCAAACCGTATTCCTCATCGCCGGTATCGGACTTATGTGGATAGCCTCAATATATCTGAAAGGATAATTTTCTATGGATGAAACAGTGATTGCCCGAACACACGAACTTCTTACCAAACTCGATCTTGACGGGAAACGGAAAGCCATCCGGGAAATTGAGGCGCTTTCAAGCCACCCCGGATTTTGGAAAGATAACCAGACTGCAACCAAAAAAATGAAGGAAATGGCGGCACTCCAAAAGGAGATTGAAGAAGGGGAGATGCTGGAGCTATATCTGGGCGAAGGAAACGAAAAGGACCTTACCCGCGAGCTTGACCGTATGGAATTTGCCCTGTATTTGTCGGGCCCTTACGACCGCGGGGACGCGATTTTTGCCATCCATTCCGGGCAGGGAGGCACGGAGGCTATGGACTGGACGAGCATGCTTTATCGCATGTACTGCGCGATATATTGAGCGCAAAGGCTGGAGTGCGGAAGAGATTGACTACACGCCGGGTGACGAAGCGGGTATTAAAAGTGTTACGCTCGCCGTGACAGGTCACTATGCGTACGGTTTTTTGAAAGCGGAAGTAGGGGTACACCGGCTCGTGCGTCAGTCGCCCTTCAATGCGGATAAATTACGCCAGACGTCGTTTGCCATGGTGGAAGTATTGCCCGTTATTGATGACAACGCAGTTGTTGAAATTAAAGAAGACGAACTGGTGTGGGATTTTTTCCGTTCCGGAGGAAAAGGCGGTCAGAATGTCAACAAAGTATCGACTGCCGTCCGGCTTCTTCATAAGCCGACCGGTATTATTGTGACGAGCCAGGCACAGCGGTATCAGGGGCAGAACCGCGAGTATGCCCTTAAGGTACTGCGGGCCAAATTGTGGGAAAAACAGGAGGCGGAGCGGCTGGCGGAAGAAAAAAATATCCGCGGCGTGTACAAAACGCCGGGGTGGGGGAACCAGATCCGTTCCTATGTCCTGCATCCGTATCATATGGTGAAGGATGTGCGGACACAGGTTGAAACCAGCAACACCGACAGGGTGTTAGACGGGGAGTTGGACGATTTTATCATCGCATACTTGAAAAAAATATCGTAAGCGGTGATAATGAGTCCACAGGGAGTCAAATCGTATGAAGACTCAGACGAAAGTAAAAAATATACCGGTGACTACCGCGCCAGATGCGCCGATTGTTGGACCAATTGACCCGGTAAAAAAAGTACAGACACCTATGAAAAATCAATCAACACGTATCATTGTCGGCGTTTATATTCTTCTTGCAGTGTTGGGTATCGGGACCGGGTATCTTTTGTCCCATGCTAATATCGCAGGAGTCGGGGTAAAGCCAAGCGTCGTAAAAACAGATAAAGTCTCCGGCAGCACCGATACAAAAACGTTTAAAGATTCCGCTATCGGCGTTATCCAGAAAGACGGCACCGACGGGGAAGGCACGCACCAGCTGATCCGCGACGGCGGTCCGTCGCAAACGGTTACCCTCATGTCTTCCGTCGTAGATCTTGATCAATACGCCGGGAAAAAAGTGAAAGTATTTGGACAGACGATGGCAGCCCAAACAGCCGCATGGCTTATGGACGTAGGCCGCGTAGAACTTCAGTAAGCAGGCAATGATTCGATTTGACCATGTTACGAAACAATATCCCGGGCACGTGCACGCGTTGTCCGATATAACCGTAGAAATTGCGGACGGGGCGTTTGTTTTTCTTATCGGTCCTTCCGGAGCCGGGAAAACGACGATGCTGCGGCTCCTTATCCGCGATTTATTACCTTCGACCGGGAATATTCATGTGGATGACTGGCATGTTAACAAACTCCCTGCGAATAAAATTCACACCCTGCGGCGGAAGGTAGGGACGGTATTCCAGGATTTTAAACTGCTCACCGACCGGACGGTATTTGAAAACGTTGCCCTGGGACTCGAGATACTCGGGAAATCCGATAAGGAAATTCACACCCGGGTTTCGGATGTTCTGGAGCTTGTCGGTCTTGCCGGGAAAAAGAATTCATTTCCCCTACAGTTGTCTGCCGGAGAAATGCAGCGGACGGGGATTGCCCGTGCCATCGTCGGCGGCCCGTCCATTCTTCTTGCCGATGAGCCGACCGGAAACCTCGACCCGGAAACGTCATGGGAAATCCTGGATATCCTCAATGAGATTAATAAGATCGGGACGACTATTGTGATGGCTACCCATAACGCAAATATCGTGAACAATTTTAAAAAACGCACGATTACTCATTGAACGAAGGAAAAATGGTCAATGACGAAGCACACGGCAAATATCCGGTTAAACATGGAAAGGAGCGCCATGCGACTCATTCCTAGTACCTGGACCCATGTCAGGAGAAGCCCCTATCAGGCGATGGCGGCAATTCTCACGATGTTCCTCACCTTTCTTCTGGGCGGCGTATTTTTCCTGGCAACCGTTTCCTCTGTTCTCGTCCTTCAGTTTTTTGAAAGCAAGCCGCAGATTACCGTATTTTTCACTGATAAGGCAACGGCAGATGATGCCAAAACGCTGGAAAAGACGCTGGACGCAACGGGGAAAGTATCGTCAATGAAATACGTTTCCAAAGATGATGCGCTGGCCATTTACCGGGAACAGAACAAAAGTGATCCCTTACTCCTCGAGATGGTAACGGCGGATATTCTTCCTGCGTCGCTGGAAGTGTCTGCAAACGACCCCAAGTTTTTGAACGAGCTTGATCCGATTATCCGTCAGGCGCAGGGAGTGGAAGAGGTGGTTTTCCAGAAAGACGTGGTAGATACGCTGTTATCCTGGACCAACGCCATACGGATTGTGGGCGGGTCTCTGGCCATTCTGCTCGCGATTGATTCGCTTCTTATTATTATGACGGTCGTCAGTATGAAAATAGCCCTCAAAAAAGAGGAAATCGAGATTCTCAAACTGGTAGGCGCCAGCCCCTGGTACATCCGCATGCCGTTTGTCATGGAAGGCGGTTTTTACGGGGCGACAGGGGCATTCATGGCATGGATCATTATTACCGGTTTGGTCATATGGCTGCAGCCCATGGTGGTGTCATTTCTGGGCATGATTCCTGCCATCGGGGTAGTCCTCGGGAGCCTCACTGCCGCACCATTTTTGCTTGCCGCCGGCGGGTTTCTGGGCGCAATGCTTCTTATCGGATTTTTCCTGGGAAGTATGGGGAGCCTGGTAGCCCTCGGGCGCTATTTAAAGTTCTGACACATGCATGAACAAACGAATATGGATAGTCATTTTTCTTCTTAGCCTCCTTATTCCGGTCAGGATAATTTTTGCACAAGAAGGTTGCCCGAGTACAGATCGGGATCCCTGTGCAAATTTGCAAAATAACGACCCCAAAAAATCAGAGTGTTATCAGGGTATAAGTGATGCCTGTAAAAATCAAAGCAACACATTATCTTCACAGGTTAATTACATGAATAGTCAGATCCAACTGACGACTATTCGGATCGAAGCAACACAGACAAAAATCAACACTCTCCTCAATGAGATTACTCAACTCGAAAACGAAGTACAGCGGCTTGAGGGTATATTAAATACGCGCTTGGCGCTTCTTCTTCACCGGATTCCTGCGGCATACAAGAGGTCGGTGGCTCCGCAATTCGGAATACTTCTATTTAGCCGCAACGTGTCTGATTTTATTGCCCGCGCACAATATCTCTCATCGGTACAAAAAGAGGATGCCTCTCTGGTATTTCAGGTGAAGGCGACGCAGAATAGCTACAACGAGAGTAAGCAGGTGCGGGAAGATAAAAAGACGCAACTGGATCAAGTGCAGGTGCAGCTTCAGCAGCAGACTGCTCAGTTGAATCAGGAAAAAGCGAAAAAACAAAGATTGCTAGACGAAACAAATGGAAATGAAGCAACATACCAAATATTGTTAGCTAATGCAAGAAATGAATTATTAGCTATTCAAGGCATTTTGGCAGGTGGCGGTGAAGAAGTTGAAATTGGAGGGGTAACAAAAGGAGATAGAATTGCTTCAATTATTGAAGGCGAATCATGTAATTCTAATGCTACCCATCTTCATTTCATGGTAACCAAACAAGTTGGAGATCGATATAATCCTTTGAATCCGTTTGGATATCTCAAAAAAGATGTTGCTTATAAAAACTGTTCAGGATCACAATGCGATAGTTCCGATCAAGACCCATTTAACCCATCCGGATCGTGGGATTGGCCAATTGATCCGATGATAGTGCTTACTCAAGGATTTGGAAACACTTGGGCGGTAAGGAATACATGGGTCGGGTCAATATATCAATTTCACGATGGAATTGATATAAACGGATCTTCATTATCAGTAAAAGCGATGGAAAGCGGCACATTATATCGTGGATTTTATACTGGCCGTTGTCGTCTTCAGTATGTAAAAGTAAAGCATAACAATTCAGATGTTGCGACATTTTATTTGCATGTAAATTATACGCGCTGATGTCTACTTTGTAAGATACATTACAGACATACTTCCAGTTATCCTCAATACTAGAGTTATACGCTGTGAAATACTTGCCCCGCATGTGCGGATATATTTTTCTCTTCGTCGGGATAGTATCTTTTGTTCAAAAAATATACGCTGCGGGTGTTGTTATTAATGAATTTAGTTCAAATACCGCTCCAGATTGGGTTGAACTATATAATACGTCAGGTGGCGATATTAACCTGCAGGATTGGAGCATTACAGATACCACAAACTCTATATACGAGTTTTCTAATATCCAGATTCTCCCCACTGCGGGGTTTTGTGTAGTTAATGTTTCAAATAGATTGAATAACGATGGCGATAGAATTCAACTATTTCAAGGGAGTTTGTTACAAGATTGTGTTTCCTATGGAGATGGAAATGGTTCTTATTGTGGCACAAATAGCCAATCAAATATCAGTTTTCCGTCCAGTACCAGTTCAGCTACACGTAAATCGGATGGCGTTGGAGCTTGGACAATGGGTTCTCCGACTTCGGGGTATTCTAACACTGCGACGGTTGAACCTACAACGAAAGTTCTTTGTTATGATTCGACACCAACTTCTACGCCTACGTCAACTCCGCGCCCTGCCGCAACATCCACACCCACACGAACTCCAACACCAACAAAAACTCCGACGCCAGCTCTAACACCGAATTTTACTCCGACGCCGACGAAAACACCTACTCCCACGCTCAAACCAACTTCCATCGCTACTAAACCAATCGCCTCCGTTTCTGCCGTACTCGGAGCAACGGACAGCGCGGCAACGGCGAGCGTGATGGCTGACAGGGAGACAAAATATTCGGTGAAGCCGCTGATTATTTCGCTGTTGTTGGTGGGTATAGGGTGCGCGATATTGTCGCTGGTGTTTGTGTGGAAAAAGCGGGATGCCCTTAAGCCTCCAGAATCCTCATAACGCAACGGATATATTATCAGGGTAATATATTAACATGTTAACACGTTAATATATTCTGGTTTGATAGCAATGGGTCTGTTTATTCGTGTATACTGACTATATGAAAATCGTACGCTGCTGGGGGCCGGTTGCGGTCTGGATGGCGCTGATTTTTATTCTCTCCGGCCGGCAGAGCATATCAGTTGCCCGGGATTATTGGCTTAATTTTCTGTTTTTTAAGACGCTCCACCTGCTGGAGTACGCAGTATTGTATATTCTGACATTCCGCGCCACGAAAAATCCTGTGACGGCATTTCTTATCGTCATTTTATATGCCGTAAGCGATGAAATTCACCAGCTTTTTGTGCCGACGCGGGAGGGGAGAGTGCGTGATGTTATAATTGACACGTCGGGAGCAGGATTCGCATGGATTTCCATAAAAAAATTATTACCAAAAAGCCCGAAGAAACTTCGGCGGCTGGTGAGGAGCTGGCTCGCTATCTAGCCGGTAGGGAAGGGAGCCGCGTCGTGTGCCTGTACGGGGAGTTAGGGGCGGGCAAGACGACATTCACGCAGGGATTTGCGCGGGGATTGGGGATCACTTCCCGCCTGCTTTCCCCTACTTTCATTATTGTGCGACGTTATCAGATTCTCAGGAAGGAAAATTATCTTTATCACGTAGACTTATATCGTCTGCATAGTGTCACGGAATTGGCGGGTCTCGGTATCGGCGAGATTTTTACGGATTCAGCCTCGTACACGGTTATTGAATGGGCCGAGCGGCTGGGAGGGTTACTGCCAAACGATAGAATTGACGTTCGTTTCGAGGTTACGGATGACGGAAAACACGTTATAACAATCAAAAGTACTAATTATTAATAATTAAGCATTAGCAATTGTTTAGAATTTTATGAATGATATTCAGAAAGCGATTGAAATATTAAATAATGGCGGTATAGTAATTTTTCCCACCGATACGGCGTTCGGCATAGGGTGCAGGATAGACAAACCCGATGTCGTTGACCGTTTATTTAAAATCAGGCGCCGTCCCACGACGCAGCCGATGCCGGTTTTAGTCAGTAGTGCAACAATGGCTCTCACCTATCTCGATTCCCCTTCAGATATTGTACGACGTTTTATAAAAGATTATTGGCCCGGAGCGTTGACGATTGTTGCCCCGTGCAAAAAAAATGCGGTGTACTCCCCTATCCGCGGAGGCGGCGCGACGTTGGGCATGCGTATGCCAAACCATCCGGCGATTCTTAAAATTATTGAAGGGGTGGGAATACCGGTGTTAGGGCCGTCTGCAAATTTTCACGGCGATCCTACTCCCTACTCGTCCGGAGATCTTAATCCCGAACTTGTCAAGCTTGTTGATTATGTTGTTCCCGGAGAATGCAGTGTTAAACAAGCATCAACCGTAGTAGACTGTTCCGTGACTCCGTATAAAATTCTGCGCCGGGGAGCGGTACAACTATGAAACTTTTTATTGATACATCGGCAATGAATACGGCGCATATTGCACTTGAGATTGACGGGAAGCGGTATGAGAAAGTCAGCGAGTCAAAAGTTATGAAATCCCAGATGGTATTGCCGATGATTGAAGAAATACTTCGGGAGCAGAAACGGAAGCTTACCGATATTACTGCCATTACGGTTGCAACCGGTCCGGGATCATTTACCGGCCTTCGCGTGGGCGCCACGGTTGCCAACGCGCTCGGGTATCTCCTTGGTATCCCTGTCAACGGGAAAAAAGCGCTTGCCATCCCCACCTACTGATTCTATTATAGATACATGAGTCTTGTGACCAGCCTGAGACACTTTTTCATTCCGCATCAGACCAATAATCATAGGGCAAAAGCATTACATGTGGACATGCTCTTGGTGTACGTCCTGCTGTTTTCGCTGTTTAACTTAGGTATCCGGGCAGCGCATAAAGTCGCGCCCGACGTCCTCGGATATGCCACGGACATTAATGTCCAGCAGCTTGTTGCCGGGACGAATGCCAAACGGGCGGAAGCAGGTCTTTCCCCGCTTACGCTCAACAGCACGCTCTCTGTAGCTGCCGCCAATAAAGCCGCAGATATGTTTGCCAAGAATTATTGGGCACACAACAGTCCGATAGGTTCCACGCCGTGGGATTTCATAACAGGGGCAGGGTACCGCTACACAGTCGCCGGGGAAAATCTTGCGAAGAACTTTTCTACCAGTGGCGGTGTGGTCGATGCGTGGATGGCATCTCCGTCCCATCGGGAAAATTTACTGAAAGCCGGGTATCGCGATGTGGGATTTGCCGTTGTCAACGGGACATTAAACGGGGAAGAAACAACGCTCGTGGTGCAGATGTTCGGGGCGACTCAAGGTGAAGTTGCTGCGGCACCTTCACCGCCTCCACAGCAGGTTCTGGTGACGCAGGAGGCAGCGGTTGTTAATGAGCCTGCACTGCCGGTCGTCAGTGGATTTGAGAGCGTGAATACGACGCCGCTTCTTAATATTCCGACGGTATCACGCGATTTAGTGTTTGCATTCGTGGGAATTCTTATGGGAGTTTTATTGGTCGATGCGTGGATTGCAAGCCGCCGCCGCGTGGTGCGTATCGCCGGACATAATATCGCCCATATATTATTTTTGAGTGCGCTGTTTATTCTCATTACGGGCGCTTCCCGAGGGAGGCTCTTATGAAGCAATCCGCCGCGCACTTTCTTGTCCTGATTGCCATACTGGCGGCAGGCGTCTTCACATTTATTTCCGTTCGTCCCAATACCACCTTCCAGCTATTTGTCGGGGTTGTTACCGCCGTCCTGTATGTTCTCTGGGGTCTTATTCATCACGCGCTTAAAAAAGATTTGCATCAGAAGGTTATGGTAGAATATCTCCTGATAGGGGCTATTGCAATCGTACTGCTGGTTACAATGCTCGGGTTTTAAGATTCACGAAAGGAGTACGCTTATGAAAGGAGTCATATTGGCCGGAGGATTAGCGACCCGTTTACGTCCGTTAACGCTTGTCACCAATAAACATTTATTGCCTATCTACAACAAACCGATGGTGTATTACCCTCTGGAAGCCATGGCAAAGGCAGGAATAAAAGAAGTGCTTCTCACTTCTTCACCGGATCATGCGGGCCATTTTGCCAATTTACTGAATGCCGGTGAGGAATTCGGGCTTCATGTATATTATGCCGTACAAAAAGATCCGAAAGGAGGCATTCCCCAGGCAATCGCGCTGGCAGAAAAATTCGCGGATCATGAACCGATCCTCGTTATCCTGGGTGATAATATTTTCAATTTTGACTTGAAAAAGTCGATCAAACGGTTTGAGGCGTCGGGAAAAGGAGCAATGGTGTTCGGCGTTCATATGGATACGGAGTCCCGCCAATACGGCGTCATTGAAATTGATAAAGACGGCACGGCACGTTCCATAGAAGAAAAGCCGGAGCACCCGAAATCGGATATCGCGCAGATCGGCGTGTATATCTATGACGGAAAAGTGTTTGACTATATCCGGAAATTAAAGCCGTCGGGGCGGGGAGAACTGGAAGTGACGGATCTTAATAATCTCTATCTTAAAGACGGAAGGCTTATGTGCGGCATCATCGACTGGTGGATCGATGCCGGAACATCGTTTGACGAGCTGCTGCGGGCTAATACCGAAGTCGCACGGTTTGTGAAAGAAGGAAAATTATGATTGACGGAGTGATGATAAAAAAACTGGTCCGCCACCCCGATGAGCGGGGGCACTTTGAAGAGCTTATCCGCTCCACGGATGATTTTTTTGCCGAAGGATTCGGTCAGCTCTCTCATACACTCATGGTTAAGGGCGTAGTGAAGGCTTGGCATATACATAAAACACAGATCGATTGGTGGTTTTGCGTGACAGGGAAAATCAAAATGGTCATGTATGATGTGCGCAAAGACTCACCGACCTATAAAGAACTGAATGAATTTATTCTCGGGGATGCACCGGATAATATTGTCGTGAAAATTCCGTCCGGCGTTGCCCACGGCATGAAAGTGCTGGAAGGGCCGTGTCATTTTGTGTACGTAACGAATCGTACGTATGATCCCGCGGAAGAAGGACGCGTGCCGTATGATGACAAGGATATCGGGTATGACTGGGTACAGGGCATGCCGATTATAAATAAAAATATTACGTAAATTATGAAATTGTTGGTTACGGGCGGCGCAGGATTCATCGGGTCCAACTTTATCCTTTATTGGATGGAAAATCATCCGGATGATTTCATTGTTAATCTGGATAAGCTTACGTATGCAGGGAATCTTGAAAATCTCGCGGAGGTTCAGAAAAATCCGCATTACACATTCGTTCACGGCGATATTTGTGATCCCGGTGCTGTGAGAAAGGCGATGGGTGGAAGTGAGATAGTCGTTCATTTTGCCGCAGAAAGTCATGTGGACCGTTCCATTAGTGACCCCGCAACATTTGTAAAAACCAATGTAGCGGGGACACAGGTGTTGCTGGATGCAGCGCAGGTCGCGAAAGTTTCGCGGTTTCATCATGTTTCGACGGATGAAGTGTTCGGGTCGCTCACGCTTGAGGATCCGGGTAAATTTAGTGAACGAACACCGTATGACCCCAGAAGCCCCTACTCGGCAAGTAAGGCCGGTTCGGACCATTTGGTACGCGCCTACTATCATACGTTCGGGCTCCCCATCACGATCACGAACTGCTCCAATAATTTCGGCCCGTTCCATTTTCCGGAAAAATTTATCCCGCTTGCCATTACCAATGTTCTGGAAGGGAATAAAGTGCCGGTCTACGGTGACGGGAAAAATGTGCGGGATTGGCTCTACGTCGAGGATCATTGCCGGGCTATTGAAGCGGTTTTGGGTAAAGGAAAAGTCGGAGAAACATATTGCGTCGGCGGAGCAACACGTGACATCAGTAATCTTGACGTGGTGCGTTTGATTCTGCAAAAAATGGGGAAAGACGAGTCGTTCATAGAGTTTGTCCGCGACCGTCCTGGGCATGACCGCCGGTATGCAATCGACTGGTCCAAAATTAACCGCGAGTTGGGGTGGAAGCCGCAGCATGATTTTGAAGAATGGCTTGTCAAAACCATTGAGTGGTACAAAACGCACGAGTCCTGGTGGAAGCGGTTGAAAAACGGAGTTGCCCAATGAACATTTTGGGAACAGGTTTATCGGGATTGGTGGGGAGCCGTGTGACCGAGTTGCTTTCCCCTGAATTTACCTTTGAAAATTTAAGCCTCGATACGGGTGTGGATATTACGGACAAAAAGAGCGTGACGGCACGGCTCGAAAAATCAGATGCACCCTGGGTTTTTCACATGGCGGCCTATACCAATGTTCAGAACGCGGAAAAAGAGAAGGATATGGCACGGAAGGTGAATGTTGAAGCAACCCAAAACATCGCAGATATCTGTAAAAAACTCGGGAAACGGCTTTTGTATATTGATACGGATTATGCGTTTGACGGTAAGAAAAAAATATATACGGAAGAAGATGCCCCCAATCCGCTCGGATGGTATGCTCAAACGAAAACTGAAGGCGCAAAGTGCGTTTTGGCAATCGGCGGTTTGGTTATCCGTATATCCAATCCGTATCGGGCAAATCCCGTGGGCAAGAAGGATTTTGTCCATAAAATGCTTGAGAGGCTGCGTTTGGGGCAGACAGTTACGGCGCCTGCGGATCAGATATTCGCACCGACGTTTATTGACGATATTGCGGCGGCCCTGCGGGTGTTGGTGAGGCTGGGGGCAAGCGGCATCTATCATGTGGTCGGCAGTCCGCTCTCACCCTACGAGGCGGCCGGTATCATTGCGCAGGTATTCGGGTGCGACAAAACACTCATTCAGAAAACTTCTTTTGCAGCGATGTTTGCGGGTCGTGCACCGGTTCCTCAGTATGCCGCGCTGAAAAATGATAAAATACAATCTCTCGGACTGAAGATGCACTCATTTGTCGAAGGAATAGCGGAAGTAAAGAAACAAGAAATATGACTATTACGTTCATCGGCCACGGCTACGTCGGACTCGTTACCGCCTCGGTGTTTGCGGACCTCGGGAATACCGTATGGGTCGTAGGCCGGACAAAAGAAAAAATCGAGAATTTAAAAAAAGGCATCACGCCCTTTTTTGAACCGGGTCTTGCGGAACTGGTGAAGAGGAATGTCAACGCCGGCCGGCTCAAATTTACCCTTGATTACAAAGAAGCAGTAACACCGTCCGCGATCATATTCATCTGCGTCGGGACTCCGCCCAAAGCCACAGGAGAGGCGGATCTGACGAGTGTATTTTCTGCGGCGGAGAGTATCGCAAAATCGCTGGTGGGATATAAAGTCGTCGTAACTAAAAGCACGGTCCCCCCAGGAACAAACAGAAAAGTCGGGGAGATCATCAGTACATATAAACCCCAGGGGACATCATGTGCAATCGCATCCGTTCCGGAATTTTTACGGGAAGGGACGGCAATTGAGGACACACTGCATCCGGATCGGGTTGTCGTCGGAACAACATCCGACAGAGCCAGAGAATTGCTGCTCGAACTTCATAAACCTATCAACGGGAAAACAGTTCTGTGTAATCTGGAAACTGCAGAACTTATTAAATATGCGTCCAATTCGCTGTTGTCCACGAAAATATCATTCGCCAACGCAATCGCTCTGCTTTCGGAAAAAGTCGGAGCTGACGCGGAATATGTTCTGGAAGCAGTCGGGCTTGACAGACGCTTGGGGCGCAGTTTCCTGTATGCAGGGGTCGGGTACGGCGGGAGTTGTTTCCCCAAAGACGTCAAGGCGCTTATCGCGATAGCAAAGCACTATGGCTACGATTTTTCACTCCTGAAAGCCGTTGATGAAATCAACAGAAAAACCGCCGAGGATTTTGTCGGAAAAATCACCCGCCATTTCCATGATGATCTGAAAGGAAAACATATTGCCGTATTAGGCCTTTCATTTAAGCCCAACACGGACGATATGCGGGAAGCGCCCTCCGTCTTTATTATCAATCAACTCGTCAAACACGGGGCAAAAGTGACGGCATATGATCCGGTTGCCATGGACAATGCCAAACGCATATTGCCTGCCTCTGTTACTTTCGCGCGGGACGCGTATGCGGCGGCAACCGGGGCGGATGCGGTCGCGGTGGTTACCGAATGGAATGAATTTCAGCAATTGGATCTCGTGAGACTGGCACGCGGCATGAATACGCTCGTATTATTTGACGGGCGCAATATTTATGAACCGGCCAAGGTCAAAGCGTTGGGTTTCATGTATTACGGTGTGGGGAGAATGTGATAGTATTAAAGGAGGAATATGGCAGCAAAAAAAGCATTTATTACGGGTATCGCGGGGTTTGTCGGAAGCCATCTGGCGGAATTACTGCTTACCCAGGGATACGAAGTATACGGACTTACCCGGTCGCGCAGTAAAACGGATTATATAGAATCCATTATTACAAAGCTTCATCTCGAGGATGCGGACATTTTGGACACGCATAGCCTGTATGCGACCATTTCGCGCATTAAGCCGGATTACATTTTTCATCTCGCCGCACAATCATTTGTTCCCACGTCGTGGGTGTCGCCGTCTGTGACGCTTGAAACAAACATCGTGGGATCGGCAAATCTATTTGAAGCGGTACGCCAGGTCGGTATTGACCCGGTTATTCAGATAGCCTGCTCCAGTGAGGAATATGGTTTGGTCCATCCCGACGAATTGCCCATTAAGGAGACAAACCCATTGCGGCCGCTTTCACCCTACGCGGTATCCAAGCTTGCCATGGACTATCTGGGATATCAGTATTTTCAGTCATATAAGATCAGGATTGTCCGTACCCGCGGCTTTAACCATACGGGGCCCCGGCGCGGCGATACGTTTGCGGAATCTAATTTTGCCAAACAGATCGCCATGATCGAAAAAGGCAAACAGGAACCGGTCATTCACGTCGGAAATCTGGAGGCAAGCCGCGACTATACGGATGTCCGCGATATGGTAAAAGGATACCTGGTTGCCGTGGAAAAATGCGATCCCGGCGACGTGTACAATATTTGTACCGGTACGACGGTAAAAATCGGGGATATGCTTGCGATGTTGTTATCCCTCTCCAAGACAAAAGTGACCATTCAGGCTGATCAGTCGCGCATGCGCCCTTCAGACGTGCCGGTTTTATTGGGGGATAACAGTAAATTTGTGGAAAAAACCGGTTGGAAGCCGGAAATCCCTTTCAAAAAAACAATGGAGGATCTCCTCAACTATTGGCGTGCTCGCGTTTGAGCCTACCATATGAAGGTTGTCGTTATCATTCCCACGTATAACGAACGAGAGAATATCATCGTGCTTCTTGACCGGCTGGAGGCGGCATTGAGAGGAGTTAAACGGCACACTATTTCCTACCTGGTCGTCGATGATACATCACCGGACGGAACCCAGGATTTGGTGAAAAAATATCAGCAGACACACAAAGATGTTCATCTGATTACGGGTAAAAAAGAGGGTTTAGGAAAAGCATTACTGCGCGGCATGACATACGCAGCCACCCGCCTGAATGCCGATATTCTGCTTCAGATGGATGCGGACTTATCCCACGATCCCGCGTCAGCGCCGGAGTTTTTGCGGGCGCTGGACAACGGGGCCGATTTTGTCGTCGGCAGCAGATATATCCCCGGGGGATCAATACCGGAAAATTGGGGACTCATCCGGAAAATATACAGCGTGATAGGGAACGCCATTGTACGGTTCGGCCTCTGGCACCCGCGGGTTCACGACTGGACCGGAGGGTTCCGTGCCTATACAAAAAAATATTATCTGGATAACAGGGAAAAGGTAAAAGGGTACAGCGGGTATGTGTTTCAGATTGCGTTCCTGCATAGCGCCATCCATGACGGAGCGAAGATTACCGAGGTCCCGATCCAGTTTACCGACAGACTGTTCGGGCATTCAAAGATCGCACCGGCCGAATATATCTTTAATATTTACAAATTCATCGCGGTTACGCGATGTGGGGAAATAGTGACCGGGCCGTTCGGGAAGTTTCTGGTCGTCGGAGGTATAGGATTTATCCTCAATGCCGTACTTCTCGTGATATTTCATAATTGGGTACATTGGTCGGCGACATGGTCAAATCTCATCGGAGCGGGAGTTGCGATATTCTCAAACTATAATCTCAATAATATATGGACGTTTAAAAAGAATAAAATTTCCGGTATCGGACAATACCTCGTTAAACTGCTGCAATTTTATGCGACGAGTGCTTTCGGAGTCATTGTGATACAAACAGGAATAATATGGGTAGGGGTCTCACTGCTGGGAGACAGATGGTATTTTGAATCCTTCCTGTTTGGGACAGCACTTCTCTTAATATGGAATTACATTATGTATTCAAAAGTAATATGGAAGAAATAAAACGCCGCTGGTGGCTTATTCCGCTCATCCTTATTCTCGGTTTTGCCGCATACCTTCGGCTCTATAAAATTTCCGGCTACATGACGTTTTTGGGGGATGAAGGACGTGATGTATTGGTCGTCATGCACATGATCGTAAACCACAAGTTCACGCTTTTGGGGCCCACCGCGTCCGTCGGGGGGTTTTTCTTGGGCCGATTTACTATTATTTCATGCTTCCGTTTTTGTGGGCGTGGAAATTAAATCCGGTAGGCCCTGCCATCATGGTGGCCCTCTTCGGGATTGCGACCGTCTATCTCGTGTTTAAAGTGGGGAAGGAATTCGTCAGCCCGCTCGCGGGCCTTATCGCCGCCAGCTTGTATGCGCTTTCTCCGTTGGTGATCGCGTACTCCCGCTCTTCGTGGAACCCGAATCTCGTACCGTTTTTTTCGCTGCTTCTCATGTATCTTGTCTATAAACAAAAATATCTGGCAGCAGGAGTAATTCTCGGGATCGGATTGCAGCTGCATTATTTGTTTCTCTTTATGTTTGTTGTTGTCGGGCTGTGGATTATCGTCACAAAAGCATGGAAAAATATTGTCTTTGTTTTTCTTGGTTTTCTCATCGGCTACTCGCCCTTTCTGGCGTTTGAAGTACGCCACGGGTTTCCCAATACCCAATCCGTCATACGGTTTCTTCTGGCCGGTAAAGATACGGGGGTGGCTCCGGGATTTTTTACCACGATTGACGATGTGGTGTTCCGGTTGTTCGGGCGGCTCCTGTACCGGCTGCCGGACGGGGCATTATGGAAGATAATCCCCGCGTGGCAGCTCTCGTTGTGGTTTGCCGGCATACGGACGACGATTTATATAAGTTTCGTCTTTCTTGTTTTATTGACGACCCGTCGGAATCGTCCTGCTCAATTATTACTTATCTGGTTCTCCACAGTCATACTCCTTTTTGGTTTGTATCAAAAGGCGATTTATGATTATTACTTCGGAATTTTATTTACTTTTCCGTTTTTGGCTCTCGGATGGATTTTGTTTACGGTTTGGCGGGTGAAGTACGGAAAAATACTTGCTCTTTTGATTTGGGCCGGACTTCTGTATTTTAACTGGCAGGGCAGGCCGTTTCTCTATCCCCCGAATAACCAGCTTGCTCAGGCGAGACTTATTGCCCAGACGGCGCTTGCTCAGACTGCAGGGAAACCGTTTAATTTCGCCCTTATTACCGGATCAAATTCCGATCACACCTACCGGTATTTTTTTGAAATTGCAGGACAGGCGCCGGTCACGATAGAGAATACCCAGCTAGATCCCAAACGTACGTCCGTGACGGATCAACTGATTGTGATGTGCGAATTATCAGATTGTAAACCTCTGGGGCACCCGCTATGGGAAATAGCCGGGTTCGGAAGAGCGGAAATTACAGGAGAATGGGATGTGCCGTTTGTGAAAATATTCAGGCTTGTGCATTATACTGGAATATAATATGGGTAAGATAGATCTTTCCGTGGTCATTCCTGCATATAACGAGGAAACGAATATTCGTTTGGGGGCTCTGGATAAAGTCTCGCGGTATTTGGAACATCAGTCATACAAATGGGAAGCAATTATTGTGGATGACGGATCAACTGACGAAACATCAAGACTTCTTGATGCGTTTGTGTCGGCAAACCCCGGGTTTTCCGTCATCCATAATCCTCATCAAGGAAAAGCCTCAACAGTTATTACCGGGATGCTTGGAAGCCGCGGCAATATTGTGCTGTTTACGGATCTTGATCAGGCAACTCCCATAAACGAACTGGCGCATGTCCTTCCGTGGTTTGAAAAAGGGTATGATGTCGTGATCGGATCACGAAGCGGCCGCAGGCAGGGCGCGCCCGTCACGCGGCGGGTGATGGCACGGGGGTTTATGATACTCCGGGGCGTGATGTTGGGTCTTCGTGGCATTGTGGATACGCAATGCGGGTTTAAAGCGTTCAGGAACGACGTGGCCAAAGATATTTTTCACCGTTTGAAATTGTATGGAGAGAGGCACACGGTCAGCGGATCCATGGTAACGGCAGGGTTTGATATAGAGGTGCTGTTTCTGGCACGGAAACTGGGGTATAAGATTAAAGAAGTGCCGGTCGAATGGCATTACGTGGAAACCCGCCGCGTGAATCCCGTCATAGATTCAATTCAGGGACTGACGGATATTCTTAAGATCCGCATGAATGCATGGCGGGGGCTATATGGCTAAAAAATTGTTTATCGGCTATCTACTCGCCTCAGTCGGACTCTTCTTGTATTCCTACACGCAGGTTGATTTGGGCCTGACACTGTCGCGAGCCAACATCTATCAGACTCTCGAAAAAGGTTTCCAGCATATCGGGTATTTTAACCGGCCGTTGTCCGCAACGCTGTATCTTATTCTTGTTGCAGCATTTTTTGTCATGTACGGTATCGTATTGAATGTCATAAAGAAAAATATCATATCTGTCAAAAGTTTCTGGTGGCTTGTCGGCATTACCACTGCAATTCTTATTTTCTCCTACCCCGCGTTTTCCTATGACATGTTCAATTATATGTTTACGGCAAAAACCGTACTTCTCTATCACAAAAATCCGTACGCTGTTATTCCGTTGCAGTTTGCGGGGGTGGAACCCTGGCTTTCGTTCATGCACTGGACGCATTTACCCAGCGCCTATACGCCGCTGTGGATTCTCCTCACTCTCCCCGCATATCTTATGGGGTTCGGGTATTTCCTGCTGATTATGTGGAATATAAAAATACTGGTTGCCGCCGCCTACATTATTACGACGATCTACATAGGGAAGATTCTCGGCAAACTTGAACCGGGGAAACGGTTGATGGGTATGGCGATTTTTGCCCTGAATCCTCTTGTTATTTTTGAATCACTCGTCAGCGGGCATAATGACATGGTGATGATGGCATTCGTCATGATTGCCTACTATTTATATATTACTAAAAAACGCTGGGCGGCGTGGTTTGCCCTTTCATTATCCGTCGCTCTCAAACTGATGACGATATTTTTACTTCCGGTCTTTTTTGTGGGTTGGCAGCGGAAAATTGCGCTAGGCGCTATGATCATCGGATTCTTATTGGTGGCTACTCAAAGGGAGATTTTAGGCTGGTATGTGGTGTGGCTCGTGCCGTTTTACGCCTTGCTGCCGTCGGTTGAGTGGGCGCTCATCGCCGGAAGCGGCCTATCGCTGGGCCTCCTTCTTACCTACGCCCCATTCCTGTACACCGGTGCCTACGATCCGCCGGTCCAAACCCTAAAATTTTGGGCAATGGTTGTACCGGTCATTCTTGCGTTCTGTTGGGTTGGTATTCGTAAACTCAGTTACCACGCAAAAAGACCACACCATTTAGATATAGGTTATTGACTGTCAATAGATAGTAAATGGTATAGTATAGGGAATGAAAAAAGCAGTGAGAGTTCTTTCTGGTGATGATGTGAGGGATATTTTGGATGATAAACTACGGGAAACCGGGTTGGATGAGGTGCCGAAAAGACTCGATATTCTTGATAAAATTTTGACATCAGTTGATAAACTCGTCGGTGAAGTGAAAGGATATCGGGAAGAACAAACGCTCAATGCTGATAAACTCGCAAAGCACGACGACGTTATCGGAAAAATTGCGAAACATCTCCATTTGCAGGCCCTCTAACGCTTCAGGTATAATTTGAGTATGCGCAGGAACATGGTGCTTCTGATCGTTGGACTCGTAGTACTCTATGCGGTAACCCGCCTCACAAACCTCACGAAGCTCCCGATATTTACCGATGAAGCCATTTATATCCGCTGGTCCCAAATCGGCAGCCGTGACGCAAACTGGCGGTTTATTTCCCTTGTTGACGGAAAGCAGCCGCTCTTTACCTGGATTATGATGATATTCCTGCGGTTAATCCGCGATCCGCTTGTGGCAGGCCGGATGGTATCGGTTATGGCAGGATTTTTTACGACGATCGGAATGTGGTTCACCGCGCTGGAGCTGTTTAAACGTAAAAACATAGCTTTCATTGCAAGCTTTTTGTATATTGTCATTCCGTTTGGCCTTTTCTACGACCGCATGGCCCTGTATGACTCGTGGGTTGCGGCGTTTTCCATTTGGAATTTATACTTAGCGATACTCCTTGTGCGCCGTGTGCGGTTGGACGCAGCGTTACTTTTGGGACTGACATTGGGCATGGGAATGCTCAATAAGACGTCAGGGTTTTTGAGTTTATATATGCTGCCGGGCACGCTTCTACTGTTTGACTGGAACAGAACCGGCAGAATGAGGCGGTTTTTGCGATGGATAGGACTTGCCGCTGTTGCGGCGGTCATTTCGCAGCTGCTGTACAGTGTCCTTCGGCTTTCCCCGCTTTTCGGCATGATAGAACAAAAAAATGCATTGTTTGTCTATCCGCTGAAAGAATGGCTTACGCATCCGTTTAATTTTCTTTTAGGCAATATTCACGGGCTTTTTGACTGGGCGATTCATTACCTTACCTGGCCGATTTTTACGGCGGCATTACTTTCCGGTTTCTCGCTGTGGAAGCGTACACGGGAGAAATTACTGTTGTTGGGTTGGTGGTTTGCACCGTTTTTTGCTCTCGCCGCCGACGGAAGAGTGCTGTATCCGCGGTTTATTCTGTTTATGATACTTCCGCTCATAATCCTGGCTTCAGCGGCCGTGGACTGGATGTGGAACCGGTTTAAAGGATCCGTCTGGCGTTGGGTATTGATCGGCGTCCTGTTCTTCGGAAGTTTCTATACGGATTTCTATATTATTACCAATCCGATATATGCGCCGATTCCCAATGCCGATGCCGGACAATATATCAACGATTGGCCGGCCGGGTGGGGTATTCCCCAGGTGAATGCATTTTTATTGGGTCAGGCGGAAAAAGGAAAAATTACGGTATATACGGACGGTACATTCGGCCTTCTTCCGTATGCGGTAGAGCTGTATATGGTAGACAACCCGAACGTTACGATCAAGGGGATATATCCGATACCGGGCGACATACCGAAGGAGATGACCGATCAGGCAAAGAAAAATCCGACATTCATGATTTTTAACCAGAAGCAAAATGTCCCGCCGTGGCCGTTGACGCTTATTGCCCAGTATCAAAAGGGTCAGAATACCGTAAAGTTCATGCGATTGTACGAGATACTTCCTCAAGCACCTAGTCTATGAAACGGGACAAGAGAATCATTTTTACCCTATCGATGCTCGTTGTATTCGGTTTTGCGTTTTTCATTCTGTCAGGGCTTTTCCGCCGGGGTTTTTTCGTATCCGATGACGGCGGATGGATGATTATACGGCTTAGTGCGTTTTTCCAAAGCCTGCGGGAAGGCCAGTTCCCGGTCCGTTTTCTGGGGAGGCTCAATTACAGTTACGGATACCCGGTTGCCAATTTCCTGTATCCCGGCTTTATGTATATCGGATCACTGATTCATGTGATCGGATTTTCATTCATCGATTCCGTCAAAATAATGATGGGCGCTTCCGTTCTCGTCGGCGCGTATTTTACGTTTTTGTGGCTGAAACAGTATTTCCGCGCTATGGAAAGTGCGGTAGGCGCAATCTGTTTTGTGAGTGCCCCGTATGTGCTGTTTGATCTGTATACACGAGGCTCCGTCGGGGAACTTCTGGCGATGGCGTGGGCGGCAGTGGGGTTGTACTCGATTGCAGCGAAAAAATCATGGCTCCTGTCGCTCTCTGTGTCGCTTCTTATCGTGAGCCATAATTCGCTCGCGGTTCTGTTTTTGGGATTTTATGTTTTGTATATAACGGTACTTGGCCGGTGGCGCGATTATTGGCTCATGTTTTTTCTAGGTATCGGCATGGTGATGTTTTTTTGGTTCCCCGCCCTCTATGAACGCAAATACGTGGTGTTCGACGCGGTACAAATCGCCAATCCGGCCGCATATTTTATCAGGACATTCAATGCGATGCTTTTAGGATTTGCAGGGATACTGGCGGCGTGCACCGCGGTATTTACCGGAAAGTCGCTCGCGAAAGAAAAAATATTTTTTCTAATTTCTTTTGCAATCATATTGTTTATGGTATTGCCGGTCAGTGCGTTGCTGTGGCGGTCGGACCTTCTGATACGCATATTTCAATTTCCGTATAGATTTTTGTCTCTGACGGCGTTCATAGGCAGCTGGCTGGTGGGGTACGTCCTCACCCATCATCGGACATTCGTACGGGTTTTATTGGCGGTTCTGTTTGTTGCTTTCAGCGCATGGTCGGTTGTATCTGCGCTCTCAAAAGTCCAATACACCGATTCGCCGGAAGGGTATTATGTAACGAATGAAGCCACAACGACAGTTCGTGATGAATATATGCCGCGATGGGTACGTGAAAAACCTACCCAGCGGGCATATCAGAAACTAATTTTTTATCAGGGGGCGGGTGTGTTTGATGTTAAAAAAATTTCAACTCAATCCATAGACGTTACGGTTACTGCAAACGAGGATAGTGTCGTACAAATAAACACGGTATATTATCCCGGATGGGGAGTTTCAGTTGATGATGCGGCCGTTCACATTGATTATAAAAATAAGCAGGGACTCATGCGGGTTTCCGTCCCGCAGGGGACCCACCGTCTGGTTGCCGGTTTCAGGGAGACGATTTCCAGGTTTTTGGCCGACAATATTTCATTGGGATTTTTGATTTGGTACGGTATAGCTGTACTTGTTAAAAAACGACGAAGATGAAAAAAGCAGCAGGACTCCTCATCGTTCTGGTCAGTTCTGTATTGATGATCCGGTCGTTATTCATCGCCGGATATTTCCCCATGCATGATGACACGCAGGTTGCCCGCGTTGTGGAGATGGGGAGGGCGCTCCGTCAGGGGCAATTCCCGGTACGATGGGTGTCGGACCTGGGGTATGGGTACGGGTATCCGATTTTTAATTTCTACGGGCCTCTTCCGTATTACGTGGGCGGCGCCTTATATGCCCTAGGTTTGACCGGTCTTACCGCTACGAAAATTATGATGGGAATTGGGTTGGTTCTTTCCGGTGTTACCATGTATGTGGCAATTGCGGATATCAGCGGAATTTCAGCCGGAATTCTTGCTGCTGTATTTTATATGTTCGCCCCGTATCACGGGGTACAGGCATATGTTCGCGGTGCAGTCGGGGAATATTACGCGCTCATATTCCTGCCGCTCATTTTATGGGGGTTTTGGAGAAGAAAAATTATTCTGACAGCCGTGGGCATCGCGGGACTTATCATATCGCATACGATTCTGGGGTTTATCGGAATGTTTTTGGTCGGCATTGCTGCGATACAAAGGAAAAAACTTTGGGGTGCCGTTTTGTTGGGGCTTGGACTCGCTGCATTCTTTTGGCTCCCTGCACTTTTTGAAATGAAATATACAAGTGTTGCGGGGCAGGTAAACAGCGGATCGAACTTTCGGGATCACTTCGTATGTGTGAGTCAGTTATGGAATTCGGAGTGGGGATTCGGAGGATCTGCCAAAGGGTGCCTCGACGGCCTGTCATTTAAAGTCGGGAAAGTGCATCTTCTTGCCGCCCTCGCGGTACTTGTGGGCATATTGGCCGGGTTACTGCGCGGGAGAAAAGAAAAAATGCTCGTTGTAGTCGGTATGACAATTTTTGCGGCTTCTGTGTTTTTCATGTTGAATATATCCGAATCCGTATGGAATATGCTCCCGTTTTTTGCCTACATTCAGTATCCGTGGCGGTTCTTAGCGTTTGCGATATTCGGCATTTCGATCGTCACGAGCCAGGCTGCACACCTATTCCGGCCGGCTTTCGTACGGTGGGGCATGATCATCCTTTTGGTAGGCATGGTTTTATTTGTTGAAGCAAAACGGTTTGCGCCTCAATATACCTATAGCCGGGCGTCCAGTGATTTTGAGACAGAACAGGACATCCGTTATCGGGTATCCAAAATTTCCGACGAGTACCTGCCTCCGGCAGTACCCAGGCCTGAAAGTCCGCAGGATGTCCCGCATGATACAATACCGCAATCAGATCTGTACACTATGGATATCCAACAATTGTCGGATGTTTACGGCAAGTTCGGATTCAGCACGAGCGAGCCGGCGGCCGTTCAAATAAACATTGCGTATTTTCCCGGATGGCACTATATCGTCAACGTGACTGATACAAAACCGCGGCTAACCAACGGCCTTCCGGTTATTACGATACCGGCGGGAGATACCGTTGTGCAGATGTCATTTGCCGATACGCCGGTCCGCCGGATTGCAAACATCATAAGTCTGCTGTCCGTCGGCATATGTTTTTATTTATATGACAAACGGAAAAAAACCATCAGTTAATATTGTCATTCCCGTATATAACGAGGAGAAAGAGTTGGCCGCAAGCGTCGGGACGCTCCGGGAATTTTTACGGGATCATCTTCCGGATTTTTCCTGGCGCATTACCATTGCTGATAATGCATCAAAGGATAAGACACTTGCGATTGCCAAGGAACTTAGTAAAAAATATGCTGAGGTTTCTTTTGTCCATCTTCCACAAAAGGGGCGCGGTAGGGCGGTAAAACACGCATGGTCACTGGACCGCGCCGATATTGAAGCGTATATGGATGTTGATTTATCGACAGATCTCGCGCATCTGCCCCCGTTGGTACGGGCGCTTACCCGCGGATATGATATTGCCATCGGCACGCGGAATGCATGGGGATCCCGTGTGTACGGGAGATCGACACTGCGCACGTTCACGTCAAAAATGTACATCATGCTTATCAAACTGGTGTTCTGGGTTCACTTCAGCGACGCACAGTGCGGGTTTAAGGCGGCAACCCGAAGAGTTATAAACGATATCATTCCGTATGTTGCCGACAACGAATGGTTTTTCGACACGGAGCTGTTGGTTATTTCGGAAAAATTGGGATACAGAATTTATGAAGAGCCGGTGACATGGATCGATAATCCGGGTTCTACCGTGCGTGTCATGAAAACCGCTCAGGGTGACCTTGCCGGACTCTGGCGACTGTTTACAACACGTCCGTGGAAAGGGGTATGGAAGAAATAGATATCGCATTGGTAAAAAAGAGATCGTTAACAGGGGTGGTTGCCCTGACGTCACGCACGTTTTTATTGCAGGTTATCGCATTTACGGCAACATTTCTTCTGACCATATTTTTAAGCCCTCAGATCTTCGGAGTTTTTTACGTCGTTTCGGCAGTCATTAATTTTTTGGGATATTTTTCCGATGTCGGTCTTGCTGCAGCGCTGATCCAGAAAAAAGAATCCCTGACCTCTGAAGATTTAAGTACCACATTCACTATCCAGCAAATTCTTGTCAGTGCTGTCGTTATCATTGCGCTTGCCGCCTCCGGTACGATCAGCACCTTTTACGGACTGGACGCCACCGGTTTATGGCTCTTGAGGGCTCTCATTATTTCTTTCTTCCTCTCGTCTTTGAAGACGATTCCTTCCATACTTCTTGAACGCAAACTCGATTTTAATAAACTGGTGATTCCGCAGATATTGGAAACCTTAGGGTTTTACGTCGTTGCCGTCCTTTTGGCATGGCAAGGGTACGGAATCGTGAGCTTTACGTGGGCAGTGTTAACGCGTGCCGTTATCGGACTCGCGGCTATGTATATAATTTCACCGTGGAGAATCTCATTGAAACTTTCGCGCGATGTTGCAAAAAAACTTATGCGCTTCGGCGTGCCGTTCCAATTGAATTCATTTATTGCGCTTCTCAAGGATGATTTACTTACCGTTTTTTTGGGGAAAGTATTGCCGTTTGCCCAAATCGGATATATCGGATGGGCGAAAAAATGGGCAGAGGTACCGCTGCGGCTCATTATGGATTCCGTTATCCGCGTGACGTTCCCTGCGTTTTCGCGCCTTCAGGAACATAAAGAGCATCTGCGGGCGGCAATAGAAAAAACTCTCTTCGGACTGTCGGTGGCAATGTTTCCTATTTCGGTCGGATTGTTGTTTTTTGTTCAGCCGCTCATCGGTATTATTCCTAAATATGCCAAATGGGAACCTGCCATTACGGCATTTTATATCCTCACGATTTCATCAGTATTCGCGGGTTTGACGACGCCGCTTACCAACGCTCTAAATGCCATAGGGAAAATAAAAGTAACCCTGGGACTTATGGTCATGTGGACGGCGCTCACGTGGGCGCTTACCCTGACGCTCATTAAATTTTTCGGATTTAACGGTGTGCCATTGGCGTTCCTTTTGATCTCAACGACGATTGTAGTCGTGGTCGGGCTCGTGAAACAAGAGGTGCAGTTTTCTTTCTGGAACAGTATTTTCTGGGCGCTGATTGCAGCTGTCGTTCAGGGGCTATGGTACGGTGTAATACTTCGGATCGTGCCGCACTCACTCATATGGCTCATTCTTGCCGGATCAACCGGTGTTATACTGTATGCAGGCGTCGTTTGGGTAGCTGAAAGGAAGCGTATCGGGGATACAATCAGGAGTTTTCAATCACAATGAAATCATCACTGTCCGTTGTCGTTTCGGCATATAACGAAGAACACTCGCTTGGCAGATGTCTTTCGTCAGTGCCGTTTGCCGATGAAATTATCGTTGTTGATAACGAGTCTCAGGATAACACGGTCGGCATTGCGAAGAAGTTTACGAAGAGAATCTATTCGCAAAAAAATATCCTGATGCTGAATACCAATAAAAATTACGGGTTTGAAAAAGCGACAGGTGACTGGATATTGAATTTGGATGCGGACGAAGAAATACCTAAAGATCTTGCTCAAGAGATTAAGACTATTATCCAATCACATCCCAAAGAAAACGGGTATTGGATCAAACGGAAAAACATCATTTTCGGGAAATGGATTACCCACGGGTTATGGTGGCCGGATAAACAAATACGGTTGTTCAGGAGGGAAAAAGGAAAATTTCCCTGCATACACATCCATGAATACGTGAGCGTCGAGGGGCAGGTGGGTGAGCTTGCCGCACCCTATCTCCATTATAATTATGAAACGGTCCATCAGTACCTGACAAAAATCGACCGTGCGTCCACAAGCGAAGCGCTATCCCTGAAAGATATGAATCACCAGTTGGTCTGGTACGACGCGATACGATTCCCGCTTTCGGATTTTTTGAAAATCTATTTTGCACAAAGCGGATATAAAGACGGACTCCACGGCTTGGTGCTGGCGCTCTTTCAGGCATTTTATTCTTTCACCGTATTTGCAAAATTTTGGGAGATGGAAAAATTTAGCCAGCGGGATCTGGCTCCTCTTGCTGTTACCAGTGAACTTGAACGCGGAGGGAAAGAGACAAAGTATTGGATGATCACATCAAAAATTCAGGAAACGAAAAATATTGTGCAAAAAATACTATGGAAAATACAACGAAAGTTTTTGTCATTATAGTTAACTGGAACGGAAAGAAGGATACCGAAGCATGCCTGTCTTCACTTGAAAAGATAGAAAAGCCTCATGTGGACCTGCGCGTGATTGTTGTTGATAACGGTTCATCGGATGATTCGGTCGCAGCCATCAGAAAAAAATATCCTGGGGTGACCGTCCTGCCTACCGGAAAAAATCTCGGTTTCACGGGAGGAAATAACACCGGCATCACGCATGCGCTCAAAGACAAAGCGGATTTTGTGTGGCTTTTGAATAACGATACGATTGTTGAAAAAAGTGTTTTAGAAAATCTTTCTCCATTTAAAGACCCCCGTGTGGGTATTTGCGGCAGTAAAATATATTTTGCTCCCGGTCATGAATTCCACCAGACGCGTTACAAAAAACAGGAGCAGGGGCGCGTGTTTTGGTATGCAGGCGGGCTTATTGACTGGAAGAATATGTACGCGTCGCACCGCGGAGTGGATGAGGTGGATCACGGACAGTTTGATCACGAAGAAGACACGCCGTTTGTTACAGGGTGTTCTATGATGATCAAGCGAAAGGTCTTTGATAAAATAGGGATGCTCGACGATAGGTATTATCTATATCTTGAGGATCTGGATTTTTGTTTACGGGCAAAAAAAGCTGGATTTACGCTGAAGTACGTTCCGTCTTCGATTTTGTGGCATGTGAATGCCGGATCATCTGCCCGACCGGGAAATCCACTCCACGAATATTATTTTACCCGAAATAGATTGCTTTTAGGATTCCGCTGGGCATCCCTAAGAACAAAATTTGCGCTTCTTCGTGAAACATTACGGTTTACGTCACCTGTGAGAAAAAAAGCTGTCCGGGATTGGATGTTTGGAAGATTCGGCAACAGGTTTTCATTATGAAATTATCCGCAATTATTATTGCAAAAAATGAAGAGGAAAGAATTGCAAAATGCCTGAACAGCGTCGCATTTGCAGATGAACGTATTGTCGTTGACAACGGATCTACGGATAAGACGGCAGATATCGCCCGGGCAGAGGGCGCAAAATTGTTCACCGCCGCGGAAAAAGATTTTTCCGGTCTGCGGGATTTAGGACTAAAGGAAGCAACAGGAACATGGATTCTGTACATAGATGCGGATGAAGAGGTTGATGAAAAACTACAAAAAGAAATACGGGATACTATTGAAAGTACTGATCAAAATATATATTTTGTCCGTCGTGACACGTATTTTTTGGGGTATCACTGGCCGCACAAAGATAAAGTCGAGCGGCTATTTTTGCGAAGCGCACTTCGGGGGTGGCAGGGAACTCTTCATGAAACGCCGCTGTATGTCGGAAGTATCGGAATGTTAATGAATCCCCTCATACACAGTACACACCGGACTCTGGAAGAAATGGTAATAAAAACTAATGAATGGTCTGCGGTAGAAGCTAAACTGAGACTGGATGCTCATCATCCGCCGGTTGTCTGGTGGAGGTTATTACGCGTCATGATTACCGGGTTTAACAGATCGTTTTTCGCTCAGGGCGGCTGGAGAGCGGGCACCGTCGGATGGATAGAAAGCATCTATCAGGCATTCAGCATGTTCGTGACATACGCGAAGTTGTGGGAGATGCAGCAGAAGAAAAACACGGCATGAAATTATTTTTTACTAAATTTTGGCCGGTAATCAGTATTGTTGCCTTATGGTTTATTTTTTCATTCCCGTATTTTTTTAAGGGATTGGTGCCGTTCCCGTCAAAGTATTTAGTCACTTTTTTTCCGCCGTGGAATAGTCAGTACGGCATGCCGGTAAAAAACAACGCGATGCCGGACGTGATTACACAGCTGTATCCGTGGAAAAAGCTGACGATCGATACGTGGAAGTCCGGGGAAGTGCCGTTATGGAATCCGTATAGTTTTTCCGGAACTCCGCACGCCGGCAATTATCAGAGTGCTGTGTTTTCTCCTGTTAACCTGCTGTTTTTTATTCTTCCGTTTATCGATGCGTGGAGTATCATGATTCTTCTCCAGCCGCTGCTGGCTGCTTTATTCATGTATTTGTTTGTGAGAAGTCTGGACAGGTCAAAAGAAGCATCCCTTCTGGCGTCAATTGCGTTTATGTTCTCCGGGTTTATGGTCGTCTGGATGGCATACGGGACACTCGGGTATGCCGCACTTTTTCTGCCGCTTATCTTCTGGGGGGTGCACAAAAAGCATGGTTGGGCGGTAAGTCTGGGTGTTGCCCTGTCCCTTGTTTCCGGCCATTTTCAGGTTAGTATCTATGTCATTTTGGCTTCAATTGCATATATTTTTTGGAAAAGGCAGTGGCGGCCGCTCCTGTCAGTTTTTTTCGGTCTGATGATTGCTGCGCCGCAAATACTCTTAGGACTCCGTTCGTTTGCTCAGTCAACACGCGGCGGTTCAGTGCTGAAGGGAGAGGTTATACCCTGGGCATACCTCATGACGCTTATTGCTCCTGACTTTTTCGGAAATCCCGTCACGCGCAACGACTGGTTCGGCCATTATGCCGAATGGGCGGGATTTATCGGCGTCACACCGTTTATGCTTGCAATATTTTCAATCGGAAAAAACAAAGTAAGGGAAATTTTGTTTTTTGTGCTCCTTGCCGCCGTGTCATTACTTTTAGCATTGCCCTCGCCTCTGAATGATCTCTTGTATATTCTGAAGATTCCGGTTCTTTCCGGAAGCGCCGCATCACGGATCATTATTCTCGTAA
The DNA here is from genome assembly GCA_963701185.1 of Candidatus Gottesmanbacteria bacterium. Lineage (GTDB taxonomy): Bacteria > Patescibacteriota > Microgenomatia > UBA10105 > UBA927 > XYB1-FULL-47-11. The sequence goes on from OY969569.1 coordinate 135,471, forward strand.
GTTTTTCACTGGCAGTGCTGTCTGCATACGGAATAGATAAATTGAAAGAGAAAAAACGCCCCATCATATTTCCTGTCGCCTGTCTTTGTTTTATCGGAGTAACGTGGCTTGTATTATTATTCGGCAATCTACTTCCTGCGGATAAACTATCAATCGCGATTCATAATTTTATTCTTCCCAGCGTATTTGTTGTGTTGTCGGCCGCAGCACTGGTTGTAAGAAAAAAATTCGTTCTTTATCTATTGATCGGTCTGGCGATGTTTGATGTATTCCGGTTCGCAGCGAAATGGATGCCGTTTGATCCGCGGCAGTACGTGTTCCCGCAGGTAAAATCGCTGACATATCTTGCCTCCCGTGTGGGGAATGACAGGGTTTTCGGCAATATAGGGAGCGGAGAGGTGGGTGCGCAATTTCATATTCCGCTCGTTGAGGGCTATGACGCGGTGTATCAGGCGCGGTATGGCGAATTTATGAATACAGTTTCCAAAGGGTACGTGTATCCTCCGGGTCGGTCGGTCGTACAGTTTGATAAATACGGAGTGTACAAAACAGAAGCCCTGCAGTTGTTGGGCATTAAATACATTTATCACCGGTTAAGTGACGGGAGGAACTCTTGGGTTTTTCCATACTGGGAGTATCCGGGCATGCGCAGTATGTATAGCGATGAGAAATATGAAATATTCGAATATCCCGACGCCTATCCAAGAGCTTTTCTTGCATCAGCCTACGTTATAGGTGACATTAATACGCTTTTTTCTCAAGACGTAAACCGGAGAGATACGCTCGTTTTGGAAGAAAAACCGTCACTCGAACCGCAGGCGGGCACGGGATCGGCGGAGATTGTTTCATATACGCCGGACCGCGTCACGGTACGGACGGATTCGGAGTCGCCCAAACTGTTATTTCTCTCCGACGCGTATGACGCGGGCTGGAAGGCTGCCGTTGACGGGAAACAATACCCCGTGTACCGCGCCGATTATGATTTCCGGGCAGTTGCCGTGCCGGCGGGGCAGCATACGGTTGAATTCAGATACGCACCTGAAGAATTCCGGTGGGGTATAATACTTAGTATTATCGGGTTTGCGGGAATATTTGCCCTGAAACGTATATGAAAATCGGTTTTTTCAGCCCGTATTTTGACAGCATGAGCGGCGGTGAGCGATATCTTTTGACGCTTGCCTCTCACTGGTCGCGGGTTCATGATGTATCTCTTTTTTGGGACGACCCGGAGATTGTACCCCGGACTCAAAAGAGGCTCAATATTGATCTATCCCGGGTCAGGACGGCGGAAAATGTTTTTAAAACAAAAAACGTTTTTAGAAAATTAGCGGTCAGCCGCGGGTACGACCTTATATTTTTCCTGACCGACGGAAGCATCCCGACGACGTTTGCCCGCCGCAACATTTTGCATTTTCAGGTGCCGTTCCGGGATATACCCGTCCATCCGATTAAATTACTCCGATTTCAGGCCATCGTGTGTAATTCTTTTTTTACAAAAGACCATCTGGAACCGCGTGTGGGTAAACGTTCCCTTGTCATTTATCCTCCCGTTGAACCGGTTAAACGGACGGGGAGTGCGAAAAAGAACGTTATCCTGTCCGTCGGGCGGTTTCATCCGCTTAAAAAACAAGATGTATTGATTGAAATATTTCAAAAAGGGAAGTTTAAGGATTATACCCTGGTTCTTTCCGGTGGTCTTCAGCCGTCGGATCAGAAGTATTTTGATTCCCTTGTGTCTCTGGCAAAAAATCTAACCGTAAAATTATTTCCCAATGTATCGTACGAGAAATTGGTTGGATTGTATAACGATGCCCGTATCTACTGGCATGCTGCCGGGTACAGGGAGACGCGGCCGGAGCATATGGAACATTTCGGTATCACGACGGTTGAAGCAATGTCGGCCGGCTGTATTCCCGTGGTTTATAACGGCGGGGGACAGTCGGAAATCGTTACCCGCAATCTCTGGACTACCCCTGAAGAATGCCTTGAAATGACGGAGCATGTCATCCGAAATACAAAAGGTCAGAATGTTTTACGGGAGGAGATGGTGCAACGCTCAAAAAGATTCAGCGTGCCGGCATTTACAAAGGCGTTTGATGAGTTACTTTCGGATATCACGTGATGAAACATCTGCTGCGGACCATCCTTTTTCCGGTTCTTCTCATCGCCATCTGTTTGGGATTTTTTTATCAGACGCTGCGTTTCGGACTGCTGCCGGTTCCGACCGATACGCTTATCGGTTTATACCATCCGTGGCTTGATCAGGCGGCAAAAACAAACCCTTCGGGAGTTCCGTTCAAAAATTTTCTTATTACGGATCCCATCCGTCAGCAGATTCCGTGGAGAAAAATAGTTGTTGATGATCTGAAAAAAGGAGTGCTTCCTTCATGGAATCCGTATAATTTTTCAGGGACTCCGCTCTCGGCCAATATCCAGGCAGGCGCGTGGTACCCGGCCAATATTTTCTTTTTGTTCATGCCTTTTTATGCCGCGTGGACTGTCCTTATTATTATCCAGCCGGTTTTAGCAGCATTATTCCTGTATTTTTATGTACGGAACAAGAAAATTCTTTCTCCCGTGGCCGTATATGCCGGTGTCGTGTGGGCGTTTTGCGGTTTTAACATCGCGTGGCTCACGTGGGGAACGATTGTCCAAACCGCCCTGTGGCTGCCGCTCATACTTCTTTCCATTGATAAGATCCAAGATGCAGACAGCACAAGGACAAAAATATATTGGTCTGTAGCACTTGCTTGGTCTTGCGCGTTTGCACTTTTTGCCGGTCACGCACAAGTCGCCCTATACATTTTTATGTTTTCCGGCGTCTACGCGCTGAGAAAAATATCATGGTGGGTTATAGCAGCCGCGGCGGGGGCGGTTGTTATCTCATCTGTCCAATGGCTGCCGATGGTTCGTTTTATCTCTCACAGTTCGCGCATTACCGACGCGGCGGCCTGGCTCAAAGACGGCTGGTTTTTACCCTGGCAGAATCTTATCCAATTTATCGCCCCGGACTTTTTCGGGAACCCGGCCACACTCAACTATCGGGGGGTTTGGAACTACGGGGAATTTATCGGGTATATCGGTATTCTCCCGTTACTCTTTGCGCTGTTTGCCGTCGTCGCCCGCCGCGACCGGTTAACGCGGTTTTTTGCCGTGGCTGCGGGAATCGTTTTCCTTTTTTTGCTTCCGACTCCGATTGCGCGCCTTCCGTATCAAACCCGCTTCCCTGTCATTTCATCATTACAGCCGACAAGGCTTATGGTGCTTGTTGATATGTGTCTTGCTATGCTGGCAGCCCTCGGACTGGATGCATATGTCAGGAAGCCCGATAAGAAAATATTCTACATTTGTGGAGTGCTCATTCTAATATTTTTTGTGCTGTGGGGATATGCAGCAAACGCACATCTGGCGGTCTCAAAAAATAATCTTATTTTACCGGGCGTACTTCTTGCGGCTAGCATTGGAGTCCTTTTACTTAAACGATGGAAATATGTGATGGTAGCCGCCGCGGTCCTACTCACTGTGTTTGACCTGTTCCGTTTCGGATGGAAGTTTACGCCGTTTATCCCTGCTTCGTATTTCTTCCCGGAAACACGGGCGACGTCATTTCTTCAGAGTCAGCAAAAGCCGTTCCGCGTGATGAGTCTGGATAACCGGATCTTTCCTCCGAATGTCGGGGCGTACTATGGCATCGAATCGATCGAAGGGTATGACCCTATTTACGACGCGCGGTATGAAGAATTCATGGCGGCACTCAACCGCCGGGAACCGAATATCACGCCGCCCTTCGGTTTCAACCGCATCATTACGTCACCCACTATAGATTCGCCGTTATTTCCGCTTCTGAATGTCACATATATTTTATCCTTCGAAAATCTCAAAACCCCGGACCTGGAATTTGTCTATGAGGAAGGGCAGACGAAAATTTACAGGTTCCGGAAGGCATTGCCGCGGATATATCCTGTCGAATCAATCGTGCGCGCGGATTCCAAACAAAAAGCCATGGATATGCTCTACGGCAAATTCTTCAATTCAGCCAAACAGGCGGTCGTTGAAGGGGATCTGCAGGTTTCTCAAGCCCCTGCCGCACAGGATGATCATATTGATATCTTGGAAGAGTCCGGAGGGCAGATACGGGCAATTTCATCACTGGAAAACGGTCATTTTGTTGTTATCGCCAACGTCTATGATTCCGGATGGAAGGCGTATATTGACTCAAAACCGTCTCCTGTATACCGGACGAATTATGTGTTCCAGGGAATATACGTACCAAAGGGCGATCATACGATTTTATTAAAGTTTGAACGGTAGCGGCTTGTGCCGTATGTAGGAATAGTAAAAATCAAGGTACGATTTGGGATCTCCTTCGGTAAAATTAATCGGCTGTCCCCGCTCCACGCTTTCCAGGACTGTTTTTCGGTCTTTGATGAGGTTGCCCGGCTGTGTCGAAAAAAATATCTGAATATTTACGGCGGCAAAGTATAGCCAGAATATGCCGATCGCCGCCCGGAGTATAATTTTTTTCGTTTCCCATATCCAATAGGTAAGATAAGCGAGTAGGATGACGGCGAGATACAGCTGGATATTAAAATAATAATCAGTTATTTCCCCGCTATACGTCGTAAATACGATCCAGGGGACCAAAATCCACAGCGCGACAAGGTAAAAAAGCTTTAGTGTGCCGGACTTTTTTTGTTTTTGCCAATAGGCGATGAAAAAAAGCGGGACATAGAAAAACACCGCACTGCGCAGCACCGCGTAGGGTTTCTCCAGAATCGACTGGAATTTAATAAACGCATCGTGGGACAGCTGCAGCATGCGCCGGAGGTGAAATCCGTGGTAGTAGGACTGAAAATAGCCGGTATAATTCCCGATGCTTTTTTGATTTTTTGCCTGCAGATAATAGAGTATCTGAGGGATCATAAAAATGAAAAAGACAGGAATCGCAATAAGGACGTACTTCCATATTTTCTTATTGAACGGAACCAGTGGCAGCGAGAATAAAATAATAATGGGATAGAAAATCGCGGTAAAGTGAATGTGAAAGGATAGGCCGACGGCAACAGTCAAATAGATGATATATTTTGCGTCGCCGGTCATCACTTTATACAGGAAATAGAAAATAAGAAGTCCCACGGGTGCGATAAAATTGACGGGCCACTGCATCCGTTCAGCGTTAATGATGAAGGATGAAAACGTATAGATAAAGCAGGAAATGAGGGCGACCTTTTCATTGAATATCCGGCGTGAAACACCATAGATGACCCAGAAACTGAAGAGCGCGGTGACTCCGGCAAGGATAGGGGAGGCAATCGGGTCGAGCCGTGTAAAGAAATAAAATACTGCAGCAAGATAATAATAGAGCGGCCCTATATAGAGTCCGCTGTTTTGTTTGGCGACCATTCCCAAAAGCGGATACGTATGACTGATAAGGATATGCATGGATGCCCATGCGTTATCTACCTGATCCCAGCCGAATGATGCCCATTTTTCTAAATTATAAAACATGAAAAAAGCATGGACGAGGAATAGTACGGTGATGAAAAGGAAATGCCGCTTCATATACGTTATACTAACATATATGTCTGTCTCGATTGTTATACCCAACTGGAATGGCGTATACCTCATGAGGAAGCATTTACAAAACGTGCTCCGCGGCGCCCCGGACGCGGAAATTATCGTTGCGGATGATATGTCCACGGACGGTTCTGCCGATTATCTTAAAAAAAACTTTCCGGAGGTTATCGTAGTCGCGCGCCGCAACCATGAGGGCTTTGCCTCAAATGTTAATGCGGGAGTATCGCGTGCAACCGGGGATATCGTTGTGCTTTTGAATACCGATGTTGAACCGGAACGCGCTTTTCTGTCCCCGCTTCTTGCCCGTTTTTCAGACCCGGATGTTTTTGCCGTGGGATGTTTGGAAAAGAGTGCTGAATCCGGAAAAACCATTTTGCGCGGCAGGGGGATAGCGCGATGGGAGAAGGGATATTACATCCATGCGCGCGGTGAGGTAGACCGCCCGACAACGGCATGGGTGTCCGGCGGCAGCGGCGCATTCAGAAGGTCCATGTGGAATCAACTCGGAGGCATGGACACACTCTATAATCCGTTTTATTGGGAGGATATAGATCTGTCATACCGGGCGCGGAAAGCAGGGTGGAAAACACTGTTTGAGCCCAAAAGCGTTGTCCGTCATTATCACGAGGCAGGGAAAATCAAACGGGAATTTAATGCGAAATACGTCAAAAAGATCGCATACCGTAATCAATTTATCTTTATCTGGAAAAATGTGACGGATATGAATATTCTTCTGGCCCACGCGCTTTGGACGCCTATCAGAATCCTGCAGGCATTGCTGCGCGGCGACACTGGTATGATACAGGGATATCTTTTGGCTTTATGTATATTACCGGCTATTTTGGGACATAGAAGGACTCAGCGGAAGTTGTTGCAGGTTCGGGATTCCCGGCTGGGACTAATGCAATGAGGCGATATATTTGGATTTTTTTGATCGTACTGCTTGCCGGCTTTTTGCGGTTGTATCTGTTGACGTCCGTACCTCCCGCGCTCAATTCGGACGAAGTCGCCATAGGATATAACGCGTACTCCATACTCAAGACCGGCCGTGACGAATACGGCATGCGATACCCGCTGACCTTCCGGTCATTTGATGACTATAAAATGCCGGTCTACGTTTACATGGTGGCAGGAAGCATCAAACTGTTCGGATATAATGATTTTGCCGTCCGGTTTCCCTCTGCATTATTCGGAACTATCACTGTGTTTCTGACGTATGCCCTTGCAAAACAATTACTGAAACGCAGGGACATTGCCCTTGTTGCCGCATTTTTACTTGCTCTATCACCGTGGTCTCTGCAGTTTTCCCGGTCCGGATATGAGGCAAATGTTGCGGTCTTTTTTATCGTCTTAGGAATGTGTTGTTTTATGAAAGGGCTCACGAAGGGATGGTTTCTTGTCCTTGCATCATTGTCGTTGTCTCTGTCAATATGGACGTATTTAACGCCGCGGATTTTTGTGCCGCTTCTGTGCGTCGGACTCGCCGTCATATACCGGAAAGAATTATGGAAACAAAAGACTGCTGTCGTCATCAGTCTTATTTGTGGTTTTATCATTCTTCTGCCCGTTTTGAGATTGTCTTTGTCCCCCGAGGGGCAGATGCGTGCGGCGGGAGTGAGCGCGTTCGGGAATCCTGACGACATAAAGAAATCCGCTGCCCGCGCGGTGCGTGACGAAGTGCAGGGGCGAAAAATATTTACTATTTTTGATAACCGAAGAATTACGTATGCCGTAACATTTCTCCGCGGATATTTCGGGCACTTCGATCCGACCTTTTTGTTTTTAGATAAGTCGATTAACAAATACCGGGCTCCGGATGTAGGACTCTTGTATCTCTTTGAACTCCCCTTACTTTTGATCGGAGCGTACATGCTGGTGCGCAAATGGTCACAGAGTTCCGCGGTCCTGTTCTGGTGGATACTCGTTTCTCCCGTTGCGGCGGCATTTACGCCTCCTCCTCCCCATCCGGTACGGTCTTTGGTTTTTCTGCCTGTATTTCAGATACTATCCGCTCTTGGTTTTATCACCCTGGCGCAGGCAGTTATGAAAAAGAAGACAGTTGGCCGTTATATAGTAACGGTGCTTATCGGTGTGGGCATCCTGGCAAATATTGCGTATTATTTCCACCAATATTATCTTGTGCTTCCTGTCGAGGATGCGCGGGATTGGTATATGGGAAGGCGGCAGATGACGGAAAAAATTAATGCCATGAAAAACGGGTACGATACCGTGTATGTTTCAAAATCCCTGGATTTTCCTTACATTTTTTATCTCTATTACAGCGCTGTTGATCCTCTGATATACCAAAAGCAAGGCGGGACAGTGTCCGGCGGATATGAGGAGAACCGCAATCACGTAGGAAATATCAAGTTCAGGTCCGTTGACACATCGCTGCAGCAATCGGGCGGCAAAATTCTGTTTGTCGGTTTACCGACTGAAGTATTCGGCACCTCGAAGGTTATGGATACCGTATACTATCCTGACGGAACTCCTGCGCTGACGTTTTTCCGTTAGTTATCTGCTTATATAGACCGTACAGAAACGCAGCTCCGGAAGCCGTTCAACAGAAAGATCCGTTACCGTTATTCCTGTCGGATACGCATTGAGTTCCCGGCGGCTGCACACGGGATCATTCACGATCGTATAGAGTATGCCGCCGTCCGTCAGTTTTGAGATATATGTATTCACGCCGGCAGGCTTTATGTTGCATGTTGCATCGTATATGGACACTTCTCCCTGAGGTGCCTGCTTTTTCGCATTGCAGTCGGTAAAGTGGATACCGTTGAAAGAGAATGGCAGCCGTGTATCGGCGCGCCTAATATCCGTCATCGTTTGACGATCCATGACGTTTGAATAAAAAAGATATTTTGTAAAGAAATCACCGTTCCGTGTAGAGTAGATGGTTATCGGGATATTTTTATTTTTTGCGAGCGTGAGATATCTGGCGAGTATCCGCATCGGAAAGTCGGCAGACCCGGCCAGCGGATACTGGAAAAAATACACAAAGGCAAAATTGGCGATGTTGAGAGTATAGACGAGGACGGCAATTCCTAAAGCGATTGAGCGTGATTTCCCTTTGAGAGTGTCTATACAGGCTGCGATGCCGGCGCCGGTCATAAGAATGAGGAACGGAAATATAAGTGTGAGGTGGCCGGAAAAGTCTCCCTGCGTCACATGTAACAGATGCGGAAGCGTTCCGATCAGGATGAAGCCCGTCAGGATAAAAAAATATGTACGTTTCTTACAATAAACAGCCAGTGCTCCCAAAATGATGAATAGAAAATCCGCATAATAAAAGAAACTCTGCCTTGCCGGTAAGAAAAACTGATCGCCCTCAAGAAACATGTATGAGGGGGAAAAAATGCGGAATAATTTAGTAAAAAGTATTTGGGTATACACGGTATATTTATTGACAAAAAGGGACAGGAGCGGCGATTGAATAAAACTTTTGCGGATTTCATTCACGTGAGACGCGACAACCGGCGAAGACGGCAATAGTAATTCCGCAATTCTGCCGCCGGCCGGTGATGCTTTTAGCAGCAGGAGATATCCGGCCGTTAATACAGTACAGGATAATATAAGTACGCCGTATGGTTTGAAGGAATTGTGTTTCCCGTTCCGATAGGTGAGGGCGACCGTCAGAATGACAAACGGAATAAAAATGAGTTTTGTTCCGATATACGAATAAAATGCGAGCGCCAGCGGAATAAACGACCAGAGTATGTTCCACGATTTCGCCGATAACAGAACCCAGAGTGCCAATATATAAAAGAAGGTTGCGGGAGTGGATTCATATCCGGTTCTTCCCATGACAACAAACCATGGATTTACTGCTGCAATCAAACCTGTTATCAGCCCCGCAGTACGGCCGAATAATTTCCGGGCAATATCATACAAAAGGATTACGATTCCGATGCTCAATAGTGCAAACGGCAGTTTGGTAAGAAATAGTGAAAAGGGGAACGGGCCGGAAAAAGGAAGATGGAGAAAATACGGGAGTTCTGCCTGTTGTTCATTCGGCGGATAGCGGAAGAGAAAGATGGACAGCGGATTCCATGTGCCGGTTATGTCATGTCCGGTCAGCCATATGGATTTAGCCGTCAGCGCATAATGAAGTTCGTCGCCGCTTATTGCCGTAGGTATCCGGTCTACATAGACGAATCTGAAAATTACGGAAAGAAGTACAATTCCTATGATCGGAATATATTGCCTTACTGTAGGCCTTTGCATATTTCTATTATATAATACATGTCAGACGGATTTATATGATGCGGCTTCGAATATCAAAATCGCTGATCATACTTTTTATTATTTTTGCCTTGGGGGCGACAGTAAGATTTGCGGGATTAGGAAATAATCCCGTCGGTATTATCTCCGATGAGGCGGATGCAGGCTATGATGCGTACTCCCTGCTGGTAACCGGGAAGGATCAATGGGCCCAATCATGGCCGGTTACCTCGTTTCGTGGTTTTGGCGACTGGCGCCTGCCGGGCTATACGTACCTATCCCTCGGGCCGGTTGCTGCCTTCGGTTTGACACCGTTTGCCGTACGGTTCTCCTCGGCACTGTTCGGATCGCTGACTATTATTGCGGTGTTTTTTTTCGTGAAGGAACTGTTTGCCCGTTCAGGGGAGACGCTTCCTTTGTTTTCCGCATTTTTTCTTGCTATCTCCCCGTGGCATATCGGCATGAGCAGGATCGGACTTGAAGAAACAACATCCGTGTTTTTTGTGACCGCCGGCATATGGGCTCTTCTTCGCGGAAGGATGAACGGCAGGGGAATTATCGCAGGGGCAATTCTCCTCGGGATAAGTCTGTACATATATACGGCAAACATTGTGCTTGTTCCGCTGCTGATTGCACTGGCCGTATATCTTTTCAGAAACGCGTACAAACAATTCCTCAGGCAGATCGTTATCGGGATTGTGTGTTTTATGGTCCTGTTAGTCGGATTATTGATATCTGCCGGGACCAGTGCCGCCGCAACCCGCACCAGACAGGTTAATTTTACGAATAACCCGACTCTCATAGATACGGTAAATGAAAAGCAGGGTGCATGCGGGCAAACGCTTCCCCGCGGCGTGTGCCGTCTGATTTTTAATAAGTACAGCGCGTACGGCACAAAATTCATTACGAACTATTTTAATCATTACTCTCCTAATTTCTTGGCCATATACGGGACAAGTACGCAATTTTCCATACTGCCCGAGCGGGGACTACTGTATCTTTTTGACTATCCGCTTTTGATTATTGCGCTCATCGGTCTATTTCTTTCTATATCTCCGGCCGGATTATTCCTGATCGGATGGCTGCTTTTTTCTGCAATCCCGGATAGTTTGACGTCGGACGGACAATTCGGAAGATTTTTCGTTTCGTATCCCGTCTGGCCGATACTGATTGCGATCGGCGTTACGTCAGCGTTCTCGCGCGTCAGGCATAAGAAATTATTTTTATCATTATTAGTGTTTGGTTTTTTGATTGCGGCAGGGAGTTTTATTGTTGAATATTGGACGTTTTTTCCGTACCGCTATTCGCGATACTCCCATTTCGGTTATCAGGAGTTGGTGCAAAAAATCCAAACGGATCTACACGACTATGATCGGATCGTCGTATCGAGCAGAGTAAACGATTCGAAGCAATACATTTACTATCTTTTTTATACCCGGTACGATCCCGCGGCTTTTCAGGCAGGCAAAGATGTGGAAAAGGTCATTGAGTCAGACGGTTGGGTCCGGGTAAAACGTATTGGCTCGCTGGAGTTCCTTCCTGCGTTACCCGGTCATGACGAAATTATCAATGAACATATACTTCTTATCGGCGCGCCGTCGGAATTTCCGAAAGCCATTCCCGGCGTGATTCCTGCCGCACCCGTTCCGGTTGAATTTACGGTGAAAGATAAAGCAGGAAATATTCTGTTTGAGGGCGTGGACTCATCTAAACTTTATCTATGAGGAAGTTACTCCGTTTTGAACTGCTGATCGTATGTTTGAGTGCGGCAGTCATAACGTTGTTTGTATTCCGCCAGTTTTTTTTAGAGGGCAAAACGTTATTTCCTTCCAATCTTCTCGTGTCTTCGTATTCACCGTGGAAATATGAACCCCCTGCCGGGTACCCCAACGGGCCGCCGAATAAACCCATGGGGTTTGACAATATCAGACAGTTTTTTCCGAACAGGAACATGCTGAAGGATGCAGTAACAAAAGGAGTTGTGCCGTTATGGAACCCATACATTTACAGCGGAGTACCGTTTATGGCAGCGTTTGATACTGCCGTGTGGTATCCGTTTTCACTGGTTGCGTCGCTTCTTCCGCAAGTTATCGGTTGGGATTTTTTGGTCATTGTCCAGCCGGTTGCCTCAATGATATTCATGTATCTTTTTCTCAAATCACTCAAGTTCAGGCCTCCTGTCGCGGCGTATGGTGCATTTGCATATGCATTTTCCGGCTGGATGATCGTGTATTGGCAGGAAATATTAGTGCTGGAGCATAGTTTTCTCTGGTTGCCGCTTGCCCTCTATGCATCGAACCGTTTATGGGAGAGGGATTCCGACGCCGTGGGGTTTTTCCTTTTAGTTTTTTCGCTGGCGTTTTCCGTATTCGGAGGATTCTTCCAGATGGCGATATATGTATATTGCACCGTCCTGGTGTGGAATGTTTATCTGTCCGCGGTCCGCAGGAGAATACATATACGGATTTTAGCCGCTATTGCGCTTTCCGTTCTTATCACATGTATTCAGCTGATTCCTTCATTGGAGGCATTTTTGTCTTCTCCGCGGGGTGCAGCGGGCGGCGCGGACACGTTCCGCCGGGCGCTGCTGCCTTTTCAAAACATCATGACGCTTATAGCCCCGGATTTTTGGGGAAGTCCCGCCACATATAATTATTTCGGCGGCTCCGGTTTTTATTTTGAAAAGATGATATTTATCGGCGTCATCCCTCTTTTATTTGCCGTATACGGGATGTTTGAAATAAAAAAAAGAAATGTATTCTTCTGGACCATTCTTGCACTCGTAACCCTTTCGATGGGATTTGCCCTGCCGACGAGTTGGCTCCCGTATTATTTACGCATACCTGTCCTTTCCAATTCCTATCCGACGAGGATTTTTGCAGTATTTGCCTTTTTCATGGTAACCCTTTCCTGTTTTGGTTTGTCCTCCTTCCTGGCGATACCCAACAGAAAACGGTTGGCGGTCATACTTGCAGGTATAACAGCGGTTCTTCTGGCAGGGTGGTTTGTTGTCGCGTGGGCGGGAATTCATCAAAATGTAAAAGACGACAGTGTTTTCTATGCAACCGTATCTCTCCGTAACCTGCTGATTCCTACATTTTTCGTCTTGTCAGGCTGGACGATACTCGTTCTCTCTGCATTTTCCAAACGGTATGTGTATATCTGTGTCCTTTTGGCTACGGTAGCATCGGGAGTATATTTTGCGCATAAATACGTGTATGTCGGAGAAAAAAGATTTGTGTATCCGGATTTGCCTGTTATTACTAAACTAAGTGAACTCGCGGGATTTGACCGCGTATGGGGATACGGGAACGGGTATATAGAAAAAAATCTGCCGCAGTATTTCCATTGGTTTTCAACGGACGGGTACGGGAATTTATCCTCGGCCCGGTATGCACAACTCCTTTCGACTATTACCAATGGGGGAAAGTTGGGAGCGGCAGTCAGAAGAAGCGACACTGATCTGTTTGCCGCCTCCGAATGGGATCGTTTCGGTTCCAGCAATCCGTACCGGCTCCGCATGATGTCGCTGTTCGGAGTCCGGTATGTGCTGGAAGCCAAGAGAGGTGAACTGAAAGACAAAATACCGGCCGGTGCACGATTTCCGTCTTCCGAATTTACGCTGGTCTGGGAGGATGAAGCGTGGCGCATCTGGGAGTATACAGGCGCTCTGCCCAGAGCAATGTTTACTTCACACTATCTGGTCAGAAAAAACTCGCAGGAACTTATTGATGCTCTGTATGATCCTTCGGTGAATCTTGCCGAGACGGTTATCCTTGAGCGTGAGCCGGTTTTGCCTTCTGCCGTGTCAACAGGATCAGCGACAATTACCTCGTACGGATTAAATACGGTGACGATTGTAACAAATTCTCCGGTATCGGGGTTTGCCGTATTAAGCGACAATTATTATCCCGGGTGGGTTGCGACGATGGACGGAAAGTCGGCAGACATATATCGCGCAGACTTTACGATCCGCGCCGTTCCGGTGCCGTATGGTGCGCACACCGTTCAATTTACGTATATGCCCGTAACATTCCGTATCGGCGCCGCATTAACGCTTGCCGGAATTCTTTTGACTGCGGGCATTGGCTATCACATAGCCAAGAAAAGAGAGTAAGGTGATAATACTTACGAATACCCCTGCCTGAAATGATTTGGGCGCATAGGTAAAGACAACCGTTGATTCTCCTTTGGGAACGATGACGGCCCGGAACGCATAATCAGCTTTGTAGACATCCGTTTTTTTGCCGTTTACCGCAGCAGTCCATCCGGCATCAAATGTATCGCTTAAAAACAGAAGTTGCATAGCATCGGTTTGCACGGCAATTTTTACCACATTGGGTGTATATGAAATAAGCTGGGCCGTCCCCGTTCCGGATAGAGTCGGGATAGTGTTTCGGTCCTGCTGCTCCACCAATACCGTTTTGTCCGGATGGAAATCGCCGGCGAAGAATTGGGTTTCAAAATCAACTGTATTTTTGTACGGCCGGACATCCGGCGTCAGGAAAAACCTGGGAGCCGCTTTGAGATTCTCATAGACGGTCCAGTCATCTTCATGCCGGACTATTTTGAACCGGTCAACGGGGAACGTATTGTTGTCTTTCGGATTTTCCGAACGGTCGATGACATATTTGACCCCCAGAAGATCCATAACACGGAGACGGAAATCATTGCCGGGTAAGTCCCGCTCTCCGTACCCCGGTTGGATTTGCGCATCGGACCGGGTGGTTCGGTTAAACGTGATCGCGATGTTGCCTGCGCGGCTTGACTGGAGGAATTGGTTGTACCACCGCAGATTCAATGGATCGGTGCCGTCGGGAGAGTAGATGTTTTCCTGGGTGGCAAAATTCGCCTCAATCCCTGCAGTGCCGTATCCCCAGAAACGGTCAATACCTGTATTTTTCTGAAGATACGAAATGAGTTTATTTTCCGGGTACACAAATGATAGGGGGACAAACGGATTAAATTTAATAAAACCGTAAAATAGTTCCGCAATAGCGAGCGGAATGATTGCCCAAAGGAATATTTTTTTGAATCTTGCCGCAAAGACAATCAATGTCAGTGTGGCAAATATTCCGGTCGGCACGATCATTGCCCGCTTCAGGGGAGCGACGATCCATAAAACGGACAGAATGACGGCCGTAATGATGAGTGCCTTGAGCGGCAGCTGTTTTGTCTGACGGATTGCGTCATACCCGAAGCCCGCAAGCAGTGAGAGTGCAAACGCCAGAATAAACAAATTGCGCGTCGGTGTTCCGGTCGAAAGAACCGGCCAGGGGTAGTGGTAGAGTAGTTCGGTAAGCGGCGTACGGACCGTGATAAGAAGTATCGTGATTGCTGCCCACATAAAAAACGTTTTGTGCAGGGAACGGTGTTTGGAGAATCGTGCGGCAACTGCAAAAAAGAACCCGACAAGTCCGACGGAAAGAGTTTTTCCGACATAGTCTCCGGTTATATTAGACTTCGTTGCAGGATTGCCGAAAAAATCCTGTACGACAAGAAGCGGCATTTGCCACCACTGGACGAGCATATGCTGGATAATGCCCTGATAATCATGAGCCACCCGCGCGGAATTACGGAACAATTCGATGGTAGGAAACAGCTGTGGTGCAGCAAGAAAAAACGGAATGACAATAAGAAACAGAAGTGACCATGCCCGGCGGATCGCGATATAAATGAAAAGGAATATGAAAAGATTGATAAAATCCTGCGGATGGCCGGCGGTGATGGCAGCGTAGAGGGCAAAAATAAACAGTATTTTCTGGTAAAGATATAATGTTTGCTGTTTTATTCTCCGTTCAACGAGATATAGGAGGAGCGGCAGCCACAAAATCGTGTGCCAGACGGTCGTAAACTCCATCCATACATTTGCAAAACCGGAGAAATTAAATAAAAGTGCAGCCAGCATTGATGCTCCGGAGCTCAAACCTATTTCCGTTGCGAAGAGATAAAGGAATATGGATCCCAGGACGGGCTGTAAGATTACCATTACCGTCCATGCAGCAATTTGCGGCATCAGGAAATACAGGAACGTCAACGGATACAACGCCTGGGATTGGTAGTTGGCAAGAAGCGGCGCACCCGAGAAATTATACGGATTCCACAGGGGGAATGTCCCTTGTTTCAAACCCGCAATAACCTGTGTTTTCCACGGATAGAGTTCGCGTAAAACGTCAAAATACTGGTCCTTGCTCGGAACGGCGCCCGCCACATATCCGCCGTATGACTGATGACGCCATGGCCCGTATTGCGTTAATAGGAGGTCGCCTGCAAACGGAACCTGACCGGATACGAGAGTTTTATAGAAGAAGACAAGGCATATGCCGATGAGCGCAAGAAAGGGTAAAAATTTTCTCATGCTATAATGATAGGGTTATCATACATGACAGGCATATGTTTTCCAAGACGTTGTTTATAGGCATTATTGTACTCTCTATTTTTTTCCGGTTTTGGCAACTTGGTACCGTACCTGATGGATTCCATGTCGATGAAGCGTCCGTGGGGTACAACGCGTATTCGTTGATGAAAACAGGACGGGATGAATCCGGTGTTTTTCTTCCTCTTACGTCGCGGGGCCTGAATGATTTTGGAGGCACCATCGGCTCATATATCACCATTCCGTTTATTTATCTTTTCGGTCTTACCCAGTGGGCCGTGCGTGCTCCGACGGCGGTATTCGGCGTTCTGTTCGTACTTTTAACGTATGCGTTTGTATACCGCATATCCAACAACCGCAGTGCGGCGCTCCTGTCTATGGCGCTTGCCGCTGTTTCGCCCGTAGGAATATTGCTGTCCAGAGCTCAAAGCGTTCTTGTCGGTTTCGTTATTTTTTACGGCGCAGCCTATTTGTGGCTTCTGTGGGCCCAAAAGCGGTCTTTTTGGTACCTGGGGTTGTCACTGTTGGGTATTGCGGTAAGTTTTTACACATATACGGGCATCCGGCTTTTTGCATTGCCTTTTTTATTACTGATGACTGTATGGCATTGGCGCACATTGGACAAACGATTGAGAGTTACCGCTGCGGCATTTTTTCTGATTATCGCTCTTTTTGTCGCCGGCTTGTTTTTTTCCCCGGCAGGCCGCCGGTTTTCGCAAATTAGCGTTTTTTCGACCCAAAATGTCCAGTTGCCCCTGGATGAGGAAATACGTGAAGACGGCGCCCAGCATCAGCCGATACTGGTGACCCGCATGATTCACAATAAAGCGACTGCATACGGCCGGTTTTTTCTCACAAATTTCACGGATCATTTGAGTTTCCAGTTCTTATTTTTGCAGGCGAGCCAGCCGTTGCGTGAGAAGGTCCCCAACGCGGGAGTATTGCTTCTTATTGAAGGCCCGTTTTTGTTGATCGGCATATATACGGTGATCAGGAAAAAATTATCGTACGGGGTATACAGCATTGTGTGGTTTCTGCTGGTTCCCGCGGTTATGAGCGTGGGAAGCGAAGAAACGCCGAACATTCACAGATTCTTTCTTGCCATGATTCCGGTACATCTTTTGGTGGCATACGGAATTCTTGCAACCATGCATGCGGTCAAAACAAAATACCGCCGCATACTTGCTTTCGGCCTGATTCTTTTGTTTGCCGTGAATGTCTTTTATTTTCTGCACGAACTATTCGTGCACCAGCCGGTGCATGCGCCGATTTACCGGAACGGCGCGGATAAGGAATTAGCCATCTCCATCAGGGATAGGTATAGTTTCTATGACGTGGTCGTTTCACAGAAGATATTGCCGCATGTCCTCTTTTTTTGGCCGGTTGATCCCGAAACCTATCAGAAAGAAGGATCCCCGAGAGATACTGATTATGCGTGGTACCGGAACATATTTTTTGTGGCAGACTCATGTCCGTCGCAGAGGTCCGACCCGGCAATTGCCGCAGTGCGTGCGTCGCGTGTTTTGTATATTGACAGGGCAGGATGTACCCTTATGAAGGATGATGTCATTATAAAAACCATAAAATATAAAAATACTCTGGATGTGTATTATCTGGTTGAGAAACGGGTGTTATGAAAAAAATAGTACTTCTTCTTATCGTTGCCGCGACACTGGTTCTCCGTGTGTATCATGTGACACAGGATCCTCCCGCACTGTCATGGGATGAAGTGTCCATCGGCTATAACGCATACAGCATCTTGAAAACCGGCCGCGATGAGCACGGGAAATTTTTGCCGTTTGATGCATTTGTCGCCTACGGAGATTACAAGCCTCCGCTTGCGGTGTATGCGACGGTGCCCTTTGTCGCAATCTTCGGACTCACGGATCTTGCTGTCAGACTGCCGGCTGCATTTTTTGGAACTCTCACGGTATTGTTGACGTATTTCTTAGTGAAAGAACTCCTGAAGCGTGACCATTATGCTTTGTTGTCCGCCGCCGTTCTTGCCGTATCGCCGTGGCATATCAATATCTCCCGCGGGGGATTTGAGGCAAATATCGCGTTGTTTTTTGTCGTGCTGGGGACCTGGCTTGCCTTGTCCGCCGGGTCACATCCGCGCCGGTGGCTGTTTGCATGGCTTCCCTTCGTTGCCGCCATCTATACATTCAACAGCTCCAGGGTTTTTTCCGTGTTATTTGTGCCCGCATTGCTGGTCTTTCTTTTCCGGGATATTAAAAAGCATGTGAGACTATTTATTACCGGCGTTGTTATCGCCGTCCTATGCGCGGCGCCGATCGTGCCGCATTTATTATCTGCCCAGGCGCGCCTCAGGTTTACGGAGGTAAATATTTTTACCGATCTTTCCGTTGTTGAAACCGCAAACTCCCGTCTTGCCCGGGAGCACGGAAATGTGATCGGTGAACTGGTGAATAACCGGCGGGTGGGATACGTCCGGAGCTTCCTTATTCATTTTATGGACAACCTTCAGCCGGACTTTTTATTCGTCAAAGGGGACGGGAATCCGAAATTTTCCATTCAGGATGTCGGCCAGTTGTATCTTATTGAGGCGCCGTTTCTGGCAGTAGGAATAGCTATGCTCTTTTTATCGAATCCCGGCATTGCAGCACTGCTTATTTGGTGGATCATCGCCGCTATTATCCCGGCAGCAACAGCCAGGGAAACTCCCCACGCCTTGAGAATCCTCAATTCGCTTCCCGCGTGGCATATCTTCGTCGCATACGGGATTCTGTCGATCTACACGTATATCAAAAAAGGCAGGGTTGTTTACGTTTTATTGCTTATAGTCCTCTATCTTTTCAGCATGACCTATTATTTGCACAATTATTACCGTCATTATCCGGTTGAGTTTTCCGGAGAATGGCAGTACGGGTACGCGCAGGCGCTCGAGCGTATCGCCCCTATTGCCCAAAACTATGACCGAGTTGTGATGACGGACAGTATAGGCAGGCCGTACATGTATACGCTTTTTTATACAAAGACGGATCCTGCAGTATACCTGCGGAGCAAAGATTCATATTTCGACGCGGAAGGGTTTTATCACGTTAAGGGATTCCTGAAGTATCGTTTCGGGGGGATGCTTCCGGACGAATTTGACGGGAAAACGTTGTATATATGGAATTCATTGCCCGAGGGGGCGACACTCCTCGATACGATAAAATTATTAAACGGCAATCCGGTTTTGTATATTTTTATATGAAAAAAACACTTATATTTTTATTTCTGATTCTTGTTATTGCGGCGGGGTTCCGGTTCTATCAGCTGGGAAGTGTCCCTCCCAGTCCTGATTGGGATGAGGCAGCGCTGGGGTATAACGCATACTCCATTCTGAAAACCGGCAGGGATGAATACGGAAACTTCCTGCCGTTGTCCATCCGGTCGTTTGATGATTATAAGCCGCCGCTGTACGTATATCTCACGGTGCCGTCCGTGGCCTTTTTCGGATTGTCCGTATGGTCGACAAGATTCCCTTCGGCTGTCATGGGGCTTGTGGCGGTGCTGGGGACATATTTTCTGGTAAAAGAATTATTAAAGAATAATGCGCAGGCACTGCTCTCCGCACTCTTATTGGCCATTTCGCCGTGGTCCGTACAGTTTTCCCGCATTGCATTTGAGGCCAATACCGGAGTTACCCTGAATATCTGGGCGGTGACGGCATTTCTTGCGGGTCTCAAAAAACGTGTGTTTCTTCCTGTTTCAGCGGTGTTATTTGCGCTCGGGTTTTATGCATACCACAGTGAGCGGATATTTTTACCGCTGCTTCTTATTATCCTTGCGGTCGTGTACCGCAACCAACTGTTTGTCAAAAAGCACAGGATGTCATTGATTGTGAGTATTATCCTCGGTATTCTTGTGGCCGCACCTCTTATACCGGTTGTTTTTAACCGGACGGCGCTTTTGAGGCTGCGCGGGACAAGTTCGTTCACGGATCAGACGGGGCTCCTGTCCCGCGATATTACGAAACTTGAACAGGATCAACGGGCAGGGGACCGTATCGGTCAGCTTCTGGATAACAGAAGGATCGTATTTGTTAAAACCGTTGCCGCAGGATATCTCTCGCATTTCTCGCCGAAATGGCTGTTTTTAACGGGTGATAACCAGCGGCACCATGCTCCGGATATGGGGCTTTTATACCTCTGGGAGCTGCCGTTTCTGATGTACGGAATATACAGGGTGTTGAAGTATGGAAAAGGTCAGGTAAGCGCTGTTCTTATCGGGTGGCTCCTTATTGCGCCGGTTGCCGCATCTCCCACGACGGGTTTGCCGCATGCCGTCCGCACACTTGTTTTTCTGCCGGTTTTTCAGATATTTACAGCGGTAGGATTAGCACATGTTCTTGTCCGACGAAAATTTCTCATGTCGCTGTACGGCATATGTATCGTTTTTAATCTTTTCTATTACTGTGATATGTATTTCGTTCAAATGAATCCGGAGGTTTCTGAATACTGGCAGTACGGATACAAAGATGCGGTGGCGTTTACCGAAAAAGTCAAAACCAAATACCAAAAAATTGTCGTGTCCACGACACTGGAACAATCCTATATGTTTTTCCTTTTTTACACGAAGTACGATCCGGCAAAGTATCTGGCCGCCGGAGGGACGCAGTCGGGGAGTTTTGAAGAGGCCAAGAATCATTTCGACAACTATGAATTCAGGAAAATCGATTGGCCCCGGGAACGGAGAGATGGTACGATTCTCTATGTCGGCGATCCTAAAGACATGCCGCACGGGAATGTGAGGAACTTTACCTTTTTGGACGGTAAACCGGCAATAGAAATGGCCGACCGGCCCAACGGAGCCCTATGAAGAAAAAATTTATTGTTCCCATTACTATTATCGTTTTTATCTGGGGGATAGCGCTTCGTGCGATAGAGGTAGTCAACGGAAATTATCTTTTCGGATTTGACCAGGGTCGCGATTATCTGGCTGCCTACAATATCCTCGTCGGTCATAAATTTACCCTCATCGGCGCGGAAGTCGGGGCAGGGGCCGCAGGATTGTCGCATCTGTTCCATGGTCCCGGATATTATTATCTTATTGCACTCATGGAACTTATGTTTCGGGGAGATCCGTACGGCGGTTTACTTCTTATGTTCTTTTTTGGCGTTTTGGCGCTTTTGGCTGTTTTTATTACAACGCGAAAAATGTTCGGTCAGGCCGTTATGCTCGTCACGTTGTTGTTATTGGGTATTTCACCGCTTATTGTTTCTCAGTCGCGGTTCATGTGGAATCACCACCCGTCCACATTTTTCATCGTTATTGCATTGTACTTTGCATACATGATTACGAAAAAGCCGCGGATATATGCGCCGCTTGCGGTGTTTACTGCGGGCTTTATCTATCACTTTGAGCTTGCCATCGCCGTACCGTTTGTGATCGCGCTTGTTCTGGCACTCCCTCTGGTATTCCGCATAAAGGACGTACGGACATATGTGTACAGCGTAATCGCCGGTGTGGCGGCGTTTTTTCCGTTTCTTTTATTTGAATCTCGGCACGGGTGGATGGCGATCCGTTCTCTTCTGGTATATACGACACCCCAGGGACCCGTAGGGAAAGACGTATGGTACCTGCGCATCATCGATCATATGGGTCCGTATATTAACAGCGCCGCAAATTCGTTTCCGAATGAGCAGGGATTGCTGCCGTTCTATTTTTATAAAGGTCTCTCGCTTGCGCTGGTTGTCGTCCTTATTATGTTGGCCTGGAGAGTGAAGGATAAACTGCACAGGAAGTTTTTCCGGTTTCTGCTGCTTTTGACGGCCGCTACGTACGGCGTGATGCTGCTTCTCGAGAACATGATTTGGGATTACTATCTTATTCATATACACGTCGTATTCATATACATATTTGCATATAGCCTGATACGCAGTTTCCGCATGCTTAGGAAATCATTGTGGTCGCTTTTTGCTTTCGGCGCATTGAGTATTTTTCTCGTATCCATGATTTCAGCCTCTGCCTGGCGCATGAAAATAAGCTACACATACGATCTTCATGATTTCGGGGGTGTTGAAAAAATTAAAGGGAAGAAGGCCGCGATTGATTACGTATATCATGATGCAAAAGGTCAGCCGTTTTCAGAATTTACTTTTATGGCGCCTATTTATACGTACCCGTACGATTATCTGTTTACAACCTATGGGAAACAGGCCTATGGCTACGTGCCGGGGCGTGAGAAAAAAGGGCTTGTGTATCTCATTATCGAGCCGGACGCCTCCAAACCATGGACGTACAAAGGATGGCTGGAGACGGTTATTGTCGGGGGAGATATTATCAATACCGCTACCATTTCGGCCGGACAAATCATACAGAAGCGAATATTTCCATGAAAAAAATACTGAAGAGTCCGTTTTTTCTGGGTGCTTATTTTTTCATTATTGCCGCTTGCTTCACTATTTCATATAGGGTTGCCCGCGACGCATGACGGACAGGACCACGTAGCCAGAATTGCCAATTTTTACCGGTCGCTGGCAGAAGGGAATATCATTCCCCGGTGGGCGGGGTCTCTCAATTGGGGCTACGGACATCCGATCCTCATGTTTTTATATCCGCTGCCGTCGTACATTGCATCTTTTTTTCATGCTCTGGGCCTTTCATTTGTTGACAGTACGAAGCTCGTGTTCGGGGTAGCCCTCATTGCCAGCGGACTGACGATGTATATGTGGATGAATGCTGCCTTTGGAAAAAAGGCGGGCATTGTCGGGGCGCTTTTGTATGTTTTTGCGCCGTACCGGTTTGTGGATTTATATGTGCGGGGTGCCATAGGGGAGCATGTGGCATTTATTTTTCCGCCGCTCGTACTGTATTTTCTCCGGAGACATTCCATAATCGGCGTTTCATTTTCCCTTGCCGCGCTTATTCTTTCCCATAACGCCATAGCCATTATGTTCCTGCCGATTATAGGACTGTATGCTTTTTATCTTTTACTATTTGAAGTGAAAAATAGGTGGTCGTTTATAGTTTATTGCTTATTGTCCGTCGTATTGGGTTTTGCCCTGTCCGCTTTCTTCTGGATACCCGCGTATTTTGAGGGTAAGTATACGCTTCGGGATATTGTTACGGC
Source organism: Candidatus Gottesmanbacteria bacterium (assembly GCA_963701185.1). Lineage (GTDB taxonomy): Bacteria > Patescibacteriota > Microgenomatia > UBA10105 > UBA927 > XYB1-FULL-47-11. The sequence goes on from OY969569.1 coordinate 158,729, forward strand.
AGGAGATGTCGTGAAACGGTTTGTGCCCTGGTCATGGTTTCTGTATTCGCCGTGGAATTACGGACTGGGTGAAACGATGTCAAAGTCATTGGGATTGATGCAGTGGTTTGGAGTTGCTGCCGCGATCTGGGCAATATGGAAGACGAAACAAAAAAACATACGGATTCTGCTTGTATCCTTTTTGATAATTTTACTCGGATCATTATTTATTATGACCTCGGGGTCGCGGCCCCTGTGGATTGCCGTTACGATTTTGCAAAAGTTCCAATTTCCATGGCGCTTTCTTTCAGTATCGGTATTTGCCGCGTCAGCACTGGGAGGAATAGCATGTAGCCGGGCAAAAAAAGCATTCATTATTCCTTATTCATTATTCATTATTCTGATTTCCGTCGGTATGTGGCACCCGAAAGCGTATATTTTCCATGATGAATCTTTTTATTCCGGCGTCTATGCCGGGACAACCGATACCGGTGAGAGCAGTCCGATCTGGTCGGTCCGATTTATGGAACATACCGCCCCGGCTCCGCTTGAGGTTATAGACGGTTCGGCGGTGATAACTGACGGCTTCCGTTCATCGACGGCGCATGAATATACGGTACAGGCCGCCAAACCTACACTCCTTCTTGAAAATACCGTGTATTTTCCTGACTGGAATGTATATGTAGACAAAACGGTTATCCCTATTGAGTACCAGAATCCGAATTACAGAGGGTTAATTACGTTTCAGGTTGCGGCAGGAACCCATAGCGTCCGGGTAGTATTTGAAAATACGAAGTTGCGCACTGTAGCCGAGAGGATTTCGCTCGCCGCTCTTGCTATAATCGCAGTGTCAGGTGTGGTACCTATCTTATGGCGGAAAAGAACGTAAAACTTTCGGTCGCAATTGCCGTTTATAACGAAGAGAAAAATATCGAAGCGTGCCTCGCGTCGGTCCGCGGTTTGGCCGACGAAATCATTGTGGTGGACGGCGGATCAGGCGACCGCACGGTTTCCCTTGCCCGCGCATTTGGTTCCCGCATCATAGAGACGGATAATCCGCCGATGTTTCATTTAAATAAGCAAAAAGCACTGGATGCCTGCTCGGGGAGCTGGATACTTCAGCTTGATGCCGATGAACGGGTGACTCCCGCATTAAACAAAGAAATACGTTCGGTTATCAATGCCGGGTCGTCCGACGTTAACGGCTACTTTATCCCGCGGAAGAATTATTTTTGGGGACATTGGATGCGTAAAGGCGGGCAGTATCCGGATTATGTCATGCGGCTTGTGCGCCGCGGCAAGGCTCATTTTCCCGCCAAAAGCGTCCATGAACAAATTGATGTCATCGGTGAACCGGGGTACCTCACGGAGCCGATGGATCATATTTCCTACCGGACCCGCGAAGATTATTGGAGGAAGGCGGAGAGTTATACAACGCTTGCCGCCATGGAAATGAAAAGAGACGGAGTCGGCAAAAACCCGTGGACGTGGTTTACCTACAATATTATAAAGCCGCAAATGACATTCCTTTCGTTGCTTATCCGTCATAAGGGATTTATGGACGGTTGGTACGGGTTGGTATTTGCCTACTTTTCCGCCCTGCATTTTCCGATTACGTATAAAAAATTCCTAAAGTTATGAAAAAGAAAGTGATCATCTTGTTGATTACTGTTTATTGCTTATTGTCCACTGTTTCTTCAGTTTATGCCGACTATGTTCTTCCGTACCCGTCCTACATGCCTGGAAATAAACTATACCGGCTCACGAGGATTGTTGATCAATTAAAAAAGTATTGGTATCGGGGCAACATTGCGCAGACGAAGTATCACCTTGCATTGTCGGATAAGTATCTGGTCGAGGCGAGTACCCTCATGGAATATAAGCAGTACCTTCTCGGAGCTGATGCGCTGCGGAGATCCGATGCGGAGTTTGCGACGCTACCGGCATACGTTGCCGGCGCCAAAAAAGAAGGAGTCGACGTGCATGAGCTGCAGCTTCTTCTTGCGGCTGCAGCCGGGAAACACAGGGAAGTATTAACCGGGCTTCTCCCCGTTGTCCCGCCGGACTTTACCTGGACTCCGGAGAAATCCAAGCCGACGGCGCTGCCTTTAAGCGACATAATCTCAGCATCAGTTGGTATTAGACAACGTATTGCCAGTGCAACAGGATCCCTATAATCATGGCACTCATCGCAGTGTTACTATTTTTAGCGGCAATAGGCATCGTAGGAGTTTTTTCCTACGGGTTTATTGATCCGAATTTGGTTTTATCCGCACACGTCATGTTTTCCCGGATTGCGGACCGGCCGGCGGCGGCCGTCATATTTTTCGTTATCCTTCTTGTTCTGTTTGCCGCGTACCTGTATTTTCTGAAGCACCCGCCGAAGTTTTGGGTGATACTGGCGGCGGCCGTCATGCTGGTTTTCTCGTATCCGGCTCTTACCTATGACGTATTCAACTACATCGCTACTGCCAAAGTTACATATACATACCATGAAAACCCGTATATCATCATGCCGGTCGAGATCCCGAACGAACCCAATCTGGCATTTACAAGGGCGGCAAATAAAACAGCACTGTACGGGCCTGTGTGGATCGCATTGAGCGCCGTCCCGCATTATCTGGGGATGGGCAGCGTATGGCAGACAATCATTGCATTTAAGGCCATGAATTTGGCTGCGTATCTGGGGTTTTGTTATCTCATATACCGGGTCACTAAGAAGACGGCGAATGTTATTTTTTTTGCCGCCAATCCGCTGGTTTTGATAGAAGTGCTTATGAACGGACATAATGACATTTACATGATGCTTGCGGCACTCGGAGGCCTGTTGTTGTGGCGTCAAAACAGGAAAGTCAGCGGATTTTTACTCTTCGCTGTTTCATGGCTGGTAAAGGGCGCGACCATAGTTCTTCTCCCGCTGTTATTTTTGAAAAATATATCAACGGAACGTCTTCTTCTCATTGCTTATTGCTTATTGTCCTTCGTTTTTTTTGTTATTGCCCCGGTCCGTGAAGAACTCTATCCATGGTATGCAGTCTGGCTTATTGCATCCGCGTCGCTGTTGCCTCTGAAGAACCACCGGTTCATATTCGGATTCACTGTCGTATTGTCTTTTGCGCTGGAGCTGCGTGCACTCCCGTATATGTGGATGGGATATTATGAAGGACCGGGACCGGCGCTTCGGCTGATACTCACTCTTGTTCCCGTTGTTGTGTATGCAGCATATACCGGGTTCCGGTATGTCTCTCAAAGAAAAACATGAAAAAAGGAATAATTATTTTCATGATGCTGTGTATTCTTTTTGCCGTGTGGCCGCTGTTTGGCAGAAACTATATCCCGACGCACGACGGAGAATACCACATCATCCGCATTGTCGAATTTTCCCGTATGCTGGGAGAAGGCTACGTAGTGCCCCGATGGGCGCCGGATATGAACAGCGGCTACGGGATACCGATTTTTAATTTCCATTACCCCCTCCCGAACTATATCGGTTCATTTGTCCGGGTTTTCACCGGGGATGCAGTGCGTGCGTTCCAGATGAGCATGGGAGTAGGGTACATCGTGCTTGCCGCAGCTGCATATTTTTGGTTACTCACCCTGTTTGGCGCCCTTCCGGCTGCGGTGGGAGCCATCGTTGCCGCATTCGTCCCGTACGTTTTTGTTGATATGTATGTGCGGGGTTCTATCGGTGAAATCTGGGCGACTGCGTTCTTATTTATATGCTTCTATCTCCTGGAAAAGAAAAAATTTGTTTGGTTTGCCCTTGCATACGGACTCCTCATCCTCTCGCATAACATCATGGCAATGCTCTATACGCCGTTTTTGTTGGGATATGCGCTGATCCGGAATAAAAAGGCAGCCCTGTGGATGCTGGGCGGAATTGGTATGTCCGCTTTTTTCTGGATGCCTGCGCTTCTGGAATCCAAATACGTGGTCGGCCTTAATACCGTAAATTTCCGGGAACATTTTGTACAGCTGTACCAGCTTCTTATCCCATCGTGGGGTTCAGGGTTTTCCGGAAGCGGGTCATTCGGCAATACAATATCATTTCAAATAGGTCTCGTGCCGATACTTGCCTTTGTCGGAGCATTATATTCATCACGTAAAAAAATTCTTCTGTATTTTATTTTCTTTTTTGCCGTGTGCGTTCTCCTTATGTTGCCCCTGTCGCTGCCGGTATGGGAATTTATCAAGCCCCTTGCGCTCATGCAGTACCCGTGGAGATTGCTGTCGTTTGTTATTCCTATAGCCGGTTTTTGTGCGGCTTTTTGGGTATCGTTGATGAAACGGAAATGGCCAGGGATAGCAATCGCCATTCTTGCAGTTATTTTTGCCGCTTCTTACGCACGTCCGGTTCTCTATGAACCCAGAAATGAAGCCTATTATATGTCGCGGGCCAATTTTACCGATGGCACATCATCCATGGGAAATAGTTTTTCTACAATCTGGACGGGGTGGAAGGATACGCGCCCGAAAGATCCGATCGTTGTGGAAAGCGGGCAGCTGAGGAAGATCCACCAGATGCGGTATCTTAATAAAACATTTGATGTCATTATGGTCGGCACAGGGCGCGTTACCGTCAATACGCTTTATTTTCCGGGGTGGACAGCAACTGTAGACGGGAAAAACGTACCCATCGATTATCAGAAAGACGGTATTATTCATTTTTCCGTTCCTGCAGGAGCACACCTGATACGCGTTATTTTTACCGATACGCCGATCCGAAATGCGGGAAACATCATTTCGATCGCCAGCGTGGCTGTCCTGGCCGTTTTAGGGTATACTTCTTTACAATGAAGATAGCCATAGACATAACCCCTCTTGAATCTGCACACCGCGTGCGCGGTGTGGGCGTGTATACGAAGAATCTCGTTGATGCGCTGGAAAAATATGAAACAGGGCATACATACCTTTATTTTACGGGTAAGCAGCTTGCGCCGCAGGACGCGGATATCGTGCATTATCCGTATTTTGACCCGTTCTTTCTGACATTGCCCCTGGTGAAACGGGCTCCGACCGTGGTGACAGTTCATGATCTTATCCCGCTGGTGTTCCCGTACAAGTTTCCGTCCGGAATCCGCGGTGCGCTCAAATGGCAGGTGCAGAAGGTATCACTCCGGAGCGTCCGCCGTATTATTGCCGATTCACTTTCGTCAAAAAACGATATCGCACGGATTGCCGGCATCAGGAAGGAGAAAATCGATACGGTGTATTTAGCGCCTGATGCGGCGTACCGCGAGATTTCGGATCCGAAGGTTCTTACGTCCGTACGTAAAAAATATTCTCTGCCGAAACACTATATCCTTTTTGTCGGCGACGTCAATTGGAACAAAAATGTGACCGGATTACTCCGGGCTTTTACACTGCTGCGGAAACGAAATGAACTGGCGCAAATCAAATTAGTTTTAGTCGGCCGGGCGTTTGGAGATTCTGCACTTGCCGAAACACAGGAAATCAACCGGCTTATTGGCGACAACGGCCTGGGGCATGTGGTTGTCACCCCCGGAAGCATCCCTATTGATGAGCTTGCAGCCGTCTATTCCATGGCTGCGGTTTACGTACAACCTTCCCACTATGAAGGGTTCGGTCTGCCGGTATTGGAGGCCATGGCCTGCGGCTGTCCGGTTGTGAGTACAAACACGTCCAGCCTTAAGGAAATCGCGGGGCCGGCATTGCAGGTATCGCCAAAACCGGAGGATATCTGCACGGGTATCTCGGATATGCTTGAGCGAAAAAGAAAGGTTCAGTCGGACCGTCAATTTGAATGGGTTAAAAAGTTTACATGGAAAAAAGTTGCAGGGGACACGGTTGCGGCGTATGAAAGGGTATTGGCGTGAAAAAACTTTCCGTTATCGTCCCCGTGTATAACGAGCAGAATACTGTCGGTGAAATACTGCGCCGGATTGAATCTGTCCGGGTCCCCGGTTGGTCAAAAGAAATTATTGTTGTGGACGACGGATCGCGCGACCGGACAAAATCAATTCTGAAATCATGGGAAAAGAAAGTTCATGTTATCTACAAAGAGAAAAATGAAGGAAAGGGGAGCGCGCTGTGCCTGGGATTTAAAAAGGCCGCGGGTGACGTCATCCTGATACAGGATGCGGATTTGGAATACAGTCCGACGGACTACCCGATACTTTTGGCGCCTTTTGACAATCCGCACGTGGATGTGGTGTACGGGTCTCGGTTTTTAGGACCGCACCTTTCCACGATGTTTATCTACGCGCAGGGAAATAAGTTCGTAACGCTCGTGACCAATTTATTGTTTAATACCAATATTACGGATATGGAAACGGGATATAAAGTTTTCCGGCGCCGGGCATTGGACGGCATCACCATCCGCGCGAAGCGTTTTGATGTAGAGCCGGAAATCACCGTCAAAGTACTGAAAAAAGGATGCCAGATTTATGAAGTCCCCATCTCCTACTACGGAAGAAAATTCGCCGAGGGAAAGAAACTAACCTGGCGGGACGGCGTGGTGGCATTATGGACACTTATAAAATATCGTTTCGTAAATTAATTAACAATAGCCTTGCCAGAAACAGCGCGATTGTTTTTGCCGGATCCATGGCGGCTAACGTTCTGGCGTATGTGTATCACCTGCTGATGGGCAGACTTCTGGGCCCGGCAGGATACGGGGAGTTTTCTTCACTCGTGTCGATATTTTATATATTTTCCGTTCCCCTTGTCGTCGCTTCGACGGTGCTTGTAAAGTTTATTTCCGGATTTAAGGCCCGTCATGCAATCGGTCAGGCAAAATCTCTTTTCTGGAGCGTGACAAAATTAGTTTTCGTCATTTCTCTTATCGGACTGCCGGTTATGCTGGGAGCCGCGCCGTGGATCACATCGTTTTTGCATTTATCGTCAGGGGTGTTATTTATGCTGGTATATCTGACATTCGTCATGTCGCTCCTTTCGATTGCGCCGGCCAGCATGCTTCAGGGGTATCAGCGTTTTGTCTGGGTAAGCGTATTCGCGGTATTCATGGTTGCGGTAAAAATACTTTTTAGTGTGCCGATGGCCGCATGGGGAGTATATGGAGTGCTGTCGGCTGCCGCCATCGCCGCAGCCGTTACGTATCTTCTCTATTATATTCCGCTTGGTTTTATATTAAAGGCAAAAAGTGAGAAAAGCACTGTCAGTAAGCGTGATGCATTCCGGTTTGCAGTCCCGACATTGTTGATTCAGCTGGGCATGACATCTTTGTATACGACCGATATCATTCTTGTCAGACATTTTTTCCCCGCAGCGGAGGCCGGATTATATGCCGCACTCGCAATTCTGGGGAAAATTATATTTTATGCATCAAGCTCGGTTTCTCTTGTTCTTTTTCCCGTTTTGTCAGAACGTACGGAGACAGGTGCGGCGACAAAAAAGCTTACGGCATCAGCTGTCGGCGGCGTCACTGCGGTTTCCGCCGGAGTCACCGCATTATATTTTCTTTTTCCTGACTTTATTGTAGGATCTCTGTTCGGCAACGCGTACGCGGGAGCGGGAAGTTTCCTGGGATTGTTCGGCGTATTTCTTGCATTGTTTTCAGTGGGGAGCATTATCGTGACGGCGTGTTTAGCGTTGGGACGAACCGGCGTGTGGTTCGTGCCGGTCACCTGTGCTATTCTGCAGATTGCCGGTATAGCCGTTTGGCATGAGAGTATCGGAACAGTCATCAATCTGAATATAGGCGTCTGTACCCTGTATGTTTTGGGATCTGCCGTCTATTACCTGAAAGTCACGTATGCGAAAATTTAGCTTAATTATTCCTGTATATAAACAGCAGCAGACCATTAAACGCGACATTGAGGACGTCATCTCCGTGCTTTCAACAGCAAAGATTGATTTTGAGATTATCCCGGTCATCGACGGGCAGCTGGACCGCAGTTTTCAGGAGGCCGGTAAAGTGAAAGACAAACGGGTCCGTGTGGTGGGGTATCAGACGAATCACGGAAAAGGGTATGCCGTCCGGTACGGATTTTCCCAGGCCACGGGAGACGTGATCGGATTTAAAGACGCAGGGCGGGATTTGAAGCCCGATGCGCTGCCTCTTATGATAGCGGAATTTGATTTTCAACACGCAGATATTGTTATCGGCAGTAAAAGGCACCCTGGTTCGAAAGTGGAGTATCCGTTCATCCGAAAAATTCTGTCATGGGTATATCAAAAATTTACTAAACTGCTGTTCGGCCTGGAAGTCAGGGATACACAGGTTGGAATGAAACTATACAGACGTAAAGTGTTGGAAGATGTATTGCCGAGATTACTTGTGAAGCAATTCGCATTTGACATAGAGATACTGGCCGTTGCATATCACCTGGGGTACCGAAAAATTTACGAAGCGCCGGTTGAGATAGACTTTTTTTCTGCAAAATCAAGTATTGTTTGGAGCAAGCTCATACGGATCGTTCTTAATATGCTTCGGGACACGCTTGCCGTGTATTACCGGCTTTACATACTCCGTTATTACGATGATGCGAGCAAACGGAAGTGGCGGTTCGATCCGGAGTTGAACTTTAGAATTAACATAGGGTAAAGAAACGGACAATAATCATTAATCAATAATCGAAAAACGGTATGGATGATGCTAGGATTGGTCCAATAAATGATCTACTTTTTGCAAAGGCAGATGATTTGGCTCAATTTATTTACGAATTAACCTATTCATTTCCAAAGGAAGAATTGTTCGGAATTACGTCACAGCTAAGACGCGCAGTTTTATCATTACCGCTAAATATTACTGAAGGATATGCGCGGAGAAGCGATCAGGATTATCGTAGATTTCTTGATATAGCATATGGGTCGTTAAAAGAAGTAAAATATCTTTTATATTTTTGTAAACAAAGAAAAATAATTTCATCTGACAATTATGAAAAACATATGAAAATAGCAGACGAATTAGGAGGACTATTATGGAAGAAAATATCTACGTTGCGAAGTAAAGTAACGAAATAGATTATTGTTTATTGCTTATTGTCCATCATGAGGATATTAATTTTAAATTGGCGGGACGTCAGTCACCCCAAATCCGGCGGTGCGGAGCATGTGACGATGGAGCATGCAAAAGCGTGGGTGAGGGCGGGACACACCGTCACGTGGCTGACCAGTCATTATGGCCGTGCGAAGCATGAAAGCACCGTAGATGGCGTGAATTTTGTCCGCCGTGCGGGGTCGCTGACGATCTACCTGTATGCACCGCTGTATCTTATGCGAAATGCGCACTCATTTGACGTGATTGTTGATGAAGCACACGGATTTCCGTTTTTTTCCCCGTTATTTACCCGAAAGCCGGTTGTGATTTTTATTCATGAAATTGCGGGGGAAATATGGGATTACATGTTTTCCTTCCCCAAAAACGTTATCGGAAAGTTGCTGGAGCGCTGGTATTTCCGGGTATATACGCATTGTTTGTTCTGGACCGATGCGCCGTCAACCGCAGAAGAAATTTCCTATCGGGGAATTCCTGTGAGCCAATGCGTTGCGATTCCCTGCCCGATTATAAAAAGTTCAAAGTTTAAAGTTCAAAGTTCTACTAAAGAACAACATCCCACATATCTTTTCGTCTCCCGCGTGGTGCGCATGAAAGGCGTGGAGGAGGTTATAAAAGCGTTTTCATTTATTGCCAGAGAACGGCCCGACAGCACATTGTGGATTGTCGGCGGCGGGGAGCCGGGATATATTGCGGAACTTGATGATATGACAAAGGAATACGGTGTGAAAAACCGTGTGATGTTTCTCGGGACGCTTTCCGAAAAAGAGAAATATGAACGTATGAGCCGTGCGCATCTCTTGCTGCACGCATCGGTGAAAGAAGGATGGGGGCTTGTCGTCCTGGAGGCGGCATCGGTCGGTACGCCGGCAGTCGTGTATAACGTCAGCGGGTTAAATAGCGTGGTGAAAGACGGGGAGACCGGTATTGTGTGTAAGGAAAACTCTCCGCGGGAAATGGCCCGTGAGGCGATGATGCTATACAACAATAAAACGACATACCGCAAATATCAGGAGAACGGACGTTCATGGGCAAAAAGTTTTCACTGGTCGGATGCAGTCAAACAAAGTCTTTCATTGCTGAAACGGGCAACTTACCGTACTTCATAAATCTTAATGGTGTTATTGATAAACACTAGGTCTAAAATATTGCTGACGTTGTCTAACACAAGATTTTTATTACTGTCCATATAGATGTACTTAATTCTATTTTTTATTAATTCTTCCCTTACTTTTGTTCCATCAGTACTGCTAAAAATTATGTTTACAGATAGTGCTTGCGGGACGAAAGGGATTCCGTGTGTGATTAGCTCGTTTCCCGTATTGGAAAGAAACATCGGCCTGTCAGTATAAACCCCTACATAAGGCGCTTCAGAGTTAAGACCGGTAGTTGGCTCCACTAATACGATTGAATTTTCCGGGGTTTCGTTTTGCACGAAATTAAATGCTTTTAATTCTTCGTTGTTTATTACATAACCGGCGTGATTTTTTATGTTAATAATATTTGTTACTACGGACTGAACGGATTCCGGAACGGTGAGAATGATAATTAAGAAAGCAAGGAATGCATACAATTTTGAATTTTTAAAATTCAACCAATGTGAGCAGGCAAGAGCTGTATAAAACAAGGCGATAACAAAGGCGGTATAGATAAAGAAGATGCTGTTAGCTCCGCCGGGATTTTGAAGAAAAAATAATCCTATAAACGAACACACAATAATTCCTGAAATGAGAAATATATGTATCTCACGCGGAAATAATCGTAACGACTTTTTTGATTGTATAAATCCGAGCAAAACGGTTCCAAAAGACAGAAAATAGAACAGGGTAAACATCAGGTCGTACACGAGGACTTTTGGCCAATTATTATGACTTTGGTACACCAGTCGTGCCAGTTCGTACCGGGATAAATTAAACATCGGCTGGACAACCCAATCCTCGACTCTCCAGAAACCGGAGTAAAAAAGTCCGCCCGCACCCAAATTGACAGGAGCGTAGATAATAATACTCACAAGAATTGCAAGGAGAGAAGGAACTACCAGCTGAAAATTTTTCTTGATGCAGAGATATCCTGCAGTTATCAGGAGACCACATAAAGAAGCAATAGCAGTATTGACCTTAAAGCCGATGACGCTGCCAAAAATAAAGCCGGCAAGAAGAGCTGTATACATTTTTCTCTCTTTACTCCAGACAACGAATATATTTAATTCTCCTAAAAAGACCACCAGAGAAAACGCCATAGGATAATTGACAAGAAAATTTGAAGCAGGAGCAATGACAGAGCTATGGAAAGATAGGGTTTTTTGCAATAGAAGAATTGTCAGGTACACCGAATCGCCCGTAAAATATAAAAAGAAAATGAGCCATAAAGTAAAAGACTGTTTTAGTTTCAATAACCGTCCGAACGTTATTCCCAAACAACCATATAATATACTCAGCAATAACGGAACATACTGCATGGTTGTATTAACTAACGGAAGATGAAATACGCGGACTAATTCAGCGACCGCAATGTGTCCCCAGTAGTGATAATTTCTGACTGTTACGCCTTGTAATCCGGGTTCTATCGGAGGAAAATTATGAGTAATTTGGTTCACGTACGCTATATGTAAGATGTTATCCCTGGTATCGCCGCAGCAGTAATAAATACCGTCCTTAAATTGGGTGCCTGCGAACCATGTAACAGTTAATTGTGCAACTACGCCTAACGACAAAAGGAAAATCAATGGGATTATTGACCGGGGTATGATAGGGATGCGGAAGATATGTTTTTCCTTTATGAAAAACCAAAGCCATGTGATACCGGTTAAAAGCACATACACGTACGTCAGCCATCTCGCCTGCAGGTATCCGAATATCATACCCTGCCAGGCAAGCAAAACAATGCCCACGACCAGGCTCAGCGAAATATTTTCAAATTTGCTAAGCCTAAGTTTTTTTAGTACGAGTGATCCCGGAATATATACGGAGAAAAAAACTGCGATCCAGAAATAGATGAAATTCAACCAAAATTGTACGTTAAGAAACGTTTGCATGATGTGATACTATGATTATATACCTTCAATCGATATTTTCTGCTAAAATCCCACTATGAATCAGCCGCAGCCGAAAGTGACGATTACGATCCCCACGTTTAACAGCGCAAAAACTCTCGGCATGTGTTTGGCGGCCGTTCAAAAACAGGAGTACAAAAACATAGAGGTGTCTGTTGTCGATAGTTATTCCTCTGACGATACGGTGGCCCTCGCCAAACAATTCGGGGTAAAGAATATCTTTTTTTACAAGGGCGGGCTTTTGGGGTCGCGCCTCGAAGGGATTAAAAAAGCACAGGGATCATATGTCTTACTTTTGGACAGCGATCAGGTTCTTGCAAAACAAAGTATTGCGCGGTGTGTGGAGGTCTGTGAGCGGGAGGGAAAAGACATGGCGGCGCTGGAAGAGGATGTGTATGAGTGCACCAACTGGCTGCAGTGGTTGTTTAAAATGGACAGAAAGATTATTAACACCGTGAACAATCTGGATCCGGAAACAGGAGTTATTTTACCGAGGTTTTTCAGGAAAACGATTCTTCTGGCGGCGGCGTGTGTGATTCCCCGTTCTATTGTCAATTCCGTCGGAGGCCCTGACCACGCTATTTTGTACTACGAATCATGGAAATTGTCGCAAAAGGTGGGCGTGATCAAAAACGCAGTCCGCCATATGGAGACGCGGTCATTTGTCCGGTTTATACAAAAATGCTACCGCTGGGGATATACGAGCTATACGGCAAAAACAGTCTCAAAATACTCAACGCTTATGCGCCGGAAAGAGCGGTTCCGGAGGGGGCTATTTACAAAAGGGCTTGTTGTGGCAAGCCTTGCATCACTGACACTTTTGGTATTAAAAGGCATTCCGTATAAGATAGGGTACACTGTGGCGCGGATGAAAGGAACGTAACATGAATGTATTTTTAAATAAGATGTTCAACAGGGCGCTCTCCCTCAACAGCCGCAATATTTATGCGATGCTGGAGAAAAATCCTAAGGCGAAATTATTGGACCTCGGTTGCTTTGAGGGTGAATTGACGGTGAAACTGGGAGAATGCGTCGGGACAAAAAATCTGTACGGCATCGATGTGGTGCCGGAGGTTCTTCGGAATGCAAGGAAACGCGGGGTTCAGATAAAAATAGGAAATCTCAATGAAAAGTTTCCATACAGGAGCAACTACTTTGATGTCGTCCATGGCAATCAGGTGATCGAACATATGTACGACTCGGATATGTTTCTGTCGGAGCTCTATCGGGTTCTTAAACCCGGCGGCTATGCCATTATCAGTACGGAAAATGCCAGCAGCTGGATCAATATCGCGGCTGCGATTATGGGATGGCAGATTTTTTCCCTGACCAATATTTCCTCCAAACGATTGGGGATCGGAAACCCCCTGGCGATGTTCCGCAACCAAAACATTACGTATGCCTCTTTCGGACATATGCGGGTTTATAATTTTTGGGGTCTTAAGGAATACTGTGAAGTCATGGGATTTACGGTAGAAGATATCAAAGGCGCGGGATATTTTCCGCTGCCGGCACAACTGGGGAATATCGAAAAAATTCATGCACATTTTATGACGTTTAAAATACGCAAAACATGAAAAATAACCCGCTCGTTTCAATTATTATCGTCAATTGGAACGGAAAACAGTGGCTTCCTGATTGTTTTAACAGTTTAGCACGTCAGGATTGGAAAAATTATGAAATCATTTTTGTTGATAATGCCTCACCTGATGGATCGGTGGATTGGGTGAGGGGTCATTACCCGAAAGCAAAAATCCTCATAAATGAAAAAAACTTAGGATTTGCTGACGCGAATAATGTCGGGTTCCGAAAAGCGAAAGGAAAATATGTGTTATTCCTCAATAATGATATTAGGGTGACCAAAACATTTTTATCAATATTGGTTGATTTTTTAGAACATCATAAAGATGTGGCAGGCGTACAAAGCAAATTATTGCTGATGGATGCACCTGATAGACTTGACGCCATTGGCGCATTTTTTACGAATACCGGATTTCTTTATCATTACGGCTTTCATGCGAAAGATTCGGAAAAATTAGACAAAATAATTGATATCTATACGACAAAAGGGGCATGCATGATGTTTAGAAAGTCAGCACTGGATAAGATTTCGATTAACGGGGATATTTTTGACCCCTCGTACTTTGCCTATTTTGAAGAAACAGATATGTGTCACAGGGTGTGGCTGAATGGATATCGGATACAGTATGTGCCTCAATCGGTGATTTATCATAAAGCAGGCGGCACATCGACTACTATGAATAATTCATTTATTCAATACCATTCGTTTAAAAACAGGATACAATCGTACGTAACCAATTTAAGCACAGGAACGTTATTAGTTCTTATGCCCGTTCATTTAGCATTGACTGGAGGATTTGCGTTAGCGGCGTTTCTCCGCGGTAAATGGCGGCTCGGTTTGTCGGTGATCAGCGCTGTAGGCTGGAATATAGTTCATATGAGCGCAACCATGGCGAAACGGTCGTACGTTCAAATCCGTATCCGTAAATTATCAGATAAAGAATTACTACCAAGAATTACACGAAATCAGGGAATCCAGTATTATCGCAAACTTCTTAAAGGTTTATCATTATACCAGCATGAATAATGCGTTGACCAAAAAGATTTTTCAGTATGGCATAGTGTGTGCGGTTTACTCGTTTTTTCTTTGGGTAGCCTACCGGTATCTCCCCCAAACCTATTATTTTCATGACGAATGGAGACAATTGGCTCATGTGATGATCTACGGAGTCGGCTATGAGATACAGGGCAATTCAATTATCGCATTGATGCTGGGAAAAGGTAGGGTGCTCGGAACGTTTATTAATAATCTCTTTTTTTACTATTTTCCGTTTGACGTGTTGCCGTTTATTTTGTTTTCTGTAATCGGCCACCTCCTTAATTCCGTATTGGTTTTTCGAATAACCCGCCGCATTATCAGGCAATTTTGGCCTGCCTTTTTTGCGGGACTGTTTTTTGCAGTTTCATTCCGTCACGAGCAGGCGTTATCCTGGATTGGCGCAAACGTACAGATGATTGGTTCGCTCTTTTTTCTCCTTATGAGCATCGATTTTCTCCTTAGGTACATCCAAAAGAGGGTTAAAAGAAACATCGTATTTTCAGCTATATTTTTTTATATCTCGTATCTTTTTAAGGAAAATGTGCTTTTTTTCCCAATTGTTATCGTTATTCTCATGGCAACGAGACAAATTTTGATAAGGAAAGTAAGCAAGGCATTTCTTGTCGCTACTCTCGTTTCGTTTGTTTTAGGAATCCCTATTGCATTTCGCCTGTTTGGAAGTTACACAACAAACACCCTGGGATTTTCCGGATCTGCGATAGTTCTTAAACAGGCAGTAAATAGTCTGTTTTATCCTATTGTTACGCTCGGGCAATATATTCTTCCATTCCGGTTTATCTACCGTGCCGCCGCGTGGGTGCTTATGATGTGGTATCCATTTATGGATACGGGCGGAAACATAGAATCTCTCCTGCATTTTCCGCTATCGGACATGGTGTCGCTCTGTATGTCGTCTATTCTTCTTTTAGCAATCTTCATTACGTTCATTCGTTACAAGAAAATGCGGTTTTGGATCTATGCAGGGTTTTTGTATTACGTACTAAGTTTCCTTCCGATAGCCTTCCATCTTATCCATCGGTATGATACGCAGATCGAATCAAGATTCGTTTACACAACGACCCCCGCCGTCGCATTTTTGTTGGCTTGCGGTCTGTCTTATGTTCTGGGTTTACTCCGTAAAATAAAACACATCATATCTGTTGTCATTCAATTACTGATTATCGTCAGCCTTCTATTTATAAATTATAAAATTGCATCAGTAACCCGTCGGGAAGTAGGCGTATCTGCATATGAAGGAAAAGCGATGACGGGATTTATGACGGCACTAAAAAAGGAAAACCCCACGCTTCCTCCAAAAGCCATTTTATATTTTGAAAGTGACCGAACGTATTTTTACGATAATAATATCCTGCCGTTTAAGCTTGGCAGCGGGTACATTTTGAGTATTCTCTATTATCATGATGGTCCCATTCCGGCGGCATCATTATTAAAAGAGCAGCTTCTTGATTTTGGATCACAAGGGATCGTGGAAGGCGATGAAAAAATGTTTGGGTATTACCAAAATAAGGAAAGTTTAAAAAATGATTTTGTAGAAAAACATTTGTTTTCAACGGACAAGATCAAAGCATTCCGGTTTATCAGTACTAATAACTCAGTAATTGATATAACAGACCAAATTCGGAAGTATCTACTAACGCCATGAGACTGGAAAAAGATTTTAGTGAAAAAACCGCTGTTATCGTTTGTCACGACGTGATGTTCGGGCCGCCGCACGAACTCCGTGATTATTTGCTCCGCCATCAGATAACGGACTTGGTTTTTATCGGACATAGAAATAGAGCGCTGCCGGAAAATGAGATTCACCGGTCTTACTGTGCAATATACCGGAAAGGCGCAAAAATACGGATCGCATATGCTCGGGATATTTCGCGTTTCCCTGAATTTGTTGCCTACGCTATCGACTGTTTGTGGACATTCTATTGGGTGTTGAAGTTTGCCCGCCGTGCCGATTATTATTTCGGTCTTGGCAATATGAATGCCTGTGTCGGGCTAGTCTTGAAGCTCATCGGAAAAGTAAAAAAGGTTATTTATTATGTTATTGATTATATTCCGGACCGGTTTTCCAGTCCTTTGATCAACAGGTTGTATATGAAACTTGATTATTGGGCCGCGATATATGCAGGTGCGACATGGAATTACGCGCCGAAGATGATAGCATTGCGTGAAAAAATGTGGGGGAAAACATTTTTGCGTCAGCATGTTGTTCCAAACGGGATACGGATACGCGCTTCAGGTTCGGCAACAAAGGACATGAGACATATTGATTTGATGTATTTAGGAACGATTCACCGTCAGCAGGGAATTCAACTCGCTATAGAGTCTCTTCCCTTGATTAAGAGAAAAATTCCGCACGTACGACTTCTTATCATAGGTAAGGGTCCGTATAAAGAAGATTTAGGTGTTTTGATTCGGGAAAGGAAACTCGGGAATCAGGTTCGATTTTTAGGCTACATAGAAGATCCGGAAAAAGCGGACGAAAAACTGGTACAAGGGCACATAGGTGTTGCAACATATACACCCGATAACACGATGGTCCGCAATACGGAACCCGGAAAAATTAAGAGGTATTTTGCGTGCGGTCTGCCGGTGATTATGACAGACACAGGGCCAATTTCACAACTCTCAGAAAGGACAGGGTGCGGCATTTCAATCCCATACAGCTCCATCATTTTTGCCCGTGAGGTTATTCGATTGATATCTGATAGACAGCGTTATGAGGAGATGCGTAAGAAGGCAATTTCGTTTGTAAAAAAGTACGATTGGGAACAAATATTTAACCGGAGTTTTCAATCGCTTTGAAATAGCTTATAATGCAGTCTATTATGATTAAGCTCATAAAATCTACGTTCTTTAATGAGGCAAAAACCAAGCAGGAACTTACGAAATTTATTCTTGGCGCCGATAAATTGAGCATTGGAACTGAATGCCGTACGTTTGAAAAACACTTTGCATCATATCAGGGGAAAAAACACTGCGTATTCGTCAATAGCGGGAGTTCAGCAAATCTTGCACTTATTCAGGCGCTTCTGAATACCGGCAGATTAAAAAAGGGCGATCGTGTGGGTTTTTCCGCCCTCACGTGGTCCACGAACGTCATGCCTCTTATTCAATTGGGTCTTGTGCCCGTGCCGGTTGATATTGAGCTGGATACACTGAATGTTTCGTCCAAAACGTTTGCCACGCTTATAAAGAAACACCCGGTGAAAGCCTTATTCCTCACAAATCTTCTTGGTTTCTGCGACGATATCGATGCGATTGCACGGTTGTGCAGGAAAAACAATATTATTCTGATTGAAGATAACTGCGAATCACTAGGGACGGTCTATAAAGGAAAAAAACTTGGGAATTACGGTATTGCATCAACATTCTCATTTTATGTCGGACATCACATGTCGACGGTTGAGGGCGGGGCAGTGGTCACCGACGATGATGAGCTTGCCACTATGCTGCATTTAGTGCGTGCTCACGGATGGGATAGGAACTTGACGGAAGAAAAGCAGCTTTTTTTGCGACTTAAGCATAACGTGAACTCAACGTTTTATTCCCGGTATACATTTTATGACCTCGGATATAATTTTCGCACCACGGAAATCCAGGGATTCTTGGGGAATAATCAGCTTCGATATCTTCCGCGGATCGTCCGGTTACGTGAACAAAATTTCATGACTCTGGCAAAAGCAATATATTCACGTACAGACCTCTTTTATCCCATACGGTTTACCCATATAGATATCATCTCGAATTTTGCCGTTCCGGTGATCTGTCGAACACGGGCGATTCGTGATCGTTTCGTTGAGGCTTGTAACGGGAAAGTTGAGATTCGTCCGATTGTCGGCGGGGATATGACGCGGCAGCCATTTTTCCATAAATACTTTCCGCTGCAAAACAGAATTCAACCGGTGAATGCACGATTGGTGCATGAACAGGGCCTGTATTTCGGAAATAATCCTGAACTCACGAAGAAAGAAATTCAAACCATTATTAAGATTTTTACCGGATAGATGTATCATTGTGAGAGTATTCTCTTCTCCCATTAAAAATGTTGGTTATTTCGGCTATCGGATGATAGCACCTCTTTTCGACCCGATTAAATTTTTCTACGGATTAACAGGGTACGCATGGTTTATCCGTGATTGGATGAGATATAAAAGGTTTGCTCCGAAAGAAAAAATCGCCGGCATCAACCTCTTTCCTATTCTTGACGAGAAAGTTTCTCTTACGCCGTTTGATGCGCATTATTATTATCAGGAAATATGGGCAATGAAACGGATTTTAGCGCGGAAACCAAAAAAACATATAGATCTGGCGTCAAAATACAATTTCAGCGGGTACCTTTCCCAGTTTCTTCCCGTAGATTTTGTTGATTTGCGGCCGATTAACGCACATCTTCCGGGATTAACGATCATAAAGGCCGACATTCTCCGCCTTCCGTATAAAAGTAATTCCCTGTCCTCATTATCAAGCCTACATGTTATTGAGCATATCGGTTTGGGCCGGTACGGCGATGCTGTAGACCCTGAAGGAACCAAAAAAGCGATTAAGGAAATGATCCGTGTTGTGAAACCGGGCGGTTATATATATCTTTCTTTGCCAATCGGCGAATACAGAATGTGCTTTAACGCGCATCGTATTCATACTCCCGAAATGATTATTGAAGGATTTACTAAATGTAAACTTGTTGAGTTTTCCGTTGTCGATGATGAGGGAAACTTATATGAAAAGGCAGACTGGAGAAACTACGGGAAAATCCATTATGGCTGCGGCCTCTTTATTTTTCGGAAAAGAAATCGGGTAAGCCCGCCAAGCAAGAGAATTCCGGCCTTAATGAAAGAATAAATAAAAAGAACATTGTCCGACAGAAGTTTGCCGATGAGGCTGATTAAAAATAGCGGCTTGCGGTAAAAAGGTATTGTCGATCGTACTATATGCAGTGATCCGTAGTACCAATCACAGAGAAACATTATCGGAAAAAGCAAATATCGAAAAGCTTTTTGAAATAGCATTCCTGATAGTCTAACCTCAGATAGGTTCTGGTATACGGAAAGATACATGCCATTATCCCGTATAAAAAAAAGATTCTTCGGTACATAAAGCAAATCTCCCTGTAATAAAAGAAAAATTGCCAGGGAGTTATCATACCCTTTTATTCCGAATGGTCTTTTTTCATGCATGACCCGTCTAAAATTATCAATAAATCGTCGTGTTCTGCGGTGTATGCCGTAGAGCAGTACCGAAACGCATTCGGGGTGCAGCAGATACGTATAAAAAGAGGCAGTCGGGCGGCTTACGCGCCGGAAAAAAACCGGAATGGGAAATGACCGGTGCTTTGTAAAAAGCGTTGTGTCAGTAATTGCTGTTGTAGATTTTGGATTTTGCTCTAACAGCGGGATAAGCTCTGATATCCATGTTTTGCCGCGTATATCATCGTCCGAAGCCCAAAAAAAATATTTACCTCTGGCCTTTTCTAAAACAAATAAGGAATTTTCCCCTACTCCAAGGTTTGCGCGCTGTCTATAATAGCGAATGCGTCTGTCTTTTTTAAGATATTCTTTACATACGCCTGCAGTAGTATCAGTTGAATGATTATCGGAGATAATTATTTCGACGTTTTTATAATCAAGGCTCGTGAGATTAGCAAGACACGCTTTAAGATCTTCAGCGCGGTTATATGTCGGAACGCCGATGCTTACAAGTGGCTTATCCATAAAAATTACTGTTCACATTATATACGAATATAAGTGACATGGTATACTAAACGCGTATGAATAACTTTTTCCGGTCAAAAAAGGTTTTAGTCACAGGGGGTACAGGTTTTATCGGAAGCCACGTTGTGGAAAAGCTGGTTGCCTTGGGTGCACGGGTGACGGTCCTTGACCGGATACGAAACGGACGGATTAAACATATTCCCCATTTGAAGGACAGGGTAAAATTTATCCAGGGCGACTGTGCGGATCCCGCAGCGGCGTTTGATGCATGTAAGAAACAGGAAATTGTCATGAATCTTGCCGCACGTGTCGGCGGAATCGGTTTTAACCGCGATCATCAGGGGACGATGCTGTACAACAATTTAGATATTGAATCTACCATGATGGAGGCTGCCCGGAAAGCAGAGGTGGAAAGATTTCTGGTTATTTCATCCGCGTGCGTTTACCCGCACGATGCAAAAATCCCGACGCCGGAATCGGAAGGGTTCCGCGGTGAACCGGAAGAGACAAACGGTGGTTATGGTTGGGCCAAGCGCATGGCAGAGAAGCTTGGGAAATATTATGCGGAAGAATTCGGTATGAAAGTCGGCATCGTCCGGCCCTACAATGCCTACGGGCCACGTGATCATTTCGATCCTGCAAGTTCCCACGTCATACCGGCACTCATCAAACGCGTGATGGACGGCGAGAATCCCGTTGTTGTCTGGGGGAGCGGAAAGCAGACCAGGGCTTTTTTGTATGTGGAAGATGTAGCGGACGGCATGATCCGCGCGATTGAAAAATATCCGATACCTGACCCCGTGAATCTCGGAACTGACGAGGAGGTATCCGTAGCGGATCTAATAAAAAAGATTATCCGTATTTCAGGAAAGAAAACCATTGTTCGGTTCGACCGGACAAAACCGGACGGCAGCCCGAGACGCAATAGCGATAATACAAAAGCGAAAGAAAAAATAGGTTTTGAAGCTTCTACACCGCTGGATGTGGGCCTTCAAAAGACAATCGACTATTATTGTATGATTGATTCATAATACTTCTCATATCTATATTTTTTAGCAAGAAGAAGAGATTTTTTCTGGAAAAGAGGATATTTCTGCATCAGTTGATGTACCGCACCGACGAATTCCGCCGAATGATATGGAATAACTATTCCGGCTTGGCTGCGGGAGATTTCTTTCGAAAAATCGAATACGTTTGTTGTTATGACTGGCAATCCCACCTCGATATATTTTTTTATTTTCGATGGGTCGCTGTAGTATGTTACGTTCGCTTTATCGGGGACGTAAGGAGCTATTCCGATATGACAACGCTTTAATACAGCGTTCACACGCGTGCTGCTTTTTATGTATCCATGGAACTCTGTACGCAATGGTGAGTTTGAGGCCAATGTGCGATAATATCCTTCTTCGGGCCCCCCGCCGATAATATGAAGCGTGATTCCCGGAAAATGCTTAGCCAAAAGGTCCGCACTCTTATAGACGAGATCTAAGCCCTGGGATTTTTTCACAACTCCGATAAAAGCGAGCATAACAGGGCGCTTCGGTTTTTCCTGAATTTTTAAAACTGGATTAGTGCCTATGCCCACAACCGGATAGGAACCATCTTTTGGCAGTATTCCTAAAGTTTTTCTTAAATCAACGAGTCTTTTATTGAGAAATACGACGCGATCTGCCTGTTTGGTTGCCGGAATATCAAATTGCCAATAGAGAAAGCGCATAAAACGCACAATCGCGTTATCGTGTATGGGCGGATAATAATCCCAAACCCAAAATATTGTTTTTTGTACTAGTCCAAGAGACCGGAGAATATTGCCCGACCATGCAGTAAATGCATTAACGGTGAAATAGACCGAATACGGACCGAATTTTTCCTTCAGGCGTGTCAGATGAAAGAGAAGCTGCGCAAAAATCACAAGAGAGCGGATAGGGAGGAGAATAAATGCCACGGGGGCATTTGTGGGCGTTTGAAATAGTCGGCATTCGTAGACAATCTTTTTATTTCTGTAAATACTGAGTTTGCTCTGTTGTTGTTTCGAAGAAATTCTGTGAAAATTAAACGTAAAGGAAATTACAGTAGGAAAGTGCTCCAAAAGGTAGTCCAGAATATTTCCCGCGTTTTCATATGGGGCGAAGTTAACATAAATAATGTTTTTACGGAGAGTCATATATGCGTTTTATCGATAGTGACCGATTTTGGGCTTGGGGTAGACAAGCGTGCGGATTCGCTCGATAATAATTATCCACGCTAGTGTATAGGAAATAATGAAGTGATACAACATCACGCGGTCCCTATAACGTAAAGAGAGAAGCACGGCATCAATAAACGGTAGTAGCACGGATAACGCATACGGAATAAACAGAATAATCCGAAGCTTTTGGGGTAACGACAAGTATGATAATCGGGATACAAGCCCGGTATCTTTTATCGTTTGAGAGAAATTATTCTGCACCCGCCACCGGTACTTTTGTATAAATTGGGAATAGTTTTTGATGTGATAATGATATAACGTGGCTTTTGGAATGTAGGCGACAATTCCTTCTTCACGAATGAGTTTAATACCGGAAAGGATGTCGTCCGCGTAATCATATGTCCCGCGGATAAATAGTTTATTTGTTGCAACCCCCTGGGCTAAGCCAAATAAGGGTATGTGATTTTTCGGAAACCGATAGAGTTCGTATTCAGATGTGGAAAACAACGGGCGGTATTGTTTATGAAAGTCCTTGGGGTTGGTAGCGTTTCCGTAAACAAACCAGGTAAAAGGATCGGTAAATAGGTACCCGAGATATCTGTCGATAGGATTTGAATCCGGGGCGGGTGCGGTTTGAGGAAGAAAGCCCATAACTTCAGGATGTTTGCGATAGACGTTTACAACTGCGGATATAAACGTCTTCGTTGATAGGACATTATCCGAATCCGTATAAAAAAAGAGTGATCCTTTAGCTATTTTTGCTGCGGCTGTTTTTCCGTATTCCTGATATATGTTTGGATTGTGTAATATCGTTGCGCTATATTTGCGTGCAAGTCGTACTGTTTTATCCGTGGAACCCCCATCGGCGATAATTATTTCTATCAGCTTTTGAGGATACAGTTGAGTTCGAATAGAAGAAAGACAGAAAGGTAAACTTTTCTCCGCATTCAGGGTGGGGATTATAAAAGAGACTATCGGGAGACTAGAAGTTCTGTTTGCTTTCATGATTTCGTGAATTATAGTTGTATGAAGTAAAATAGCATGTGTATTATACATGAACGGACATATGACTCAAAGAAAAAAGTTTATTTATCAGAACATCATACTGCAAAGTAGTTATCAAACGGTCGGACACGTCGGTGAATATTTTATTCAAAGAACACACGATTTGATTGTTATGTATTCTATGCCCCGTATGCAAAATCATCCGAATGATATTTATCTATATGAAAAAGGGAAACTCGTAAATATTATCCATAAGCCCGGCTCATCTCATCCATTACTGTATTATCTCTATTGGCTATTGGCATATTGGTTTATCTTAATCACCGTATGCAAAAAGAAAGAAGAATGGATTGTGCTTGCCGGCCACCCGATTTTTTTCTTTTTTATGCCTCTACAAAAAATGATTCGTAATATAAGATTTGCTTATTGGGTTGGTGATTACTTCCCCGGAAACAATTGGAAAATCCGTCTCTATGAAAAACTCAAAAAACATTACCATGACGCTATTCCGATTGGTTATTATTTATCTGATCGGATTAATGAGCGTTTGAATAGAGGAATCGTTCAAAATAGTAGCTATAGAAGAACTGTGGCATGGGGAATGAAACGATTCCCGGTGAAGGAAAAAGATTTGGAAAAAAGGTGGATGGCATTTATCGGGGTTATTAAACCTAGTCAGAATATAGAAACAGTTCTCACGTATTTATATAAAAACCCGCAATGGAGGCTTAAGCTTATAGGTGTTTGTGAAAAGGATTATTATCTGAAGCTAAGAAAAATCATTTCGCGGTACTCGCTCGAACACCGCGTATGGTTTCCAAATAAGTTTCTTCCGGAAAAACAACTACTGACGGAATTAGACGGTTGTCTTATGGGACTAGCATTGTATAAGGGCGGCAAGAACCAATTCACATGGTATACGGATCCGGGGAAAATCAAAACATATTTGGAATTTAATTTACCGGTTATTATGACCGATTCAGCTTCAATAGCGAAAGATATAATCAGATTTCACTCCGGAGAAGTTATGAAGGGACGATCCATGGACTATTATATACAGAGAATTATTTCAAATTACCCTTTGTATCAAAAAGGAGTGCGGGATATAACCAGTCATTACGAATATTCCAAATATTATGATGATCATTTTGTTGCTCTACGGCGTGGTTAGTATATAATACCGGTACTTTATGAAAACAGTAATACTATGTGGTGGAATAGGCTATAGACTCAAAGAAGAAACCGAATTCAAGCCCAAGCCTATGGTATTGGTGGGAAATAAACCTATTCTGTGGCATATCATGAAAATATATGCACACTATGGGTTTAATGAGTTTATCATTGCCCTCGGGTATAAAGGAGATTTGATTAAAGAGTATTTTTTAAACCAAAAATATTTCGCACAAAATTTTACATTATATACAAAATCGGGTTCAACGGTTTTTCATAAGAATTTTTATACCACTGACAATTTCAAAATTACGTTTGTTGATACAGGAGAAGGCACGCTTCCGGGGGAAAGAATAATACGGGTGAAAGATTATATCCCGAAAGCGGATAAAGATTTTATGGTTACATACGGAGACGGGGTGTCCAATATTAATATCCGCCAGCTAGTTAATTTTCATAGGAAACAAAAAACGATTGGAACCATAACCGGTGTGTATCCGAAAAGTAAATATGGAATGGTGCGGCAGAACATTAAACATATAGTAACAGAGTTTGTAGAAAAACCCGTATTACAGGATTGGGTAAATGGAGGGTTTATGGTATTTAACCAAAAAGTTTTTAATTACCTGAGGCCGGCAGAATATGAGCATGAAGCATTAAAAAGACTTATCAAAGAACGTGAATTATCTCTTTTCGTCCATAAAGGTTTTTGGCAGTCGATGGATACGTATTCTGATCTTGAACATCTTAATCTTTTATGGAAACAGAATCCGGAATGGAGAGTATGGAAAGTTTAACAGGGAAAAATATTTTAGTTACCGGAGGTACGGGTTTTGTCGGCAGCCATCTCGTTGAGGCTCTGATTAAGCTTGGGTCAACTGTTATCGTACCCTACCGCAGTATAGATCCGCGGTCTTACTTTTCGGCCCAGAAGCTTCATAAGAATACGATCATGGTGCAAGGCGATGTTAAGAATTTTCAGGAAGTATTTGATATTGTGACAAAATACGAAATTGAATATATTTTTCATTTGGCTGCCCAGGCGATCGTTACGACTGCATATCATAATCCACTGGAAGCCTTTCAGACGAACATCATCGGCACGGCAAATATTCTGGAAGCCGCGCGGCTCTATGGAAAAGTGAAAGGGATCGTTATTGCATCTTCCGATAAAGCATACGGAAAAAGCGATAAGCCGTATAAAGAATCGGATGCGCTAAGGGGGGATCATCCATACGAGGTTTCTAAATCAGCGGCTGATCTTATTTCGCAGACCTATTATAAGACCTATAAATTACCGGTAGTTATAACACGGTTTGGAAATATCTACGGGGAAGGCGATCTTAATTTTTCAAGAATTATTCCCGGAGTCATGAAATCACTTATAACAAAAGAAGAATTGGTATTAAGAAGCGACGGAACCCATGTCCGTGACTACGTTTATGTGAAAGATGTTGTAAGAGGTTATCTCTTTTTGCTTGGTAATATAGACAAAATTAAAGGAGAAGCATTTAATTTGTCTTCGAACGATACATATTCTGTTTTAGATGTCATTAAACATATCGGTAAAAAATTGAATAAAAAAATTTCTTATACTATAGCCAATTCAGCCAAAAACGAAATACCATATCAACATCTCTCATACGAAAAAATACATAAACTTGGCTGGAGGCCGATATATTCTATTGATTCCACACTTGTTCCAGTTAAAAGCTGGTACAAAAAAACTATCAGGGAAATTTCGACGTGATTTTTGAATGAATACTATGAAGAATTCAAATGGTTATGCCCGTGATTCTAAAGTGAAAGTAGGAATAATCGGCACTGGAAATATCGGAACGGATTTGCTTGTAAAAATTCTTCGATCGAAATTACTCGAGTGCGCTATCTTTACCGGGAAAAATATTAACTCGAAGGGTATGAAAAAAGCGAGGGCGTTAGGAGTGCGAACGTCTGATAAATCAATTTCTATAATAGAGCAGAACCCTGATTTGTGCGAGATTGTATTCGATGCTACTTCCGCGGAATCTCATGCGAAGCACGCACCGATTCTTAAAAAAATGGGTAAGTTTGTTATTGATATGACTCCGTCCCGTATCGGGAAAATGTGTGTTCCAATGGTTAATTTAAAGGAAAGTCTAAATGAGTCAAATGTAAATATGGTGACCTGTGGAGGCCAAGCAACTATTCCTATCGCGATAGCCATGAAGACAATTCATCCGGAAATTGAGTATCTTGAAATTGTATCCAGCATAGCATCGAAGTCTGCCGGAATCGGAACACGAAACAATATTGATGAATATACTCAAACGACAAGCGATGGAATAAAGAAATTCGCAGGAATTCCTTCTACAAAAGCAATAATTATTTTAAATCCTGCTGACCCGCCGATTCTCATGCATAATACTATATATGCTTCGATACATAATCCCGATATTTCTGCATTAGATAAAGAAATACGACGAGTCGTTCGTGAAATCAAAAAATATGTTCCTGGGTATCAGTTGGTATTAGGTCCGGTACATGAGAATAATAGAGTTACAGTAATGATAGAAGTTGTTGGTATGGGTGATTATTTACCTGTTTATGCAGGCAATTTAGATATTATCAATCATGCTGCTATTCGGGTTGCAGAGGAGTATGTACGACATGAGCTAGCGAAATCGGGGAGCCATCAATGAAAAACGACATCATAATTATCGACTCTACATTGCGGGACGGTTCACATGCGATGCGTCATCAGCTGACAAAGGAACATATTCGTGATTATGCAAGAGGTGCAGAATTAGCAAACACAAAAATTTTGGTAGTCGGGCACGGTATGGGCCTTGGGGCCTCTTCGCTTCAGCAAGGAAAATCACTCTTGTCAGATAGGGAAATGCTTTTTACTGCAAAAAAACAGCTAAAGAAAACAAAATTGGGTGTGTTTTTTATTCCCGGCTACGGAACGATAAAAAATGACATAGAACCTATTCTTTCTGTTGGGATTGATGTCATTATGATAGCCTCGCATTGTACAGAAGCCAATGTTACGAGAGAACATATCCAATATTCCATTCGTAAAGGAATAAAAGTTTATGGAGTGTTAATGATGTCTCATATGGTTTCAGCTAAGATACTTCTGGAACAATCAAAATTAATGCAGGAATACGGGGTAAGCGGCGTTTTATTAATGGATTCAGCGGGTGCATATCTGCCAAAAGATGTGGCAAAAAACATCCGTACTCTTACGAGAGGTTTAAAAATTGACGTTGGTTACCATGCCCATAACAATTTAGGGTTGGCGGTTTCAAATTCCGTGATAGCCGTCGAAAACGGGGCAAAAATTATTGACGCGTGCTCACGGGGACTGGGGGCAGGAGCAGGAAATTGCCAGCTGGAAGTACTGGTTGGTGTTCTTACCAAATTAGGATACAAGACGGGACTGGATTTATATACGTTAATGGATAACAGCGAAAATATTATCGCTAAGATAATGTTAAAACCTTTGGAAATTAATCACATTACGCTTATGGGAGGCATTACCGGCGTTGTGTCCGCGTTTGCCCCCCATGTGTTAAAAGCAGCCCAAAGATTCCATGTTGATCCGCGAGACATATTAATACAATTAGGAAAACGACAGGTCGTAGGTGGTCAGGAGGATATTATTATTGACGTTGCTATGCAATTAAGCAAAAAAAGGAAATAGGATATCACTATGGTTCGCGTTGCAGATTATATTATTACTTTTCTTTATTCAATCGGGATACGTGAGATATTCGTTATGACCGGGGGTGGAAGCATGTATCTTAATGATGCGCTTGGGCGCCACAAAAAAATGAAATACGTTTGTCAACATCACGAACAATCGTGTGCTACTGCTGCGGATGCATATGCGAGAGTAACGGAAAACATCGGAGCAGCGATGGTTACTACCGGTCCTGCTTCTACGAATGCAATCACGGGAGCGTTAAGCGCTTGGTTCGATTCTGTACCCATGATAGTCGTTTCAGGCCAAGCAAAAAGAAAAGACGCATCATATAATTCCGGTATTCCCGGCCTACGGCAGTTAGGGGTTCAAGAACTGAATATTATCCCTCTTATTAGTAGTATTACGAAATATTGCATTACGCTGAACGAGCCCGAAAAGATTCGTTATGTTCTTGAAAAAGCAAAATATATGGCGATGTCAGGGAGACCTGGGCCAGTCTGGATTGATGTTCCTCTCGATGTTCAGAGTGCTCTTGTAGATCCAAAACGATTGCAGCGTTTTTTGATTCCTCATACAAAGAACAATAAAAAAAAAGCGTTGTTGAAACAAAATGTGAGATATGTAATAGATTCCTTATTGCATGCAAAAAAGCCATTATTCATTGCGGGAAACGGCATTAAATGTTCCCACGCTCAAAAGTGGTTTATTGAATTAATAGAAAAGCTACAGATTCCGGTTGTTACATCAAACATGGGAATAGATTTGATCGGTTATGATAATCCTTTAAATCTGGGAATGGGCGGAATTAAAGGGCAAAGATCCGCAAATATTGCGATGCAAAACGCAGATTTATTGATAAGTATTGGTAATCGTCTAAGTATTCCTTTTATTGGATATGAGTATGATAAATTTGCACCACAGGCAAAAAAAATAGTTATAGATATTGATCGAACGGATCATAAAAAGAAGACAATTCATATTGATAAATTTATTCTGGCTGACGCCGGCGAATTTATTGAACAAATGATACAAATGTCTGGAGAAGCATCATTTTCCTTCAAAAGTAATTGGGTAAAGAACTGCTCTGCGATAAAGTACAGATATCCGGTGTGCTTGCCCGCGTACGCAAATGAAAAGGGAGATATGAACATGTATTATGTCGTAAATGAGATAGCTTCACGTCTGACTAAGTCGGACGTAATCGTCGCAGACGCAGGTTCTGCATATTACGTTACTCCACAAGCACTTAAAATCAAACTCGGTCAGAAACTAATTTTACCCGGAGGGGCAGCTCATATGGGGTATAATCTTCCCGCGAGCGTCGGCGCGAGCGTCGGTTTGCATAAGAAACGGGTTATTTGTATAACCGGCGACGGGTCGTTACAAACAAATATCCATGATTTACAGACCATAGCTTTTTATAAACTTCCCGTTAAAATATTTGTTTTCAATAATAAGGGCTATCTGTCGATAAGAAATACCCAACGGTCTCTTTTTCAAAATCTAAGAGTAGGAGAAAGCGAAAATACGGGACTATCTTTCCCGGATTTGAAAAAGATCTCGTATGCGTATGGGATAACGTATGTATTGGTAAAAAATAAAAAGAATTTACGGACTGTCCTTCCAAAAATACTTGAAACTAATAAACCGGTTATATGCGATATCCAATGTTTATACGAGCAGGAAATTATTCCGTCTGTTTCGTCTAAAAAATTGCCGGATGGCACCATGGTTTCGTCAACTATCGATGATATGTTTCCTTTTTTGCCGGCCAAAGAGATGAAAAAAATAAGGAAAGATTTGCAGTGATCTCTTATGCTATTACAAAATGTTCCTCCACCGGATGAAATATTTCAGCTACATAAAGAGTTTCTCGTTGATCCCAGACGCAATAAAATTAACGGAGGAATCGGAGTTTTTCTCGACAATCTGGGAAATCCGTACGTGTTGCCTGCAGTTGGCAACGCAATTAAGTCTTTAACGTTTAGCAATTTTAATTATTTGCCGATTTCCGGCGAGCCGATATTCTTAGAAGAATCAACAAGACTTGTTTTTGGCAGTCTTCATTTTTTGCAATACAAAGAATATATTGCAAAGCAGGCAGTCGTAGGCGGTACGAACGGGCTTTATATTTGGGGAAGCACGATTGCGGACTCGGAATCAACACCAAAAATTATTATCGGCAGCCCATCTTGGGAAAACCATGTGAATGTATTTACCCGTCTTGGATTTCAAATTATTGGATACAATCATCTTGATAATGATAAGAAATTCAATTATGAAGGGTTACAAAAAACTCTGGCACAGAATCCGGAAGCGTACGTTCTTTTTCACGGCGGACCTACCCATAACCCCACCGGTATCAATCCCAGTATAAGTCAGTGGGTACAGTTAAAAAATATTCTTAAGTCATCGCAAAATAAAGTTTTATTTGATTTTGCGTATATGGGATTGGGAGACAGCATTCAGTCAGACAGATTCCCCGTCAAGTTATTCACCGAAGCAAAAATACCATTATCTGTAATAATTTCATATTCCAAGAATATGAGTTTATATCAGCATAGGGTAGGGGCCATTTTAACTGTATGCAGGTCAAAAAAAGAAAAAGAAATACAAGAGAAATATTACACTAATGTTTTCCGTATTGTTAATTCTAATCCTCCTGCATTCGGCGAACACATTGCTAAAACGATCCTACTATCACGTTATTTAAAAGATGAGTGGTTTAATAATATAAAAAGCATGGTGCGTAATTTACGTGAGCGGCGTAAAGTTTTTGCGCGGTATGCTGGAAAAAGGTTTGAGCACGTTACCCGGGAAAAAGGATTATATAGTCTTCTTGATATACGAAAAGATCAGGTTCTGGCTCTAAAGAAGGACTATGGCATATATCTTTTGTCAAACGGAAGAATAAATTTCGGTGGAATTTCCTTGCCGGACATTCAAAAGGTAGCAGAATCTGTCAGGGATCTTTTTTAAAAGTATGAATATACTAATCACAGGAGCGTCTGGTTTTATAGGCAAAAATTTAACAAAATATTTATCAACACAATATCATTTGTTTACACCGACGCATGAACAGCTAGATCTGTTGAATGAAGACAAAGTATTGCGGTTCTTTAAAAAACAGAAAATTGACACTGTTATTCATTGTGCAGTTATTGGCGGAAATAGAAAAGACCAGCATGTTGAGAACATGTTTTATGATAACATGCGTATTTTTTTTAATATTGCCCGGTGCAATAAACATTTTTCGCGAATGATAAATATCGGGTCCGGAGCTGAATACGATAAACGTTTTCCGATTAAGAAAGCTAAAGAAGATGATTTTGGAAAACGTATTCCGGCCGATGAGTATGGTTTATATAAGTATATTTGTGCACAGCATATCGCTGAAACAAACAATATTGTGGACCTTCGGGTTTTTGGCGTGTTTGGTGAAGGGGAAGATTATCGGCACAGATTTATATCGAATATTATCTGTAGGATAATATTCGATCTGCCTATCGTAATTAACCAGGATTTATATTTTGACTATATTGACGTACGCGACGTCGTAAAAATTATAGACCATTTTATTATGCATGAACCACGATATAGGGCATATAATATAGGAACAGGAGTTCGAAGAAACTTAAAAAACATTGCGCTTGAGATAAATACAGCAGTTTCTAGGCAAAAGAAAATTATTATCAAAAAAAGAGGACTCGGTCGGGAGTATACGGCGGATATTTCCCGTTTAAAAAAGGAACTCCTTTTATTACATTTTACTCCATTTACACGGTCAATAGAGGATTTATATCAATGGTATTTGACGAGGAAAAAGCAGATTGAACCGGACAGTTTACTCTAATTTATTGTCCAGATGAATTTATGAAAGCACCATCAATTACGATTTTAACGGCGACATTAAATCCTCAAATTTCTACATTTAAAAGGATGCTGGAATCAATAAAAGAACAGAGGTACCACGGTTATATTGAACATATTATATTGGACGGCGGAAGCAAAAACGGTTCTATGGAATTAGCAAAACAATATGGGTGTAAGATTTTGATTTTTAGAAATTCTATACATGAGGGGGAGAGCCGAATGTATAAAGGGATTCATGCATGCCATGGGGAAATTCTTTTACTTCTGGAATCCGATAATTTTTTGGTTGGCTCGGATTGGATGTCGCGACTAACGGAGCCGTTCAAAAATTCAAAAGTTTTTTCCACATATCCGGCGTATAACAATTTTGAGAAACATATGAATATTCTTACGCGGTACACGGCTTTAATAGGAGCACCGGAGCCGACGCTATTTTATCTAAAGAAATCGGATAAAATTCCGCGTATTCAAGCATCCTACGACAAGGGAACAATTTTATCAGAGAATAGTCGTTATTACACAGTGAAATTTAATTCTCTCAATCTTCCCACTATGGGAGATAACGGGTTTATGGTCAGGAAGAAAGTACTGAATAAAGTTATCTTTAAAAGTAGAATGTATTTTCATACCGATGCATTCCGAATGCTATTGGATCTCGGATATGATACATACGGAGTAACAAAGAATTCCATCATACACACCACAAAATCTAATATGGTACATACAGTGATGCGCAGAATTCAGGTAAAACGGCATTTTTCCGATGATTTGCGGGGTACAAGAAAATATCTGGTTTTTAACTGGCACTCGGCGGAAGATTGGCTCCGACTAGTCGTTTACATAATTTTTAGTTTGACATTGATTCAACCATTATTCTTTTCTATCCGCGGATATAAGAAAATTCCGGACATTGCATGGTTTCTCCATCCAGTTATGTGCTTTGTTATGGTGATAGGATATATGATTTCCGAAGTTGAATATCAAATAAAAAATATATCTAAAAAACTGATATGAAAAATCAAAAAGTATCTATTATCATTCCGTGCTATAACGAAGGAAAAAATGTCGAGTATGCGTATGCCTCTCTAAAAAAAGCTATCAGATTTGAAAAATCTTATAAGTTCGAATTTATTTATATTGATAATGGCAGTACGGATAATACAAAAGAATATATTTTAAAATTAGCAAAAAGCGACAGTATCGTTAAGGGAATTATATTATCAAGAAATTTTGGGCCGGAGGCATCTACGCAAGCGGGCTTTGATTATGCCCGCGGTGGCGCAGTTATTTGGTACGCGTGTGACATGCAGGAACCAGCGGAATTAATTCCTGACTTCATCAAGAAATGGGAAGAAGGATTCGACAGTGTTATGGGAGTATATACAAAGCTTCAGGATACATGGCTCATGGCATTTCTTCGTAAATCGTTCTATGCGATTATGAAATCCATTTCCAATATTGAAATTCCTACGAACAGCATAGGCTACGGGTTATACAGCAGAAAAGTCGTAGACGCAATGAAGTTATTACCGGAAACATACCGTTTTACGCGCGGGATCCGTGCATGGGTAGGATTTTCCACGGCGTACATATACTATGAACGTAGACAACGATTGCATGGTAAAAGTTCATATTCTCTTTTAGAATATTTTCGGCACGCGGAACGAAGCGTATTCGGATTTTCCTATTTACCTTTAGATTTGTTGATATACTTCGGATTACTGCTTGTCGTGTTCTCATTTCTATTTATTATTGGTTATATCTTATTTTCGCTAGTGTTCGGAAATCCTATAAAGGGTGCCATCACGATTCTTGTTGCTATTGTGTTTTTTGGAGGTATTAATTTATTGGCTGTTTCCATTATCGGTAAATATATCCAAGTTATTGTTGAAGAAACGAAGGCAAGACCAACCTACATTGTTCAGTCCACTATTTGATATTCATGAAACTTCTTACATTTTTGCCCGGACGCATCAAAAAAAGTTGGAAATTTGGATACTATTTGTTGACGGGGAATATTGCAGTCGTAGTTTTTTATGCAATTAGATTGCAGTTATTCGGTAACCCATTAGCTTTGGCGAATGATAACTATGCTTTGGGATATCCGTGGCGTATATTGGTGAGTTCGTCTCTTCAAAATGGGATTTTTCCTTTATGGGATCATTGGACTCATGGTGGGATGCCGCTCCATTCTCCTATAAACATGCTTTCATTTTCACCTATCGTGACGTTTTTAAGTCTTTTCGGTGTATATTCCCTCACTACCTATGCTGCTGAAATCCTTCTCATTCATATTCTTGGGTTTATTGGAATGTATTTGTGGCTTCGATTCTATTCATCCAAATTTTCATCGCTCGTCATAGCTTTTTGTTTTACTTTTATCGGCGCTCAAATAACGCAAACGCCAATTAATTTTGAGGCAGTTGTCAGTACGGCGCTACTGCCGTGGCTAGGAATCGGAATGAAATATTGCATGCGAGGAACCCCAAAAGGAATCGGAATATTGGCTTTTGCAGTTTGGATTATGATGACAACCGGATATCTTGGGATGAACGTCATATTTATTGAATTAATCTCCTTTTTCTGCATCTTAGAGACTCTCATATTGTTTTTAACAAAGAAAATACACCTTAAGCGTTTATTTTTAGGTATTTCCTATATCATGTGCGGTTTAATCTTGGGTGGCCTAATAGTTAATTATCCTTTTGTAGAAAACTATATGTATTACGGCACATCTTTTGTAACCATGAGGGATACGGCATTTAGTCCATATGCCGCTTCGGCAAATCTTTTTAGCCTTTTTACTCTTATTTTTCCCAATCACATCTGGTCTTTCTCTGCTGATAAATTTTCTGCTTATACAGGAATTATGTTTTTTGGATCCATTCCAATATACATGGCGTTATATTCCTTAATAAGGAAAAAAATATCCGGTAGTGTCCTTCTGTTAATGACTTTTTGTGTTTTATCATTTTTAGCAATGCTATCCATGAAATACCCCTTTGCCCGATGGATAAGTATGAATTTTCCGTTACTTCGATACATCCGCTGGCACGTTTGGTTTTTGCCAGTTTCCGTATTTTTCTTAGCAACAGTATCAAGTATAGGGATGGGAGAATTTATGGAGGAAAAAAGAAAGGCTGCAAAGCTATTCGCATATTTTCTCTTTATTATTGTTGCCACTCTTGTAGCAGTAAAACAGTCCGGATCGATTTTTGTTTCTCCCCTTACCTATTTGGGTTATCCGCAGATTATTACATATATTTTGCTAGGGATTATTATTTTACTTCCTTTCCGAAAAAATACCAAGATGATTTATCTCCTTTGTGTTGCAGACGTACTGGTAATTTCCTGGTCATTTTCCTTATTTGGAAACAACTTGTTTTATAGGGGGCTGACAATCCGGGAAGCAGTCCAACGGGATTCAGTTAAATACGTTACGAAAGGTTTTCCTGAAATATCCAACCAACGCTCCCCTGAGGATAGTCACATTAATGTCCAATATTATACGAAGCAGCCGGCCTTGTATGGATATGATCCGGTAATTCACCCGGCACTCAAATCTCTTATTAATGATCCGGAATATCCGGTAATTATGAAATATCTATTTTATCCGGAAACTAAGACTGGATATCCCGATATGAATGAAGATTTCAAAATACATTCAGTCCGATTAACCCCAAACAGTGCAGGAGCGATCATTGATATTACATCGAAAGATCAGAATATTATCTGGAGCTCTCCGTATAGTTCTTTTTGGATGCTTTCCGTCGACGGCGTTACGGCGGTGACCCGTAAAAACAGGTTCGGGTTAACAGAGTTTACCCTTACTAAGG
Source organism: Candidatus Gottesmanbacteria bacterium (assembly GCA_963701185.1). Taxonomy (GTDB): domain Bacteria; phylum Patescibacteriota; class Microgenomatia; order UBA10105; family UBA927; genus XYB1-FULL-47-11. The sequence goes on from OY969569.1 coordinate 194,849, forward strand.
GTAAACATTTTGTACGGTTTGTATATGCGCCGCCATATTTTGTCCCAAGCTTATTGCTTACCTTCTTGTCCATCGGAACATCTATATACGTGATAACTCGGAAATCGAAGAACAAAATTGGTACAATACGGCAACGGAGCAAACAATTATATGCAAAGAAACGCCGCCACTAAGTATATACCGGCATCGGGCAAAGTATTTGATCAGGAAGAAATCAAAAATGCAATTAAAGTCGCAAAAGACGGATGGTGGACGGAGGGGGAGTTTGCAAAACGGTTTGAAAAGGATTTTTCTTCCTATCTCGGAGTACGGTATGTGTCGCTGGTAAATTCCGGATCCTCTGCAAATCTTGTGGCGTTGACGCTACTTACTTCGAATATATTCGGTGCGCGGGCATTAAAACCGGGCGATGAAGTGATCACGACCGCATGTGCATTCCCGACGACCGTTAATCCGATCATCCAGAACCGCATGAAGCCCGTATTCGTGGATATAGATTCCGGAACCCGAAATGCGACGGCCGGGGCGATCAAAAAGGCAATAACAAAAAAAACGCGGGCGATCATGATGGCCCATTCGCTCGGGAATCTCATGCCGATGAGTGAGATTCTTGAATTAGTGAAAAAGCATAACCTTTGGTTTATCGAAGATTGCTGTGATGCGTTGGGCGGGTCTTATGATGGTAAACTGGCCGGTACGTTCGGTCATGTGGCCACATTTTCTTTTTATCCCGCGCACCAGATAACCATGGGCGAGGGGGGAGCGGTAGTTACAAATAATCCATTAATACACAAGTCTCTGCGCCAGTTCCGGGATTGGGGAAGGGACTGTTGGTGCGATACAGGTAAGGATGATACGTGCCGCCGGCGGTTTGCGTGGAAGCTCGGTGACCTGCCGTACGGGTACGATCATAAATATATCTATTCTCAGATAGGATATAACCTGAAACTTACGGATTTTCAGGCAGCCATAGGGGTAGCGCAGCTGAAAAAACTTCCCGGCTTTATCAGGAAACGCAAAGAGAATTTCAAGACGTTATATAAGTTTTTCAAAAAATATGAGAACTATTTTATCTTGCCGGCATGGGAACGTGACGCGGATCCGTGTTGGTTTGGATTTATGGTCGTCATCAAAACCGGCGCGCCGTTTACGCGGTTGCAGATGGTTACGTATTTGGAGTCCCATGGCGTGGGGACAAGAAATTTGTTTGCCGGCAATCTCCTGAAGCACCCCGCCTACGCGGGGAGAAAAGATATCCGGGTCAGCGGATCTCTGGACAATTCTGATTTAGTCATGAATGGCGGCTTTTGGATAGGGGTATGGCCAGGGATTACGGAAGAAATGATGCAGCGAATGCTGCGTGTGTGTAAAAATTTTATTGCCGTTCACCAACAACGCCCATGAGAATAGTAATTACGATACTCTTGTCGCTTGTGCCTTTCTTTTGGCACAGAAACGAACTGTACCAGCAATTTTTCGGATACGGAGATTTTCTTTCCCCCATTAACGCGGTGCAGGAAATAACGGACCGGCTTTTTATGTTTTATCCCAGAGTCGGAGCCGGAGGGAATATTGCATTCATTACACCGCATATTTTTCCGTTTCTCTCCTGGCATGCGATATTATCTTTCTTTCACATTTCCCCTTTGATTGCGTCGCTTGCTTTTCTTTCCGTAATTCTTTTTTGCGCTCAGATCTCCATGGAAGCATGGATGAATTATATTCTACGTTCTAAATTCGGGATCCATGAAAAATTTATACATTTCTATTCTTTTATAGCCGGAAAACTCTATGGTTTTGCCCCGTTTTTTATATGGCTCATTGCTTCCAGTCATATATTCCAATTGATTGCGTATGCGCTTTTTCCGTGGATCCTTTTGCTCATTGATCAATTACTTCTGGAAACGTTGCCCAAAAAAGTAATTTTGCCGCGTTTATTTTTCCTTTTTCTCTTCTGTGCCTCTGCGTTTGCAAACATAGGCATCCTCTATGTATTCTTTGTTGTTTTCTTTATCTATATTGTCGCTTATTGGATGACGAGGCAGGTGTCACTGCGCCGCGTATTTTTTGCTCTCGTTTTGGTTATAGGAAGTGCTGTTTCGGCAAACATCTGGTGGCTCTTGCCGTATGTGTACACGATCAAAGATACAATAACTATTAATTACCAAAGTAATATCATTAATGCGAACATTTCCGGTTCCGTCGGCGCGGCGTATTTACTAAATATATTCCTCGGCCATCCGGAATATCTTCTTTATTTGAGTCCAAAATATAAAATTTTCCTTTCATTATTTTTCGAGATAGGTACCCTTGGTTTGGTCGGGTGTTCTTTTTTCCTTCTTCGTCACTGGAAAAAGTATAGATACGTCATTGTTTGTTTTATTATGTTGATTTCGGCGCTGATTATTATAAAGGGAGACCAACCGCCGCTTGCATCGATTTTTGTATGGTTCTATGATAATTTTCCCGGTTTCCAAATTTTTCGGCGTCCGGTAAGCAAATACTACTTTGTCTATTGGTTTTTCCTTTTAACGCTTTCAATAAGTTATAGTTCTTTTCTTTACCGCCGGTTGAAAAAAAATAGTAGAATTTTCCTTTTAGGCGTCGCGTTTTTGCTTTGTGTTTTTACGGCAGGCGTCTTTCTTGCGTTTGTAAAATCAAAGTCAGGAAATCCGTTTTCGATTCCTCAATATTATTATGAAGCGGCCTCCTATTTGCAAAAAGACAATGCAACACGTGTTTTATTGCTCCCCGGTCTCAACGGTCAGACTCCGTCTTTCCGCAGTAAATGGATTCACTATGGAGGCGTCGACTTTTTCCCTATTATTTCAAAAGCAGAATTTATTATTCCTGACGAAACGAACTATTCTGTTGAAGGATTGGCTAAACCGTTTGCAAATACGATGGTTCTGCAGATTCAAAAAGGACAATCGTTTTGTGAATCAGCAGCACTGTTAGGAATCAGCCATATTGTCCTCCGGCATGATTTATCTGCCAAGGCAACGAAAGAAGATGAACCCGGCGCAATTCAGAAAAAATTAACGGGATCCGTTGATATTGAAGACGTTGCGTTTTTTAATCCAGATTCATCAACGCAGGGGCTTAGCATTTATACTATCCGTCCCGAATGCCGCCGCGCCTTAATTCAAGCGTCTTCAGGAACGCTGACATCACAGACGGTTTTTCCCGGACTGATTACCGTGCGGGTACATGGTGCAGTCGGGGACACGCTGGTGAAACTTCTTTATAATTATTCCGACGTGTGGTCGGCGTATAAAGATACGTCGCCGCGCCGGTTCCCGGTCCTTTTGCGTGCGACTATTCTCGTGCTGCAGGATGCGATGAGCACTATATTCAAACGTCCGAACAATGCGCTGCCTCATGTACTGGTTGATGGCTACGCAAACGGATGGAGTGTGGGCGGACAGGAAACGTCTCAAACGGACATCATTATTATATATCGATCCCAGTATGTTTTTTATGCCGGCATTTTCTTGTTTGTGGCAATTATCGCCGGATGGGCTTTCTATTTTCGAAAGGGTGTATGGAAAAAATAGCCTATTACATGAAATATAAAGTACCTTTTTATCCCGCGTTATTTTTTGCCGTTGTTGCGGTTATTGGTTTATGGAATCTGACGCGCGAAGAAGGCGTCAGCTTCCGTTCGTATGTTCAACACTATGAATTTTCTGAAAAAAACATAACGATTTTGTCTCAGGATGTTGCTGTTTCTGCCGAGTTTACTGCAATAGAACCCCAATTGGGAATAGTATCATTTCGGTTCCAAAAACCGGACCGTGAAACGACAGCCGCCGTGGTTTTTCGTATAAAAGAAAAGGGGAACCAAACATGGTACTACGAGCATACGTATACGGCAAATCAGCTTTATATCTATGACTGGTATCCGTTTGGATTTCCGATTCTTGAACAATCTAGAGGGAGGACGTATCAGTTTGAACTTGCCGGAGTTTCTGAAAGGAAAGAAGACGCAGTGCTTTTATTGGCAGACAGGGGATTTTTGGTTCAGTATCAACTGCCGAACGACAGATTATTTACGCCGGTTCACAGGATATTGCTGGAACTCCAGAAGAATTTAAGTACGACAGTTAAAGGCGAGATTATTGTGTACAGCGGGTTTATCATAGTTTTGTTTCTATTTTCCTTTTTTTCAAAAAGGCTGCCGGTGTTTGCAAAAAACGTATTTACTCTGGGTACTTTCCTATTTGTCTTTCTCTGGCAATTGCACCCATACCGCTTTGTGCAAATATCCACAATTTGCGTTTTGATTCTTACGGTATATTCCGGGGTTTTTATGAGGCTTCTCAACGGAACGAAAGCGTTGATTTTGTCCGGCCTGGTTTTTGCCCTTATGGGTATATATTACGTATTCGGGAAAATTGCTTTTGCTGAACGGTTAGCAGAGTGGACGTACATCTTAATGATTATTGCATTAATGATTATTTTAGCTGAAATTAACACAAAAATTTCGAACAAGAGGCAAGATACGATACAATAAGTGTTTATATGCTGCTTGAAATTTTGATTATTTTTCTCCTTTCTCTTCCCCCGGTTAAATGGCTTTGGGGAGGATATATTGTATTCGGGCACGACGCGTCATTTTATCTGAACCACTGGGAAAACTTTATTTCCCTCTTTTATGCATGGAACCCGATTCAGAATCTTGGAATGAACTGGCCGTTTATGCGCGGGTATATTCCTATGGTAGCACTGGAAGAATTACTCCTTCGTCTAACCGGCTCATTTTCCGTTATGCAGATGGGTATTGGCATAGGTTGGTTTTTCGGAATGATGATGTCCATGTATATTTTGGTACGGTCCGTATTTCCGGAAAAAAAATATTGGATCATGCGTTTATTGTCGAGCATTTTATACGGATATAATTTTTTCATTTTGCAGGGATGGGTTATTTTTGAGCGGCCGAAATTTTCAGCTTATATACTTCTTCCATTGACCATAACCGTTGTACATAACCTATATGCAAAGAAAATATCGTTTTGCCGCGGATTCGTTCTTTTTTGGATTATATCTTTTTTCTTTAATGCAGGGGGGCTGCCGCCGCTTCTTGGGACGACCCTGCTGGCAATAGCGTTTTCCATTTTATGGTATTGGATTCTGCAAATAAAAAGAGAGGGACGGCAGGGGGTGTGGTGGGGAATAAAAACAGGATTTTTGTTTTTGTCCGCGTATATGCTTGCTAATGCATATTGGGTTGTTCCTTTCGTCTTTTTCACTTTCGGAAATTATGCTTCTTATGTCGGATCCGTCGGGAGCGTTGATGGAACGATCGCATGGGAAAAGATGGTGAGCGCAAATGCGAGTTTCGCAAATTTATTCCGTCTTCAGGGGAATCCTGAATGGGTGAATACCATCAGCCATCCATACGCGGCCATGTATATGCAAAATCCGTTATTAATTTCCTTGAGTATAGGCGTGTTCGCAGTCATCTTTATAGGTTGGGTGGTAGGAAAAAATCGGAGTGAATCAAATAAATCAATCGACGGCATGCGTATGTTCATGGCGTTGCTGTCCATAGCAGGGTTATTTATGATGGCTGGCACGCACCCGCCTTTTGGAAAATTTTATGAACTGGCGATGCGGTATATACCGGGATTTGCAATATTCCGCTCGAGTTTCTATAAATTTGCCCCGATTACATTTCTGTCCGTCAGTTGGCTATTCGGTTATTCAATCCAACGCATTCTGGATAGATTTCACTGGAAAAAAGAAACGGAAAAAGTTATCGGTGGTTTGTTGATCCTGGGGTTAGTTTGCTACTTTTTTCCGTACTGGACTAAAAATATTTTTCAATTTCAATCACATTATACGACGCGGGTAAAAGTACCGGATTATGTGTCAGAAATGAAAAACTATATCGAAACGAACACACACGTTCAATCGCGGATTCTTGTTATGCCGAAGCTCGATGACGGTTTTATCGGCGCTCCGTTGGACACGTCCACATGGGGATTTTATTGTTTGGCCCCGTTCGCGTCGTTATCGACAAATAGAACCTTCATATATAACGGACTGGGAGGAAGTGATGTTATTTCATCATTGTACGGCCAATTTGAAAAAGGTAATGATGAGGCGTTTTTAAAGATCATCAGGATTTTGGGAATTACGCACATTTTATACCGCTCTGACGTACGGTTGTCTGAATCATTTGAAAAATCAACGCCCCTGAGTTTTTGGGAGACGGCGATACGTCAGAAAACCTATTTGAAGAAAAGGTATGCCGCTGGCGCTTGGTCGTTATATGAGATAGACGATTCTTCTATTAGCTCCATGGTTTTTACTGCCGACAAGTTAGCAACCGGTAATCTGAAAAAAGGGCATATGTTTGATTTTGTAGGAAATACTGCCGGGTACGCACTGGCTATCGGCCAACAAATGCTCCCTGAAGCCGTTGCTCAGGAACAAATTTTTGAAGCGGAGTGCATGTACTGCAGAGAAAATGAATTAGCATCATTTATTGACGGGATAGACATATCAGCGTACGGGAAAACAAGCATCATTACAAAATATTTTCAGGGTCGTAAAGAAGAAACGAAATTTAATGCATTAAGTGATCTTGATCCGAGGAAAATTGACATGTATATCGTATTTGCAAACAGAGCTCTTGCTCACAATCGTCTCGGGGAGTGGTCTTCGGATATGCTTGCAGCGGAAAAAATTATTTCGACTCTTCAGGGGAAAAATAAATACGAATATGCAATACGATTCTATGCATTTGTCGAAGCTCAAAAAAAGTATTTGAACGGCGGACAAGAAATAAACATTGATAAAATAATGCCGTATGTGTGGGTGACGGACAGAACTCATAATTCAGTAAAATATATTCTTGACCTGCCTCATGATGTCAAAGGAGCTTTTACAGTTATGACAAACAGTCGGGATATTTTTGATTGGAAGATGGACGGGCAACCTGTAAGACAGAACGAACAGGTCGTTTTATCAAAAGGAGCCCATATTATTGAAGGAAAATTTATATCCGCCTCTTTACCGGATATTCCACGTGTGTATATCCAGGTAAAAAATACAGCGACACAAATGCTCCGCGCGCCTTCATTACGGTGGAATCAGGAAAGCCCCGTGCAGTTTACCGTGCATATTGAAAATGCGACAGGGCTATATATATTGGGATTAAACCAGTCTTTTGACACTGGTTGGAAAGTGTCGCGTACAGATAAACCATTATTACATCAGCCTGACCATTTTGAACTGAACGGTATGGTTAATGGATGGATTATTCGGGATACAGGAACATACGATGTTTCCATATATTACGAGCCGCAAAAATTCGTGAATTGGGGAATAACCATTTTTCTAATAAGTTTGGTGGGTATGATATTCGTACTAAGAAGAACCACGAAAATTCATAATAAATAATATGATAGTCAAGATTATTTCATTAGCATCATTGTTTTCGCTTGCGGGTATTGCGTGTAGTTTGATATTCAAAAAAACGTCCTATGCTGATTTTTTCGGAATTCTCACGTTTTGTTTCTATGCTTTGCTTGTTGTCGTGACCGTCGTACAGTGGTTCTTCAGGAAGGAAACATAATATGTATTTTTCCGCCGGTGACGCGCCGTTTTATTTTCCCGAAATGATCCGGCGGCTCGGTTGGCTGCCGGTTCTCTGGCGTGCAGATGAGGGGTTCGGTGCAAACCACGGGTTCCGGCTTTGGTACGATTACACATTGCAGCTGGTTATAAAAATCCTGTCTTCCGTGGGTTTCACCTGGTGGTGGATAGACAAATTCCTGTGGGTGGGAGCGGTTGGCGTCGCTTTGTATGGGGCTTACACGTTAGGAAAACATTTTCTCAAAAAGCCGTATGCGTATCTAGTTCCGTTCGTCTATGTCGCCAATACGTATTTTCTTTTGCTGTTTTCCGGCGGTCAGCTGGGGGTTGCGTGGGGGTATGCACTGACCCCGATTGTTCTTGCAAGCTTCATGGAGCATGCAGGGATCGCGAAGCGGGGATTGCTGTTTGCCCTGCTGTGTCTGGCGGATTTGCGGTTGGCATATCTTGCGGCGGGAGCAATTATTTTTTGGTCACTATGTTTTGCGAAGAAAAAGTTTTCGTTTATCGTACCGTTTTTGATTGCCGCCGGAATCAATGCATTCTGGATTCTGCCGGCTGTATTGACCGGGGGAGCCGGCGTAGGCGGATTGGATAATGAACTGACCAATCCCGGCATGCTGCGGTTCTTGAGTTTTGCTGACTTCCCGCATGCGCTGTCATTTCTTCATCCGAATTGGCCGGAAAATCTGTTCGGCAAAATATATTTTTTGCAGCCGGAATTTCTTGTGGTGCCGGTCATCGCTTTTTCATCGCTCCTTTTTAAAGACAAAAAAATCCGTTTCTTCGCTTTCCTTGCTCTCACCGGTTCGTTTTTGGCCAAAGGCGTACAGGAACCGTTCGGCTTTATCTATCAATGGGCGTTTACCCATATCCCGGGTTTTGTCATGTTCCGGGACCCGACGAAATTTTATGTCTCTATTGCACTCGGATACTCGGTGCTTATCCCGTTTGCGCTGGAACGTATTCAGGAAATGATAAATGATAAACGATTAAAGATTAACGATAAGACAAATGTAATCGGTTCATTTATCATTCATCATTTATCATTAATCGTTTTTGTTATGTTTTGGCTCTTCACGATCCGTGCGGTATTTTTGGGGCAGGTGAAAGGGAATTTCCGGCCTATGCAGATTCCTTCGGAGTATGTGCAGCTGAAAAACCTGCTGACGGCAGATCCTGCCCCCTCCCGGACGTTGTGGATTCCGCAGCGGGAAAAATTTGCATATGCTTCGGATACCCACCCGTTGTTGTATGCCGACCAATTGTTTCCGGGGGCATCGGTATCGGCTCTCATTGCGGTTACCCAAACACCCGATTTTATGCAGACTCTCACCAAGGCGGGCGCCAAATATGTCATCGTTCCGGAGGATTTGGAACAACGGTTATTTTTGAATGATTACCGTTTCGACGGCGGACAGCGGCGTGCCCTTATTGAAGCGCTTGTGAAGACGCCGCTTGTGCAGGATTCCGCATTTGGTCCGGTTGCCGTGTTTGAAAATACGCAATTTACGTTTACATCGGACTCACCCGCTTCCGTTGCCCGCCAGCAGCAATTGACGAACATCGGGCTTGTGGTAAGCGGGATGTTTCTCGTCGCAGCCTTATGCAAAGTATGTATGTGGTAATTGTAGTAATGTATCTTGTCGGCCTCTATTTTTTTGGCCGGAAGATACTGCGCCGGTGGATGCCGGGATTTCCGGCGTTATTGAATATCGTCGGAGCATTTCTGGTCGGCACCGGGATCGGCGTTCCGGTCACCTACCTATTTTCCTGTTTGTTTGCACACACCCGCGACCCGATTCTCTGGGGAACCATAACAAGTACCGTATGTATTGTACTGCTGTTGTTTTTTTTGAAAAAGAACGTTTCCGGTAAGCAGAAAGTATCTTTGAGCGAGATAGCGGTTGCCATGCTGTCACTCGCGTTCAGTTTTTGGATGATGACAAAAACGTTCCGGGGGGCGGGGGACCTCCTGTTTGTCGGCAGCAATACGATTTTTGATTCTTCCTATCTGGTCGGGCTCGTGCGGTCCATGTCCTGGGGATCAAATATCCCGTTAGCATCACCGTATTTTGCCGGTGCGCCGCTGTTTTACCATTTTTTCTTTGTGTTCTGGACGGCACTCCTTGAGCATTTCGGCATACCCATCGTGTGGGCGGTGAATATTCCGGGTATTCTTTCGTTTACCGCGCTCCTTATCGTGGTGTATTATCTGCCGCAGATAATCGGAAAACAGAAGCCGCTGGTCGGTTGGATTGCGGTGTTATTGACCGTTACCAACAGCTCGCTGGCGTTTTGGGGTGTTATGGGGCAACCGGATCTGTGGCATATCCGGACCTATCCCTTTGCAGGGCCCTTTGACGGTTCGGTTATATCCATTTTTGTGACACTGAATAATTACGTGAACCAGCGGCATCTGGCATTTGCCGTAGCGGCAGGATTATTTCTCTTTATGGTTGCGGCGAAATTTTTTGAGAACAACACTATGACCGCTAAAAAATCCGCCGTGCTGGGGGCAGGGGTAGGACTTTTGTTTTTATGGAACATGGCGGTATGCGTGGCTGCCGGAGTACTGATCGGACTCCTGTTTGTAGTACACCGGAAATGGAAACTACTTACGGCATTCATTATCGGGGGCGCGGCACTTTCCCTGATATCCATTGCACCCATGGTGCCGTTTTTGTACCGTGCGGCCCTGTGGATTAATTCCAGCTTTATTGCTAATCCATATGATATACGCGCTTTGCATCCCGCATGGAATCTCGGTACGTACCTGTGGCAGAATCTCGGTATCCTGCCGGTTGTTGCAGGAATGGGATATCTGGTCATCCCCAAAAAGTTCCGGGTATCGTTCATCCCGTTCATCATTTTGTTCTCCGGCTTGTGTGTATTGGCAGGGGTAGGGAAACGGGGGTTTGATCAAAAGTTGTTCTCCTTTCTTATTCCCGGCATCAACGTCCTGGCAGCCGCCGGCGTATATTGGGTGTGGACACGGAAACATATTGCCGCCAAGATAGCTGCGGTGCTGGTTGTCGGTGTCCTTACCGCATCGGGGTTTATTGATCTTTTGCCGATAAAGAACGAGTTTGCTTATCCGCTGATAGATAAGGAAACAGCACCCGTTATCGCATGGATCCGCGCGTCTACCCCGAAAGATGCGGTGTTTGTATCCTATGCGGACATGATAGATCCGGTCGTTCTGGCAGGGAGGACAAATTATTTCGGTTTTTACGGCAATGTGGGATGGTCTGACCGGTCGTCTGTCGTACGCCGGGTGTACAGCGGCGATTCCGGAGCCGCGGGGGCAAACAATATTTCGTATATCCTCGTCCCGAAATGGCAAAAAAACGATTTTCCGTATGCGGTCGATACGGAATTACTTACCAAAGAATATACCGTGGTATATGAGGACGCAAAGTTTTTAATACTTCAGACAGGTAGTCAGCGTCCCGCAATGGTTATTATTAATCCCGTCAGAGGAAACGGGCTCGGACATGAATCGGATGATCTTGTTGCCAGTCTCAAAGCGCAATGGCAGGTGACGGAGGAGGTCGGCGTTCATGCAACATGGTTATTCCAATACGGTGCACTGGAGAATGCCGGCATGACCGGATTTGCCAAAGGAGAGATGAAGGACGAGGAATTCGGATTGCTGTTTGAAATTGACAGGAATTATGCCGAAAAATCCCGCGTCCAGTTCCGCGGCCAGGGTCCATGGTATTCTTCCGACGGATTATTCCTGAGCTCCTATGACACGGGCGAACGGAAACAGCTCATAGATACGGCATTTTCAAAATTTAAGGCAGTCTTCGGGTATTACCCCAAGACAGTCGGCGCGTGGTGGATCGGCGGAGATTCTCTGACGTATATGCAGGAGAAATACGGGATTACGGCGGCCATGCGGGCGGCAGACCAGTTCAATCTGGATTTTTATTCCATTTGGGGGACGCCGTGGAATATCCCGTATCTTCCTTCAAAGAGTAATGAGGGAATGCCAGCGGCATCGTTTGATAAAAGTTCAAAAGTAGTCGTTCTGCAATGGGCAATACGGGATCCGCTGCGCGGCTACGCAGATCCTCTCTATAGCCTGCAGGATTACCCGGCCAGAGGGTATACGCCCGAATATGTTGACTATCTCGCCTCGATATATTTACAGAAACCGTTCGGTACGTTCGTTATCGGGCTTGAAAACGGGGGAACGGTCGCGACATTTCAGCAATTCTATAAAACAATGCTCGGTAAAGCTAAAGAGATTCAGGCGTCAGGGAGGGGAGAGATTGTCCTTGCCCGGGAGTATGCCCGGCGGTATCTATCCCAGAAAAAAGTATTTGCGGGGAGAACCGGTTTTCTTTCCACGGACTACGGATCTCGCGATCAGTCGTTCTGGTATGTGTCAGAAAACTATCGTGCAGCAATACTGAAAACGAGCGGTACAGTGTCGTTGGTTGATTTGCGAAATTATTCAGACAAAACAGAAGAGGATTTTGACGTTTTACCGAACAGTCAGAGCAACCTGCGGATAAATGAACCGGGAATTATTGATTCTATGCGGTTTCCGAACGGGAGCATGTTCATCAAAACAACGGAGGAGCAGCTGACGATAAAGGAAAAGGATAAGACGGTTGAACTCTATGCGGGGAACGCGAAACTTGCATCGTTTACTCCGGCAGGCCTCACGATCGGCGAAAAAACTTTTTCTTTTATCCGGCCAAAACCGCGGATTTCCCCTTTGCTCATCATACTCGCTCTCTATATTTTGTATTTTGGAGCAGGGTTTTTTTACAAAAGAAAATTGTTGTTGCTCATTCCGCTTTTTTTTGCATTTCCTTTTTTAGTAAACAATGCAACGTTTCTTTTTGACAAAAAGGAGACGCTGGTTTTAGCCGGCATGTCCCTGTTTCAGTTTCCGGTGTTGGTGACCGTCTATGTCACGAAAATTCTTCCGTTTTTTCTCCTCATCATCCTCCCGAAGAAGCGCGTCGTCTATTGGGTCTATTATGCTATGGTCGTACTTCTCTACCTTCATGTACCGTATTTTCCGCTGGATAAAACAACGTACTTGGTTGTGGCAGCGTCATTCGCCGGTGCTGCCGTGGTGCTGACGGTTGGGGCTGTATGTATTTTCAGAAAATATACATTCAAAAATGTTTTGCTGTTCTGCAGTATTGTGTTCGCCATACTGGTGGCTCTTGCGTCCGCTGTTGTTTTTTCAAGAAGCAGGTATGTCCTCACCGCGTATGAAATACAGGCACTGCAGACAATCAAAGATCAAAAAAAGAGCGTGCTGTATGTTGAAGAAATAGATTATGCAGTTCGTCCGATATATAAGGCGGTGCGGCCGCTTCTCTATGCAAATTCTCAATTGGCACACCTGTTGACCGGTAAGAAATGGGAAACAGTCATGAGGCCGGAAAACAATGTTCTGAACGTATCAGGGTATGATGAACAACTTATCGTTGTTCCCCGGTACCTGGGATCCGACCTTTCCGAATATGAAATGGGTGCGTTACGCCTGAAAAAGATATTCGACAATGCACACATAGCAGTATTTGAAAAAATATAACGGGAGGATATGGATAATTCTGATATCGCGGTCGTTATTCCTGCATATAACGAAGAAAAGAATTTGCGGATTTTATTAAAAGATATTTACCGGTATCTTCCGGATGCTCTTGTGGTGATCGTTGATGATTCGCCCGCAAAAATGATTCTTCCGGGCACCATTGTTATTTCCCGGGGACAGAAATTGGGCAGGGGAAGCGCGGTCATCCGGGGATTGGCGGAAGCACTCACACATAAAGAGATCCGGTATTGTTTTGAAATGGATGCGGATTTGGCCCATTCTCCGTCGGAGTTTAACCGGTTTCTGAAGGAGCGAAGTACTGCGGACCTCATTGTTGGATCGCGCTACCTGAAGCAGAGTCATATCGTACAATGGCCGAGGCACCGGCTTGTGCAGAGCAGGCTTATTAACGCCTTCTTACGCATATGGCTGGGACTGCATTTGACGGATTATACAAACGGTTTTCGTCTGTATTCACGGAAAGCCGCTGAATTTTTGTTGACCGCACCTCTTCGGGAAACCGGTTTTATCGCGCTCTCCGAAATTGCATATAAACTACAACAGAACGGTTTTCGTATCATGGAGGTCCCGATTACGTTCAGGGATCGAAAGTACGGCTTTTCCAACGCAAACGTGCAGGAACTTTTCCGGTCGCTTGCGGGCGCCATCCGTATCCGCGTGCTACAATAGATGTATGGCAGATCAAAAAACCAGTGTGGTTGCCGGAGGGGCAGGATTTATCGGATCGCACCTGTGCGACGCATTATTAAGGCTTGGCCACAAAGTCGTTTGCGTCGACAATCTTTTAACCGGTTCGGAAGAGAATATTGAAGAAGCAAAGAAAAACCCCGATTTTTCTTTTGTACGCCAGGATATTATTGTGAATGCTCCCGATATAAAAGCGGATTATATTTTTAATTTGGCCTCTCCCGCGTCTCCGGCCGATTTTAAAAATCTGGCTGAAGAAATCGCATTGGTCAATTCATGCGGAACCGTGAATATGCTTCGGCTGGCGAAATCTCACACCGCACGGTATCTTGAGGCCTCCACGTCAGAAGTATACGGAGAACCTAAAGAACATCCGCAGAAAGAAACCTACTGGGGGAATGTGAACCCCAACGGGGTGCGGTCCTGCTACGATGAGTCAAAGCGGTTTGCGGAGGCAATGACCATGGTCTATGTAAGGAAGTACGGCCTTGATGCCCGCATTATCCGGATATTCAACACCTACGGCCCGAGAATGCGTAAGGATGACGGGCGGGTCGTATCGAATTTTATTAATCAGGCGCTTGAAGGAAAACCACTGACCATATTCGGGCAGGGCACGCAAACCCGCTCATTCTGCTATGTTTCCGACCTTGTGGCAGGGATTCTTGCCGTCATGTTTGCAGACAATCTGAAGGGTGAAGTGTTTAACCTCGGGAATCCCGAAGAATATACGGTGAAGGATCTTGCCCAAAAAGTGAAAGCAATGACCGGATCAGCATCCCCGATAACCTTTGAGGCGCTGCCGGAGGACGACCCGACCCAGCGGAAACCCGATATTACGAAGATAAAAACCGCACTGGGGTGGGAGCCGAAAATTTCCGTTGACGAAGGACTCAAAAAAACAATCGCGTTTTATAAACAATGAAGCCGCAGGATGTAGGATTTCTTCTCGCGTTCATCGTTTTACTTTTTGTTAAAAAACCCCGCGTATTCCTGATTGCCGGCCTCATCAGCTGGGTTTTGGCGATTCCGCTGTTTGCCGCGTGGACGTTTTTTACGGCCGAGCGCCTGACGTGGTACGGCGCGGCATTCATCTTTGCTTCACTTCTGCTAAAATAAACTCATGAAGGTACTTGTCACCGGAGGCGCGGGGTATATCGGCAGTAATATGGTGCGGCGGCTTTTATCACGCGGGCACACGCCTGTCGTCGTGGATTCCCTTGAGTACGGACACAAAGAAGCCATTCCTGCCGGCGTGCCTCTTTTTGTCGGCAATATCAAAGACAAAGAAACACTTGATCCGATTTTTTCCGAATATCACATTGAAGCCGTCCTCCATTTTGCCGGATATCTCATGGTGGAGGAATCCGTACGGGAGCCGATCAAGTACATGAAAAATAATATTATTGCACCGATGACGCTTCTGGCCGTCATGCATGAGCACGGCGTTGATAAAATCATTTTTTCTTCCACGGCTGCCGTGTACGGAAATCCGACTCTTATCCCTATTCCGGAGGGCCATGCCAAAAATCCCACGAGCCCCTACGGGCTTTCCAAGTGGTGTTTTGAGGAATTATTGCGGGTGACGGATTATCAGCATCATATCCGCAGCATCAGCCTGCGGTATTTTAATGCCTGCGGCGCATCATTGGCCGGATTGCACGGTGAGGCGCATAACCCGGAAACGCATATTATTCCGGTCGCGATCGCGGCGGCCATGGGTGGCAAAAAAGAATTCTTGTTGTACGGCACCGATTATCCGACCCGTGACGGATCGTGCCTCCGGGACTATATCCACATTGAGGATCTTGCGGAAGCCCATTTACTTGCGCTGGATGCCCTTGCGAAGGGCCATAAAACCGACGTGTATAATCTTGCAACGGGTGATGGGACGACAAATAAAGAAGTAGTTTCTGCGGTTAAAAAAATAACGGGTGCGGATTTTACCGTCCGGGAGTCGGCCCGCCGCCCCGGTGATCCGCACAGCCTGGTCGCCGATGCGACGCGGTTTAAAAAAGAATTTTCCTGGGAGCCGAAATACTCCGATATTGACACCATTGTCTCATCAGCATGGACATGGCACAAAAATCACCCCAACGGATATGGTGCGTAATATATACCGGAAATATCGAATTGTTTTTATTTTTGTTTTTTTACTCCTGACGTATTATTTCCTTTACAAAATCTATATTCCGAAAATCAATGCGTTCGGGTGTTTTGATGACTGTTTTAATTATGTGGGCGGATATTTTCTCGGCAAGGGCCGTCAGCTGTACTCACAAATTTACTTTAATCACATGCCGCTCATGGCGTATGTGAGTTTCCTCGTTCAGCACTTCGGGAATCCGGTAAATATTTATGCCGTTGTTTTGCAGCACAGGCAGTTTTTACTGCTGTTTGGATTTATGTTTAACGTTTTCCTGTGTTGGAGATTCGGGATAACCGGATTGGTATTTACGCTCATATACGAATTTTCAAAGTTTTACGTCTTTGGGGACAGGTTTTTGGCGGAAAGTTTTATCGTCTATCCGATGGTGTATCTTACCGGATTGGGCCTGCATACACTGGCTAAAAAGCGTATATATCATGCGGATATAATTTTGGCGGCCGTATGCCTCTGGTTTGTCGTCTTTATGCGGGAACCGTATGTTCTGGCTGCGGTATTTCTTTTTGCCGTGATCATCCGGACCGTATGGTTCAAAAAGATCAGCTTTATCGCCATCGGCGTGTTTTTGGTCCTTACCGCGGGTTTATTCACGTTATTCCCCCTACGTGATTTTATCTACAACGTTGTTACCATTAATGCACAAAGGGGATTGCCCGGCGAGCTCTCGGCGGGAAATTTTTTCGGAAGCGGTATTGTCAAATCATTTTTTTACCCGGCCTATCTTCTTGTCGCAGGCACATGGAATGATTTCCGTTTCCAGCTGATATCTATAAGTATTCTATTTTTTGTATCCGCGTTCGTATGGATCAAAGCAAAGAAAAACCTGTGGGTACTAGGATTTCTTTTTATTGCCTTGGGTCTGGCTAATCTCCGGCCGACAATACCGGGTCTGCAGTATTTTGAAGCGTTTCATCAGATGAACTGGTACGGCATGTTTTTGTTTTCTTCTTTGTATCTTTTGTATGAAAGCATGCGGGAAGTACGTAAGCGATATGTTTCTTTCATCATTACGGGATTGTTGCTAGTATTCGTATTGTTTTCACCGCGGTCTTTTATCTATCAAAAAACAGATGAACACACCGAATTTATAACCAATTACGGAAAGTATTTACAGATAGGAGAAGTTATAAAAGCGATTACTACTCCTCGACAGACGCTGTTTACGAACGGATCAGAAGAATTTCTGTATATTGCATCAGGGAGAAATTCTTTCTATCCGTTTTCGTTTTATTACCCGTCGCAATTTAAAGATAAATATTTTTACGCAGCAGAGGATATGTTTCTCCGCAATCCTCCTGATATCGTGTACGATTTTTGTTCTCCGGATGCGCCCGTCTATCCGCATCTTCCCGAACAGGTTCTGCCCATGTATGTACAGTGGTATTCAGAAGGTAAACCGACGTGCCTCTATATGAAAAAATCCTTAGTGCCGGGTTTAACGGAGGGGCAGCGAGCCAAAGCAATGGAGTTTTTGTATTATTTGCCTGAAAAATGAGATGATATACCTATGCGTATTGGAATAGACATAAGCCAGATCGTGCATGAAAGAACAGGGGTAGGCACCTATGTGCGCGAGATGGTATCGTCAATGCTGCGGATAGATACAGAGAATGACTATGTGTTGTTCGGAGCTTCAGTGAGGAAAAGACATATATTTCAATCGTTTTATGCCTCACTTCCCCGCGAGCGGGTTCGGTTGGTCACCCTTCCTTTTCCGCCGATCGTTCTTGATATTCTCTGGAACCGTTTGCATATTGTACCGGTTGAATGGTTTATCGGAGCCGTTGACGTGTTCTGGTCAAGTGATTGGACGCAGCCTCCCCTTCGGCAAGCTCAGGGCGTCACCACCGTTCATGATCTTTCGACCATGCTGTTTCCGAAGGAAATGGATGCAGGTATCGTCGCCACACACAAACGGCGTTTAGAATGGGTGAGGAAGGAATGCAGGGCGATTTTCTGCGACAGCGAGTCTACGAAAAAAGATATTGTAAAACTATTACATATTTCTAAAGAAAAACTACATGTTATCTATCCTGGAATATGAATATTGGAATAGACGGGTATGAAGCAAATGTCGTCCGGCGCGTCGGGATAGGGCGTATTGCTCATGAAACGATAAAGGGCATGTATGCTATTCTCAAAAAAGAATCCAAAAGAACCGTCAACGTGATCGTTTTTTTACCGACCCCGCCGATGCCCGATATGCCTGCCCAAACTGATTGGTGGCACTACCGAGTGGTGGGCCCGAAGAAATTATGGACGTTTATCGGATTACCCCTGGCGATGAGGCGGGAGAACCTTGACGTTATGTTCTCACCGACGCATTATATTCCGAGGTTTACGGCTATCCCCCGCGTCATGTCCATTATGGACCTGTCGTACCTCAAATTTCCCCAGCTCTTTAAGCCCAAAGATCTCTACCAGCTTACCCGGTGGACGGCATATTCGGCGGCGCACGCCAAAAAGATTTTTACGATAAGTGAGGCCAGCAAAAATGATATAATCAAAGAATATCACGTACCGGATGATAAGGTCGTTGTGACCTATCCCGGATTCACTATGGGAGACGCATCGGATATTCCGGATAAGTACCATATCAGCCGTAATTACATTCTTTCGGTGGGAACGATCCAGCCCCGGAAAAACTATACGAGATTAATCGAAGCCTTCAGTCTGTTTTTGAAGCAAAACCGACAGAAATTTTCCGATCTTCATCTGGTCATCATCGGGAAAAAAGGCTGGCTCTATGAGGATATTCTTGCGGCTCCGAAAAAGTTCGGCGTGGAAGACAGGGTAAAATTTCTGGATTTTGTGCCGGACGGAGACCTCCCGTCTTTTTACCGGCACGCTCTTTGTTTTGCCTTGCCGAGCCTGTACGAAGGGTTCGGATTGCCGGTTCTGGAAGCGATGGCGTACAAATGTCCCGTGGTGGTTTCGAATGTTTCCAGCCTGCCGGAGATTGCGGGGAAAGCAGGAATTTATGTGGATGCGGGGAGCGCCCAAAGTATCGCCGGCGGACTTCTGACTGCCGTCCGGCAGAGAAATTTGATACAGGGTAAGCAGAGGGTGAATGCGGGACTTGCCCAAATGAAAAAGTTTACCTGGGAAAAGGCGGCCAGACAAACGTTGGAGGTACTCGAAAACATATGAGATGCTTGATTGATTTTTGGGTGTATTGCTGTACGCTGGCAGGCTACATTCCGAGCCATACGGTCAGGCTGTTTTTGTACCGGACTCTCTATCGGGTGAAAATCGGCAGGGATTCTTCCATTCATTGGCGATGTGAATTTAACCAGCCGGCAGGCGTGGAAATAGGGCATAACACGATCATCGGCAATGATGCATTTTTGGATGGGCGGATGAAGCATTTTATGACCTACCGGAAAGAACATGGCCGTCCCTTAAAAATCGGAAACAACGTATCGATTGCCGGCGAGGTGCGGATTTATACCATGGAACATGATATCGACTCTCCTGATTTTGCCGAGGTGGGAGCGCCGGTTCTTATAGAAGATTACGTCGTTATCGGCACACGGGTCACGATTTTGCCCGGTGTCCGTATCGGGAAAGGTGCAGTTGTTGCATCAGGCGCGGTGGTCACCGGTGACGTGGGAGACTATGAGGTCGTCGGTGGCGTACCGGCAAAATTGATTAAAACAAGAAATAAAAATCTCACCTATACACTCAAATTCGCCCGATTATTTCAATAATGGACCTCTCTATTATTATTCCTAGTTTTAACACAAAACACCTGACCGGCCGGTGTCTGCGGTCGATTATTGAAACGCTGAAACGTTCAAAACTAGCCTATGAAATCATCGTTGTGGATAACGCGTCCCACGACGGTTCTGTTGAGATGTTGAATACGCAATTTCCTCAAGTAATAAAAATACTCAATAAGGAAAATTTGGGGTATGGCACCGCCAATAATATGGGTCTTCATATAGCCAAGGGTACATATGCTCTTATGCTCAACTCTGATATAGACGCTTTAAACGATTCTCTGGAACGGTTATTTGCGTTTGCGAAGTCGCATCCGAAGTCATTTGTCGGCGGGAAGCTTTATAACGAAGACGGATCGCTACAGCCTTCCTGCGGACCCATGTTTACCATCTGGTACGTATTTCTCATGCTTTTTTGTCAGGCAGACAAGCTTTCCATTACGCGGTATTCTCCGAATCAGGCAAGACGCGTTGGGTGGGTGTCCGGTGCGTGTTTATTAGGGAAGAGAGATTCTTTTTATGACGCGGGGCTTTTTGATCAGGGAATTTTCATGTATATGGACGAGATTGAATTTTTGTACCGGGCGGGGCGTAAGGGATATAAAGTTTTTTTCACGCCGCAGGCACGGTTTATCCATACGGGGGCCGCATCCAGCGGCAATTTCCGGGCACCTGTGAAGAATATTTTCCGGGGCCTTATATACTTCTACCGTAAGCACCGAACGCCGGCGGAGGTATCTGTGTTAAAATTTATGTTGATGGTGAAAGCATGGATTTCAATCAGAGTAGGCAGAATCCTCGAAAAACCGGACCTGGTCACGATATATGAAGAAGGCCTTACATTGGTTAATCAGTAATATCAGCGGACTTGCCGTATTGTTTTTCTTGGCGTTCATTCCGCTCTATCCGAAAGTGCCGCTTATTAATGTTATCCGGACGTTTGTGTATATACGGCTGGAAGATTTCCTTGTAGCCGTGGCAATCGCCGCGTATATTGTCCTGCGTATCCGGCAGCGGCAGCTTCCTAAAACGCCGCTCACGTGGCCCATTCTCCTGTATTGGGGCATCGGCGCCGCGTCGGCCATATTTTCCATTCTGTTCATCGGCCCGAAGCTCATGGGCTATTTTCCCCATCTGGTTATTCTGCATTATCTCCGGCGCATAGAATACATGATGCTTTTTTTCATGGCGTTTGACGTCGTGAGCAAAAAAAAATCATTCATGACTGCGGTTGTCTGGACGCTGGCTGCTACGACATTTGCCATTATTATCCACGGACTCGGCCAGAAATTTTTCGGCTGGCCGGCATTTTTGACAATGAACGAAGAGTTTGCCAAAGGATTACCGCTCCGGCTTCCGCCGACGGCACGGATTCCTTCCACGTTCGCGGGGCATTATGATCTGGCTGCATTCGTTGTTCTGACGGTACCGATACTGGCCGCCGTCACATTTGCCGCAAAGAAAATCTGGCACAAAGCCGTGTTTTTCTTTTTATCGGTCGGATCGCTGGTCATGCTGTTTTTGACGCAATCACGGACTTCGTTTCTCGTATATCTTGTGGGAATAAGCTGTATGCTGTTCTGGTATAAGAAGAAGTGGTTTATTATTCCTGTTATTATTGCCAGCTTTTTCCTGCTGAATTTTTTCAACGGCGCATCGGACAGATTTTATAAAACCTTCCGGTATAACGACGTTATTGTCGATTTATCGACAGGAAAACCCGTCGGAACGCTGGCGTCTCTTGAAGGAACAACCGCCGTTATCCAGAAATCCCAGTCACCGGCTGTCGAAAATCTGCCGACGGGGAGCCAGTATATAGGGCTCCCGCCATCAGCTTCGTCTGCAGGACAGGTGAAAACAATTGCATATACAAGCGTGGGACTTACAGGCGGCACCGGGGAAATTGCCACGGTATCGGGAAGCTTCCTTATCCAAAAGGCGCTCGTCTACGATATTTCCATCACCACGCGGCTGCAGGGCGAATGGCCCATGGCAATGACGGCATTCAAACGGAATATTTTGTTAGGCAGCGGCTACTCGACGCTGTCGGTGGCTTCAGACGGCGATTATGTCCGCATGCTCGGGGAGACCGGTCTAGTGGGTACGGTAAGCTTTTTAGGAATACTGCTTGCGGCCTACACGGTATTTCTCAAAAGGAAAGACAAACTTGACGGTATAGAAAAAGCCTTTGTTGTCGGCGTATTCGCGGGATTAACAGGCCTCATGTTCAACGGAATTCTTATAGATGTGTTTGAAGCGTCGAAGGTAGCATTCATCCTGTGGCTTCTTCTGGGAGTCGCCATGGCTTTGTTATCTGCAGACGCGATGACCTTACCCGGTTATTTCAGACTGCTTAAGAATGCATTAACGTCCAACACCGCGTATCTTATGTACTTATTTGTCGCGGGAATCGTCCTGTTCGGATCCTCCGTCTCCGACTATTTTATTGCGGACGATTTTACCTGGCTTAAATGGGCGGCAAGCTCATCGTTTGCGGATGTAGCTAAATATTTTACGGATGCGGGAGGATTTTTCTACCGCCCTATCCCGAAGCTGCTGTATTTTGCACTGTATGCAATCTTTTGGCTCAAACCGGAGGGATATCATGTTGTTTCCATCCTTCTCTATGGGTTGGTATCGCACCTTGTGTATCTTGTCATGAGGGAGACGAACGTGAAACGGACAATCGCTCTTGCCGCGGCGGTCCTGTTTACCGTACTTTCCGTCCATCACGAAAATGTGTTCTGGATTTCCGGACTGAGCAGTCTATTGTCCGCAGTGTTTCTTTTTGGCGCAGTTCTTGGATATTTCAGGATGCAGCAATATTCCGGATGGAAGAAAAATGTTCTTGCCGCCGCCGCCGTAATTCTCATGGTCCTTTCGATGTTTTCGTACGACGGGATGATTATTGCGCCTGTCATTGTATTCATTGTGGCACGGAAGAAAAATTTGTTTGCATTTCTCCCGTTTTTGGCAATCCCGTTCTATTGGATGCTCCGTACGTGGGCAGGCTCTGTGCCGCCGTCGGGGGATTATGGATATAAGCTGTCAGCATTGCCGTTTAACATCGCCGGCAACGGTGTCGGATATTTCCTCGGGACATTTGCGGGACCGAGATTTTTCGAGTTTTGGAGTGTGGCGCGTGAGTTTCTCCGTAGCCGCTGGCTCGTGGCGGGACTTGGCGGATCGGTAATTGCCGCCTCACTGGTTTTTGTTTTATTCAAAATGAAGAACGTATTGTCCGTATACAGAACCCCGGTCATGTGGTTTGTCTGCGGCATCGTATCACTGGGTGCCTATCTGGGACTGGGCAATATGAGCGAGCGGTACGTACTTGCCGCCAGCGGCTTTTTTGTGGCAGGGGTAGGTTCATGGATTTCGATCGTGTGGGAGTTAGAAGGGCGGCGCGTCCTGAAATATGCGGCAATCGCCGGACTTTCCGGTCTTATTATCTGGAATGTAGCGGAGGTAGGACGGGTTGCCGGCGATTGGAAGAAAGCAAGCGCGGTTTCCCAGGAAACGCTTTCCATTATGAGCACGCAGTTTTTCCCGCTGCGGGAGAATAAAAGCTTTATCTTTATCGGTACACCGATCCGGTACGGCCGCGCATGGGTATTTCCCACGGGACTTGCCGATCCGTTGTGGCATATATTCCGTTTTAATCCGTGGGCGTACATAACAACAAACGTGTCCTCGCCCGAAGCCGCCTACAGCATGCCGACCCCCCCGGGGTTTTCTCCTGAAATATTTATTTTTGAAAATTACGAACTGAAACGGCTTGTGAAAGTGGAGAAATAATGGAAAAAATAATTGCTAAATATTTTATTGCCCTCCTTGCTGGCATAGGACTGTTGGCGTGTGTCCTCCGGCTGTATCACATAACCTATCCCGTCGCTGACTGGCACAGCTGGCGCCAGTCGGATACGGCGGCGGTCGCACGGAATTTCCTCCGGTTCGGCATCGACCCCCTGCACCCGCGGTATGACGACCTTTCCAACATCCAGTCCGGCAAAGATAACCCTCAGGGGTGGCGCATGGTGGAATTCCCGCTGTATCAGACTATCGGCGCCTATGTAAAATTGAGTCTTCCAAAAATTCCTTTAGAAGTTTTACTACGTGTTGTCACGATCGTTGCATCAGTGGGAACAACGATTTTGTTGGGTCTCCTGGTGGCGCAACTCGTCGATCCTTTGACCGGCATAGTATCCGCGCTTCTTTTCGCTGTACTTCCTTACAGTGTTTACTACGGGAGAACTATACTGCCGGAACCACACGTAGTATTTTGGTCGGTTTTAAGTCTCTGGCTGGTGTCGCGCAGGTGGACTCTGTTGGGCAGTGTCGCCGGTGCGCTTGCTTTACTGTCAAAACCGATGGCGGTATTTTTACTTCTTCCTATCCCGTATATCATTTTTAAACATTATGGTGTTTCAAAACAAATGTTCTTTAAATGTTTGGTGTACGGAATTATTTCTCTTGTGCCGCTTTTCTTGTGGCGCCGCTGGATTTTGCAGTTTCCGGAAGGCATTCCGGTAAGCACGTGGCTGTTAAACGGAAACGGCATCCGCTTCAAGGGCGCATGGTTCCACTGGCTGTTTGCGACGCGACTGGGGGACATAATGCTTGGTTTTTGGGGTCTTATTCCGTTCGGGGTAGGTCTTACCCTTCAGCCGAATAAAAAAGAGGGGTGGATATTCCGGTGGCTGGGGATCGGCGCGCTTCTGTACCTTATTATATTTGCGACAGGCAATGTTCAGCATGATTATTACCAAATATTAATCATACCGGCAGTTGCGATATTTGCGGGAAAGGGGTTGCGTCAGATGCGCCCGTGGCTGGCAATCGTTTCTCTGATATTCATGCTTTCGTTTTCGTGGTTTACCATACGGACATACTATTGGATTAACCGCGCCGAGATTGTTGAAGCGGGACAAGCGGCGGACAGAATTCTTCCGAAAGACGCAAAAGTGATCGCGCCGTACAATGGCGATACCACGTTTTTGTATCAGACACAGCGGCAGGGGTGGCCGCTGGGATTTGATATCGATAAGAAAATCGCCATGGGAGCGACCGCCTACGTGACGGTGTCTCCGACGGATGCGGATACGGAAACCCGTGATCTCGCCGCTACATACACGGTATTGGTTCGAAACGACAAATATGCCATTATCGACTTGACAAAGCTGAAGAAATAATGATTATGAAAAAACAAAAAAAGCGAGTGGTGTACGCTTTTATTGACAGTCAAAATTTAAACTTTGGCACACGTAAGGATATCTATAGACATGGGAAAAAAATTTACACAGGGTGGAAGCTTGATTTTAGGAAGTTTCGACAGTACCTTACAGATAAATTTCGTGCGAATAAAGCGTTTTTGTTTATCGGATACATACCGCAAAATAAATCGCTTTACCGAAAGCTTCAATCTGATGGATATGAACTAATTTATAAACCTACTGTGGCAGATAATCATGGGAAAGTCAAAGGTAATGTGGATGCGGAACTTGTCTTACATGCAGCAGCAATTGAATTTTCTCATTATGAAAAAGCTGTAGTAGTATCCGGGGATGGGGATTTCCGTTGCCTTCATGAGTTTCTAGAGCGTCGTGGTAAACTTCAGGCAATTATTATTCCTAATAGATTTTCAGAGTCGAGTTTGCTTAATCAATTTCAAAAATACAAAATATTTATCGATAAGAAACAAAAGGATCTTGAATTGAAGTCATAAAAAGTGGGAGGCGTTGCATATGACACGTAGTCGTATGGTCGTTTCTCCCTAATGATGAATAAAGTATAGCATGACAAAAAGAATAAATCAAATATGAAAATACTATTTGTTTCAGCAGTTTTGCCGTATCCTTTGCATTCCGGCGGGCAAATCCGGATATATAATTTGCTGAAACGTCTCGGCAAAAAACATGAGATTCACGTGTATTCATTTATCCGGTCGGAAGACGAAAAAAAATATCTGCCCGAATTTTCATTTTGCAAAAATGTAACGGTCGTCCACCGCGGGCGGGTGTGGCAGCCGAAATATTTATTTACGTCAATAACCGGTACGTATCCGTTACTATGGCAAAGCTACCATAATCCCGAAATGCTGTCGCTTTTATCCGACGAAGTTGCTAAGGGTGGGTATGATCTCATTCACATCGAGCCGGGATATGTGTGGCCGTCGATCCCTACGCAACTGCGTATTCCCATTGTTGTTGCGGAACATAATATAGAACACGAAGTGTATAAAAAGTACGTCGACGGTTTCCCGGTATCTTTTTTAAAACCATTTTTATCTCTCGATGTGTCAAAAATGATCCGATGGGAGGGTCGGGTGTGGAATGAGGCGGCTCATATAGTCACCGTTTCCGAATCCGATAAACGGTTTATAGGGAAACCCAATGTGTCCGTTGTTTCCAATGGTGTTGATATTGGTGCATATCCGTTTAAACCGAAAAAAACACCGGGATTTAAATTTTTGTATACGGGGAATTTCAGATGGATGGAAAACAGGGATGCAGCTGACTACCTGCGTGGGACGATGTGGCCTATCATCAAGAAGCAGTACCCGCAGGCTACACTTCGGATTGTCGGGAAAGGTGCGCCTGACGGTGCGGTTGAGCATATTCAGGATGAGCTGTGCCGCGCTGATATCATGATAGCCCCAATTCGCATTGGCGGCGGGACCAAATTTAAGATTCTTGAGGCCATGGCGGTAGGACTGCCGGTTGTTACTACGACAATCGGCGCCGAAGGAATTGACACAAAGGCATTGTGGATCGCCGATACGACTGAAGAAACTATGATGAGAATTCATGAGATTGGTAAAAACAAGCAAAAAATTATGTACGGCCGTTCGCTTGTTGAACGGGAATATAACTGGGATAGTATTGCGAAGAAACTGGATGACGTATGGAACTCTCTATCATAATCGTCAATTTCAACACAAAAGACCTGACCAAGCTGTGTCTGGATTCTATACACAAATGGTCGGAGGGAGCGTTATGGGAAATTATCGTGGTGGATAACGGCTCGACGGACGGAAGCCGCGAAATGCTTAGAAAATATACCGGGATAACGCTCATTTTGAACAAAAAGAACCTGGGGTTTGCGAAGGCAAATAACAAAGGGATACATATTGCGAAAGGAAAATATATTCTGCTTCTCAACTCCGATACGGAGCTTCGGCAGGACAGCGTCCGGACGATGCTGCGGTTTATGGACGGGCATCTGAAAGCAGGAGCGGCAACCTGCCGGTTGGATTTACCTTCCGGTGCTATGGATCCTGCCTGTCACCGCGGATTTCCGACACCATGGGTATCGTTGACATACCTCACAGGACTGGAGAGGATATTTCCAAAGTCGAAATTATTTGGCCGGTATCACATGGGCTATAAAAATCTGACGATCCCGCATCAGGTGGACGTCATAAGCGGTGCGTTTTTCCTGGCACGCCGGGAGGCAATTGACCAGGTGGGATTGCTTGATGAAGACTATTTTATGTATGCGGAAGATATTGATTGGGCGTATCGGTTTAAACAAAAGGGCTGGGAGATTTGGTTTAATCCGGAGGCGACCGTTTTGCATAAAAAGAAGCAGAGCGGAAGAAGTAATCTCCTGCGTTCCCGCGCCGTTACCACAGAGATTTATTTTCACACCTACAATTGGTTATTTTTCAAAAAGCATTATGCAAAAAAATACGGTCCGATTGTCGGATGTGCAGTGAACACGTTCTATCGGTGGAAACTTCATTCATATGAAAATCGGCATTGATGCGCGGCTCATGTTCGAAACGGGTGTAGGCCGGTATATCCGGAATCTTATCGTAGAACTGGGAAAGATCGACCGTACGAATTCCTACGTCGTCTTTTTGCGGAAAAATGCGTACGACGGGTTCCAACTGCCCAATGTCAGGTGGGAGAAACGGATGGCGGATATCCGCTGGCATAGCATGACGGAACAGCTATTCATGCCCGCGATTTTTAACCGTGAGCGTCTTGATCTTCTGCATGTCCCGTATTTTAATGCCCCCCTTTTCTATTTCAGGAAATTTATCGTTACCATCCATGATCTGACCATATTGCATTTTGATACGGGAAAAGCAACGACATCACCATATGTGTTGTATCAAATCCGCAGGCTGGGATATTACATTTCCCTGTTAAAAGCGATTTTCTGGAGTGAAAAAGTAATCGCCGTTTCCCAAACAACAAAAAAAGAAATTCTCGATCATTTCGATGTACCGGCCGACCATATTGAGGTTGTTTATGAAGGATAAATATTTTCTTTACGTCGGGAACGCTTATCCCCATAAAAATCTTGAGACACTGATACGTGCTGCGGCACAGGCCGGCGTCCGCGTGATATTCGTCGGGAAGAGCGATTTTTTCTACAAACGGCTAGGTATACAGCCGAAAACAGTCAGCGATAAAGAGCTGTGGGATTTATATCGCCATGCGCAGGCATTCGTGTTTCCGTCACTCATGGAAGGATTCGGACTGCCGGCTCTCGAAGCGCTCGCCAATAACTGCCCGGTGATCGTCAGCGATATCCCGATTTTTCATGAACTATTAAAATCTTCGGCAATCTATTTTAATCCGCACAGTGTAGAGAATCTTGCAAAGATTTTAAAACAAGCGGAAAAAATAAGACCAACAGTTAATTCGGATATTGTTAAGAAGTATTCCTGGCAGAAAATGGCAAAGGAGACGCTTCTCATCTATGAACATAGCACTCGTGTACGATCGGGCGAATAAATGGGGCGGGGCGGAGAGGGTACTATTGGCTCTTCATGAGATTTGGCCGGAAGCCCCACTCTATACGGCAGTGTACGATCCCAAGCGCGCATCCTGGGCAAAGGTGTTCCGCGTCAAAGCGTCTTTTTTACAGCACGTGCCGCTGGCCCGTCGGCATCATGAATTTTTCCCCTGGCTGACCCCGATGGCATTTGAGACGTTTTCGTTTGATGAGTATGACGTGGTGCTGTCCGTAACCTCTGCAGAAGCAAAAGACATTATTACGAAACCGGGTACCGTCCACATCTGTTATTGCCTGACTCCCACACGGTACTTATGGAGCGGGCAAAAGGAATACGAGGGCGCGGGGTTTGCGGGCGACGTGTTACGTGTTTTTGCACCGACGTTACGGAAATGGGATGCTGTCGCGGCTGCACGGCCTGATTATTACCTCGCTATTTCAAAACGCGTTGGTGAAAGGATTAAGAAATATTACGAAAGAAAAGTCGAGAAAGTTATTTATCCGCCCGTAGATACAAAAACATTTAGGCCGAAGGGCAATGGGAGTTATTTTCTTTGTGTCGCAAGACTCGTTCCGTATAAAAAAGTAGATATCCTTATCAATGCTTTTAACGAATTAGGATGGGAATTAAAAATAGTCGGCTCGGGAAGTCAGAAAAACTATCTGAAAAGAATTGCAAAAAATAATATAGAATTTGCCGGTGGCGATTTGACAGATAAGGAGCTTACTGCCTATTATCAAAAGGCCCGTGCTTTTGTTTTTACCGGCGACGAAGATTTCGGTATCGTATCGCTTGAGGCGCAGGCATGCGGAAAACCGATCATATGTCCCCGCAAGTCCGGAATGGCAGAAACAGTCATTGAAGGCGAGACAGGGGAATTATTTGATACGGATGTGATAGGTACGTTGCAAATGTTTGCTAAAAAAAGGTATGATAGCGGCCTGTGCAGATCAAATGCAGAAAAATTTTCTATTACCCGTTTTCAGAAAGAAATGAAAGTGACGGTTGAACGATTAGCAAAACAAACTCTATGAAAGCAGTCATATTTGCAGGCGGAGTAGGGACCAGGCTCTGGCCCCTTTCCCGGAAAAAATCTCCGAAGCAATTTGAAAAAATTATCGGCAATCAATCAACGCTGCAACTTGCGGCTAATAGGTTGCAACCGGATTTTAGTTGGAATAATATCTATGTTTCAACCGGGAAACCATATGTGGAAATCGTTCAGAAACAATTGGGGAAGTTGCCGCCCGATCACGTGATCGGCGAGCCCGAGATGCGGGATGTCGGGCCGGCGGTCGGCCTCATTACGTCTTTACTCGTCCGGGATTTTCCGTTGGAACCCATGGTGATCGTTTGGAGCGATCATTTGGTAAAAAAAGAAGCATTGTTCAGAAAAATTCTTTTGTCCGCCGGCAGTGTTGTTGCAAAAGATCCCGACCGGATTGTGTTTATTGCCCAGAAACCGCGATTCGCAAGTGAAAATTTAGGATGGATAGAATTCGGCAAAGAAATGCAGACGGCAAAAGGGATCCCCGTCTATTCTTTCGTTGATTTTCAATACAGGCCGGATGCCGCCACCGCAAAACGGTATTTTGAAAGCGGCAGTCACGCGTGGAATCTCGGGTATTTTGTTACCACGCCGCAATTTTTATGGTCGCAATATAAGAAATTTGCCCCAAACATCTATACGGGGCTTTCCCGTATTGCGGACAGTTGGCATACCGGCAGATATGAGGAAACGCTCTCCGCCGTGTATCCGACGCTCGAAAAAATCAGTTTCGATAACTTGATATTGGAAAAATTAAATCCATCCAATGCATATGTCATTTCCGAAGATATTGAATGGAGTGATATCGGCGCATGGGAAGCCCTCAAAGAAGCCCTTGAGGATGCCGCGGATAAAAACGTAACGGAGGGAAAGGTACTCCTCACCGATACCGAAGATTCTTTGGTCTATAATTACACAGGGTCGCTTGTGGCAACGATAGATGTCAACGACGCGCTGATTGTCGCAACGAATGATGTTATACTTGTGTGCAGCAAATCTTCGGTGCCGAAGATAAAGAAACTTGTCGAGAGCTTGAAGGGTACCCAAAACGAGCATCTTACCTGACCGTCTTAGTTCGTATGATATACACATTTAGCAAACGGTGCATCGATGTTGTCGGAAGCCTATTTCTTTGTATATTGTTTTTACCCGTTTGTATCATCACGGCTATTGCAATTGTTCTGGATAGCCCCGGGCCGGTATTTGCCGATACACCCCAGCGGGTCGGCAAAAACGGGAAGCTTTTTAAACTCTATAAATTCCGTTCAATGGTGATCAACGCTCATGAAAAATTGCGCAATGACCCCAAGCTGGCAAAACTCTACAGCGAATATAAGCGGAATAGTTATAAACTGCTGGATGACCCTCGTGTAACGAGAGTCGGCCGCTTTATCAGGAAACACTCATTGGATGAGATACCTCAACTATTAAATGTTATCCGCGGTGATATGAGTTTGGTCGGTCCCCGGCCGTATTACCCCGACGAACTGGTTGAACAACAAAGGAAATACCCCCATACGAAAGATCTGGTGAGAATCGTGCTTTCGGCAAAGCCCGGCATCACCGGGCATTGGCAGGTATCGGGGCGAAGTGAGGTAAATTTTGATAAGCGCATCAAAATGGACGCGGATTATGTGAAGAAACGGTCGCTTGTCATGGATATTGCGATCCTTCTTCGCAGTCCCTGGGCTATGATTTCCGGTAAAGGGGCTGTATAATATTTTTATGCCCGAGGAATTGAAAAAAATTGAACTGCAAACAACACCGGCAACGCCGCCTGTGAAGCCGAAAAAGAAATTTCCATGGAAAGTTATCGGGATCCCGTTGGGAATTATATTACTTATCCTGGTCGTACTGGGTATTATGCTTTTGCCCCTCCGGGGTGTGATCGCTAAGGCGCCGGCGGTGATCGCAGCAGCAAGGGAAACGGGTGCCGCGATTAAAAAGCAGGATCTTGTTAAAACAAAAGAAGGGCTTACGGAGACCCGGACAACGCTCACGGCACTGCGCAATGAATATAACAAAGTGCTTGTGCTGAAAGTCGTGCCTGTACTCGGCGCGTATATTTCCGACGGCGACCATGCCATCAAAGCGGGGTTTGCAGGGCTTGATGCGGGAGACGCGGCTGTTGCGGCCCTGGAACCGAATGCGGATTTATTAGGGCTTAAGGGAAAGGGAAACTTCGTTTCCGGAACTGCAGATGACCGGATCCAGACGGCTGTCAAAACCATGAACGCGTTGGTTCCCAAAATCAATGCCATGGCGGCGTCCGTTGATACGCTCCGAAAAGAAATTGATTATATCAACCCCGATCGCTATCCGGATCACATCGGGAAAACATCCATCCGTCCGCAGCTGGTGGGAGCCAAAGAAGTCATAGAAAACGCCGCAAACTTATTTGTGAACGCACAGCCTCTTCTCACCAATTTGCCGAACATCCTCGGGTATCCTACGGAAAAGCGGTATCTGGTTATTTTCCAGAACGATAAGGAATTGCGGCCCACAGGCGGCTTCATGACCGCCTACGCACAATTCCGGTTTGTCGGAGGGAAAGCAATTTTGGAGAAATCCGATGATATCTATGCCCTGGATGCCGCGCTCACGAAAAAATATCCGGCTCCTCCTGAAATTCTTACGTACTTGCCCGGTGTATACAACTTAAACATTCGGGATTCAAATCTGTCGCCGGATTTTAAACTTTCCATGCAGCAATTTCGATCAATGTATGACAATACATCAGGGACTGAACACAAGATAGACGGCATAGTAACTATGGATACGCATGTACTTGTGGAAACCCTCAAAATATTGGGACCGATTACCGCCTCCGGCCGGGTATTCAGCGCTGAAATTGATAAGCGCTGCAACTGTGCGGGGGCGATTTATGAGCTTGAGGACTATTCGTCACGGCCCGTCAATTACGTTCGTACAGACCGGAAAGGCGAGATCGGAGAACTCATGCGCGCAATGCTGCAGATGGCCCTGGGTGTGTCCCCGTCTAAGTATTGGGGGAATCTATTCCAAATGCTGTTAACTGAAATTTCCGACAAACACGTTCAGGCGTACTTTACGGACGGAGCGATACAAAAAGCCGCCGAGAGCTTTAATATGGCGGGCCGTATCATGACGGCGTCCGAGAGCGCGGCGATTCTTAAATATCAGGAGGGGAAAGGGTGGGATTATCTTCATATTAACGAGTCCAACATGGGCGGCGCGAAAGCCAATATGTTTGTATCGGAGAAAATTACGAAAGATACGGTTGTTAATGCGGACGGAACGATGACGACCAAGCTGACGATCGATTATAAAAATCCGTATAAGGGAAGCGATTGCGGTCTGGAGTCCGGCGGATTGTGCCTGAATGCGCCGCTGCGGAACTGGATCCGGGTGTATGTTCCGGCCGGAAGTACGCTCAAGGAAAGCAAAGGAACGCAATCGCCTAAAGACGGTAAAGCTTCACCGATGACCACGTCCGCCAGCCTGGGGAAAACCGTTTTTGAGGGGTTTGTCGTCGTTAATCCTCTGGGAGTGGCCCAGCTTACTTTGACCTATACCTCGCCCGTGAAGGAAACTGACGGGAAATACCGTCTTCTTATTCAGAGGCAGTCGGGTTCCAGCGACCAGAATGTTATTTTGAAACTGAACGGCCGTGAGAAAGTGAATACGACGCTTCTGTCCGATACGGAATTTACCCTCTAACGCATGCGCCTCTATACCGCAGAAGGTATTATTCTCAAACGTAATAATGTCGGAGAAACAGATCGGATCCTCACGATATTTACCAAAATGTACGGCAAGGTCCATGTGGTGGCCCGCGGTGTCCGCAAGGTGTCGAGTAAACGCGCGCCGCACATAGAAGTGTTCAACCGAGCGGTTATAACGCTTCACAAAGGTAAGGGGATGGATACGCTGACGGAAGTGTCGCCAGTCGCTTCATACGATGCAATCCGGAATGATTTGAGGAGGGTGGGTGCCGCGTATTATCTTTGTGAACTTATTGATGGCCTTCTTCC
Source organism: Candidatus Gottesmanbacteria bacterium (assembly GCA_963701185.1). Classification (GTDB taxonomy): domain Bacteria; phylum Patescibacteriota; class Microgenomatia; order UBA10105; family UBA927; genus XYB1-FULL-47-11. The sequence continues at coordinate 228,427 of OY969569.1, forward strand.
GGAAGCGCAGGCTCACGAAGACGTATTTGCCCTCCTGTGTGATGCATTTGCCGCGCTCTCAACTGTGAAAAAAGATCGTGTTGATGTTCTTCGTGAGCGCTTTGCAGCGGCACTCCTTCGCGCGCTCGGGTTTCTGGAACGGGGGAAGAAGCCCCCGACGGGATCTTTGGATTCCTATGTTGAACAGCTCCTGGAGCGCCATCTCAAAACCGTGCGGCTGGCTTCACACTTCAACATTTGATACAATTTACTCATGACCGATCTTGATAAAATAGTAGCATTGGCAAAACGCCGCGGATTTATTTATCCGGGCAGCGAGATTTACGGCGGCATTGCGGGATTTTGGGATTACGGGCCCCTTGGAGTAGAACTCAAAAAAAATATTAAAAATGAATGGTGGAAATCGATGGTTCAGATGCGTGATGACGTTGTAGGTCTGGATGCCGCGATCATTATGAATCCTGCCGTCTGGGAAGCCTCAGGGCATACGAAAGCATTTGCAGATCCGCTGGTGGAATGTAAAATCTGCCATAAACGGTTCCGGGCGGACAAAGAAGAACTCCTCCGCGAGCACGAAAAAACACATAAGGAAAAGGTGAGCTGGACGGAGCCGAAGCAATTTAATTTACTGACGGAGGTGTATCTCGGGGTTACCGAGCCCAAAGAAAAAGTGTATCTGCGCGGGGAAATCACCCAGGGCGTGTTTGTAAACTTTAGGAATGTTGTTGACTCCACCCGGATTAAGATTCCGTTCGGTATTGCCCAGATCGGGAAGGCATTCAGAAATGAAATCACGCCGGGAAATTTTACATTCCGGTCGCGGGAATTTGAACAGATGGAATTGGAATTTTTTGTAAAACCGGGGGACGACAAATGGTTTGAATACTGGAAAGAAGCGCGCATAAAATGGTACCAATCTCTTGGTATGGAGGCCGCGCATCTGCGCTTGCGCGATCACCGGGATGATGAACGGGCCCATTATGCCCGAAAAGCTACGGATATAGAATATAATGCGCCGTTCGGATGGAGTGAATTTGAAGGAATTCATCATAGGGGTGATTTTGATTTGGGGAATCACAAGCTGAAGTATCGCGATGATATAGCAGGAGAGGAATATACGCCGTGGGTGATTGAAACATCCGGGGGCGTCGACCGCGCCGCGCTCTTTTTCTTACTTGAAGCATACGTTCAGGAAGAAAAACGGATAGTCCTAAAGCTTGATCCGAGACTTGCACCGAAAAAAGTCGCCGTATTCCCGCTGGTCGCCAACAAAGAGAATATTTCAGCAAAAGCTAAGGAAGTGTATGCAATACTTAAAAACAAATATATGACCGCCTGGGATGCCCGGGGCAACATCGGAAAGCGGTATCTTGCACAGGATGAGGCCGGTACGCCGATGTGCGTGACCATTGACTACACGACGCTTGAAGATGATACCGTGACGGTCCGGGATCGTGATACAATGAAACAAGATAGAGTAAACATATCAAAGTTGATAGAATTTATTGACGGGAGATTAGCATGAACAAAAAAACAGGTATTATTATCGGTGTTTTAGTACTTCTTTTGCTTGTTACGGGGTTTGTAGTTTACAAAGCGGTGTTTTCCGCAAAACCGGCAGAAGTGACGCAGGATTTGACGCCGGCGGTGGTTGCTCCCGTTGATGCGTCTATCAGTGTAGATCTTACCAAAAGTACGTCAGCGGCCAACACAGTAATCGTTTCCGTCAAAGGGATGGGCGGCAAAATGACCAGTGTTGCCTACGAGCTGATGTATGAAAGCAAAGGAGTGACACAGGGAGTTACCGGAAAGAGCGTTGATGTGTCGGGAAAAGATACATTTGAACGGGATCTGTATCTGGGAACGTGTTCACGCAACGTCTGTACGCCGCATTTGGGTGTTACGAAAGTGAATCTGGTTCTCGTCTTTACCGACACGTCCGGCAAACAGAGCCAGTTCTCCAAAGATTACACGCTTTAGTCGCCGTGTATCGGTAGATAGTTGATGATGTGCAATGTGGGTTCTCCTCGGGATATTTCTATTATTGTTAAAGATGCGTTTTTCATTCTCAACCCCTCAAGTTGCTCAGGTGAAGTATTCAAAAAAGCCCCCACAAGTATCCGAAGCGCCACGCCGTGAGAGACGAGAAGAATGGATTTGCCTGTATACTTTTTCAGTATTTTTTTCGTAAACTCACTCACCCGTTTTTTGATATCATTGACACTTTCTCCTCCCGGCGGGTGATAGTCAGGATAGTTCCATGTCTCACTAAATATGAGCGCCGGATGAAATTTGTTAACCTCTTCATATGTTTTACCTTCCAGTTCGCCAAATTGGCGCTCTCTAAGAGCATTATCTTTGATAATCGGTGCATTGTGATGACTATTAATGATCATCGCTGTTTCGTAGGCGCGTGAAAGCGGAGATGCGTAAATAATATCCAAATTAATCTTTTTAAGATGTGATGCAATCTCTTTAGCTTGCTGTTTACCTTTAGAATTAAGCGGAATGTCCGTATGTCCCTGCATGCGGCTCCCTATATTCCAATCCGTTTCCCCATGCCGGACGATATAGATCATGGTTTTTTTGTTCATACGATTATTATAACGAATACACCTAGGCTTATACATAGTAGTTATTAAAAAAGCTATAGCATTAATAATAACTACTTTATATACTAAGTACATGAGGAGCCGGAAGTTTGGGAGAACAGCGCTCGCGCTTAGTGAGGGTATTTTTTCACATACGGTGGATTTCGGTTTGTGGGTATCAACGTATATTGCTCACTTGAGTATTCCTCAGCCGGTATCCGGACAAAATTGGCGGGCAGTCGTTGCGGCGGACAAATTTTTACGTGACGTTAATTATGAAGTGATCAAAAATGCGATTCAGACCGCGCGCAAACGCGGGTGGGTAAGGGTTCGAAGAAACGCGTGTGGGAGGGACGAATGCATATCGTGACGTATGACATACCGGAAGCATATAAACACGACAGGGAGCTTTTGCGTGGATATTTACGGACCATTCGGTGCGGGAGGCTTCAGGATTCCGTGTGGGTGACGCCGTATAACCCTATTGATTTGGTCCGTTCGTTTGTAGAGTTGCATAATATTCGAGGCACCATTATTGTGTCGGATATGGGTCGCGATGGGTCAATTGGCGAAGAAAATTTAAAAGGTTTGGTGGTACGCGTCTATAGACTTGAATTGCTGAATGAACGGTATAATGTATGGTTAGATACAAAGGGTTCACTTTTGGGGTTTCTCGCCATTTTGAAAGATGATCCACAACTGCCGTTTGCCTTATTGCCGGGATGGTGGAAAGGGGATACCGCCTATAAACTTGTCAAAGAGAAATTGGATAAAGTAGTTATAAAAAAAGCTATAGCATAATTTATAACTACTTCCGATAATCTTTATTTCAGCAAACAGAGCCAGTTCTCCAAAGATTACACGCTGTAATTAAGCTCTTTCAACGCCGCGCATAAAATCACATTTTCCACAGATGACTTTTATGATGCTTTCTTTTGGTACCTCCATGGTCTCATCAAATCCCTGAACAAAAATCGGTACGATGTCTCCTTCAATTGGTTTTGTACATCGACTGTCATACAGAGTATGGTCAATCAGTGTTCCTGTCATGAAAGAACATGTTTTTGGATCTTCGCCACAGTTTTTTAATGTAGGCGGGAATGTAGGATTTGATGTTGGGCTTGTATACTGTGGTTTTTCTGCCATGGATCTGAATTTATAGCATAGAAATACCTCAAAGTAAAGGTGGGATACTTCCGTGAAATGGTACTTGACAACCCGTGAAAAATGGGTGACTATGGATATAGATGGGAAGATGTGGTAAATTTAGGGAATGAAGTTGTTCCTTGGGGAATACGATCATGCACTGGACGATCGGGGCCGCATAACGCTCCCGAGAAAGATTCGGCAAGAGTTGGACGAACGGGAAGTGGTACTGACGAGAGGGTTTGATACATGTATTTTCGGTTTCGACAAGTCCAGTTGGGAACGGGAAGCGGGAAAGCACCTTGAAACGCCGGTGACCGATAAAGAAGCCAGGGGTTTGCGCCGGTATTTGTTTTCCGGGGCGCAAAAAGCGGACATAGACAAGCTTGGTCGTATTCTTTTGCCTGCCCAGCTCAAGGAATATGCTTCGATTTCCCGTGAAGTTATAGTTATCGGTGCTGGAGATCATTTTGAGATCTGGGATAAAGAGAATTGGAGGAAATATGCCCTATCACACGCCGATAATGGTTAAAGAGGTCATTGAGGGGCTCCAGGTGGCCCCAGGGAAGAGATTTATCGATGCGACCTATGGCGGCGGAGGGCACGCATCAGAGATTGTGCGACGTGGTGGGGAAGTGTTGGGAATAGACGTTGATCCGGATACAGGTTCACATGCTATACACGGGAATTTTAGAAATATAGAAAAAATTGCAAAAGAAAATGGATTTGATAACGTTGACGGAATTTTGTTTGATTTAGGCGTATCCAGTCATCAGCTGGATACGGCGCAAAGAGGATTTAGTTATCGATTTCCCGATGCGCCGCTGGATTTGCGGCTGAATCAGAACGAAGGTGAAACGGCAGCGGAATTGTTAGCACGAGTGAGCGAAAACCAACTATATGAGATTTTGGCAACATTTGGTGAAGAAGAGCATAGTCGGGCAATTAGTTCTCTTATTGTCCGCACGCGTCGCGTGAATCCGATTAAAACGACGGGAGATCTTTTAAAACTCATTGATAAGAAGTCTGCGTCCCAGGTTTTTCAGGCGCTGCGCATTGCCGTCAATGATGAATTACATGCGTTGAAAGAGGGACTGCAAGGAGCCAAAGAAGTGCTTGCACCCGGCGGGAGATTGGCAGTTATCAGTTTTCATTCATTGGAAGACCGCATTGTGAAGATATTTTTGAAAACCGATGCATGGAAATTGATAACCAAGAAGCCGATTATTCCGGGAAGGGAAGAAACAAAGGCAAACAAACGTTCACGGAGCGCTAAGTTACGGATTGCGGAAAAACTATGATGAATCTATTACGGACAGCAGCCAAAAGCATACCGATCATTGTTATTATCCTCGTAGTGACCGAAATCCTTTGGTCCAATACCCTTGTGGTATCAGGGAAGCAAGTCAGTTCGGTAGACCTGGAAATTGCGGCTCTTCGCCAGAAGAACGAACAGCTTGCCCAACAGGTGGCATCAGCGTCGTCTCTGACAACAATTACTCTGAAGGCTGCTGAAATGGGATTTGTTGAGCCGACAGGGAAACAATTTGTTATGATAGGGAATGAGACCCTGCCCGTTGCTCTCAACCGCCAGCAATAACCTTCGGATGATATAATGACGTCATGGATGAACAATCCTTTTATATCGAGCAAAGTAAATATAGTGATCCAGGAAAATTCTCGCCCCTTTTTGATGTATTACCCGAAACGATAGTAGATATTTGCCATACCGTTCACAATTTACTGGTGCACCAAGATGACTTGTTTGACTTTTATCATTTCAAAGTATCCGCAGATAAACAACTTCAACCAAACATGAGATATATTGAAAAAATTGTTGAGGTTATTGTTCATAATAATAATTCCGCATTAAGTGAGCTAAGAAAACCACAAGAACGATTTATTGGTACATGCAGAGATTTTGCTTTCTTTACCTGTTCCATACTTCGGCATAAAGGGATTCCTGCTCGTGTGCGGTGTGGTTTTGCGAGTTATTTCCATTCAGACTGGTATTCTGATCATTGGGTTTGCGAATATTTTGATAAGAAATTAAATCAATGGTTATTAGCTGATGCAGAATTGGGGAATGAAGAGAAAGAAAAATACCATATTGATTTTGATCCAGCAAATATATCGAGAGAAAAATTTCTTACTGCGGGAAAAGCTTGGATAAAGGCTCGAAGGAATCAAATCAACCCAGAAATCTTAGGAGTAAAAGAAATAGATGTTAAAGGATTTTGGTTTATTAAAGCAGATGTTATCCGGGATCTCGCGGCACTCAATAAAATAGAATTACTTCCTTGGGATTATACAGAGTATATGGATCAGCCATACAAGAATTTAACAGAGCGATCTGACGACGAAATACAACTTATCGATTCTGTTGCGGCAGTTACCTCACAAGAACCAATAAATTTAAATGAAGTTTTAGATTTTTACAAGAAAAATATAAATGTGCAAATAACGAATAAAGTTAAAAGCTATTCTTCAAAGGACCCGATAGACGTAACACTATAACCATATTATGTGGCGCATCTGGACACTGTTCGGTTTCATAATGCTTGCTTTTTTCCGCAATTATCGTCCGGCTTTTTTACTGGCAGATTCTCCAGGGCGATTCTTTACGGGTTCAGGCAAACCGGCAGTATAACCTGGAATTAACTATTCCGGCCAGACGCGGTACGATCGCCGCCTCTGATGGGAGTCCGTTTGCCATGAACCAGCAGGGGTATTTGGTATATGCACAGCCGAAAGAAATAGAAAATGCAGGGATATTCGCCAAAGTCGTTGCCCCGATATTGCATCAGGAAGAAGCGTCCATATCAGCAATTGTAACGATCCCCGGGCGTGTATGGGTGCCGCTTGCGCATAAGGTTGATGCATCGGTGAAAGATACGCTTTCGCTTTTGAATCTCAAAGGACTGGGATTTGAACCGGAGGCAAAACGGTATTACCCGGAGGCATCCATGGCAGCACAGCTTCTGGGGTTCGTGGGGATGGACCAGAACGGAAATGATCAGGGATATTTCGGTCTTGAGGGGTATTATGACCGCGAGCTGCGGGGGAGAGACGGCAGTCTACAGCTTGAAAAAGACGTGCAGGGATCGGCCATATTGGTAGGAAATACCAAACGCATTGAAGCGGAGGATGGCAGGTCTCTACTTCTCTGGACCGACAGGACGGTTCAGCAGATTGCCGAGAAGCGGCTGTCGGAAGGGATTAGGAAGTATGGAGCCAAAGCCGGTACGGTGACGATTATGGATCCTCAAACAGGCGGCATACTTGCCGTTGTCTCCCGTCCAAGCTACGACCCCGCCTCATACCAGTCGTTTGATAAATCGTTGTATAAAAATCCGATCGTATCCCAATCGTATGAGCCGGGAAGCACATTTAAAGTGCTTGTTATGAGCGGGGCGCTCAATGAGCGATCCGTGACGCCCGATACCAAAGTGGACGAAAACGCTCCGGTGCCGATTGACGACTATGTGATACATACCTGGAATGATTCGTATCACGGCCCGATCACCATGGCGCAAATTCTGGAGTATTCCAGTAATGTCGGCATGGTATACGTGGAGCAAAAAATGGGAAAAAAAATTCTGCTTAAATACCTTCATGCTTTTGGAATTGGGATGCCGACCGGCATAGACCTGCAGGAAGAAAGCTCTCCGGAGCTGCGGGCCGATAGTGAATGGAAAAATATCGATTTGGCGACTGCGTCGTTCGGACAGGGGTTGGCGGTAACTCCCATACAAATGGTCCGTGCAGTCGGTGCCATAGCAAACGGCGGTGTTTTAATGGAACCTCATGTTGTCCGTGAAATTATTGATGATACCGGCAAGAAGGTAAGTATACCGCCGAAGAAAATCCGTCAGGTCATAACGAGCAGTGCGGCTGCAGCTATTACCGAAATGATGATATCCGCAGTGGATTTAGGCGAGGCAAAGTGGGCAAAGCCTGCGGGGTACCGCATTGCCGGTAAAACAGGGACCGCCCAGATTCCGGTTGCCGGCCATTATGACGCGACAAAAACAATCGCATCGTTCGTGGGGTTCGCGCCTGCCGACAATCCGAAATTTGTTATGTTGGTCACCCTAACGGAACCGTCAAGCTCACCATGGGGCTCTGAAACCGCCGCCCCGCTCTTTTTCAAGATTGCGAAAGATTTGTTAACCTACTACAGTATCCCCGCCTCGCAGTAACGCACGTACTTTTATGTACGACTGGTATGTTGCCACGCGTAATTTACAATAATATTACGCGTTGTTTTCAATGCATTAGCCTGAAAAATTTTATGATGCTTTTCCGCCCAATGAATACTTGCATCAATATGTAATTGTAAATGTTCTTTTGTCAGACCAGGTGTTCCTGCAAGACTTTTTAATGCCCACATAATTGCTGTTTCTTCAAGTGCTGTATTAACATCTTTTTGTAAAGCATCAACAATTTCTTGAGCTTGAAGAATCTGTTCATCAGTTTTTGCGTCAGAAAGGGACGTTACTCGAAAGGAACCCTCTGGAACGAACACGTCACTGGTAAATTTCAACGTAGTTCCAGCCATCGTGCCCGGATCTGGAACCGTTTCGTGCGTCATATAAGGAACGAGTATATCAAAATAACTCATTTTGTCAAAAATGCTATAATTACTATCATGCTACGAAGCCTTAAAGGGCTCTACCATCTACTACTCGCGATCGCGGCTAATGTGTGGTACGGATTCCCCAGCCGGAAGATTACGGTGATCGGCGTGACGGGGACGGACGGCAAAACCACGACGACCACGCTTATTTACGAAATTCTCAAGGCTGCCGAATACAAAGCGTCGATGATTACCTCTGTTCACGCTATCATTGCCGGTAAAACCTATGACACCGGGTTTCATGTCACAACCCCCAGCCCGTTCTGGGTACAGAAATATCTGAAAGAAGCGGCCGAACACGGGGACACGCACATGGTCCTTGAGGTGACGTCGCATGCACTCTCCCAATACCGCGTGTTCGGCGTGAATTTTGCCGTCGGCGTTATTACTAACGTCACGCACGAACATCTTGATTGGCACCGGACGTTTGAGCACTACCTTGTCACAAAACTCTCCCTTTTAACCCGCGCGGGAATCGCCGTCGTGAACCGTGATGAGGCGGAATTGTATACCCGTGCCAGTCCGCTTCTCCGCCGGAAAACTCTTATTACGTACGGTATACGCAGGGAGGCAAAAATAACGCCTCAATCATATCCGTTTTCCACACAGCTTCCCGGAGAGTTTAACCAATATAATTGTTTAGCTGCCCTTGCGGTTGCGTATGCGCTCAAAATTCCCAAAAAAATCGCGCGGGAGGCTGTAGGGGCCTTTACCGGCGTACCGGGCCGGATGGAAATTGTTAATCTCAAGCCGTTTACGGTCATTGTGGATTTTGCCCATACGCCCAACGCAATCGATCGGGCACTCAAGACTGCACGGGAGAGCGCTAAAAAACGGTTGATTCATGTGTTCGGCAGCGCCGGTCTTCGCGATGTCACCAAGCGGCCGCTGATGGGGAAGGCATCAGCAAGATATGCGGACATCATTATCCTTACCGAAGAAGATTACCGTACGGAGAACGTGGAGACGATTATGGATGAGATCGTCTCAGGCGTGGACCCTGGTCCGCAGATGTACCGGTTTCCCAACCGTCAAAAGGCCATTGATTTTGCCGTAAAACTTGCCCAACCGCGCGATGTTATTATTATTACGGGGAAAGGCCACGAACGGAGTCTTGCCCGCGGGCGCCGCGAGTACCCATGGAGTGATAAGGAAGCGGTAAAAAAGGCATTAAAATTATTATCATGATTCAATCACCGTTATTGTTGAAGTTGGGAATAGTTCACTGGTATGACGACCGTCATACAAAACTCAATACGGAAATAGCGGTACCGCAGCAGATACACGGGACTCGGATTGCGGTTGTTACGAAAAAGGATCAGGGAAAAACTATTCCCGGTGTTGATGGTCTGGTGTCAAAAGATATTGCGATCGGTGTTTCATTCGCGGATTGCGTGCCGATTCTGGCTGTCGATCCTAAGGCAAAAATTATCGGTACTGCTCATGCCGGTTGGAAAGGCACACTTCACGGGATTGCCCGGGAACTTATTCTTACCATGACAAACGCAGGAGCAGATGTGAAAAATATTTATATTTCCATCGGCCCGCACATCGGCATGTGCTGTTATAACGTACCGGATGAACGGGCACGCGTCTTTCAAAAACAATTCGGCACGGATGAGAAAATCGCCGCGCGGATAGACGGCGATTGGCATGTGGACATCGGGTATGTAAATTATCTGCAGTTGTTGAAAGCCGGCATTGCAAAAGAACATATTGATGCTCCGCCATCGTGTACATCGTGCCAGGTGGCAGAGTTTCATTCGTTCAGGAAGGATTCGAAGGACACATTCGGGGTACAGTTAGGAGTAATTTCACTATGAAACGTATACATTTTGTCGGAATTAAAGGGGTGGCCATGGCCGCACTTGCCGTGTGGTACAAAGAAGCGGGGTATATCGTGACGGGGTCGGATGTGACGGATGAGTTTCCGACAGACGAAGTGCTTGCTAAAGCAAAAATTTCAGTATTGGTTTTTGATCCGAAGAATATTGCACGAAGTAAACCTGACCTCGTTATCTATACCGGCGCCCACGGCGGACGGGAAAACGCTGAGGTAGTTGAAGCTCTGGCGCAAAAAATTCCGGCAATCCCGCACGGGAAAGCGTTGGGACTTGTTATGGCGGAAAAAAAACAAGTGTCGGTTGCCGGCAGTCACGGGAAAACCACGACCACCGCCATGATTGCGACAATTTTGGCCAGTGCGGGGTACGACCCGTCGTGGGCAATCGGCTGCGGGGAGATCCGCGGGCTGGGGCTACCGGGGCATTTCGGAAAAGGAAAAATATTTGTCGCAGAAGCAGATGAGTATGTCACGGATCCCGGCCACGACCTGACGCCGCGATTTTTATGGCAGCACCCGGATATACTTGTTGAAACGAATATCGATTGGGATCATCCTGATGTGTATGCGTCTTTGGCCGACGTACAAGCAGCATTTACCGCACTTGAGGGTCAATCGAAAGTCATTATTACCCAAAAAGATTTTCAGGTGACGCGTGTTGCATTCGGGCAGGAACGGACGTTTTTTTCGCTCGAACAGAACGGAATGAAGCTCGGCGATTTTACCCTCAAAGTTCCAGGAATTCATAATGCCAGGAATGCCGCCGCAGCAGTGATTGCGTGCAGTCAACTGGGAGTTCCGCGGGATAAAATTTCAGAGGGTCTTCTTTTGTTTGGCGGAACAAAGCGGAGATTTGAATACATCGGGACCGTAAACGGCGCCAAAATCATTGACGATTATGCACATCATCCGAATGAAATAAAAGCAACTCTCGCTGCGGCACGGGAGTGGTATCCGAAACAAAAGATCATCGTTGTTTTCCAGCCGCATACCTATTCCAGAACGAAGGCACTCCTTCACGGTTTTTCAAAAGCGTTCGCGGATGCAAGCATGGTGCTCTTAACGGATATTTATTCGTCCGCCCGTGAGACGAGCGACTTGGGGATTACCGGAAAAACACTTGTGGAGGAAACGGCAAAACATCACCCGAACGTTTTGTACGCACCCGATTTTCCCGCGGTACAGAACATACTTCATACACAGATGCAGGCAGGAGATATAATAGTATTTATGGGCGCGGGAGATATTTATGGTTGGAGTAAAAGATTTATTGAAAAATGAGCCGTTAGGCAGGCATACAACCTTCAAAGTCGGAGGACCAGCCGATTATTTTTATGATGCGAAAACGGTAGACGACTTCGTTGGTGCAATTTTACTCGGACGAAAACGCGGCCTGCCAATTTTTATTCTGGGCGGCGGGACCAATATTCTTGTCGGCGACCGCGGCATACGTGGATTTGTCATAAAAAACAGCACAGGTGCCATACGGATTAAAGGAATGAAGGGAACGGTAACGGGCGGAACTGCTAAGAAAGGCTTGGTATTTGTGGAGGCCGAGAGCGGCGTCGCGTTTAACTCGCTGGTCCGTTTTACCGTTGAAGAAGGGCTTTCCGGGCTGGAAATGCATCTGGGATTGCCCGGTTCCGTGGGCGGCGCACTATGTATGAACTCCAAATGGACTCACCCTGTGGGGTATGTGGGTGACGCGGTGTATCAGGCGGAACTATTAACTCCGGAAAATAAACGTGTCACGGTGCCCCAATCCTATTTCCATTTCGGGTATGACGCCAGCAGTATCCAGAAAACCAATGACATCGTCCTCAAAGTGGTTTTTGCCCTGGGCACCGATACCAAAGAACGTTTATGGAAGATTGCCAACGAAAGCATCGGCTACCGCAGAGAGACACAGCCGCAGGGGGTATTCACGGCAGGGTGTGCATTTAAAAATATTTCCGAAGCGCAAGCAATATCCCTGCCAACGCCCAACCAGACAAAATCCGCAGGATTTCTCATTGATCATGCCGGGCTTAAAGGAACGCGTGTGGGTGACGCTGAAATATCGTCTGTACACGCTAACTTCATCGTCAACCGGGGGAGTGCTACGGCCCGCGACGTGGTACAATTATTAGAGCTTGTCAGAGGAAAAGTCAAAGAAAAATTTGGTGTGACGCTGGAGGAGGAAATAATCCGCGTAGGGGAGTTTTAGATGGATAAGTTTATTATTACCGGAGGCGTGCCGCTGAAAGGCGAAATTGCCGTTGCAGGGGCCAAAAACGTTGCACTCAAAATTCTAGTCGCGTCTCTTTTGACGGACGAGGAGATGGTTATCCGGAACGTACCGGACATCCGTGATGTCGCTCTTATGCTGGAAGTTTTGGGAGCGTTGGGCGTCAGGTACCGCCGTGAAGGTCACACCATTCACGTCACTCATAATCACATCCGTAACGCGAAGGTTCCGCTGGATGTTGCGGCGCACCTGCGCACATCCTCAATGGTATTGGGTCCGCTGTTGGCCCGGTACGGAGCGGGTACAACACCGAATCCCGGAGGCTGCCGGCTGGGCGCGCGGCCTATTGACCGGCACGTGAGCGCCCTCAAAGACATGGGTGCGGATATTACGTACCATTCGGACGACGGATATTTTTATGCAAAAACAAAAGAACTTCATGGCGCGACGATACGTTTTCCCAAAAATACCCATACAGGCACGGAAACGATCCTCTTGGCTGCAGTCCTTGCTCGGGGGCAAACGATTCTTGAAAACGCTGCGGAGGAGGTGGAAATTGATGATTTGATTGCCTGCTTAAATACAATGGGTGCGCGTATCCTCCGGACGCATCCTCGGACCATCGTTATTGACGGGGTACCGTCACTGCACGGAACTGAGTATTCGATCATGCCCGACCGCAATGAAGAGGTCACGTTTGCAATAGCAGCTATCATGACAGGAGGAGATATTGTTATAAAAAATTCATCCAGGGCTAATTTGGATGCATTTCTTTCACATTTTGACGGACATTACCAATCTATTGACAACACAACAACACGATATTTTTCTGACGGTCAGATACATGCAACAAACATCGTCACCGGGCCGCATCCGGGATTTATGACCGACTGGCAGGCTCCCTGGGCAGTACTCATGACACAGGCCCGCGGGATGTCGACCATTCACGAAACCGTATTTGAAAGCAGATTTTCCTATGTGTCGGAGTTGAAAAAAATGGGCGCGCATATAGAATTTTTTGATCCGGCGGTCGAGTAATCCCGAAGCATTTTATAATTTTAACTGGGCCGACCGCGTCCCCGGGTACCATCAGGGAATTAAAATTACGGGACCGACGGCATTGCACAATGCGGTATTGGAGATTAATGACCTGCGTGCGGGCGCGACGCTTGTGTTGGCCGCCCTCGCAGCCCCGGGAGAAAGCGTCGTCCATGGCGTCGAGCAGGTTGACCGCGGATATGAGAAAATAGAAGAACGGCTACGGGCATTGGGCGCCCGAATCAGGCGCGTTACGGAGGAATCATGAAACAAAAAAATCTTGTTGCGTTGCTTTTGGCAGGCGGTGTCGGGAAGCGGCTTTGGCCAATTAAGACCGGAAAATCGGTTTTTCCGTTTTTCGGCGGGACTGTCATTGAACATACGCTTGAGTCGCTTGCATCTGCAGGGGTGACACAGGCGGTTATTGTGACGAATCCGCAGGACGTGCATGTGATACGGGGGATCAATGTCCCCGGAATGTCGCTGGACATTGTGGTTCAGGAGAATGCCGCGGGCATGGCGGATGCGGTCCTTGCTGCAAAAGATGCCGTCGGCCGCCGGCCGTGCCTTATTCTGAACCCCGGTGACGTTGTGGACGATGTGTTATATGAAGGACTGGTAAAGGAAATGAATGATCACGACGCACTGGTGGTGGGGAAAAGAGTTGCTGCACATTTTCCGGGGGGATATCTGACGGTAGTCAATGACCGCCTTGTACATATTGTTGAAAAACCGGCGGCGGGTCAGGAACCATCGGATCTTGTCAATCTGGTTTTTCATTATTTTCCGGATCCCACGGATTTTTTCACAACGCTTGCGTCAACGCAAAGTAAAAACGATGACGTGTATGAAAAGGCATTAGAGTCATATGCCGCGCTGCACACGGTCCGCGTGATTGCCTATACCGGTCCATGGCGGCCGATAAAATATCCGTGGCACGTACTGGGTGTTATGGATATGTTGTTGGGAGCCCTTGAATCGTACAAAGGGAAAAATGTGGAGATTAAAAAGAACGTGATTATTGAAGGCCCGGTCTATATAGAAGACGGAGTCAAAATCTTTGAAAATTCAAAGATTTTGGGCCCGTGTTACATCGGAAAAAATACCATTATCGGCAACAACTGCATGATCCGGGCCTCACATATAGGCGCAAACTGCGTGATCGGATTTAACTGTGACGTGACCCGAAGTTATGTCGGGAATAACTGCTGGCTCCACAGTAATTATGTCGGCGATTCAGTTTTGGAAGGAAATATCAGTATGGGCGCAGGAGCGGCCCTTGCGAATCTCCGGTTGGACGACGCGGAAATTAAAGAAACCGGCCGTACCAAATTGGGGGCGATGATCGCTAGTGGAGTGAGAATCGGCGTGAATGCGTCCATTATGCCGGGTGTGAAGATCGGAAAAAATTCTTTTATCGGGTCGGGAGTAGTCCTTGATCGTGACATTCCTGATGATTCATTCTGTGCGGCAAAACCCGGTTACACGATTACGAAAAACAGAAAAACAGCTCCACCATCGCGCGAAGCGTTTAAAAAGAAAATTTAACTTCATGAAACATCCGATTGTTATCTTACATGGGTGGGGATTGTCGGCGAAAACATTTGCGCCGCTTATTGCGCTTTTTCGCAGTCACGGGTTTCCGGTCTGGGCGCCGGACTTGCCGGGCTTTGGTAATACCAAGATCCCCCTCAAGCCGCTGGGCCTTTCCGATTATGTGAAATTCCTTTCGGATTATATGCAGACCGAACGGATTGTCAATCCCATTGTTATCGCTCAATCGTTCGGCGGCAGGGTGGCGCTCAAATATCAGGCAACATACCCAGGCCGCATTCACGCACTGGTCTTGACCGGTACCCCGGGGTTTACCCCCGTTTCCAGGAAAAAAATAGTATTGTTCATAACAATCGCTAAAATAGGCAAACTGTTTTTTTTGATCCCCTTTGTCAGTTTACTTCGCGATAGAGTGCGCAGCTGGTATTACTACGTTGTGGGCGCAAGAGACTATTACAGGGCCGAAGGCGTCATGCGGGAGACGTTTAAACGGATTGTTCGTGAGGAACTCGTTACCAGCATGAAGAAAGTTCATGTGCCGACGCTCCTTGTGTGGGGCGCCGATGATATTATCATCCCCGTGTCTATTGCCCGGAAAATGAACAAAACCATCGAGAATTCAAAACTTATTGTTATACCGGACAGCGGTCACGGCGTTTCATACAAGAATCCAAAAGAATTCTTCCGTTCGATCTATGATTTCTTGCGCTCTCTCACCTAATACTGAAGCAGATGATGTCTGGCTTGCGTTCAGGCTTCTTTTTGCGCCATGGAAATGGAAACGCGGAAACGCGGTTCACTACGTTGAACAAAAGCTTGGCGGCATAGCATGTAACAGTGGACGGTCTGCCCTTCTTGCTATCCTCAAAGCGTTTGAAATCGGGAAAGGGAACGAAGTGATCGTTCAGGCGTTTACGTGCGTTGCCGTACCCAACAGCGTCCGTTGGGCTGGAGCCAGCGCTGTATTTGCAGATATTGACAACACATACAATATGGATCCGAAAGATTTTGAGAAAAAAATTACTCATAAAACAAAAGCAGTTATTGTCCAGCACACGTTCGGGATTCCTGCACGGGTTGAAGAAATTATTGCGATCGCACGAAAGCACAATATTCGGGTCATCGAGGATTTCGCCCATACCATGAGCATCCCGATGAAAGGAGACGCAGCGTTTTTCAGTTTCGGAAGAGACAAGGTCCTTTCAAGCGTTTTCGGCGGGGTCGCAGTAGGAGTCAATGTAAAAAAATACCAGAAAAATCTTGAATATCCGTCGTACGGATGGATTGCCCAACAACTTTTCCATCCCGTCGCTTTTGCAATTATATTGCCACTTTACAGAATCGGTATAGGGAAAGTAATCCTTGTTGGATTGCAAAAATTACATTTTCTCTCATTCCCGCAAATTTCCGAAGTAAAAAAATATCCAAACGCCCTGGCGATATTACTGCTGAACCAGTTGAAAAAACTTGACCGGTTTACGGCGCAACGATCACATGCAAGTAAAGTGTACGGGAAAGAATTTCCCTTTTTACGTTTTCCGGTATTGGTCGATGATCCACGCGCGACAATACAAAAATTTAAAAAACACGGAATACTTTTGGGAAATTGGTATCACAATGTCGTAGACCCAACACCGGTCGGATATAGAAAGGGCAGTTGTCCGAACGCAGAAAAAATTGCCGCGCATATTATAAATTTACCAACGCGTATATCCGTCAGTGACGCAGAAAGCGTATGGAAACATTTGTCGTAGGATCAATGGCGACCAACTGCTACATCGTCGACGGTATGATTATCGACCCCGGAGACGACGCGGAATATATTATGTCCCATCTCACCGTCAAACCCACGATGATTGTGGCCACGCACGGACATTTCGATCACATCATGGCGGCATGTGCCCTGCAGCTTGCGTACAACATTCCGTTTTATATGCACGAGGGCGACTTTTTTCTTCTTTCCCGCATGCAATCATCGGCAAAATATTTTCTCGGATTAAAAGAAGTGGACCCGCCGCCGGTTCCGTCGAAAATCAAAGACCTGCCGTTTATCCACACGCCCGGACACACACCCGGAAGTATCTGTTTATATTTCAAAAAAGATAATATTCTTTTTTCAGGAGATACCATATTTGCAGATGGCGCCGTGGGAAGAACTGACTTTTCGTATTCGAAGCCTCTGCTCCTTGCCGAGTCTGTCCAAAAAATTCTTGCATATCCGGCCGGAACGAGGATATTGTCCGGACACGGAGAGCAAACAACGGTAAAAAATGAACGCTCCTTTCGTATGGTTTGACACGGAGTTATTTTGCGATATCATACATGTATGATAAGTCTCATTGTTAGTTGGGTTCTCAATGCTCTTGCCCTGTATATCGTCGCGAAGATTTTGCCGGGTATTCATCTTTTGGATTTCGGAAGTGCGCTGATTGCCGTCATCGTCATCGGCTTGGTGAATGCACTTATTAAACCGCTCCTTTTTCTGTTGACCCTTCCGGTTACCATAATCACATTTGGACTTTTTGCACTGGTCCTGAATGCATTGATGCTTATGCTCGCCAGCGCTCTGACACCCGGATTTAAAATCGACGGATTCGGGACGGCACTTCTGGGATCAATACTTCTGTCCATCGTGACGACGATCCTCCATTCTTTGGTCCGCTAGTTTTAAATATAGCTTCAAACACGGTACAATAGAGATCATGGTTTATATCGTGAAGGAGATTTCTTCTCAAGATGCGTGGGATGGGTTTGTGAGAGAGCATGCACCCACGGCGTTATTCCAGGGTTGGGCGTGGGGCGAGGTGGAGAAAAAGATGGGGCATCGCGTGTGGCGGCGGGGATGGTTTGAAAAAAATAAACTTGTGGGGGTAGCGCAAATCGTCAAAGTTTCCGCGCGGCGCGGGACATTCCTGCATCTGCGGCACGGGCCGATTGGGAAAATTAATTTCGAAGATCTTAAAAATTTTGCCAAAACTGAAAAGGCGTGGTTTGTCCGCATCAGCCCGCATGTTCAAAAAGCGCCGTATTCCGGATTGGTTCCGGCTCCGATTCATGCGATGGATGCGGAACTCTGCTGGGTGTTGGATTTGGATAAAAGTGAAGAGGAGCTATTGGCCGGCATGCGAAAAACGACACGGTACGAAATCAAACACGCGGGTGGAGTCACGGTTAAAAAAAGTAATGATATTGAGCGTTTTTTTGCGCTGTATAACGCAACAAGCGCGAGACATAACTTTGTACAACATAAAGGGATTCGCGAGGAATTTGAAACTCTGGATTGTGATCTGTTTATTGCTTCCCACCAGGGCCGTGACCTTGCAGCCGCGATCGTCGTGTATTTTGGGGACGAAGCAATTTATCATCACGGTGCGTCGATTCCGAATAAAGCAGGGGTATCATATGCAGTACAGTGGGAAGCCATACGCGAAGCAAAAAAACGGGGTAAAAAGATATACAATTTTTGGGGTATAGCTCCGGATACTAAGATAAATCACCCGTGGCGAGGTATAACATTGTTCAAAACAGGGTTCGGGGGGCGGCAGGTGGAATTTATGCACGCCCAGGACTACCTTGTCTCGCCATTTGCAGTCATCCCCAGAACGGTCGAGAGCTTGCGTAAGCGGCTCAAAGGGTATTAATATATACTATACCTATGAGGGAAATACTCAGGAAACACACAATATCCTTCAAAAATGCTTATAATGGTCTTCGCTGGGCTATTACATCTCAACCAAACTTTCGGGTTCATCTCGTTCTTTCCGCGATCGCCATCGGGTTAAGCTGGTTTTTTCGTATCACACGGACGGAGTTTGCCATCATTATTTTTACGATTCTGTTGGGGCTTACGGCTGAACTTATCAATACCGCACTTGAGTCCATGACTGATTTAATTACGAAAGAATGGCGGGAGGAAGCACGGGTAGCCAAAGATGTTTCTGCCGGCATGATGCTTACGACTGCCATCGGTGCGGTTATTATTGCCATTGTCGTATTTGGCAAATACATATAATCTCTATGGTATTTTTACTTGGTTTAGTATTATTTTCGTGGTTGGTCAGCAGCATCCTCTATATCCCTTTTATCCGGCTTCTATACAAATGGCGTATGCAGCGGCTTCACCAAAAAACGCTGGATGCGTTTGATAAACATACCCCTATATTTGACCGATTTCACGAGAAGAAAGCGGGGACGCCGGTCGGCGGAGGACTGCTCATTATCGGCGTGACTACTGTGCTGTTTCCGCTGGCGGTTCTCCTTATGTACTATTTTTGGCTTCCGATAACGGCGGTCTACCCGATTGCCAGTGAAATTAAAATTCTCCTGTTTACGTTTGTCTCATTCGGAGCGCTCGGGCTTTTGGACGATATAAAAAAAACATTCGTCGGGATTTCTTCAACATTTTTCGGACTCAGGCTCCGGCACAAATTACTGCTGGAGATAGTGTTGGCAGGTGTTATCAGTTTCTGGATGATTTATGACCTTAAGATCGATATCTTCTATGTGCCGTTGTTGGGCATTATCCGTTTAGGCTGGTGGTATATACCGTTTGCGACGCTGGTTATCATTTCATTTGCCAATGCGTTTAACATAACCGACGGACTGGACGGTCTTGCATCGGGACTTCTTATGATCGCCCTTGCGGCCTTCTGGATTATTTCCGGATCGATTTTGGACACTCCGCTGTCGGTATTTATCGCCATCTGGCTCGGGAGCCTGATTGCATTTTTATACTTTAATATTTTTCCTGCCCGAATATTCCTGGGCGATGTGGGCGCCCTTTCCTTCGGCGCAACGATGGCGGTCGTGGGTCTCATCTTAGGGAAAGCGCCGGCGCTGGTCGTTATCGGCGGGGTATTCGTTATCGAAGTTGTGTCGTCCTTCGTGCAGTTATTATCCAAGAAGTTTTTGCATAAAAAAGCGTTTTCTGTGGCACCGTTTCATTTGTGGCTCCAATATAACGGGTGGCCGGAACCGAAAATCGTCATGCGCATGTGGATCGTATCCATTATTCTTGCAATTTTCGGACTCTGGCTTGCCCTGCTCACGAAAGTTCCGGCGGTATGATAGGGATATTGGATTCCGGTTTCGGCGGGTTGTCAGTCTACCAAAGTATCGTCGCACTGCTTCCTCATGAATCAACTTTGTATATCGGTGACCACGCATATCTGCCGTACGGAGAAAAGTCCGTCCATGTCATTCAGCAGCGGGTGCTGGCACTTATTCGGTTTCTCATTGGTAAAAACGCGAAGCTTATCGTTATTGCATGCAATACCGGTACTGTCGCAGGGATTGAACTCTATCGCACGACGTTTCCTCATGTGCCGATTGTCGGAGTTGTTCCTGTTGTCAAAACAGCAGCGGCTATTTCGAAACGGAGACGATTTGCCGTTCTCTCTACGAGGTTTACTGCAGAAAGCGCTTATCAAAAACGTCTCATTAAAGAGTTTGCCGACGGATGTACAGTTTATAATTTTGGGTGTCTGAATTTAGTTGCACTTGTGGAGCAGGGGATGGTAAAGGGACCAAAAATAGAAAAAGAACTTCGACGGATTCTCACTGACAAAATACTTAACGATATTGATGTTATTGCCTTAGGGTGTACCCATTATCCGTTTCTGATGCCTGCCATACGTGCTATAGTAGGAAATGACATGACCGTGCTGGATTCAGGCGGAGCAGTGACACGGCAGGTAGCACGGATTCTGGAACATAACGGCATAAAATCAAAAACTAAAAAATCAACGCATGTATTTTTTTCAACCGGCAGGGGTGGTGATTATTCAAAAATTGCATCGCTGCTTTTGCATCAAAAAGTTAACGTAACCTATGCAAACATATAAAAATCGTTTGGTAGCGGTACTCGGATTGTCTGTCGAGGGAACGGATTCCGTACGGTTTTTCAACGCGGAAGGAGCCCGTGTTTGGTGCTGCGACCGGAGGACCAAAGAAGAACTCGGAGATACGTACGATGAATTGAAACCGCTTGCGGAGGGATTTCAGTTAGGCAAGAGGTATTTAGAAGATATTGGCAGATTTGATCTTATTGTACGTACTCCCGGCATGTCTCTTCGATTGCCGCTTCTTCAGCGGAGAGAGCTTACCAGTTCGACCAAACTGTTTTTTTCTTTATGCGCGGCTCCGATTATCGGTGTAACCGGAACCAAAGGCAAGGGGACGACGGGTACGCTCATCGCCCGGATGATCGAAGCCGATGGAAAAAAGGTCTGGCTCGGAGGAAATGTCGGAACGCCGCTTTTGTCGAAAGTGAGAGCTATAAAACCGTCGGATGCGGTCGTTTTGGAGTTGTCGTCGTTTCAGCTTGAGGACTGCAGGCAAAGTCCTCATGTTGCAGTTGTTTTAAAAACTACACAGGAACATCTGGCCAATCAGGACAAGCTTGCTTCGAATTTTCATCTCACCAGGGAAACCTACGTGGATGCGAAAAAATCCATCGTACGATATCAAAAAAAAACTGACGTTGTCATTCTGAATGCCGATGACTCCACCAGTTTGTCGTTTGCCGCAGAAACACCGGCCCGTGTTTTGTGCTTCGGCAGGGTAAAGAAAACGACGGATGCGTATGTTGCCGATAGTACGATATACCTTAATGTCAAAAAGAAGCCGCAAAAAGTTTGTTCCCTGGGAGAAATTAAACTCCGCGGCATGCATAATCTGGATAATATTGCAGCGGCGGCGCTTGCTGCCAGGGCTACAGGAGTGTCTTTGAATGCAATCCGTCTCGCCGCGATATCCTTTGAGGGCTTGGAACACAGACTTGAAACAATCCGTGAAGCCCGCGGCGTCCTTTATGTGAATGATTCGTTTTCTACCGTTCCTGAAACCGCGATTGCGGCAATAGAATCATTTAACCAGAAGATTATTTTGATTGCAGGCGGATCGGAAAAGGGCTCTGATTTTACGGAATTGGGAAAGGTAATCGCCGCCCATTCTGTGAAGACTCTCATTGCCATTGGCCGTATGACGGAAAGAATCGTGAAAGCATCCAAAGATGCGGGATTCACAGGAAAGATTATTACGGGAGCCCGTTCCATGCATGACATTGTATCGATTGCGTCAAAAGAGGCTGCAGCGGGTGATGTGGTACTTCTTTCGCCCGCCTGCGCATCGTTTGACATGTTCAAAAATTATAAGGAACGCGGCAAATTATTTAAGCATGAAGTTTCCCTTCTTTAAATTGAAGAGGCGCCCGTCGGACCGGTGGATGCTGATTGCAGTCGTCATTCTCTCCTTGTTCGGCATTCTCATGGTCTACGACTCGTCGGTCGCTATCGCCGTTCGGGATTTCGGCAATCAATATTATTATCTCCGGGACCAGTTGAAGTGGCTGATCATCGGGTTTGTCTCTCTTACCGTATTTTCCTTCATTGATTATCATCAGTGGTACAAAATTGCCCTGCCGATACTTCTGGGAACCATAGTATTACTGCTGGCGGTTTTTTTGCCGGGCCTCGGCGTACGGGCCCTCGGCGCCCACCGGTGGATTAATTTTGGGTTTTTCGTGCTGCAGCCGGCTGAACTGGCAAAGCTCGTGCTTGTTATCTATCTTTCTGCCTGGTTTTCTGTCCGCGAACGGGAGCGATTGGGAGCGTTTGCCATTCTTCTCTGCATGGTCGTGGGGTTGGTACTTCTGGAGCCTGATCTGGGAACCAGCGTGATTATTATTGCTATTGCGCTTATTTTGTATTTTGCGTCGGGTGCGCCGGTTTTGCATTTTGCCGTCATTGTGCCGGTCCTGGTTGCCGGTATCGTGGGACTTGCAATTATTTCTCCGTACCGGATGGCACGCCTCACGACATTTTTGCACCCGGACCGGGATCCCTTGGGATCGTCGTATCACATCCGTCAGGCGTTATTAGGGTTGGGGTCCGGCGGCTGGTTTGGCGTGGGCGTGGGACAATCGCGCCAAAAATACGAATATCTTCCGGAGGCAAACACGGATTCCATATTTGCTATCATAGGAGAAGAGACCGGTTTTGTCGGGTCGGTTGCCGTTATTCTCATGTTTGTCTTTGCGTCCTGGCGGGGGTTCCGGATAGCAAAGCGCGCCCGCGACGGCTTCGGACGGCTTTTGGCCATCGGTATTACGTCATGGATTTCGGTACAGACGATTATCAATCTCTCTGCGATGGTTGCGCTCATGCCCTTGACGGGCGTGCCGCTTCCGTTTGTGTCCTACGGAGGATCCAGTCTTATTATTATGCTTTCGGCTGTTGGTATACTGTTAAATATAAGTAAAGCACAATGAAACAAAAACGCACGATTGTCATGACAGGAGGACATGTCACGCCGGCGATTGCGGTCATCGATGCATTGAAGGGAGACTCGTCGATCATATTCTTCGGAAGAAAGTATGCGACGGAAGGAAACCGTACTCTGTCTGCCGAATACCGGCTGATTACCGAAAGGGGCATTCCGTTTATTTCTCTTACGACCGGACGCCTGCAGCGTCAATGGACCTGGCAGACTATCCCGTCACTTCTGAAGATTCCTGTCGGGTGCATACAGTCGCTCTGGTATTGTCTGCGGCAGCGGCCCGCTCTGATCGTCAGTTTCGGCGGATATGTCGCACTGCCGACGGCATTAGCCGCGTGGCTTTGCCGGATTCCTGTTATTACCCACGAACAAACACTTGTCCCGGGGCTTGCCAACCGGCTGATTGCGGGGCTGGCCAGACGCGTCTGTGTCACGTTTCCTGAAACGCTCTCTCGTTTTCCGAAAGACAAAGCCGTAGTAACCGGCCTGCCGATGCGCAAGGAATTATTTACCCCCTCGCCCAAGGCGGGGCCGTTTACGGCGGATCTTTCGCATTATCCGCTGATATATGTGACCGGCGGGGGGACCGGTGCCCAGTCATTGAACCGATTGTTGTTCCCCGTGCTCGCGTCACTTTTGGCGCACTATACGATTGTTCATCAGGTAGGCGACGCATCTTTTGCCGAAGCGGAAAAAATACGAACGGAACTTCCTGCCACATGTAAAGACCGGTATATCGTCCGGCTATATATACCAGTTTCGGAGTTGGCATGGGTGTTGTCCCGCGCGGTCATCGTTCTTGGGAGGTCCGGCGCCAACACCGTGATGGAATTGGCGGCATTGGGAAAAGTTGCCATATTTGTCCCGCTTCCGTGGTCGGCCGGCGGCGAACAACAGAAGAATGCCGCCTGGCTAAGCAGTCACGGTGGAGCAGTTGATCTTGCTCAGCATGAATTAACACCCCGAATTCTTGAGAATAAGATAGATGAGGTTCAAAAAAATATTGCATTTTTTCAACAACGCGCCTCTGTCTTCGCGGCAGAAGTTCCGCGTGACGGTACTCAGCGGTTCGTGCGTGAAATAGAACATTTGCTTTCCGCGACATGATGAAATCCAAACGTGCAGTCTTTTTAAGAAAATTCGGCAGGATTGTCGGGTACGTACTTCTTTTCACTGCGTTTCTCGGTGCCGTGTATTGGGTGGGCATCCGTGCATTTACTGTTAAAAACATTGTTGTCATAGGGGAGAATATCCAAGTGCAGGTGGACGAATCGAAATTGCCCAGAACGCTTTTCCTGTTTCCTTCCGGCACCATTCGGGCACAGCTTCTTGCGGCAAATCCGATACTTGCGGACATTCAATTTCAAAAAAAATATCCTCATACTTTGGTGATTGTCCCGACACTGCGCGCGGCGAGCGTCCGTTTAATTGCCGCGTCCCGTGAGGTGTCGCTGGACGCCGGTGGAATAGTGCTCTCAGATGCGGATGCCTCGTCACAGAGCCTCCCCCGTCTTGTTGTCCCCATTACGACGCTCCGTATCGGGGAAAAAATTACCGACCGGCGGGTCGCGGCCGCGATTGCTTTCATTATCGGAATGCGCGCTATCATGCCGGTGCGTGTCGTTTCCGTTGAAGACGAAACCTCCCTACGCGCCAAAAGTGATAAACTAGACATACTATTTCCTCAGGAAGAGCCTACATCTGCGTTACTGGCTACTTTACAAACGCTTCTTTCGGGGTTTAGAATAAAAGGAACACTGCCCACGTTTATTGATCTGCGGTTTGACAAACCAATAATAAAATTTTAGGTATGGCGCGAGACCACATAGTATCCGGCATAGATGTCGGAACCAGTAAGATAACGACCCTGATTGCGACGGTTCCTGAAGAAGGAGATGCCCGTGTCATCGGAGTATCAACAGTTGCGAGCCGCGGCTTGCGGAAGGGCCAAGTGGTCAATATTGAGGAAGCAACGGGTGCAATTTCCGGAGCATTGGAGGCAGCCGAACGCATGGCGGGAACGCAGGTTGCCCGGGCATTTCTTTCCGTCGGAGGCGCGCATATTGCATCGCAAAACTCCCACGGTGTGGTCGCCGTGTCTGAACCGGACAAGGAAATATCGGAAAGCGACGTCAAACGGGTTATTGAAGCGGCGAAAGCCGTATCACTGCCGTCGTCCCGCGAGATACTTCATGTACTGCCGCGGGGATATGTTGTTGACAGCCAGGAAGGAATCGTGGATCCCGTCGGGATGACCGGCGTACGGCTTGAAGTTGATACACATTTGGTGACCGGCGGGGCAACGGCAGTGCGAAATTTACGTAAATGTGTGGAGGATCTTGGTGTTGAAGTGGAAGGTATGGTATTCGGCGGGTTGGCAGCGTCACTTGCAACCATTACGGATACGGAAAAGGAATTAGGCGTGGTACTCATTGATATCGGCGGCGGGACAACCGATGTGGCGATTTTTGTTGAGGGGGCCTTGTCCTATTCATCCGTCATTCCGATCGGGGCAATTAATATAACCAAAGATTTAGCGGCGGGACTCCGGGTGTCGCTGGAGAGCGCGGAAAAAATTAAATTGTTATTAGGGAAGACACCCCGTGTTCCGGCTGTTCCGGAAGAAGAAGCAAAGCAAATCCGAAAAAAGCGATGAGGTGGATGTATCCGGCTTGGGGCTTCCGGAGGAACTCAGAATGCTGTCAAGAAAAACGTTGGTTGAGGGAATTATCAAACCGCGGTTAAACGAAATATTTACGATGGTGGGCTTAGAGATTAAGCGGAGCGGTTTCGGCGGTATGACGCCGTCGGGGATCGTACTTACCGGCGGAGGCGCTCAGACCGTCGGTGGTGTCGAATCAGCGAGGCGCAATCTCGCCATGTCGGTGCATATCGGCGAACCAAAAAAAATTACGGGTCTTGTTGATGAAATCATGACTCCCGCGTATGCCTCAAGCGTCGGCCTTCTGTTGTACGGCGCGAAGGGAGAATCCGGCGAACAGGGACGCGTATTTGGCGGACTTGGAAAAATCGGAGAAAAGGTGCAAATCAAAGGACTTGCAGGAAAGGTTATTGATCTGGTAAAGTCATTCATGCCCTAAGAACAGACACCTGCATTTATTTCTTCTGCCCCCAATAGTATTTTTATGCTGATTAAACCCGACATTGCCCGGTTTGCAAAAATTAAAGTCATCGGTATCGGCGGCGGCGGCTGCAATGCTATCAACTCCATGATTGCCGGAAGCCAGATAACCGGGGTGGATTTCTTAGGACTGAATACCGATGCTCAGGCGCTTCTCACCTGTCAGGCGACGACGAAAGTGCAGATCGGAGAAAATCTTACTCGGGGTCTCGGGGCCGGAGGCGATCCGGACATAGGGAAACAGGCCGCGGAAGAATCGCGCGAGAAACTCAAGGAATACTTGCGGGATGCGGACATGGTATTTTTGACCTGCGGAGAAGGGGGAGGCACCGGAACGGGAGCAACGCCGATTGTTGCTGAAATTGCCAAAGAACTCGGGTCCCTCACGGTGGCGGTTGTTACCAAACCGTTCCATTTTGAGGGAACGCGCCGCATGGTGACTGCAGAAGAAGGCATCATGAATCTCAAGGATAAGGTGGATACGCTTATCGTCATTCCCAACCAGCGGCTTATGGAAGTGATTGATAAAAAAATGACCCTCCTTGACGCCTTCCGTGTGACAGATTCGGTTCTGGGGCAGGGTGTTCAGGGCATTGCGGACCTTATCACCATGCCGGGTCTCATCAACGTGGATTTTGCCGATGTCCGGACCATTATGACCAGTGCCGGAAGTTCCCTTATGGGGATCGGGACCGGCGTCGGAGAAAATAGAGCCGCCACGGCTGCCCGGACCGCCATCGCCTCTCCGCTTTTGGAGATTTCCATTGACGGGGCGAAGGGCGTCTTATTTAATATTACCGGCGGGCCGGATCTCACGATGGCTGAGGTGGATGAAGCCGCAAAACAGATTGCCGCCGCAGTTGATCCTGATGCCAACATCATTTTCGGCGCAACCATTGACCAGAATATGGTGGATCAGGTGAAAATTACCGTGATCGCCACGGGATTTGATGAAACAAAAAAACGCCTGCGGGAGTTATCCGGCCAGCCCAGCTACAGCACCATGGCCCAGCCGACACAGACCCGCGTGACCCAAACGTCCAACCAGCCCCAGCCAAAGGCTGGCCAGCCTTTGGCTGGCCCGCGCGACGATGATCTTCCGCCGGAGGAAGACGAATTCGACATCCCCGCATTCCTGCGGCAGAGAAGTTAGAATCGCGGCGATAATTAGTTGTAGTATTTGTAAATACTTCTATAATAAAAGTATGCCTGCCGCATCCCCTGCTGTACGTAAGAAAGTTTTGAGATGGGGTGTGTCGCGTGCCGCGGAGCCAGGAAAACGGAAGCAAAAGAAGCAGACAATCAAAACCATTCTTGTTAAGCATGATGAAAATCCGATAATTTTACCGAACAGGGAGAACGGATGGGAAGCGTGGCAGACGTTTAATCCTGGGGCAATACTGCTTAATGATAAAATTCATTTTCTGTATCGGGCAATCGGTGAAGACGGGATATCCCGGTTGGGGTATGCCGTTTCAAGCGACGGATTCCATATTGATGACCGTTTATCGTATCCGGCGTATGAGCACAAGATAAAAGACAGGGTATATACGCTGTATTCATATTTTTCCGGCGGCAGTTGGGGCGGCGCTGAAGATCCGCGCATTGTCCGTGTGGACAATGAAGATACGCTCTATGTCATGTATACAGCCTGTGATAACGGACTTCGGGTGGGATTGACATCAATTAGCGTCGATGATTTTTTACATAATCGGTGGCGATGGAAGCCGCCGGTTCTGGTTTCGCCGCCAGGTGAGATTCATAAAAACTGGTTGATTTTTCCTGAAAAAATCCACGGCAAATACGCTATCCTTCACAGTATCAGGCCGGTAATCCAAATAGAATACGTTGATAGTCTGAATTTTGACGATACGGCGTACATCCGTAGTTCTTATGGCGGAGGCCCGCGGACGCGATGTTGGGATAAGTGGCTGCGGGGAGCCGGAGCGCCTCCCATAAAAACTCGGGAGGGTTGGCTTTTGTTTTATCATGCAATAGATGGTGACTGGAGTAAATATAAGGTGGGAGTCATGCTTCTTGATCTTGATGATCCGACAAAAATACTCTGCCGCGCCAAAAAACCGATACTTGAACCGACAGAGTCGTATGAAAACAACGGGTACAAATCCGGCGTCGTGTATGTTTCGGGAGCGGCCGTAAAAAACGGCAATCTTTTCGTGTATTATGGCTGTGCAGACAATTATATCGGCGTTGCGTATGCGAATCTGGACGAATTTGTCGAGATGCTGAAAAAAGATGCAACCCCGACACTACGCGTAAAGACGTTAAAGAAAAAGTAATATCATGCTTGTTCAACGATTCAATAAAAATCCTATACTGACGCCCAAAAGTACATATTTTTGGCAGGCGGAGGCAGTTTTTAACGGCTGCCCGGTAAAAAAGGGAGAAAAAACGTATCTCGTGTACAGGGCCCTTTCCTTGCCGCACTTTCACCGGCTGGGTCAGCAACGGATGCGCGTTTCCAATATCGGCATTGCCGAAAGTTTTGACGGAATCAATTTTTCCAACCACAAACACTTTATTTTTCCGGAGTACCCATGGGAAAAATTCGGATGTGAAGATCCGCGGGTCACAAAACTCAATGACAAATACTTTATTTTTTATACGGCCCTATCGGAATATCCGCCGCGTGCTGACGGGATTAAAATTGCCGTGGCTGTCAGCGAGGACATGGAAACCATTAAAGAAAAACACCTCGTGACGACATTCAATTCCAAAGCCATGGCTCTTTTTCCGGAAATAATCGACGGAAAAATGTGGGCTATTCTGACAGTCCATACCGATCATCCTCCGGCAAAAATTTGTCTTGCATCATTTGACAACGAAAGTGATATGTGGTCCCAACATTATTGGGAGGATTGGTACACAGCATTTGAGGATTCTGCATTGCCTCTTCAACGAAGACCTGAAGATCATATTGAGGTTGGCGCGCCGCCTTTAAAAACCCGTGACGGCTGGTTAGTCATATATTCGTATATTAAAAATTATTTTTCTCCGGAGAGACTCTTCGGATTTGAGGCAGTGTTGCTTGATTTACATAATCCTTTAAAAATCATTGGGCACACGGATGCGCCCTTTTTAACGCCGGAAGAGTATTATGAGAAAATGGGAATGATTTCGAATGTCATTTTTCCTTCCGGGGCCTCGATAGAAAATAATACCGTTCATCTTTATTACGGAGCCGCCGATACCACGTGCTGTCTTGTTGATATAAAGCTTGACTATCTGCTGAGACGGATAATGAAAAAAGATAGAAATCCCATAAAGTTTCAGCGCCAAAAAGAAAATCCGATTATCACCCCCAACCCGGAACATTCGTGGGAATCCAAAGCAACTCTTAATCCGGGAGCGATCAGTCTTGAGGGTACGATACATCTTCTGTATCGGGCGATGTCGGAAGACAACACGTCTGTTTTTGGTTACGCGAACACGCAGGACGGTATTCACCTTGATCATCGTTCACCGCAACCGGTCTATAGTCCGCGGGAGCCTTTTGAACAAAAATTAGTTCCCGGGGGGAACTCCGGCTGCGAAGATCCCCGGCTTACGCAAATTGATGACAGAATTTATATGTTCTACACTGCGTTTGACGGAAGAAATTTACCCCGGATAGCTGTGACGTGGATATCCGTGAAGGATTTTCTGCTCCAGGCATGGAATTGGTCAAAACCACTGCTGATCTCATCACCTGATTTTGCCAACAAAAACGCATGTATTTTTCCGGAAAAAATTGACGGGAAGTATTTTATTATCCATCGCTGCGGGAATGACATTGATTTTCATGTGTGTTCGGATTTAAATTTTGATGGCATTTCCTGGTTAGAGGAAAACCGTTGGATCGCTCCCCGGAGGGGCATGTGGGACGATGAAAAAATAGGACTGGTAGCGCCGCCGCTTAAAACAGAACAGGGATGGATACTTTTTTATCACGGGATTTCTTCGGAAGACCGTTTTTATCGGATAGGCGCGTGTTTGCTGGATTTCGAGAACCCTACGAAAATACTTGCGCGATTAGATAATCCAATCTTAGAACCGGAAACCGAGTATGAAAAAAAAGGAATCGTCCCGAACGTTGTTTTTCCCTGCGGCGCGGTCATACGGGAAAAAACTATTTTTATGTACTACGGCGGCGGCGATAAAGTCATCGGCGTCGCAACAATTCCGGTAAACGATTTGCTTGAAAGTCTTGAGTTTTATCGATATTAGGTCTGCGTTATGGATATGGAATATCTCCTGCGCCCGGATGTGCTTCTGGTTTTTACGTACGCGCCTGCGGGCCTCGGACACCTGCGGGTCACGGATGCCCTACATGACGGGTTGCCCGGCGGCGCCCATTCGGTACTTTTGGGCGCCGACGATACGCGCATTACCTATTGGCACCGGCTCATAAGCATTAATCCTGTTCTCCGGCGGATCATGGAATGGTTTCAAAAAGAGGAACAGCAAAGGTGGTTTAGCACGCTGTACGTTTTTGCGCTCCGGCATTCAACGGAGCGCCTCTATCGGCAGATGGAGCATTTACTGAGGACTCAGTGGCACGATAAAAAGGTCATGGTCGTTCTTTCCACGCACTTCGGACTTGCGCACCAGATTGCTGCCATCCGGCCGCGCCTTGAGAAAAAGTTCAGCATGAAAATTGTACTGGTCGTGCAGGTGACGGATGCCACGTCCATGAAGATCTGGTATGTCGCAGGAGCGGATCTTATTACCGTCCCCAGTGAAAAAGTGAAAACAGAGCTGACGCAGTATGAGGGAAAACCCGGACGCAGCAGAACCGAGATTGCCGTGTTGCCGTACCCGTTAGGCAAAACGCTCGGGATGAGTCTCACGGGCGGCGAGTACGAACAAAGGCTCCGCCAGTACAACAAGGGTTCGGACGCAAGGATCAACGTCGTCCTGCCGGTTTCGGGGGCGGCAGTGGGACTGGCGTATTATGATCAATTAATCCGCCGGCTGACGGAAAGTTCCGTCAGGTTCCGGATGTATCTGGTTGCCAGTAATACGATGCATACCGGGCCGTTTATCAGAAAAATGGAAGCGAAAAGTTCCGTGACGGTCGTGACTGCAGGATCGGATAAGGAAGTAGTGGATAACTACGAAAAACTTTACGGACGGGAAGTCATAGCCATCGAGATAGTCAAACCCAGCGAACAGTCCTTTAAGGCACTCCTGTCGCCGACGCAGCGGGGCGGCTCGATCATGCTTTTTATGCAGCCGATCGGGAAACAGGAAGAGGATAATCTGGCATTTTTAGCCGATCATAAGCTGCTGCCAAATCCGGAAGATCAGGAGAAACTCTCCCGCTATGCGCTGGCCCAGAAGATGCCTGGCGATGCGGAGTGTTTTGCGTGTCTGGAGCGGGCCCGTGTTTGGAAAGCTCTCCGGCTCACCAACGACCCAACGAAAGATGTAAAAATTATTAATTGGTGCATCCGGGTCGGGATATTTGAGACTATGGCAAGACGCCGGGAGGCTATTTCTAAAGATCCGGAGCTTGCCGCAAACGGCGTTGGCCAATTTTGGGAAAAAGTGGATGTGTTGGTAAAAAAGAAACTGTTGGATTGACAACGATACTGTGGGGGGACATAATGAAAATAATGAGGCTTTCGACTTTGGTGATCGGCAGTTTTCTTTTCGTTACTATCCCGTTTTCGCAGGTAGTTGCCGCTCGTCCATCCGGTATTCCCACACGGAGACCGACGCCAGTGATGACACAACGGGCGGAGAAACTGAATGCCGTCCTTACCCGCATGGTGAGTTTGAGCCGGCAGCGGCTGGATAACTACCGGGCATTCCTGACCAAAGTTCAGACGCGGATTGATAAACTTCAGGCAGACGGACATGACGTGAGCCGTTTCACCTCGTATATTACCCTGGCACATACCAATATTACTGCGGTAGATACGGCCATTACGCACATGACCCAAACGTTTGCCGCCCTCGATACCACCTCGGATAGGAAAACAATAATGGTAACAGTCCGGGCAGAGCTCACGAACGTCCGGAAAGCGTTTACCACGCTTCATACCACGATGAAGCAGGTGGTGGAGCAGATAATCGATCAACAAACAAAAACACAGGAGAACTAATATGGCAACAAAAAATACAAATCAGAATATAGCCCTGTTTGCAGTCATTGCAATCGTCGTGTGGGGTTTTGTCTACTTTTCCATGCGGGCCGGTCCCGGTGCAACGGTAAGTCGCGCGTCGCCCGGCACCACACTGACCGCCGGTGATGACGGACTCTCGCTGCAGCAGGATCTCAACGGCCTACAAAATGATCCAACGCTTGGGGAAGAAACCCAGCTCAATAGCGTTCAATAGGAGGGGTGTATGAAGGCTGTCAAAACGTTTCTTATCATTGCGGTTTTGAGCCTCGTAGCCGTCACGTCCGCAGTATTGGCGAAAGAGCAGGACGACCGCGGCCCGCTTACCAAAATTACCTTTATTCATTACAAAAAAGATAAAAATCCGGCAAAGCCAGGGGGAGGCACAAAGCCCGGCTCCACAGCCTGCTACGGGTATTTAGCCCGCGGCGCAAAATGGAAAACAACGGAGCCGTATATCGTGAACCCGACCAATTCAGAGGGATTAAGTTCATCTCAAGTCTTTAACGCCGTGAGTGCGGGGGTTCAGGAATGGGATAGTCATCACGCAGGACCGGCAATTTTCGGAACCGGCAGTACCGATTCAAGCGCGGTGTACAACGAGGCGGCGCTGGACAATAAAAACGTGGTTGTGTTCGGCGGGGGACTTGCTTCCAATATCATAGCCGTCACCAATGTCTGGGGATATTTCGGCGGTGCGCCGCAAACGAGAGGATTAGTTGAGTGGGATATGAAATTGAATTCAGTGTTTCAATGGGGCGACGGGGCGACCAACCCTGCTTTGATGGATCTGCAAAATATCGCAACCCATGAGTTGGGCCACAGTGCAGGCATGGACGATCTCTATACGACCAGCTGCAACCTGGAAACGATGTACGGCTATTCAACCGAGGGAGACACGATAAAGCGCGATCTCAACACCGGCGACATCACCGGCCTCCAGGCGTTGTACCAATAAGCTTCGGGAGAACCAAACAACCCATCAGAAGTTTCCGATGGGCTGGTTTGTTTAATTAACGTCAATCACTTTACTTTATACGCACCGTATCCAGTTGGGTCCGCGTGAGCAAACCACAGATGTCCGGGTCCGTAACTCGGATCAGTTCCCTGATCCATAATCGTGGCAAATTGTCCCCAGATACCATATCCGCCCGCGGGTATCAAACTTGGATTTGCCGTATAGTTTCCTACCCAAACAATTTTATAATGCCACACCGCTCCTGATCCTCCGGCAACCTTTCCGTTCCATTCATTGTTTTCCCATGCCTGATAGGGCGGATTCGTCCAACCCTCTTTATTTCCGCGGTCCCACTCGGCATTCCATTTCATGACCAGTTTATCTTTGGCATATGCGCCGAGATAATCTGCGGGTAATCCTTTTGCAAGTGACCAGCTTTCGCCGGTTCCGTTAAATATTCTGGCCGTATAGTTGTATCCAAACTCGTTAAATCCGGTACTTGTGCCTTGGACGATTCCCTGATTAATGATTTGTGTAACCACTCCGCTGCTTCCGAGCAAATATGCAAATACTAAAGCAATGGCAACAAGAAATACCGGCCGTACCGTATTTCCTTTTTTCATTTTAACTTTCATGTGTCACCTCCTCTCAAATAAAGTTCCTATAACCACTATATCAGATACTCATATGTGTCCACCACCGCCTACGAGGACTCTCCTCGTAGGTCTAAGGTATCGAGAACCAAACAACCCACCGGAAGTTTCCGATGGGTTGAATGAATAACGAAAATTTACGGAGATACTACCTGTTTACCTGCATGTACATTTGCCTGAACAGAGCTTATACATTCGCCTTGATTTTTGAAAGATGGGTTAGTAAATTCTTTCCATCCGTCCTTTTTACAATCATCTATTTTTGTCCCGACCCTATGGGCAAAAACTTGAACATTTATGTCGCTACTTTTATCCCAACCACCATTACATATTCCGGTAATGGGACCAAGTGAGTTACAGACTTCAGGGTTACTAGATAAACTATTTTGGGGCCAAACAAGCCACCTATCGTCTGATCCTTGTTGTGTAGTACCACTTAAACCCGCGTTACTTGCATGGTTAAACCAATAATATGAAATTCCTGCTCTCAATGTCCCATCAACAGCGAAGTAATATTTATTTCCGCCATCGATTTTAAAATCTAATTTAGTAAAATCATGTTGCCATATTGTACGATCAGCTCCACTTGAGCCTTGGTATGTCAAGGTCGTTCCAGGATACAAAACCACACTATGAGTGATGTTAGGATTTGAATCATCATTTGTTCCATCAGTTAAATTACCTGATGTTATTTCTGAGATTCCGCCTGTACCAGCATATAAACTTATATTGCTAAAGAGGGTTCCTAAAAATTCGGTATTCCCCACACTCCATGTGCGGATGCCTGTTACGACCCACTTCTCTCCAGCTTTACCAATAGTAAAATCGTCACCACTCACGTAATCGTTTCCATTCGACCAGGCAACGTTACTTCTTAAAGGTCCAGCAACATTGTTTAAATTTATATTTGGTAAGCCACGACCTACGACTGGTGGACTAAGTGCAAATACTGGTGTTGCGAGAAATAAAGATGCTACAATTCCAAAAATTATATTTTTCATTTATTTCACCTCCTTCCCTATAAATTTTTATAACCGATATTTCGAACAACCCATCGGATGTTTCCGGTGGGCTGCATAAAGCAATGCTTTAACTGCAAAATCGTAGTTTATTAATTTGCCGGCCAATTTTTCTCACCTGTCGCTACGAAGGAAACACAATCTCCTTGGTTTTTAAATACACCAAAATCTTCCCATCCTTCTTTTTTACACTCATCTTTATTTCCTGGAAGCGCTTCGGTTACGACCACGTTATCTAATACTGGTCCAAAGGCGCCAACAATCTGACTTGCGAACGTTATTGTTGTGCTCGTTCCTGTAGCTACGAATGAGTAAGTCAAACCTTGTTTCCACTTCATTGGCGATGGATAGTTATTACCTTCAATGGAAGTATCATAACTATAATCTTGGTGATTTACCCCATCACTTACTCTAACTACTTTCGGGTTCGGGCTCCAATATGGGTCTGGAGCTGGTAAGTTGCCTGGATTTCCTGATAAATCGAAAGTCACTTTGTAAGTAGCTCCGGGCACTGTCGTAATAGTTTGACTGATTGATCCCGGTGTAAAACCATTTAAATCAATACTTCTGCTATCATCTGACGCTTCCCAAAGACCGCCAATATAATCTACGCTATCCGAATTCACGGTCCAACCGATTATATCCGTAGCCCCTGAATAAAGAGTTATAAAGGTTGATCCAGGATTGGTTCCAGTTTCAAAACTACCATTAGAAATTAACGATGCTGCATAAACTGTTGTTGCGGACAATAAAAACAGTGCAGTTCCTAAAATTATTTTTTTCATTTTTCACCTCCTCTCTTTTTTTAATTTGCACAAAAAATCCCGTCACGTGACGGGATATAATGAGAAACGACTGAGAAATGACACTGCAAATGTCATGGGCCCATAATTGCAGATATCGGCTGGAATGTCAACATATCAATAATAGCGCTTCTGCTGATATAATAAAGAAATCAGTATGGCAAAGACGCAGACATTCAAACCGGTGACGGCAGGAGTGAATTTTCCCGAGCTCGAAGAGCGGGTGATCACATACTGGAAAGAGAATAAGATTTTTGAGAAATCCGTCGAGAGCAGGCCTGCGGATAAAACATGGACGTTTCTGGACGGCCCGCCGTTTATTACCGGTCTCCCGCACTACGGAACATTACTTTCCAGCATCCCCAAAGATTTATTCCCGAGATATTGGACGATGAAAGGGTACCGCGTGCGGCGCGTGTGGGGATGGGATTGCCATGGATTACCGGCGGAAAACAAAGTGGAAACCAAACTGCATCTCAAACGGAAAAAAGATATTGAGAGCGGGATCGGCGTCCAGAAATTCATTGACGAGTGCAAAACCTACGTTTCGGAAGTTTCCGGCGAATGGGAATGGTACGTTCTGCATATCGGCCGGTGGGTGGATTTCAAAAATGCCTATAAGACGATGGATACCGATTACATGGAGACAGTGATGTGGGTATTCAAACAGATGTTTGAGAAGAAATTAATTTATAAGGGCCTGCGCGTGTCTCTCTACTGCCCGCACGACGTGACACCGATTTCCAATTTTGAAGTGGCGATGGACCCGGATAATTACAAGGAAATTACCGAGCCGGCGGCGGTCTTCATGTACCAGTCGGAAGAAGCGAAGGATACCTACTATCTTGCGTGGAGTACGACGCCGTGGAATAAAATCGCCACGCCCGCCCTTGCTGTTAACCCAAAACTGCAATACGTGAAAGTCCAGCAGGGGAATGAAAAATATATTTTAGCTAAATCGACCCTCAGGATGCTCTCCGATAAGCCGTATAAAATTCTTGAGGAGTTTGCGGGGCGTACGCTGGTCGGCAAAAGATTTGAGCCGCACTACAACTTTTATACAATCGACGAAGGCAAAAAAGCATTCGTCATTATCCCCGGAGATTTCGTGACCGCCGACGAGGGGACGGGGATCGTCACGATTGCCGCTTACGGCGAGGAAGATCTTGCGGTCATGCAAAAAGAGAATATTCAAATTGTCCAGCATGTGGACGAAGAAGGCATCATAAAACCGGAGGTCCCCAAGTGGGCCGGGAAATATTATCTTGATGTGGATCCTCTTGTGATTGAAGATTTAAAGAAACGGGGGCTCATCTACCGCGTGGACGAATATACCCATCCGGTACCGACGTGCTGGCGCTGCCACACGCGCCTCATGTACGCGCCGCAGAACGCGTGGTACGTTCGGGTGCAGTCCTTAAAGGCAAAAATGAAGGCGACCAATGAGAAGGTGAACTGGGTTCCCGCGCACTTCAAGTACGGCAGATATCTCAAGAGTTTGGAGAACGCGCCGGACTGGTGCATCTCACGCAGCCGCTACTGGGGTTCGCCGGTTCCGGTGTGGGAATGCAAAAACGGGCATCTGTTCGTGCCGGGATCTATGAAAGAATTAGAGGAAGCGTCCGGTATGAAGATCACGGATTTGCATAAACCCGGCATCGACGCAGTAACAGTAACCTGCAAAGAGTGCAAAGAAAAAGCAATCCGCGTGTCAGAGGTGTTGGACAGCTGGATAGAAGCAGGCAGCGCTCTGTTTGCCGAACGGCACTTCCCCTTTAACAAAGACGTAAAACTTGAAGCATTCTTCCCTCCGGATTTCATCGTCGAGTATACCGGCCAGATCCGTGCGTGGTTTTACGTCCTGCATGTCATAGCCTGCGCCCTCTATGATTCGCACGCATTTAAAAACGTCCTGGTGACCGGCGTTATTTTGGGTACGGACGGCAGGAAAATGAGCAAGAACTACAGTAATTATCCGGATCCTAAAGAAACGCTTCTTACATACGGCGGGGATGCGCTGCGGCTGTATTTATTGGGGAGCCCGGTCATGCACGGAGAGGATATCCGCATTTCGGAACTTGAGTATAGGAACCAGGTGAGGGGCATGCTCTTGCTTTTATGGAATGTGTATAACTTTTTCGTGACGTACGCCGCGATTGATACATGGACGCCGGAAAAATCGCCGGATAGTAAAAATGTACTGGACCGATGGATCGTTTCGAGATTAAACAGCACGATTGCCGATATCACCGAAAAAGGGTATGAGACATATGATACGCCGGTTATCGTGTCCGTCGCGTGGGCATTCATGCAGGACTTGTCTTTATGGTACGTGCGAAGGATCCGCGACCGCGTTGGGCCGACTGTCCCGGCGGGAAAAGATAAAAACGATGCCTATCAGACATTGTGGCAGGTTCTTACCACGTATACAAAAATCCTTGCGCCGCTTATTCCGTTTGTGACGGAGGAAATATATCGGAATCTTACCGGAGAAGAGTCTGTACATTTGACTCTCTGGCCGGAGTCAGGGAGTGTGGATGCCGCATTGGAAAAAGAAATGAATCTTGCCCGCCAGGTTGTTGAAAAAGCGCACGCCATACGTAAAGCTGAAAAACTGAAAGTACGCCAGCCGCTGGCGCTTCTGACCGCGGTTACTCCCGTGGGGTTGTCGGAGGATGTCCGGCGTGTTATTGCAGAAGAGGTCAATGTAAAGAAGGTAACCAATACGGTCGGGGAGTTGAAAGTGACATTAGATCTGGAATTGACTGATCAGCTGAAAAATGAAGGCGCCGCGCGGGAGCTCGTCCGCGACATTCAGAAGATGAGAAAAGAAAAAGGTTGTACAATAGATGCGCATATCACGCTGGTGTTGCCTGGCGACGATCAATCGCTATCGAAAGACCTTTTGGCATATATACAAAAAGAAACACTTGCGGATACCATTACATGGGGCGACGCACTCACCATATCGACTGGATAGCGGCACTTGTTCTGCTGTGTATCGGGTCGTTCGGGCTATTCATTCTCCTCACCATCGGCAAAGGATATTTCGTGCCCCAGTTTCTGTTTCTCATTCTGGGATTTGCACTCCTGTTTGCCATATCTTTCATTGATGCGGCCATTCTGTGGTGGTTTGCACCGATTGGGTATGTCCTCGGGAACATATTTTTGGCGATGTCATACCTTGGACCCCATATCCGGGGCGCAACACGATGGATCGTCATTTTCGGCGCCCAGATTCAGCCGTCGGAGTTTGTGAAACCGTTTCTCCTTTTGGCTTTTGCCCATTTCATGACCACATATACGCCCAGAACCCTGCGGAATATCCCGATACTTTTTGGTTTGTTTATCGTGCCGTTTTTGCTGGTCCTTCGCCAGCCGGATTTGGGCACCAGCCTCGTGTATGCAGGGTTCTGGAGCTCGATGCTGCTTGCCGCCGGTCTACCGGTCTGGTTTTTTGCCGGATCCGCGGTTGTCCTGGGCATCTTGCTTCCGTTTATCTGGTCCCATCTTGCCCCATACCAGCAATCGCGCGTGGAAACGTTTCTTAACCCGTCTCTGGACCCCAAAGGCGCCGGATACAATGCCCTGCAGGCAATGATTGCCGTGGGTTCAGGTCAATGGTGGGGCCGGGGGCTTGGGCGAGGCACACAGTCACACCTGCGGTTTTTGCCGGAATACCATACGGATTTCATTTTCGCAACGCTAGTTGAGGAATTGGGTTTTTTGGGCGGAACACTGCTTTTGGCAGGCTACGCGTTCCTTCTGTACCGGATTATTGCGCCTCTTATCAAGGGTATACTGACGGATACCCGCGTATTTATCTATTCATTCGGGCTGTTTGCTATGCTCCTGTCCCAGATATTCATTAATGTCGGCATGAATATGGGGCTTATTCCGATTACCGGCATCACCCTGCCGTTCGTGTCCTACGGCGGCAGTTCCATCCTGTCGACCGCCGTCGCGTTTGGCCTGCTTTGGGCGATTGCAAAGGGCACAAATTATTGATACAATACGAATCTATGTTCGCTGTTGTTGAGATCGCAGGAAAACAATATCGCGTGAGTGAAAAGGATGTTATTGACGTTTCCTATATTGAGGAAAAAGAGGGAACAACCTTGACGTTTGACCGTGTCCTTTTGGTGTCTGACGGTAAAAAGAACAAGATCGGAACTCCGACGGTGAAGGGAACCACCGTAAAAGCGAAAATCGTGGCGCAGGCAAAGGGAGAAAAACTCAATGTCCGCAGGTATAAGCAGAAAGTCCGCTACCGCAAATCCACAGGCTTCCGCCCATTGGTCACGAAATTGGAAATACTCTCCATCGGATAAAAGCATGACATCCTATTTATTTATCCTCGGGCGCACTCCCGACCTAGCCTTTTTGGAACTGAAGACGTTTCTTCCCGACGTGACGCGTATTGCCGAAGGCGCGGCCAAAAGCGCGAATACAATACCGATACACAAGCTCGGCGGCACGGTAAAGATCGCCGAAATTATTGGTTCTGTTGACTCGTTAACGCCCGAAAGTCTTGCTCCGTTTGTTGACAGTAATACATTTGGTCTGAGTTTCCTGGCGGATACCCATCCGTCTGCAAGGACTCTCCTTGAAGGAATCAAAACACTATTGGCCGCAGATGGACGGCATGTGCGGTTTGTTGAGCCGCGCTCAGGAAGCGAGCTGTCCAGTGTGGTTATCCAAAAACAGCATGTGCAGGAGTATGTGATCGTCAAAAGACAAGAGGAATATGTCGTGGGAAAAACAATAGAAGTTCAGCCGTTTGAAGAGTGGAACGAGCGGGATTACGGCAGGCCGCACGCGGACCCCAAAGCAGGCATGCTGCCGCCCAAGGTATCGCGCATGGTCGTCAATATTGCAGATCGTTCCCGCGATGCCGCGCGTACATTGGCCCAAAAAACGCTCCTTGATCCGTTCTGCGGCATGGGAACGGTACTTTCCGAGGCTCTTGTTATGGGGTGGAACGTTGTCGGCGGTGATCAGTCCGTTCCGGTTATTGAAAAAGCACGGAAGAACCTGCAGTGGCTGATTCAAAAATATCCCGATCTGGGCGTCACATACAGGCTGAACGTGGCGGATGCCGTGCACATTTCCGGTGTGGTGGACGCAGGCTCTGTTGACGCGATTGTGACGGAGCCCTTCATGGGCCCGACAAAAGTAAAAGACGTGAAAAATACCATAAAAGGCCTGGAGAAACTGTATATCGGCTGTTTACGGGATTGGCACCTTGTCCTTAAGCCTCGCGGCCTGGTTATGATGGCTCTTCCGAGGTACGAGACAGGAGGAAAAACCTACTTCGTGAAAAAAGTTATTGACATGTGTGAAACGCTTGGGTATACTATCGAAGAAGGACCCATAGAATACAGTCGACCGGGTGCAATTGTTAAACGAATGTTTTATCTTTTTCAGAAAATTAAAAATTAAAAATTTTAAATTAAAAATTGAGGTAGTATGGCCCACGTAAAAGCAGGCGGGACAGCCGCAGGAAACAAAGATTCAGTCTCCAAACGTCTTGGCGTTAAGGTCTATGGCGGCCAGATGGCCCAACCGGGGAGTATTATCGTGCGGCAAAAAGGAACGAAAGTCTATCCCGGGATCGGTGTCCGTTTAGGAAAAGATTTTACTATCTATGCGATCGCCAAGGGCTTCGTCACTTTTTCACAAAAGTTGGGGAAAAAAGTAGTTTCGGTTCTGCCTACCCAAACATAAGCCATGGCTGATACACAACAGGTTTTGCATCTGGATATTGATGTCATACAAGCCAACCCTCTGCAGCCCCGCGGGCTCATTTCTCCTGAATCGCTGACCGACTTGGTAAATTCCATCAAAGAACACGGCATCATAGAACCGTTGGTCGTTGCCAAAACACCGGCGGGGTATCAGATTATCGCCGGAGAACGGCGGTGGCGGGCATCCAAACAGGCAGGCCTGTCTACCGTGCCTGTCATCGTCCGCGAGACAACCGCCCGCGGCATGCTTGAGATGGCGATCGTGGAAAATGTCCAGCGGGAAGATTTAAACCCCATTGAACGTGCGCAGGCATTCCAGCGGCTCATAGAAGAGTTCGGTCTTCCGGTTTCCGAGATTGCCAAGCGTGTGGGAAAGAGCGAATCATATGTTTCCAACACCATGCGGTTGATGGCCCTTCCTGATGCCATAAAAGACGGTCTTATCTCCGGAGCAATTACCGAAGGTCACGCCAGGGCCATCGCGGGTTTGGGTGAAGTAAAACTCATGGTCGAGGCATACAAGACGATTTTGTCGGAGAGCGCGTCAGTGCGAAGGGCGGAAGATTTAGCGCGAAGGCTTAAAGCGTCGATTGATAAAAAACCCCTTCATCGGGTGGAGCGCATCCACAGCGATGAACTGGATGCCATGGCTAAAGATTTAGCCCAGTCAGTCAACGGGTTGGTAAAAATTACGCAGTCGAAAGTAGAAGCACGGCTGGTATTTGTCATCCGCGGAAATCTGGAGACCACGAGTAAAATCCTCAAGACAATCCACGAACACCTTAAGTTGTAAGGAGACCGTACGCCGGACGATTAATTGGTCCCATCTGCGAGAATGGAAAATAGCGGAAAATTGCAACGCCGATAAAATCCTCTTTGGCAACGGGTCCGAATTCCCGTGAATCGGAACTGTGCGGGCGGTTGTCCCCTGCGACAAAATATGTTCCCGGCGGAACGACGATAGATTTTCCTTCGGAGAGATATGATCCGCCGAAAATTGTTGTCCCCTGCGCCAAATACGGTTCATCTATCTTTTTTTCGTTGACCCAGAAGGCATTATCCCGGAGTGTAACTATGTCGCCGGGCAGGCCTATCACCCGTTTGATGTAATCGATTTCCTTGTTTGCCGGGGATTTGAATATGACAACGTCGCCGCGGATGGGATCCCGGAATTTATACAGAATTTTATTGGTCAGGATATATTCACCGTTATGGA
Organism: Candidatus Gottesmanbacteria bacterium; assembly: GCA_963701185.1. Lineage (GTDB taxonomy): Bacteria > Patescibacteriota > Microgenomatia > UBA10105 > UBA927 > XYB1-FULL-47-11. Next base: position 271,408 of record OY969569.1, read on the forward strand.
AATTCGGTTCCATGGATGCGCCGTTTATTTCCTGCGGCGACATGATAAAGAGATACACCATGACCAAAAGTGCCAAAACAACGACAATACCCTGTACAAAATCAAAAAAAGCGGCTATCGCGCGTTTAATTCCATCCATACATAAAGTTTACGTGATATAATAAGAAGCGTCAAGGAAGGAAAATGGGCGGTTAGCTCAGCTGGTAGAGCGTTTCATTGACATTGAAAAGGTCATAGGTTCAAGTCCTATACCGCCCACTGTATGTGGAAGATTATTATTTGGCCATTATTCATTTTTGTACTGCACGGATATATTATTTACCTTTTTAAATTTCACTATCCGTCCGGACTTGGGCTTGAGCTTGCAGGCGCAGGTATCTTCGAAATTCTTCTTATTATGTCTCTCCTTTGTTATCTAGGTTTAATCGCACTGTACGTTCTAGTCCAAACATTTCGTAAAAAGGATATTACATTATGGTTTTGCATCTTTGTAGGCATACTATCCGTGCCAGTGAGTCTGTTTATGACTCGATATATCACGTTATTGCGTATTGCAGATTACATTTTCAATTCGGATTGGTGGTGGCTGGGATTAATATAGAGGTGCTACTGAATCGGATCCTCGAGAGGATTGTCGGTGTCAAATTTTATAGTTTTGATTTTTGGGAGACGGTTTTTTAATTGATATTCCTTCCACAGAATTTTTCCATTGGACAAAAATTGGGCAACGATCAACCGTGTAGTGTCGGTTCCCGGCAGAACTACTAATTTATATTTTCCGGATTTTGGATTAGCAAAAACCTGCAGATTCCTTTCATCCTTCGTCATGTGTCCTTCGGGATCTACGATCCAGAAGTCGGCCGGATACCCGATGACAAAAAGGCCGGATATCGGTGCGCGGGATGGAGGTTCCATGTTTGCCGTAATAGATTGAATGGTTTGCGGTGCAGCCCCAAGAAACTCCAATACTTTTTCTATTCCCTGAGCCGATGACAGAAGATCCATATGACTGACGGATATGACGCGTGTATTATCGGCATCGGGAATTTCGCTGCTTGTCAAAAGGACGGTTCCATCGCCGTCCATCGTGGTCGTGCGTGAAATTGGTTTGCCATCTGCCCAATCACCAGGAGAATCATGTTTATCTGCCGGGTTCACGCGATATCCGACAGTTGTTTCCTGCGCGTTTCCACGAAGAGTAGCAACTGTCGTATTATAAAAATTTGTAAAAGAAGATGTTAAAAAATTATTTTTAGCATTCATATCTAGATAATTTTTTAGTCCTGCATCGTCAGTAATGTAATTAAAAACCGGTAGCAGATTATTTATGGACGGGAAATATGTCTGTATAACCTCTTTGTCGGTAGTTAGGTGCCGGATTCCACAATTCTTTTGGACTAACGTTAATAGGAATTTCCATCCGAGGTCTCCTTCCCAGATCTGACCCGCTTCCCACGTCGGATATGCCGCAATTGTCCCCAGATGAGGAGATCCAACGGATAAAAATTTCTCCATTTTATTTGTTGACTGTTCCTGTGTTATGTATGACCGGGCTAGAAGCCCTCCCATGCTATGGCCGACGACCCCAACTTTTTCATGCCACCCGGGTGTCGCATTATTGATGAAAGAAGCCAGCGCCGGTTCGTTTTCGGCAACGGGCTTGCGCCAATCATACGGATAGAGCGTGGGAAGCCAGCCTGCTTTTGTCAGAGCGTCCAGGAGCGGATTATAGACGGGGCGGGCAAGATGGAACAATGTCCACTCCCCCGTATAGTCATTGAGTTTGCAATTGATCAGTGCATCAGGATTCCAACTTGCCGTGACTCCGGGAATTACCACGATTTTCTTTGTCGGAGGAGGTGGAGGTGTGGGAGTGGGAGTTGCTGTGGGTGTGGGAGTTGGTGTTGGAGTGGGAGTAGAAGTTGGCGTTGGAGTGGGGAGCGGAGGCGCAGTCGGCACAGAAGCAGGATCCGGTGTAGGGAGTATTGACGCGCTCGCCGTCGCGTACCCTATGCGCCAATGGTACCCGTCGTACCCCGAATACCACATTTTAAGGATATCTTCTTTTAAAATCGTTGATGCGAACATATATGTTTGGTCGAATTTTCCGCCAGTGCCAGTTAATACAGGATTAAGTTCGTTTGGCTTAACCCAATTAATACCATCAACGGAATAAGCATAGACAATTCGAGTTGGCATGTCTCCAGCAGCTGCCCCATACCACATATGATAAATTCCACCAGAAAAGAGTACTGCGGGGAAACTTAGATTATTTAATTCCCAAATTGTAGTTGGGCTGAGAACCGGATTGTTATTGTTTTGTTTAATCCAAATGACTCCATCAGTGGAAGTAGCGTATCCTATACGCCAAAAAGGACTACTACCGAGATCATTTTCGTTTGTAGCAGCGTACCACATATGATAAACGCCGTTATTATAGATTATTGCTCTACCCCTTGCGGTGCCGCCCGCGTCCCATGATCCAGGAGTTCCAGTCATAACCCAATTTAATTTTGTCCAATTAAAGCCATCTTGAGATGTTGCATATCGAGTTCGGAAACGATCAGGCCCACTTTGCCAGTGGTCAGAATTTTGTGAGGTAAACCACATTTTATAAATAGAGCTGCTTGTATCGTATATAACGGGAGAATCGTTTGTTTCTTTTTCCCAACCGTCAGTTGAACCTGGGGGTATAATTGGTATAGGACTTCTTGTCCAATTAGTAAGATCACCTGATGATGATGCGTATCCTATTTTCCAACCAGAACCACCATTTGCGGTATACCAAACGTTATAGATATTGTTTAATTTAAGTACAATAGGTTCATCTACCTGATATGAATCCCATCCAGATAAACTTTCACTAAATATTGGATTGTCTGGATATTTTTGCCATTCGGATGCAAATACTTTTTGATTCAAAAAGAGGTAAAATAGAAAACCTAAAAGGCTAAAACAATAAAAAAGCTTAAAGCAGTATATAATATATTTCGACACTAGATAAACTAATATCATAGTAAAAGGTGTTTGTATGTACGATAGATTACATATTACTCAAGCTAAAATGATAGAAAACAGATTATTGAATAAATTATTTATTAATACTTCGAGCCAAATTGTTGCGAAAATAGTAACAGTTATTTTGGGATTTTTGACGATTAGCCTTTTAACACGTTATCTCGGTGTGGAAAAGTATGGAATATATAATTTAGTTTTCGCGTATCTTGCATTTTTTGGAATTTTTGCTGATTTTGGCCTGCAGCTAACTCTTGTGCGAGATTTATCGAGTGACACAAAATCTGCCGAAAAGTTGAAATCCAGTTATTTTTCGCTTAAAGTGATTTTCACTTTTGTTTCAATATTGTTAGCTCTTATTACGCTCATATTTTTCCCTTACTCACAAACGATAAAGATGTCAATACTTGTTGGGTCCCTCGCAGTAGGAGCTGGTCAGATGAATGCCTACGGTGCTTCCGCACTTCAGTCAAAGGTTAAGCTCGATCTTGTCGCGCTTCTGGAAGTAATTAATCGCATTGCGACAGTAATAGCAATCATTATTTTTGTTCTATTGCACCGTGGATTATATGCAATTATTCTTTCAGTTCTTATAGGTAACATACTTAGCACGTTATTAAATATTTACTTAACACCTGATTTTTTCCGTTTAACTTCTATACCCTCGTTCGACTTGATTAAAAAAATAATTAAAGTTTCATTTCCCGTGGGTATTACATCTTTGTTATCCGTACTTTATTTTAAAGTTGATACGTTGATGCTATCAGTGATGAAATCGACGGTTGACGTTGGTATATACAGTCTTTCCTACAAGTTGTTCGAAAATATTATAATGCTATGGCTGTTTTATATGGCTAGTTTATATCCTTTGATGGCTGGTTATATTAACAAGAATGATACTAAAAACCTTGTTTTAATACTAAAGACATCGATTATAGTACTTTCAGTATTTGTTTTAGTTATTCTATCAGTCGGATATTTCTTCGCGCCTCTCGTAATTGATATCCTTGGTGGGAAAAATTTTATTGAAAGCATTTTACCGTTTAGAGTATTATTGATTGCACTGCCTTTCGTGTTTATGAATAATATTTTCTATTACCTATTTCTATCGTTCTCGAAAATTAAGATAATATTCTGGGTTTTGATCAGTTCTTTAGTCATTAATTTATTAATTAATATGTTTCTTATTCCTCGTTATGGCTATATAGGAACCAGCGCATCAACTGTGCTGACCGAGTTTTTAGTGAGTATACTCTATTGTGTATTTTTTCTGAAAATGAGGTTGCTTAGCTTTCAAACTGCCCCGAATTATAAGTAATGTGAATCCATTCAAAATATTTAATAACAAGATATCATATGCCGGTATTTCCTCCGATATGGATAAGGAGTTTAATAGAATTTATAGCATTACGAAGAGATATACAATGACATCGATCGAGAGGATGTACTCAATGTATAAAGCAACAGAATATGTCATAAACGCTCGTATAGTCGGTGATGTAGTTGAATGCGGGATTTGGAGAGGTGGAAGTTCCATGATTGCAGCGATAACCATGCGGAAGCTACATAATTTGCAGAAGAAAATTTACCTATACGATACGTACGCCGGAATGACTAAACCAAGCAAGTTTGATAAATCAGTAGGTAGTGATAACCACGCCACCGATTATTGGAATAAAAATAAATCTGGTGATATCAACAAATGGTGCTATTCATCACTTGATGAAGTAAAATCCAACCTGTATAAAACTGGTTACCCTAAAAATAAACTACTGTTCATAGAAGGCGACGTTGAGAAAACTATACCGAAGATTATACCGAAGAAAATCTCACTTTTGAGATTGGATACCGATTGGTATAAATCAACCTACCATGAGCTGAATTATTTGTATCCCTTACTAACGCCTGGCGGTGTACTGATTCTTGATGATTACGGTCATTGGCGAGGTGCGAGGAGGGCGACAGACGAGTATTTTAAAAGAAAGGGAATACATATTTTTTTAATCAGAATCGATTACACAGGAAGAATTGCAATAAAATATGGCAAATAAGAACATCTCATGGTTTTCGCCAGATAAGTTAATAAAGGACTTACAGTGGGATTATCTATCGGAAGCGTCTAAGTTTGCGCGAGGAGAGATGCTAGATGTAGGATGCGGTAAAATGCCTTATAAAGCTATTTTTATGCCTAGAGTTAGTAAATATATCGGCATTGATAAGTATAACCGGGATGCTGACATTAAGAAAGACTTTTTGAAAGCAACGATTTTTGATAAATCGTTCGACACTGTACTATGTACACAAGTTTTAGAGCATATTCCTGAACCACAAAAGTTTTTAGAAAAGATTAACAAGGTGTTAAAAAAGAATGGCGTTCTTATTTTAACAGTGCCTTTCACGGGCCATCTACACGAGGTTCCCCGAGACTATTACCGCTATACAAAGTATGGGCTTCGGTATATGCTCAAGAATGCGAATTTTAGAATCGTCTATATTAAGGCGGAAGGGAATTGGATTACCTCAATAGGACAGGAGATTATTTCTTACATCGAGCCTACGTTTAACCGTTTTTTACTTAAGTATCCCAAACGATTATTTCAATTAGGCGTTCTTTTACTGACTAAAGGTTTTTCAAAGCTGCCTGAACGATTTACTAAATCACAATATAGCGTTATTAACTATATTGTCGTTGCCAAAAAGCAGTAATCCATGAAAATTTTGTTTATACGAAACGCTGATAGGTTTAGCGGTTCCGAAAAATATGATATTAACTTATTCTCGGAGTTTATCAAGTACCCTTCACTCAACGTATATTTTTTAACGAATTTAAAATTTTTTGCCAGACGAGCATCACAACTCGGAGTAACAACTAAGGTTATTTCATGGGGCTCAGAGGGAATTGGAACAAAAAAGCAATTACTATTAGCTCTTACAAAGCTCCCAATAATTCTTCCGAGATATATCTCGATAATTCATAAGTTTGAAAAGAATGGACGTTTTGATCTCATTTGTCTTCAATCGATGACAGAGAAGATATTTCTTACTCCGATACTTAAGATACAGGGATACAAGATACTTTGGACCGAACAAGGGCCAATTTATGCAACTCAGATGTCAAAAGTAATTAAGTTTTTATATAGGCAGGTAAGCATTTTCGTCGATAAAATACTTGCGGTATCCAAGGATACAAAAAAGGATCTTATTCGTGGCGGAGTGTCTGCAAAAAAAATTACTGCGATTTATATTGGGATAGACATAAATAAATTTAAGCCGTTAAGTACGATTAAAATTAATACCTTAAAAAGGAGGTTTCAAATTAGTCGGAACTCTTTCGTTCTGGGTTATCTAGGGACAGTGACTGATGAAAAAGGCATAGAAGACTTTGTTTTAGTATCAAATATGTTGTTTAAACAAGATAAGAATTTTCATTTTGTTATTATTGGGGATGGACCATTACTTCCATGGGTGAAACAGTCTATAAAAAGGTTAAAAATGACAAAGAATTACATGTGTAGTGGTTTTGTTGAAGATGTTACTAAATATTTAGGCGTTATAGATATATTATTTTTGCCCACACGTCATTACGAAGGTCTCCCTTTAGCCATATTAGAGGCACAATCAATGGGTAAGATAGTTATAACCAGCACGATGGGCGGCAATCATGAAATTGTTCAGAATGGTATAAATGGTTTTCTCTTTAGCGGCCTGAATAAAGCCTCCATTGTTAAACGTATCATCACCATGCGTCTTTCCAAATCAAACATGTTAGAGTTGAACAGGCAGGCGCGTAAGAATATAATGAAACGATTCAATATTGAAGTTCAAAAGAAGAAATTCGTTCAATTTCTCCAAAACATATGATTATCGGTGTAGATGCGGGGGCATTGTCCGTACGTGATGACCGCCTGAAGGTGGGCGTGTATCGCGTCACGTTAAATCTGTTGCGTGAGCTCGGGAAAATCGATACAACAAATGAATACCGCCTCTATACTTTTTTGCCTATTCCTGCGCCACAGATGAAAGAATTCGGCCCGCGGATGAAAAACGTGATCGTGCGGCCTGTGATCGGCTGGTCCATGATCCAGGTACCCATTGAGCTGCGGCGCCATCCTGTTGATGTTTTTTTAGGGTTATCCCAAATGATACCGTTTTCCTCAGCCCGTAATATCGGTTTCGTATATGACCTCGGATTTTTGCGGTACCCTGGTGCATATCCCGGGTCGCTTGCACGTCTGGAGGCGCAGACAAGACAGTTGGTCAAGCGATCGGACCATATTATTACCATTTCCAAATCGGCTGAATCAGATATTGTCAACGCGTACGGAATAGACAAAAAACGCATAACGGTTAACTATCCCGGGATAGACCACAGGTTTACGGCACGCGGCGCCAAACATAAGGGAAAACCGTATATCCTGTATGTCGGTGCACTCAAGCGCGGGAAAAATATCCCGTTTGCTATCCGTGCATTTAAAAAATTTTTGGACGGCAGCAAGAAACAGTATGATTTTTTATTGGTCGGCGGTGATTATTGGGCAGACAAAACAATTCCGCACATAATAGAGGAGCTGGGATTGTGGGATAAGGTAAAATTGGCAGGGTTTGTTCCCGATTCTGATTTGCCTACCTATTACCGCGGGGCCAGCGCGCTTTTTCTTACATCTCTCTGGGAGGGGTTTTGCCTACCCGCTACCGAAGCTATGAAAAGCGGCTGTCCCATCGTTTATGCCCGGACCGGATCCCTGCCGGAGATTGTTGGCGATGCAGGATTGATATTTGCCAAGGGAGACGAAACCGAAGCGGCCGACGCACTTGCAAAGATCACTTCCACCGCTTTACTGCGGAAGCAATTGGTCAGGGCCGGCATAGAGCGGAGTAAGCAGTTTACCTGGCGTGCGTTTGCACAAAGCGTCCACCGCATCATTGCCAAATCATGAAAGTCGCCGTCGTCCGCGGAAAATTTCTGAACAAATACGAAATGCAGTTTTTTGAGCCGCTTGTCAATCGCTTTGATATCACTGCATTCGGATCACTGACAAGCTTCCATGACCGGTTCCGCTTTCCCGCGGTCAAGCTTCTTTCACCCATGGATATCCCTGATTTCCCGTACAAAATGCCGGTATTAAACAGATTGTTTATCGATGCGCATTATTTGTTTGGATTGGAAGGGAAGCTCCGCGGATTTGACCTTGTGCACACAGCGGAAACCTATTTCCATTACACCCAACAATGCCTGAATGCCAAAAAGAAAGGGTATGTCAAAAAAGTCATTGCCACGGTATTGGAAAATATTCCCTTTAATAACGAAGGCATTCCCGGCAGACGTGCATTTAAAGCGCGCGCAAGACAGGAGCTTGACCACATGATCGCATTGACCAATAAGACGAAGGCAGCACTGCTTCTTGAAGGAGCTGACCCTAAAAAGATTACCGTCATCAGCCATTTTATCGATACAAAAAGATTTTCTCCGGGCAGAAGTCGAATTCACAAAAAACTCGTTATACTTTTTGTCGGAAGGCTGGAATGGTATAAGGGAATATTTGATTTTATACAAGCTGCGGAGATGCTTCGCGCCGAAGGCTTCCACCTAACGTTTCGCGTGATCGGGACGGGCAGTGAAGCAAATAAAATTCCCCAGTGGATTGAAAAACGACATGCGATGTATGACGAGATGCCGTCTGTGTATAACGGCGCTGATATATTTATTGCCCCCAGCAAGCCCACACCGACGTATGAAGAGCAGTACTGTACGGCGCTTCTTGAGGCGCAGGCTTCAGGCCTGGCCATTGTGACCACCAGAAGCGGCGGCATACCGGAGAATATCGGAGACGCCGGTATCGTGGTCGAGCCCGGGGATGTGTCGGCGATTGCACAAGCGGTAAAAAGCTATATATTAAACCCTCAGAAGCGACTGGTATATGGTGTTGCTGCGCGTGAACGGGCAATACGCGTGCATGACGCGAGGATAGGCGCAAAAAAACTTGCGGGTCTCTACCGCTCCCTGTTTTAAGGCCGCAACAGCAAGAAGGAAATAATGAGCGATGCATTGACAAGAGTCAGTGGGATGACAACAATCGTGAGGAAGTAAAATTGGGTCCATTTGTAATGAGCCAGCCAGGTAAAAATAGGAGCAATGCCGAAGGCAAGAATCGGCAAGGTACTCACAAACATCCTGCCGCTGTAGGAAGCGCCCTGCCACCACGTACTCCAACTGGCTACGGTGTACAGTTCCAGAAGAAAGACAAGAAGCATCATCCGTCTTTTTTTCGTGATGAGTCCGATTGTGCCAAGGAGTGTTATCGGAGTCCACAGATATAAGCCGTTTCGTAATCCAAACAGGACTCCGAGTATGTGCGGTCGGAAAAAGTTGAAACCTTCATGTAATAAATAGGGACTTATCCAAAACCTGCCCGCGGTATGTTGCCAAGCAAGGAATTGTGGTGAAAATACAAGAAGAAAGCCGGCAATAATCAATACAATATTCTTCTTCGTGATGGAAGGAAGAAGAAGTATTGTATAGATGAGGTCCTGGGTACGCATCAAACCAAGGAGGCCGAGTGCGGCACCGATACTAAACCAGGATTTTTGCTTTTGCAGCAAAAGCGAGAGGAATACGACGGCCGCAAAAAAAGTAAGTGCGTGGGAATTGACCACATCTATTGATCCATAAAAGAGAAGATTACTTGCTCCGGCAATTGAGGCAACTGCCATAATGCTTACGGTTTCGCTGAAATATTTTAGCAACAGGCGCCATAAGAGGAGGAGCGAAAATATCGTTGCCAGTACACTGGTGAAACCGACGACTATTTCATTGCGGGTCAGAAGATATGCCGGAGTCCAAAATAGCGCAGGTCCTACTGAATATTTACTCGGTTGCAGAGTAAGCCATCCGTAATAATATGTGCCGTCGCCGTAGACGGTTTTATTAAGATACGCGGCGTGGGCAAAGAATCCGGTCAGGTAAACCGTGCAGATGCAAAGAAAAATCGACAGCGGCGATATCTTAGTCAAAAGCTTCATTACCGGCAATGATATAATGGGACAGTGGTTAGTGCAATTGTATTATCCCATAATGACCAGGATTCGGTGGTGCGGACCCTCGCGAGCCTTTTCTGGTGTGATGAAATAATCGTTATTGACGATTTCTCCACGGACGAAACGGTTTCCCGGGCAAAAAAATTTACGCCAAACATTTACCGGCATCATTTACACGATGATTTTTCCGCGCAGAGGAATTTCGGGTTGACAAAAGTCGGAGGGCCCGCCTCGACTCGCGGCGAGCCGACGCGAGGCGGGGAGTGGGTTCTTTTTGTCGATAGCGATGAAGTCGTTTCAGCCGAGCTGGCTGATGAAATTAAAAAATCATTGGAAATTGACTGTGCGGGATTTTACATGAAACGTCAGGATTGGCTTTTCGGAAAACCGCTTGGTCACGGGGAAACAGGTAAAGTGCGTTTATTACGGTTGGCAAAAAAGAATGCAGGGAAATGGGAGAGAACAGTTCATGAAGTATGGCATGTCAGCGGGATGACCGGTGAGCTTGATCATCCGCTTGATCATTTCCCCCACCAATACGTCGCACAATTTATAAGTGACATAAATCACTATTCAACCCTCAACGCGCGGTATTTGTATTCAAAAAATGTGCATGCATTCTGGTGGCATATCATTGCGTATCCCAGTCTCAAATTTTTTGTGGATTATATCTGGTATTTAGGATTCCTGGACGGCACTGCTGGGGCAGTTGTGGCTCTTATGATGAGTTTTCATTCATTTTTGTCCCGTGCAAAACTCTGGCTGTTATGGCACAAACGAGAAAAAACATCCTAATACTTTCCGTTTTCTATCTTATTTCCCGCTGCATCTTTTTAACGAGATACCCGGTTTTTAATGATGAGTCGATATATCTTCGGGAAGCCTGGATAATGACACACGTTCCGCATCAACTCTGGTTTTCGCTTTCGGACACCGGAAAACAGCCGCTTCTCATCTGGCTCTATGGACTTGCCTGGCAGGTTATCGGGGATCCGCTCCTTTCCGGGCGCCTGGTGTCCGTGTTCATCGGTTTGACGACGGTATGGGCAGTGTATCTCTTGGGAGGTTGGACTGCGGGTATTCTTCTGGTTGCGGCTCCGATGTTTGTATTTTTTGACCGGCTTGCATTGGCGGACAGCGCACTGGCGGCGGTGTTTGCATGGCTTTTGGTGGTATTGGTGAAGCTTCGGAAACGGAATGTCTGCCGTAGCGCAGTTTTTGCCGGCATATTGGTAGGGATAAGTTTTTGGATTAAGTCAACGGGATTTCTTTTCATCCTGATAACCGTCACAGAATTTGCATATCTCTGGTGGAGTCAAAAAAGGGACATTTCGACCATCCTGGCACTGGTAGTTTTTATTGCTGTCGCCAGTTGGATCGGGTTCCCACTCTTTATCCGGCCGGAGGCACTTCGAATTTTTCAAACGGCCCATCTGTATACATATTCTGTTAAAGAACTTATGGCACTTCGTTTTGTAAACGTGGGACGCAATATTCTGCACGCGTTTATTGACTACACGGCGTATATATCTCCGATTGTTGTCTTAGCATGTATTGTGTCTTTGCGGCATGTGTCCCACAAAAAACGAATTCTTATAACTGCATGGCTCTTGTCGTTGGCTGTGGTTGTTGTCTTTGGTATAAGTGTTCATGCGCGGTATATACTTTTTACGGCCGTTCCCGTTATTGTCCTGTCGTCTTTTGTACTCTCCGCCCGCAAGATTCTTCTCGGTATTACCATGGCGTGTATGACCGTTCTGTCCGCAATTCTCATTATAGACCCGCCCACATTTTTTCATATATTTCCCGGAACTCATCTGCAGGGTGAATCGTACGGATATGTGGACGGCTGGCCGTCGGGGTATGGTACGAAAGAAGCATTTGCGGCGATTAATGCGGACCGGCAGGGTGAGCCTGCGATCATTGCAATCCGTTTTGACTCCGGAAATCCGGAGGATGCTATGATTGTGTATGCGAAAGAGTATCGCAATCTTGCGGTGAAATATCTGGACCCCTGGCAGCCGGAGGCACGCGCAGTTCTTATGGCATCACGGACGCAGCGTGTCTATTTTGTGACACGGCAGGGGCAGTATAATGGATTTGAGCGGTATCTTATCCCGATGGCGCAATTTCTGAAACCGGGCGGTAAAGACAAAGTAGAACTTTTTCGTGTGCGCATATGAAGCTGCTAAAATTACTATTTTTGGCCAGTTTACTATTGGGTCAGATCGGCGGTCTATCGCCACTGGCGGGTGTTGTTATCTATATTCATGATATCCTTCTGGCGTTTCTTGTCGCTTTTTCAATAAAAAAAATCCACCGGGGAAAATTATTTGTTCCGATTGCCCTTTTCATTGTTTCCTGTCTCCTGTCTCTTGCCGCAAATAGCACCCGCTTTTCCCTGCCTGAATTATTGACGGGGAGTTTGTATCTCGTCCGCTGGACGTTGTATGCAGCTCTTTATTTCGTGGTCAGTGATAATCGTGTTGATGCCAAGTTCTGGCTCCGCAACCTGTTTGCTGTCGGCGTCGGATTTGGAATCATAGGTCTTGTGCAATTTTTCCTGTATCCGGATTTACGGAATCTCATGTATCTCGGGTGGGACCCGCATTATTATCGTTTGTTCTCGACGCTTTTGGATCCGAACTTTATGGGGATTATTCTGGTATTCACCATACTTATAGGTTTCAGCCTGAAGATAAAACACCGAGTGTGGTTTATATCCGGTCAATTGATTTCGTTTATCGCACTGCTGTTGACGTATTCGCGCAGCAGCTTTCTTGCATTAGGGGTAGCAATCGTTGTATGGGCTCTTGTGCAAAAACGCTGGACGTTGTGTATCGTTTTAACCGCGTTTGCAGGGCTCGTTCTCATTCTCCCTCACGGGAACACGCTGAATTTGCTTCGGCCGGATTCCACCTTCGCCCGCGTGGGGAACTGGCAGGAAAGTTTCACAATGATTGCCAAAGCGCCGGTATTCGGATACGGGTTCGATACGCTCCGATACGTACGTCCCGTGACCGGAGACTTTGTGTCAAAAGCCGCCTCAGGCGCGGACAGCAGTCTTTTGTTTGTGTGGGCAACGTCCGGCCTTTTTGGGCTGGCTGCGTATGTGTATCTGTTGATTTCAATGATCAGGATAGGGAAGAAATCCGTTTTATACCTTGCCTGTGTTGCGGCACTTGTTGTTCACAGTTTATTTGTCAACAGCCTGTTCTATCCGTGGGTGATGATCTGGATGTGGGTGCTTACCGGTGCCGCTATTTATGATACGTGACCTTGCGCTGGATGGTCGTCTGATTTCCGGAAGCGTCAGTTGCTACAATCTTAAGAATATTATCCCCCTCGTTTAACGGATAACTGTAGCTGAAGGAATTGTCGGTTTTAATAACCACCATCCGGTCGTTAATCGTGACCGTGACATTATCGTCCGTCATGCCCGTTACCGTGACCGCATTGGGATCTCCGGTGACCGTCGAATTATCCGTCGGGTCGCTCACGACGAGTTTTGGCGGAGTGTTGCCGTAATTAACGGACACGATGTTGGACAGGTCGCTCACATTCCCTTTCGTATCCGTCAGTTTTGCGCTGATGGTATTTGAGCCGTTCACCAGCGGAATGCCTGACAGGATAAACGTTCCGTCCTTCCGGACAGCGGTCTGTTTGAATTCCTTACCATTGACATACAGGATGACGGTAAGCTCCGCCTGTCCCTTACCGGTAGCGGAAATAGTTGCGCTGTTGGTGGCGCTCGTCGGCGGGTCGAGAGTCGGCGGCAGGATGATGGTTTGCGCCTGTTGCGTGGTTGCCGGTGAGCCGCCCCTCAATTTTTCCACCAACAGACTAAATCCGATAAGCGCTTTCACGCCGAAGGCGAGAATGAGGACGAATATGCCGATGATGCCGACAATAGCAAGAACGAGCCGACGCTTTTCTTTGCGGTCCGACACTCTCGATAATCTTGAATATGCCATATGAGCCTCCTGTCAGAATCGAACTGACATCTACGGTTTACGATACCGCTGCTCTGCCACTGAGCTAAGGAGGCAGTTGAGCGGGTGAAGGGAATCGAACCCTCGTCTCATCCTTGGGAAGGACGTATTCTGCCATTGAACCACACCCGCAAATGAAAAAAGCGTAAGGCCTTTTTCATTATACCTCAAGGCATCACCAGGACGTTTCCCGGATGGATGATCCCCGGATTTTCAAGTTTATTTGCTGATGCTATATCAACCCATCTGTACCCGTTGCTATATTCTTTAAGCGCTATGTTCCACAAATCGTCTCCTGCCACCACGGTATAGCTGGCATCTTTTGCTTTGTCGGTTATCGATGCGGCGGAAATTGCAGGAGTTGCAACTCCTTTGGGTGCCACATCCGGGATTGTCAGGGTAGTTCCCGCCTCGATAAGGTCAGGGTTACCCACATTGTTCGCATCCCGAATATCTACCCAGTTATAGCCGCTCTTGTAATACGTTGTTGAAATTGTCCAAAGCGATTCACCGGCTGCTACGGTATGTTTTGCAGGAAGAGACGTTGATCCGTTTGTTTGTTCAGCCGCTTTCTGGGTGGTTGCCGCCGATTGTGTTCTGGATTTGACGTAATTGACGATTGTCATACCGATCACCAATACGACTGCCAATCCCAAGATGAGAGATACGATAGAATCGGTTGAATCAAATTTCTTAACCAGTGTTTTCCACATGTCGTGTTTCCTCCGTTCCAGGCAGATGTGAATGAGCAGTAATGATGGCGGGACCGACCGGGTTCGGACCGGCGACCTTCTCCTTGACAGGGAGACGCTCTAACCAGGCTGAGCTACGATCCCAAACAACTTGGTCAATTATACTAAATATGGTACGCTAATCAAAATGACCAATCTTGAGATAGCGGAATTACTTCGAAGAGTCGCTGCGGCGTATGAAATCCTCGGTGAAAACAGATTCCGTATTATCGCCTACGAACGTGCGGCCGACAGCATTGAACACCTCACGAGCGAGCTCAAGGATTACTGGGATGATAAGAAGCTGACTGAGATCCCCGGAGTCGGCGAGACGCTTGCTTCCCATTTAGATGAGTTATTCCGGACCGGACATTCGAAACATTTCGACAGTGTGATGGCCAAACTCCCGGCTGCCGTGTTTCCGCTGCTTCTTGTGCCCGGTATCGGGCCCAAAAAAGCGTATAAGTTAGTTCAGATATTAAAGCTATTGAACGAAAAAACCGTCATCAATGATCTTGAAAAAGCTGCAAAACAGCACAAAATAGCCCCGATAGAAGGTTTTGGTGAGAAATCTGAAAAGCTCATCCTTGCCAATATCGAAATATACAGAAAAGGCCAAATTAAAGAAAATCGTATGGCACTGCCGATCGCCGACAGTATCGCCGCCGATATTATCGCTTTCTTAAAGAAATTACCTTCAGCCAAACGTGTCGACGCTTTGGGAAGCCTCCGTCGTCAGGTATCAACGATTGGAGATATAGACATCGCAGTCGCAACAACAAATCCGAAGGAAATCCTTGCCCATTTTCTGACGTACCCGCACGAGGAGATTATTGAGGAAGGTCCCACCGGTGCCTCTGTGCGGCTCCATAACGGGCGTCAGGTAGATCTCCGGGTCCAGAAGCCGGAACTTTACGGAGCAATGCTCCAGTATTTTACCGGAGGAAAAAATCATAACATTGCGCTCCGGTCCTTTGCCCTGTCGCGGGGCTTATCACTCAATGAATACGGCATCAAACACGTTTCGAGCGGTAAAGTGGACGGCTTTGCTTCAGAAGAATCTTTCTATAAAGCCATAGGTCTTAAGTTTATCCCCCCGGAATTGCGGGAGGATAAAGGGGAAATTGCCGCAGCCAGTGAGCACAAACTCCCACATCTGGTTGAGCTTCCGGATATTAAAGGAGACCTTCATATTCATACGAATTATGATTTGGAACCGTCGCATGATATCGGTGCAAATTCGTTCTCCGATTATCTGGATCGCGCGGCGGCATTGGGATATGAGTACATCGGTATAAGCGATCACAATCCGAGTATCGCAAACCACTCGGAACAACAAATTATTGAAATCATGAAGCGCCGTAAAGATGCATATGAGCACAAATATTCCTCACGAATACATTATGTACTCTTATGTGAGGTAGATATCCTTCCGGACGGGAAATTAGCGTTGCCTGAGGGAGCGTTTGCATATGTCGACGGCGTGATCGCTTCTTTGCATTCAAGTTTTACTCAGGACCGAAAGACGGTGACGAAACGGATTATTACCGGACTTACCGGAAATCCGAAAGTCCGGATATTCGGTCATCCTACCGCGCGGCTACTTGGGAGCCGGGAAGGAGTGGATGCTGATTGGAAGGAAGTTTTTGCCGTGTGCAAAGAACATGATATCGCACTTGAAATCAATGCCGGGCCCGGACGCCTGGATCTGCCTGATACGCTCGTTTATGATGCGGTGAAAGAAAAACTAAAATTCGCAATCGGCACGGATGCACACGCGGTTGCCGGCATGGATCTCATGAAATACGGCGTATCAGTAGCCCGCCGCGGATGGGCAACAAAACATGACATTGTCAATTGCTTGCAGTATAATGAATTTCGGAGGTGGCTATGCAAATAATTTGGATACTTATTGGTGTCGTTGGTGTTTTAGTCGTATATGTCTGGTCTTTGTACAACGGGCTGGTAACGCTGAAAATGCGCATTGATGAAGCGTGGAGTCAGATCGACGTGCAGCTCAAGCGCCGCGCTGATCTTATCCCGAACCTCGTGGAGACGGTTAAAGGGTATGCAAAACATGAAAAAACCATTATGGATTCTGTAACCCGCGCGCGTGCATCAATGCTTTCGGCTAAATCAATGGATTCCAAAGCCAAAGCGAGCGACGCGCTTTCCGGCGCGCTCGGAAAACTGTTGGCGATTGCGGAAAATTATCCGCAGCTCAAAGCAAACGACAGTTTTATCCAACTCCAGAAAGAGCTTTCGGATACGGAGGATAAGGTGGCGTATTCCCGTCAGTATTACAATAGTTCCGTTTTGGAATTTAATACAAAGATCCAGGTATTTCCCAATTCCATGCTGGCATCAGGATTAGGATTCAGCGGTAAGGAATTCTTCGGGGCCAGTGAAGCGGACCGGCAGCCGGCGAAGGTGAAGTTCGAATAATGTTGTTTGTCATCCCCGCGCATGCGGGGATCTGCCTTTTTTTCCGAAAATACCAAAACCGATTCCCGATCAGGTCGGGAATGACAAATAGACTATGACCATCTCTTCTCAGATCAATTCCAATGTTATAAAGACTTATATATTTATGACGCTGTTTGTGGCGTTTGTGGTACTGGCTTCCTACGTCATGGGCAATGCGCTCGGGTACGGGAATTCCTGGATGATTATTGCGGTGCTGTTTTCCGTGATTTCCAGTCTTGTCAGCTACTATTGGGGTGCGGATATGGTTCTGGCAATGTCCCACGCGCGGCCCGCCGACCGCCAGCGCGACTTTGATTTTTTTACTGTCGCGGAAAATCTTGCGATTGCCGCAGGTATTCCAAAACCCAAATTATATGTCATAGACGATACGGCGATGAACGCATTCGCCACCGGCCGCGACCCCCAGCATGCCGTCGTTTGCGCCACGAGCGGTATTCTTTCGCGTCTGGAGAGGCGGGAACTGGAAGGGGTTATCGCCCATGAACTTTCCCATATTAAAAACTTCGATACGCGGCTTATGGCGGTTGTTGCGGTGCTTGTGGGTTCTGTCGCATTTTTGGCAGACATGTTTATGCGGACGCTCTGGTGGGGCGGCGGGCGCAGGAGTAGGGATAATGATAATAATCTTGGCGGGATTCTTATGATCGCGGGTATCGTATTAGCCATTTTATCGCCGATTATCGCCACACTGATCCAGCTTGCTGTGTCGCGGAAACGCGAGTATCTTGCCGACGCGTCGGGTGCGCTGCTGACTCGATATCCCGAAGGCCTTGCGCGGGCACTGGAAAAAATATCGAAAGATAAGGAAGTCCTGGAGGCGGCAACAAATGCGACGGCGCACTTATTTATTGCCAACCCGTTCAAAGGAAAAAATTTCGGCGCCTGGTTCTCCAGCATGTTCGATACCCACCCGCCGATTGCCGAGCGGATAAAAATTTTACGCGCATTATGAACCTTCGGACAAAGCTAGCCATGGTGGCAGGAAAATTAGTTTCTTTTGTGAGCACAACGTTCCGCTTAGGAGCAGGTGCAACGTGGCCGGGGGAAATAGCACTCCGGATACAACCCCGTATTCTTCATATTCTGGCGCGACGGAAACGCATTATTCTGGTTGCAGGCACGAATGGAAAAACGACAACCGTTAAAATGATTAAAACCATTCTCGGAAAAGACGCCGTTTCCAATACCTCGGGAGCTAATCTTGATAACGGCCTTATGTCCACGTTTATCCGGTACCCGAACGCCGGGTATTATATTTTTGAAGTCGATGAGGCAACATTACCGAATGTTCTGAAGGATCTTACCCCGGAGGTTATAGTACTGACCAATCTCTTCCGCGACCAGCTGGATCGCTACGGGGAGGTGGATACCATTGCCGAGAAGTGGCTCGTGGCACTCGGAGGGATAGAGCGCCAGACCAATGTTATCGTCAATAGCGACGATCCCCACCTCGCCTTTATCGGATCCAAAATTACGGCGCCCGTGAAATACTTCGGATTGGAAGATCCGTCATTATTTTTGCCCAAAATGCAGCATGCAACGGATACGATTTATTGCCCCAACTGCGGCGCGCGTCTTACGTTTGCGGGTGTGTACTATTCGCATTTAGGCAAATGGGCTTGCGGGACATGTTCATTCGTCCCTCCGAAAGAAGATATGATCGCAGCGGATATCGTAAGTCCTTTGGAGGGCGTGTATAACATCTATAATACTCTTGCTGCGGCGCTTACCGCGGAAACTGTCGGTATGAGTAAGGAAAAAATACGTGAAGGGTTAAAAAAATTCACCCCTGCATTTGGCAGAATGGAACGAATAGGGAATATAACGATTTTACTATCAAAAAACCCAACTGGTTTTAATGAATCCTTGCGCACTGTTGCACAGTCGAAAGATAAAGCACCGATATTTCTTGTTTTAAACGACAGAATTCCAGATGGGCGGGATGTTTCATGGATTTGGGACGTCGATTTTGAAGCGTATCGGAAGTTTCCAAAATATTACGTCAGCGGGGACAGGGCACTCGATATGGCGCTGCGGTTAAAATACGCGGGGATTCAATCAACAATCGTTGAGGATATTCCTCACGAAAATACGTTGTGGATTTTGCCCACGTATTCAGCAATGCTTGAAATACGAAAAAAACTTACGGGGAGAAAAATACTATGAAAGTAACAATAGGCTGGTTATATCCGGAACTGATGAGTACCTACGGAGACCGTGGCAATATTATCGTTCTGACCAAGCGGTGTGAATGGCGGGGAATTAAGGTTACTGTATTGCCCATTGCTTTCAAAACAACCGATAAAGACATTGAGTCGTGCGATATCATATTCGGAGGCGGGGCACAGGACCGTCAGCAGGGGATTCTTATTGATGACCTGCGGCAGAAAGGACCGATCCTCAAAAAAATGTTCGGGCGGGGGATTCCGGGATTATTCGTCTGCGGCGCGCCGCAACTATTAGGTCACTACTATATGACTGGGGACGGAAAAAAGCTTGAAGGCTTGGGAATATTCGATATGGTAAGCAAGCATGCCGGTACACGATGTATTGGAAACACGGTTGCAAAATTACCGGACGGAAAGACAATAGTTGGATTCGAGAACCACGGAGGCCGGACATATCTTGGTAAAGGAGTTAAACCCTTTGCCAAAGTTATCAAAGGTTGTGGAAATAACGGAAAAGACGGGACGGAAGGGGCGGTCTACAAAAACTGCATCGCCACCTACTCCCACGGCCCGTTTCTGCCGAAAAACCCCCACATCGCCGACAGGCTGATTTCCACAGCACTGGAAATAAAATACAAAAGGAAAATTTCACTGAAACCTCTCGATGACTCATTGGAATGGCAAGCCCACGACGCAATACTGCAGCGGTTTACTTAATCCCCACAAAATCGATTTTGCGATAGACTTTGCGGATTTCGTCCCAGAATTTTTGGGAGAGATTGCTCGAAAACTTTCCGTACTGGCCTGATTCAGTTTTTCCGCAGAGAATCCGCTCATATTCACGGATAACGTCCAATACTTCCGAGCCGATTTGGTTAAACCGGGCCTTATTCATATCGGGGTTGAGGACAAATGCATCGTGGACAGCAGTAAAATTATCAAACAGCTCTTTATTTTCATCAATCATCCGTTGAAACATCGTCTGATATTTTTGCATAGACCGATTATAGCAAATGTTCTATAATGGCGGTATCTATGACAACTGCAAAAATAAAAAAATTTACCCCGGAAGACGTCCACAAAATAGCGAAACTTGCCAATATTCCTGTTACCGTCCGCGAAGAATCCGTACTGACAGACGGGTTCAATACGACAATGAAGGTTGTTGATACGCTCTTTTCCGTAGATGTGACAGGCGTGCCGCCGACCAGTCAGGTCACAGGACTCGAAAATGTTTTCCGTGAAGATGAGATTGACCCAACCCGCCAGTTCACCCAGGACGAAGCTCTCGCCAACGCCCCGCGTAAACATAACGGCTATTTTGTCGTGGATCAGATCCTTGAGGACGATTAAGTATGAAACTGAATACGCTGACACTCAAAGATGCGATTGAAAAATTACGGCATAAAGAAATTTCTCTGCCCGAATTGTATCGGGATATTGACGATGCGATAGCAGAGAAGAATGCCCGGTTAAATATTTACCTCACACGAAACAATACCGCGCTGGCAGAAGCGGAAAAACTATCCTCAAAACCATTAGCAGGAGCGCCTATTGCGGTCAAAGATAACTTTTTGACGATGGGTATGAAAACAACTGCATCTTCGAACGTACTGAAAGATTTCATACCCCCTTTTGATGCAACGGTTGTTTCCCGTCTGAAAGGCGCGGGCGGCGTTGTTGTCGGCAAAACGAACATGGATGCCTGGGCCCACGGTTCAAGCACGGAAACATCGGATTTCGGCCCAACGAAGAATCCCAGAAATCCGGAGTATTTGCCGGGCGGCTCCAGCGGCGGGAGTGCGGCGGCAGTTGCGGCAGATTTATGTCTTGCGGCAATCGGCAGTGAAACCGCAGGGTCCATACGGCAACCCTCTTCATGGTGCGGGGTCGTGGGTTTGAAGCCGACCTACGGGCGTGTAAGCCGTTCAGGGATCGTTGCTATGGCATCCTCGACTGATTCGCCCGGACCGATCGGGAAGACCGTGGAAGACTGTGCAATGCTTTTGAATGTTGTTGCCGGACATGATATCTATGATGCCACAACCTCGCCTGCTCCGGCACCGGATTTTACCAAGTCCATAAAAAACGGGGTGAAAAAAATGAAGATTGGTGTGTGTTATACGGACCATAAAAAATTGAAAGGTACGGACGCGGCAAAATCAGTAGAAGCGGCAGGGAAAGTATTCGAACGGCTGGGAGCAAACGTAGAAATGGCAAGGGTGATGCCTCCGGATCCTGCCATTGCGGTGTATACCGTCGTACAGCGCAGCGAAGTCAGCAGTAATTTAGCACGGTACGATGGTATACGGTATGACCGAGGCCGTTTGCTTTTCGGAGACGAAGCCAAACGCAGGATCATGCTCGGAACGTTTACGTTGTCAAAAGGATATGCAGACCGGTATTACACGACCGCGCAAAAAGTCCGGAGTTTGTACATTAAAAATTATCAGCAATTGTTTGAGGAATATGATCTTTTAATCGCGCCAACGAGCCCGGGCTATGCGCAAAAGCTGGGAGCAACGAAAGACAACCCGATGTACGGTGAACTTGAGGATATGCTGCTTGAGCCCAGCTCCATTTCCGGTTTGCCGGGCGTGAGCGTTCCCTGCCGCCGTGATCCGAAAACAAATTTATATCTTGGACTTAATATCATTGCCAATTATTGGCAGGAAGAAAAAATGATTACCGCGGCCTACGCATTTGAACAGGAGTTAGCCTTGAAGACTGTCTTATGAAATACGAACCGGTCATCGGGATGGAAATACATGTGGAGCTAGGCACCAAAAGCAAGATGTTTTGCGGGTGTCCTGCTGATCACTTTGCTAAAAAACCCAATACCCAAACGTGCCCCGTGTGCCTGGCAATGCCGGGCGGGCTTCCCGTACCGAATAAGAAAGCAATTGAATGGACAATAAAACTGGGATTAGCGCTCGGGTGCGAGATTCCGCTCGTGAGCAAATTTGACCGGAAGAATTATTTTTATCCCGATTTGCCCAAAGGCTACCAGATCTCCCAATACGATCAGCCGCTCGCGATTAACGGAAAAATCGGTGATGTCCGGATTCACAGGGTTCATCTTGAAGAAGATACCGGAAAGCTTGTTCATTCCAAGAATATGACACTCATCGATTTTAATCGGAGCGGCGTGCCGCTTGTTGAAATAGTGACGGAGCCTGATATCCGAAGCGGCGACCAGGCAAAGGCATTTCTGAAGAAACTCTATCAGATCGTGCGTTACATCGGTATATCCGAGGCGGACATGGAAAAGGGGTCCATGCGGCTGGAGCCCAATATTTCCGTGAGACAGGCCGGTTCAAAAGCCTTGCCGACGTACAAAGTCGAAGTAAAAAATATCAACTCATTTAATTTCGTCAAAAAGGCCATTGAATATGAGGTGAAGCGGCATATTGCTTTGTTGGAACAAGGAAAAACGCCCGTGCAGGAAACACGCGGCTGGATGGAAGGGAAGAACGAAACGGTTTCCCAGCGTATGAAGGAAGAAGCCAATGACTACCGGTATTTTCCCGAGCCGGATATACCTCCCATGAGATGGGAGAAATCACAAATATCCAATATCCAATCTCAAATATCCGAACTGCCGGATAAAAAAATAGAAAGATTCAAAAAACAATATCTTCTCAATGATTACGATGCGGGGCTCCTGACGGATACCAAGGAGCTGGCGGATTATTTTGAAGAATGCGTGAAGCTTGAGGCGGTTCCGGCAAAAAAACTCGCCAACTGGATTATCAACAAAAAAGTAAATATTAACGACGTATTACCGGCGGCTTTAGTGAAATCCGTCGTGAAGGCATCCGAGGTTTCATCCGTTTCCGACACAGAATTGGAAAATGTGATACAACAGGTTATCGAACAAAATCCAAAAGCGGTCGGGGATTACAAAAACGGTAAAGAACAGGCGCTCGGTTTTTTAATCGGGTCCGTCATGCGGTCCACCGCAAAAAAAGCAGACGTTTCACAAATTAAAAAATTGCTGGTACATCAATTAAAATCCTAATTGCGTTATGGCAGAACTTAAACTTGATCAGTTGTCCCCAAAATCCCAAAAAAGTCCGTTTGCTCCGGTAATTTTTGCCGAAGCGAGCGCATTATCAAAGAAAAGACCCGGGGAATCACTCGCGGCTCTGGAGGCACATGCCCGCGACAGGGTTGCATTCGGTGAATATTCAGAACGGTTACGCAGAGAAACTGACACCGATATGTTGACCGGCGCACTGTCGCGGAAGGCAATATTCCGGAGTATCAGAGAGGATTTAGCCGAAGCAAACAGAAAAAAAACACATGTACAGATACTCTTTATGGATCTCAAGGGATTAAAATGGTTTAACGACCAATTCGGCCATAACGCCGGGGATGAAGCGCTGCAAATATTTGTGCGGGAAGTAAAAAAGCACATCCGCGGTTACGATAAAATCGGAAGGTATGGCGGCGATGAATTTATTGTTGTACGAAAAAACGGTCCCTTGAGCGCTGATCGGGTCGTGAAAGATATCGGTGACTCTTTTAGCCAATTAGAAGCCCCCTTCAACAGATTGGGTGCCGTGGTGGGGGTTGCTGATTTTAGCAAAGAAAGAGGACCAACGACAGCAGAGGAACTTATTCATCAGGCCGATCAGGCATTTTATTATGCAAAACAACATAATATAGACACACCGGTTGTTTGGGAGCCGTCCATGGCTTCCATTGTCGTTCCGAAATAGCATGAGCGAATTTGTTCACCTCCACACGCACAGCGAGTTTTCACTTCTGGATGGTCTGGGGAAACTGGATCATCTTATTGAACGTGCCAAATCTTACGGCATGGACGCGTTGGGATTAACAGACCATGGTGCCATGTACGGATCATTCAAGTTTTATCTCAAGGCCAAGGCCGCGGGCATCAAGCCGATTATCGGCGTGGAAACGTACGTAGCCCGCCGCAGCCGGTTTGATCGCGAGGGGAAAATCGACACGGACCCATACCACCTTATTCTTCTTGCGAAGAACGAAACCGGCTACAAAAATCTCATGAAGCTGGTGACCCATGCGCACCTTGAAGGGTATTATTACAAACCGCGCATTGACTGGGAACTCCTGACGGAACATCATGACGGGCTTATCTGCACCAGCGGCTGCCTGCGGGGACAGCTCGCGTCGCTTCTTATAGAAGGAAAAGAAAAGGAAGCGGAGCGGATAGCCGGTCAGTACGCCGCGTTGTTCGGAACTGATCAGTATTACATTGAGATTCAGAAACATCCGAACATTCCGATTATTGATGAGGTGAATGAAAAACTCATAAAACTATCCAGAAATCTCGGCATTCCCCTGGTTGCGACCAATGATATTCATTATGTAGATCCGGACGATGCTGAAGCGCAGGAAATACTCCTGTGCGTCCAGACGCAGCATACGATAGTGGAGAAAAACAGGGCCCTTTCCATGCTCGCCTCGCCGGATTTTTATATGCGCAGTCCCGATGAAATGAAGGGCCTGTTTATCCAGTACCCGGAGGCAATAGCCAACACGGTGAAAATTGCGGGGATGTGTGATCTTACCCTATCCGTCGGGAAATGGATATTACCCCATTACCCGCTCGTAAACGGCGGAACACCGGCTATGCATTTGGAGCAGATGGTTTGGGAGCGGGCCAAAACGAAATTCCCGGCACTCACGCAGGAAATTAAGGAACGTATCACCTATGAACTGGGGATTATCAATGCAAAAGGATATTCAACCTATTTTCTCATCGTCCAGGATTTCGTCAACTGGGCGAAAAATAACAATATTGCCGTCGGTCCGGGGCGAGGATCAGCGGCAGGATCGGTCATTTCCTATATTCTTAACATCACCGGTTTAAATCCTCTCTATTTTAATCTTCCGTTTGAACGTTTTCTTAATCCGTCACGTCCGAGTCCTCCGGATATTGATCTGGATTTTGAAGATGACCGGAGGGACGAAGTTATTGCGTATGTCACGGCACGATACGGATCGGATAAAGTAGCCCAGATTATTACCTTCGGAACCATGGAAGCCAGAGGCGCAATCCGGGATGCAGGCCGCGCCCTCGGTATGCCCTACGCGGCGCCGGATCGGATCAGTAAGATGATTCCGGCCGGATTTCAGGGAAGTCCCATGACGATTGAGAAAGCGCTGGAACAGTCTGCGGAGCTTGCGCTTGCGTACAAAACCGAACCGGAAACGAAACGTCTGTTGGATGTTGCGCGCCGCCTCGAAGGGGTCGCCCGACATGCATCAGTTCATGCGGCAGGCGTTGTCATTGCCGACAAGCCGCTTGTCGAGTACACCCCGCTTCAGAAGGAAAGCAAGGGAGAGCGGATTATTACGCAGTATGACATGTATACCGTGGGTGAAGATGGCGTCGGACTCCTCAAAATGGATTTCCTGGGTTTACGAAACCTCACGATTATGTCGCAGGCGCTCAGGTTTATTAAAGAGGTTCGCGGGGAAACCGTTGATTTGGAAAAGATATCTCTTGATAACAAAAAGACCTATCAGATGCTCGCAAGCGGGGAAACAACCGGAGTATTTCAACTTGAGTCTGCGGGTATGCGCCGTTACATCAAAGAACTCAAACCGACGAATATTTTCGATGTCATGGCGATGGTCGCGCTTTTTCGTCCCGGACC
Organism: Candidatus Gottesmanbacteria bacterium; assembly: GCA_963701185.1. GTDB lineage: Bacteria > Patescibacteriota > Microgenomatia > UBA10105 > UBA927 > XYB1-FULL-47-11. Next base: position 297,486 of record OY969569.1, read on the forward strand.
GATGGCGACCATACCGGAATTTATCAAACGAAAACACAATCCGGCAACTATTACCTATCCGGATCCGAGACTCAAGGATGTGCTGAAACAGTCCTATGGCATTATCGCCTATCAGGACGACGTACTTTTGACGGCTATTACGCTTGCCGGGTATACCTGGGGGGACGCGGATAAACTGAGAAAAGCAGTCGGTAAAAAAATTCCGACAGAAATGAAAAAACAAAAGGAAAAATTTATTGAAGGATGTGTGAAAAACGGGTTAACACGACTCAAGGCTGAAGATATATTTAATCTGATTGAGCCGTTTGCCGGATACGGATTTAATAAAGCGCACGCCGCCTGTTATGCCACTATTGCCTATGAGACCGCGTATTTGAAGGCAAATTATCCTGTGGAGTTTATGACGGCAGTATTAACCGCGGAATCGCGCGCCAATACCGGACCAGCGCGGGACGAAAGGATTGCGAACATGGTCGCCGAATGCAGGAGGACCGGACTCATACTCCTTCCTCCGGATATCAACACATCAGATATTGAATTTACCATCGAAGATGGAAAAATTCGTTTCGGACTGTCCGCAGTCAAAAATGTCGGATCCGCGGCCATCGAAAGCATTCTGGCGGCGCGCAGTGTCTCCCGGTTTGTAAGCCTCTCTGATATTATTTCCCGCGTTGATACGTCTAAAGTGAACAAAAAAACGTTCGAAAGTCTTATTAAAACCGGCGCCATGGACGCCTTCGGTTCACGCGCATCTATGTTATCAGCGTTCACACAACTTTTGGAACAGGCTCATAAGCATAAAAAGGCGGTTGCCTCAGGCCAGGTCGGACTATTTGCCGAAGATGATGCATCGCAGGTCTTTTCCGATGTTCTGGCGGATATCCCCGAGCTTTCCCAGTCGGAACTCTTAGGATTTGAGAAGGAATTGCTTGGTTTTTATCTTACGACCCATCCGTTGGAACCGCACCGTAAAATGTTCGCAGCAAAATCGTTTACCCCTGTCGCCGACCTTACGAGCGGAAATATCGGGGAACGTGTGCGTATTGCAGGCATCATTGTCAGTATAAAAAAGATCATCACGCGCGCGGGAAACCATGAAATGGCATTTGCGCGCCTGGAGGATTTGACCGGAACGATAGAAGTCGTTGTGTTCCCAAAAATCTACGCGTTGACTGCTGATTTGTGGAAACCTGACCGCGTGGTGGAACTTTCGGGGAAACTGGATCAAAAAGAAGACCGTCTCACGATATTAGCTGATGATGTCAAACTGCTGATTTAGACAGCGATTGTAATCTTTTATTATAACGCAAATCAGCGGAAAAAAGAAAGATGTTGACTTTGAGGGCGGCTATTCACTAAAATTCGCTTAGCCTTGTGATAGAATGACTAACAGGGTTGTTGTGTGGTTGAACAATACGATATCACGCTGAAGGATGGGTTTCGGGGGGCAAAAAACCGCCGGAAACGCAGGACTTCTCAACCAGACAATGCGTGGTATTATTTAGGGTTGGTAGGACAAATAGGATACGTTGTCGCCCTTCCTGTTGCAGGAGGTGCAATAGTAGGTTCATTACTTGATCACAGGGCGTTGGGAATAGGTATCGGGTTTGTGATTTCAGCAGCCGGGTTTGTGAGAATCATACAGAAAATAATGAGATTCCGGAAATAATTTTGATATGCCACAAATTTCACTCGCAGCGGAAAAAATCGGGTCCGTATTCGGATTATCCATCACTAATTCACTGCTGTCGACGTGGATCGTGATGGCGATTTTAGTTGTATTTTCACTTGCCGCGACCCGCAATATGACGATGGTCCCAAGCGGCCTTCAGTCAATTGCGGAAATGATTATCGGCGGATTGTATGATTTCTTTACATCCGTGGTAGGCACGTATATTAAACAGCTTTTCCCCCTCATTGCCTCATTTTTCCTCTTTATCGTGGTCGCTAATTGGTTTGGTTTGCTTCCGGGAGTCGGGACTGTCGGATTTTACGAAGGGGAAAAATTTGTACCCCTCCTTCGGGGTTCGAATGCGGATTTGAATATGACGCTCGCCCTTGCCATCGTTTCCATTGTCGCGATCCAGTACTTCGGGTTTCAAATGCTTGGTTTTCATTACAGTACACGCTATATAAATTTTAAAGGCCCCATTGATTTCTTTCTGGGTTTTCTGGAAATCATATCCCAACTTGCAGATGTCGTGTCATTTGCGTTCCGGTTATTCGGCAACATATTTGCCGGCGAGGTGCTTCTGACCGTCATTGCTTTTCTCATGCCGTTTATCGTGCCCCTGCCGTTTATGGCACTTGAACTGTTTGTCGGATTTATCCAGGCGCTGGTATTTTCCATGTTGACGGCTGTATTTTTGAAGGTTGCGGTGTCGCATGGGGCGGAAGAACACGTTAAACATGCGGCGTAAGTTAGGAGGTGAGTATTCGTGGATCAAGAAACAATTAAATTAATTATGACTGGTGTTACCGTTGCAGTTGGAGGTATTGTGCCTGCAATGGCAATTGGAATGCTTTCTGCAAAAGCGATGGAAGCAATCGGAAGAAATCCGGAGGCTGCTGACGGAATTCGAACGACGATGATATTAGGATTGGCATTTGCTGAAGCGATCGCTATTTATTCATTAGTGGCTGGCCTGATTATCAAATTCGTGTAAGGGGGGGCCCATGAAAGGATACCGTTATGGAGCAGTTAGGCATTGAGCCGAAATTACTTTTAGCTCAAATAGTCAATTTTCTGATTATATTTTTTGTGCTATCGAAGCTTCTCTATAAGCCGATCCTTGACATGCTGGAGAAGAGAAAGAAGGAGATAACAGCAGGACTTGAACTGACTGAAAAGCTGCGGGCAGAGGAAGAAAAGACGAATGTACGGAAAGAGAAGGTATTAGATGAGGCCCGCAGGGAAGCGCGAAATATCGTGGAAGCGGGCAAGAAAGAGGCGGAGGCCCAGGCCCGCGACATTATTGAGGCCGCCCATACTCAGGCGCAAGGCATCATAGCAAAAGGAAAAGACGATATCGTTGAACTTCGCGCGGGTATGGAGAAAGACGTCCGTAAAGCAGCGGTAGATATTGCCCAGGCAATGACGAAACAGCTACTGTCGCAGATTCTTTCTTCTGCTGATCAGCATAAGCTGATACAAAAACACATCAAGGAACTGGAAAGGGTGAGTGCATGAAAATGCTGTCAAAAGACGCACGGGGATTTATCGAAGGCGTCGCCTCGTATATCAGAAGTGACGCACGCGCCAAAAGCGTCGTACCCAAAGTGCAGTCGCTTATAACGAAAGTTACTGCATCCGCGAAAAAAGAAGAAAATGCAGAGGTGAAAAGTGCGGTGTCATTGGTTGCGCCGGAGAAGAAACGTATCGATGCATTGCTGGAGAAGCTTTTAGGGCATCCTGTACAGTGTCAGTATAATATTGATACCTCTCTTGTAGGGGGCATTCAAATTCAGGTTGCGGATTGGATTGTCGATTCAAGTCTCGCGACTCAGCTGACTTCCATTGCACATTCAGTTACATCCATATGAAAAACGATTACACCAGTGATATAGCGGGTGAATTAGTCAAAAAGATAGCGCAGTTTGAACCGAAAGTCCGTGCGGCTCGGATCGGACACGTCATATCCGTTGCCGACGGTGTTGCCAGGGTATCAGGAATCCCACAGGTTGCCCTCATGGAGCGAGTCCAGTTTGAAAGCGGGATTGCCGGGCTTGCAATTAACCTGGAAGAAGATGTCGTCGGTGTGATCGTTTTAGGCGACTATCTATCTATAAAAGAAGGTGATGAGGTAACCGCCACAGGTAAGCTTCTGTCCATGCCGGTCGGCGAATCATTTTTAGGACGCGTGGTTAATCCGATCGGAGAGGCTCTGGACGGAGGCCATCAGATAAAACCAAAAACAATGTACCCGATAGAAAAAGTTGCGCCTTCCGTCACCAGCCGCCGGAGCGTTAAGACGCCCATCCAAACCGGCATTAAAGCGATTGATGCCATGATTCCGATCGGACGCGGGCAACGGGAGCTCATCATCGGCGACCGGAATACCGGAAAAACATCGATCGTTGTTGATACGATTATTAATCAAAAAAAAGAGAACGTTGTCTGTATCTACGTCGCCATCGGCCAGAAAACATCCCGTATCGCCCAGGTTATCCGGGATCTTACCGAGCATGGGGCTCTTGACCATACGATTGTGGTAGTCGCCTCTGCCAGTGATTCGGCGGCTTACCAATATCTTGCACCGTACGCAGGATGTGCGTTAGGTGAATATTTTATGGATCAGGGCCGTGATGCCCTTATTATCTACGACGATTTGACGAAACATGCGTGGGCGTACCGGCAAATATCATTAATTTTGCGAAGACCGTCAGGTCGCGAGGCATACCCCGGTGATGTTTTTTACCTCCACAGCCGCCTTCTTGAACGCGCTTGCCGGCTTGATGAGAAACACGGAGGCGGATCTCTTACTGCCCTTCCCATTATTGAAACACTGGCCAACGATATGTCCGCCTATATTCCGACCAACGTTATTTCCATTACCGACGGGCAGCTCTTTTTGGAATCGGACCTCTTTAACGCGGGCCAGCGGCCTGCCATCAACGTGGGTATTTCCGTTTCCCGCGTCGGGGGAGAGGCACAGATTAAAGCGATGAAAAAGGTAGCAGGAACCCTGAAGCTGGATCTTGCACAGTACCGGTCGCTGGCGGCTTTTGCGCAGTTTAGCTCTGATGTTGACGAGGCGACTAAAAAACAAATTGAACGAGGGAGCCGTATGATGGAACTTCTCAAACAGGGTTTATTTGTTCCTATGCCGGTTGAAGAACAGATTGCAAGCATTTGGGCCGGTACCAGCGGGTATCTTGATGACATACCGGTTGCCAAAGTCGGATCGTTTGAACAAGGATTCTTAGCGTTTTTAAACTCAAAGTACAAGAAAACCCTTTCCGCGATTGTTAAAGAAAAGGTTGTGACTCCGGAAATTGAGTCCAAGCTCAAAGAGGCGGTCGGGGATTTCAAAAAGGAGTTTACCTAACCTATGGCAAACATCCGTTTAATCAAAAACCGCATTAAGTCAGCAAAAAATATAGCCCAGATTACCAAAGCAATGGAATTGGTTTCCGCGTCTAAAATGCGTAAAGCCCAAGCTGAGGCCATCGCCGGCAAGCTGTACGCGCAAAAAATCCGTGATATGGTGTTTTCGCTTGCTTCCCGCGCCGATATCAGCAATCACCCGCTTCTGCGGAAGAATATCGCGGAAACACAAAAACATCTGGTAATCCTTATTTCTACAAATAAAGGATTGTGCGGAGGGTTAAACATTACGTTGTTCCGATTCATGATGAAAGAGTACCCATCGTTGACCAATCTGGAATTTGTGTCGCTGGGAAAAAAAGGCACCAACTTTATTACCCAGACGCACGCAGTCCTCAAGGCAGATTTTTCGGCGAAAATTCCCTTTGTTGATTGCGTACCGGCCGTCACCCAGCTTTTGACCGAAGCATTTTTGCGTGGCGCAATATCCGGTGTTGATATTGTCTATAACGAATTCATTTCCGCATTACAGCAAATTCCACGTAAGAAAACCCTTTTACCGTTAACACTGAACGAACTGGCAGAAGAACAAACAAGCACTGAATTTCTCATCGAGCCGAGTGTGCGGGAAGTTTTTGACGCACTTCTTCCGCATTACTTGGAGAATCAGGTGCGGGATGCAGTTCTTCAGGCGAACGCAAGTGAACACAGCGCACGGATGGTCGCGATGCGCAGCGCGACAGACAACGCAATCTCATTTATGGAAGAGTTGACGCTGGTATACAACAAAGCCAGACAGGAAAAAATAACGTATGAAATATCCGATATGGTTACAGCGAGACTCGCGACTGAATAATTAAATAAAAGGAGATAGATAATGAAAAAAACGATGGAACAGAGGGGGACAATAGTTCAGATTATCGGTGCGGTCGTTGATATACAGTTTAGTGAGGGGCATATCCCTTTAATTTACGACGCCCTCCACGTTCAACGTGCGGAAGCCGGAAAAATTCTTGTGTTGGAGGTTGCCGCCCATGTAGGAGACGGAATAGTGCGTGCGGTTGCCCTTGGACCCACGGACGGTTTAAGGCGCGGAGATCGCGTTATATCGACGGGACACCCGATCCGCGTCCCGGTCGGCAAAAAGACGCTCGGTAGGATTTTTAATGTCATCGGAGAACCGATTGACTCGTTGGGGCCGGTTACTACTAATAAAACGTATCCTATCCACCGCGACGCGCCGCCGCTTACCCAACAAGCGGCAAGCCGGGAGGTATTGGAGACCGGTATTAAAGTCATTGACCTTATCGCCCCTTTTGTAAAGGGAGGCAAAGTCGCCATTTTCGGCGGAGCCGGTGTCGGGAAGACGGTAACCATACAGGAACTCATTCATAATGTGGCAGAGGTTCACGGCGGTGTATCGGTGTTTGCAGGCGTTGGAGAACGATCCCGCGAGGGAAACGATTTATGGCGCGAAATGAAAGAGTCCGGTGTTATCAATAAAACCGCGCTGGTTTTCGGACAAATGAACGAGCCTCCCGGGGCGCGTCTCCGGGTGGGATTAACCGGCCTGACCATGGCGGAATATTTCCGGGATGAGGAAGGTCAGGATGTTCTCCTGTTCATCGATAACATTTTCCGCTTTGCGCAGGCGGGCAGTGAAGTGTCGGCGCTTCTCGGACGTATTCCGTCAGCCGTCGGATATCAGCCGACCTTAGCCTCGGAAATGGGTGCGCTGCAGGAAAGGATTACGTCAACGAAGAAAGGGTCCATTACGTCCGTGCAGGCCGTGTACGTACCGGCGGATGATTATACGGATCCGGCTCCCGTGGCGACATTTGCCCATTTGGACTCGACAATTTCGCTTGAGCGATCTATTGCCGAACAAGGGCTGTTTCCGGCAGTCGACCCCCTCTCATCAAACTCGCGGATTCTAGAGCCTTCTGTCGTTGGAGAGGAACACTACGACGTGGCACGCGGCGTACAAAAGATATTACAGCGCTACAAGGATTTGCAGGACATTATTGCCATTTTGGGCATGGAAGAATTAAGCGATGAAGATAAACTTGTTGTTACGCGCGCACGCAAAATCCAGCGGTTCCTGACGCAACCAATGTTTGTTGCCGAAGCGTTCACCGCGCGTGCCGGTAAATACGTACCCCTGAAGGAAACAGTCCGCGGCTTTAAGGAAATTCTTGAAGGAAAGCATGACGGCAAGAGCGAGCAGGCCTTTTACATGGTCGGCGGGATAGACGAAGTCAAATGAGTATGAAATCTTTCAGACTGGACATCATTACTCCCAAACGCAAGGCATTTTCGGAGATGGTTGATTCAATCATGGTGCCGACGGTGAACGGTATGATTGGCGTCTTGGCTCTTCACCAACCGCTTTTCAGCGCCCTGACCGAAGGCGAAATTAAAATTACGTCCGCGTCAAAAGAATATTTTCTCGCTATCGGCAGCGGCTTTATGGAGGTAACGAAAACAGGTGTTTCCATTCTGGTCACGAGTGCATTTCACGCGCATGAACTGAACGAGGCGGAGATTAAAAAAGCCCAAGCTACAGCAAAAGAGGCGTTGGCAAAACATATTTCCGGAGTTGAACTCGCAGCGGCCCAGTCGTTGCTTCGGCGTTCTGTTTTGGAACTGAAAGTTCTTCACCGTAAACACACGCGTCCTCCCCTCATGGTTTGACAGACTTGGGGACGGTGCGATACACTGGCTAACACCGTATGAAAGTTAAAGATGTGATGAGTGCATCTACCGTTACCGTATCCCCGGCGGCTTCATTTCATGAAATATGGAAATCCATATTTAAAAAGAAAATCCATGCGCTTCCCGTTGTTAACCAAAAGAACGTCCTTGTCGGTATTCTGACCCGCGAAGAGCTTTTAGAAAAATTGTACCCGGATTACATGGATTTGTTTGCCTCGGGCGACGAATTTCCGGATCTTGAGGATATGGAACGGAAGGCAACGGAATTTTCAAGTCTGACGGCAGCGGATCTCATGCGCAAACACGTCGTTTTTGCTCATGAAGATACACCGGTTATGCGGGCGCTTTCCCGCCTGATTGTACGCCGCATTCATCAGATGCCGGTTGTGACGGAAAAAGGTTTAGTGGTGGGAATGGTCACCAAAGGCGATATTTTTTATGCTCTTTTTAAAACACGCGGCAAAAACAAAAAGTAATGTTATTTGTGTGTCTCATCCTCTGATTGCACATTCCCTTACGGTTCTACGTGATTACAGAACAACAACAGAAGAATTCCGGAGACACGCGGACATCGTATCAAAAATTATCCTCATCGAAGCGATGAAACGCCTTTCAACGAACATCAAACGTATTAAAACCCCTCTGGCTCCGTTTGCAGGCAGGGAACTGAACGACAAAGTGATCGTTGTACCGGTACTCCGTGCAGGTCTTGCCATGCTTATTGCGCTTCGGGATTTTCTTCCTGCCGTGTCCGTCGGATTTATCGGACTCGAGCGCGACGAACAAACCGCCCAGGCGAGGGAATATTATCAGAAAATGCCCGCAATATTTGCCTCGCATATTGTGATGGTAATCGATCCCATGCTGGCCACCGGCGGATCGTTTGATGCTACCGTCGCCGCGCTCAAAAAGAGAGGGGCAAAACGAATGGTTGTTGTCTCTATCATATCGGCGCCGGAAGGCATAACATTTTTACAAAAACGGCATCCTGACGTTCTCATTATTACCGGAGCTATCGATGATCATCTCAATCTAAAAAAGTTTATCGTACCGGGTTTGGGCGACTTCGGCGACCGCTACTTCGGAACGTGAAAAATTGACTCTTGACACACCGCTCATTCCTTGCGTAGACTATAACCCCAGGGACGCATACACAGATGAATACCTGGGATTATTCAGCACAACAAGCAATTTTTGCAAGCAAAAACGAAGTATCGGAGCCGCAAGGCTCTTTTTTTTGGGTTTTTTTCATATAAATGTTTATGTAAGGAGGGATATGCAAAAAGATTCGTACACAAAAGTGTCATCATATGAAGGCAGGATCGGTGAAGTAAAAAAGGTGGTGCTTCTTTATTCCGGCGGGCTGGACACCTCCTGTATGCTGAAATGGATCGGGGATACGTACAAAGCGGAAGTTATTGCGCTTACCATGGATTTGGGGCAACAGGGGGACGATTTGGAAGCAATACGGAAAAAAGCACTAAAGTTGGGAGCAACCAAAGCGTATGTCATTGACGCAAGAGATGAATTTGCAAATGAGTATCTTGCACCGCTTATTAAGGCAAACGGTTCCTACCAGGGTGATTATCATATTTCCACAGTCAGCCGGTATCTCATGGCAAAATGGTGTGTGGTCATTGCGTATCGTGAAAAAGCGGATGCGATAGCCCACGGATGTACCGGGAAAGGAAACGACCAGGTACGCATTGACGCGACGGTACTTACTCTTGATCCGAATATGAAGATTATTGCGCCGGTGCGCGAGTGGAACATGAGCAGGGATGATGAAATTGATTATGCAAAAAAATACGGGATCCAAACAACCGTGCGGAAAGATTTTCCGTACTCAAGCGATGATAATATGTGGGGAGTAACGTGGGAAGGCGGAGAAATTGAAGATCCACAGTATATACCCAAAACAGACCGGTTTCTGATTGCAACAACATTGCTCAATAAAACCCCGAATACTCCGGACTACGTCACCATAGGATTTCAAAAGGGTATTCCCGTGACCTTGAATAAAAAACGGATGAAACTTTCCGAACTTATTATGCGGCTCAACCATATTGCGGGCCGCCACGGCGTGGGAGTCGTTCATCATCTGGAAGACAGACTCGTCGGACTAAAAAACCGCGGGGTCTATGAGTTGCCGGGAGGCCACACCATTATCGAGGCACACAGAAATTTGGAAAAATATGTGTGCACGCGTCAGGAAAACGAACTGAAAGCGATGATGGATATCCGATGGGGATACCTGTGTTATCTGGCGCAGTGGAGCGACCCCGTTATGGCGGACCTCAACGCATTTAATGATAAAATCAACGAAAAGGTTGCCGGAGAGGTAACCGTACGGTTATATAAAGGGGCGGCGACAACCGTAGCCATGACCTCGCCGTTCGGGCTTCACTTTGCTTCCTTTAACCAGGGGGAAGGGGCAGAGTATAACATACAAACTTCCGCGCCGTTTATAGAAACGTACAGCATGCAGCCCCGCCTGGCAGCACAGCGGGCGGAGAAGACAGCATTTATCTCCCTGGGGCCGAAGGATAAAAAACGGCTGCTGCCGAGTGTAAAGAAGCTTGCCCAGCTCGGGTATCAGCTTTTTGCGACGGACCAAACACACGTCTATTTAATGGAACAAGGTGTCACAAACCTGCTGGTTCATAAGCTCAGTTCCGGACAGCGGCCGAATCTGAAGGATGTGTTGTATACAAGAGGCTTTGATCTTATTATCAACACTCCCTCCGGTCACGGAAAATCTGAAGAAACCGACGGGAGCTTTATACGGAAGCGCGCTGTCGAAACTCATGCAACGCTCTGCACGCAATATGATGTTGCCGCACATGTCGTGGATAAACTCTATCAGGGGAAATTCGGCCGACCCCTGAAGACATAATGAAGAATATTCTTATTTCGAAAATCAGACAGCGTGGCGGTTGGGTTAACACACATGCACACTTTGACCGCGCGTACACAGCGTCGCCCAAAATTCTTCTGAAAGCGCATGCGCTCATGGAGCAAAAATGGACAATGGTAGATGCCATGAAGAGAGCCTCTGCGGAAGAGGATTACGCGGTTCGTATTGAAAAAGCCGTGACCGGTATGATTTCCCAGGGGGTTTCTGTCTGTGGGACATTTATCGACGTAGATCCGCTTACGGAACTTCGGGCGCTGCATGCGGCGCTATACGTGAAAAAAAAGTATGCCGGAAAGATACGCCTGTTGATCATCAACCAAGTTCTGAAAGGAGTCATTAGCCCACGCGTCCGGCAATGGGCCTACAAGGCCATCCCGGATGTCGATATCATCGGAGGTTTGCCTTCCCGCGACCGTCCGGAGGATAAAAAACATCTGGACATTCTCTTTTCATGGGCAAAAGAAACCGGCAAAATGGTCCATGTGCATATCGATCAGGAAAATAATCCCGAAGAGCGGGATACCATGATGCTCGCCAAACGTACTATTACATATGGCTTGGAGGGCAGGGTTGTCGCCATACACGCGATTTCCCTTGCCGCGCAGAATAAGCGCGTACGAAAGGAGACATATCACGTCATGAAAGAGGCAGGCCTCTCCGTCATCGTTTGTCCGTCAGCAGCACTTTCCATGAAACCGGTTGCCGGTTTAAGCGAAATACACAACAGTATCGCACCCGTCGGAGAACTTTTGGAAGCAGGTATTCCTGTGGCCCTCGGAACGGACAATATTGCGGACATATACCAACCGCTGGTAGACGGAGACATGTATACGGAGTTGCGCTTTTTGGCGGAAGCGAACAGATTTTACGATCTCAACGCTTTGGCGACTATCTCATCCGCACATGGGAGAAAGGCACTGGGGATCTGATCTATGCAGCCGATCTATGACCCGCTAAAAACATATGAGGAAAATTGTGCACGCGGTCCGTTTGGATTGTTTTCCGGAAAACCCGCAAAAAAATTTCCACAGGGTCAACAAGTCAATTTATTAGGGTTTTCTCTGGACGTTCCGTTCGGTATAGGCGCCGGAACGTTACCCACCTCTAAATTTGTCACAGCCGCATGGCGGTGGGGATTTAGTATCGCGACCTATAAGACCGTTCGGTCCGACGCGCAGTCAGCTCATCCGTTTCCGAATATTGTTAAAGTACGCACAAAAAACGGTGAGGTTCATCCCGGAGAGACGGTACTTGCTGATTTTGATATCCGGCATGTCAATATCGACCGGGACGGAATAACCAATTCGTTCGCCGTGCCGTCACAACAACCGGCTCAGTGGATTGCGGATGCCGCCAAAGCGCAGAAAACACCGCACAAAGGCTCGGTGATGATTTTAAGTTTTATGGGCACCAAATGGGAGGGAAAAGACCGCAGGAATTTTGTTGATGATTTTACCCGCTGCTGTCGCCTTGCGCGCCGCGCCCACCCCGATATTCTTGAGGTTAATTTATCCTGTCCGAATTTCGGCGCGGAGGGTTTAGTGTGTAATGACATACCGATGTCGCGTGATGTTCTTGAGGCTTTGGGAAAAGCAAAAGGCAATACGCCGCTTTTCGTCAAAATCGGCTATTTTCCGAAAAATAAACAGTCGGAACTGGAAAAATTACTGTCAATCATTCACCGCTACGCCCACGGTGTCGTCGGCATCAATACAATTTCCGCCAAAGTCGTCGATACAAAAGGAAATCAGGCGCTGCCGGGAAATCCCGTACGCCTAACCAGCGGCATTTGCGGTCCGGCAATCCGCTGGGCGGGTTTGGATTTTGCCCGGCGCGCCGTTATCTATAAAAAACGGGGAAACTGGAAAAATTTTGTTATTATCGGTGTCGGCGGCGTGACGACCCCGGCTCATTTTACGGAGTATATGAAACTCGGCATCAATGCGGTATTATCCGTGACAGGTTCCATGTGGCGTCCGACACTGGCTATTGATATACGGAACATTATGGCACAATGAAAACGTTTTATCAAAAACTATCTGCCGCTTGGAAAAAAAACAATTCCCTCCTTTGCGTGGGTTTGGATTCGGACAAGGGTTTTTCATTCAACAAAAAGATCATTGACGAGACTTTCGATCTCGTCTGCGCATACAAACCAAACAGTGCTTTTTATGAGGCTCGCGGCGCGGCTGGAATCATGGATCTTAAGAAAACTTTTTCGTACATCCGGCAAAAATATCCCCATATCGTAACCATTCTCGATGCAAAACGTGCCGATATCGGACATACGAATAAAGGGTATGTTACGTATATTTTTGATTACCTGGGAGCCGATGCAGTAACGTTGCATCCGTATTTAGGCCGCGAAGCACTGGAGCCGTTTTTGGACAGGAAAGAGAAGGGGAGTATCATTCTGTGCCGGACCAGTAACCCGGGGGCGGGTGAATTTCAGGACGATCTCTACCAAAAAGTCGCAACGCATGTGGCAAAATATTGGAATGCGAATAAGAACTGCGCACTTGTAGTGGGTGCTACTTACCCGGAGGAGCTTCGGATTGTGCGACGTATTGTTAAAAATATGCCATTGCTCATTCCCGGCATCGGCGCCCAGGGCGGAGATCTTGAAAAAACTGTGAAAGCAGGGGTTGATAGCCGCGGATTTGGCGCTATTATTAATGCGTCCCGCAGTATCATTTTTGCCAAAAATCCACGGGAAGAGGCACAAAAACTTAAGGATCAGATAAATGCATTTCGATAGGAAGCATATGAAAACAGACGTTATTTCTATTCTGAAAAAAGTCGGCGCGGTATTAACCGATGATCATTTCGTCTATACGTCAGGAAAGCACGGCAGTGTGTATATCAATAAAGATGCGGTGTACCCGCATACCAAGGAAACATCGGCGATCTGCAGGATGATTGCTGAAAAATTCACGTCGAAACGGATAGAGGTTGTTGCGGCGCCTGCTTTGGGCGGTATCATTTTATCCCAATGGACGGCACATTGGTTATCACACCTCACCCATCGGGAAGTTTTGGGGGTCTATACCGAGAAAGACGCAGAAAAAAACCAGATATTTACCCGGGGCTACGACCGGCTGGTAAAAAATAAACGCGTTTTGGTGATAGAGGACCTGACAACAACAGGCGGATCGGTACGTAAGGTCGTAGACACCGTACGAGCTTCCGGCGGCACGGTGGCAGCTGTTGCGGTTATGGTCAACCGCGACCCCGAACAGGTGACCGCCACGGTTGTCGGGGCACCATTTTGGACACTCGGAGTCCTCAAAGCGGAGGCGTTCGATGAGGCGAGGTGTCCGCTATGTAAAAAAGGAATACCGGTAAATACCATGGTCGGGCACGGTAAAAAGTATCTTGCCGGCAAGAAAGCTCATTGACGAAAACGCCATTTTTTGGTATCTTAGATCATGCCCGTAACGAAGTTCATATTTGTTTCCGGTGGAGTCATTTCCGGTCTTGGGAAAGGGATTACTACCGCCTCGATTGCTCTTCTCCTTCAAAACAGAGGGTATAACGTAACGCCTGTTAAATGCGAAAACTACCTGAACATGGATGCCGGTCTTATCAATCCCATCGAGCACGGTGATCCGTACCTCTGCGATGACGGCACCGAAGCGGACATGGATATGGGTACGTATGAAAAATTCCTCGGCAAAGATATGTATCGCCACAATTTCATTACCATGGGTCAGATTTATCAGACGGTTATCGACCGGGAGCGGAATTTCGGGTATGAAGGGGAGGATGTGGAAGCAATCCCCCATGTGACGGACGAAATACTCAAACGTATTAAAGCCGCGGGTGAAAAGGAAAACGCCGATGTCGTTGTCGTTGAATTGGGAGGAACTGCCGGTGAATATCAGAACGCGCTGTATTATGAAGCGTCGCGGATTCTCGGACGGAATAAGAAAAACAGCGTGATCCATGTTCATGTCAGTTACCTGCCTACGCCGTCGCATTTGGGTGAACCGAAAACGAAGCCTACCCAACTTTCCGTGCGCACGCTTAATTCCATGGGAATTCAACCGGACTTTATTGTTGCGCGCGCGGAAAAAGCTATGGACCGCAGACGCCGCGACCGGTTTGCCCTGTTTTGCAACGTTGAACCTGAAAATGTGATTGACAGCATTGATCTTCCGAGCGCGTATGAGACACCGTTGTATCTTGCCAAACAAAAACTTGATGAAAAAATTCTGACGATGATGGATCTGCCGCTGCGCACTGTTGATATGTCTTCCTGGGAAACAATGGTTGCGTCGATTAAAAAGAAAAAGGGGACACAGAAGACAGTTGCGATTGTCGGAAAATACTTTGCAACAGGCGAATATCAGCTCCGTGATAGTTATGCGGCACTGATGGATGCCATTGATCACGCAGCATGGGCCGCAGGCATCGATGTGAAGGTCAGGTGGATCCAGGCGGAAAAACTTGAAAAAGGCGATCTATCTGAACTGAACGATGCTGACGGTATTGTCGTTCCCATCGGTTGGGGAGCAAGGGGCGTTGAAGGGAAAATACTGGCTATCAACTACGCACGCGTGAACAAAATTCCCTATCTTGGACTCTGTTATGGGATGCAGCTTGCTGTTGTGGAATACGCCAGAAATGTTTTGGGACTCACCGGCGCCAATACATTGGAAGTGGATGCGGATACGGCGCATCCGGTCATTCACATGATTAAAGGCCAGGATGAAATACTCAGGCGCCGCGCCTACGGCGGTACAATGCGCCTGGGACGGTGGGAATGTAAGGTTACGCCCGGTACGATCGCTGATGCCTCCTATGGGAAGTACAACGGGTATGATGATGAGAAAAATAAAATAGTCGGTGAACGGCACCGTCACAGATATGAATTCAATGACGCATATGCAGAACAGTTTGAAGCGGCAGGGCTTACCATCTCAGGCCGCTCAGTTGTCGAACACCTTGCGGAAATTATTGAACTGTCAAAATCTACGCACCCGTTTTTTGTCGGAACCCAGTACCATCCTGAGTATCGGTCACGCCCTTTAAAGCCCCATGCATTATTTGTCGAGTTTATTGCGGCTTTGTGAAAACATACCACAGCTGTTTGGTTTTGTTTCAAAAAATGTCCCGCAATAACGCGGGATTTTTTTATGCGTACGATAGAAACAATTGAACGGGAACCAATACTGGACCACTGCGGCATCGTGGGCCTGATAAGTTCACGCCCGCTTCCGCTTTTCCGTATCGGACTTACCGGTCTGACTGCTCTCCAGACGAGAGGGCAGGATGGTGCGGGGTTTTGTGCATTACCCGAGGGGGGCATCATTGTATCGCATAAAGCAGAAGGTATGATACGAAACGTCTTTACCGACGATGTGAATCAAAAATATGGGAATACGAAGGCGCAGGTATTCGGGTACCAAACACGCTATGGAACAAACGGGGCATTTCACTCTGAAAACACGCAGCCGTTTAGCGCCCGTCATGAACCGTCCGGTGACACTTTTTTTGTCGCGCACAACGGAGAATTTTCCGCAAAACCCGATGACACGGATACCGAAATCAGCGATACGGCAAAATTTGTTCGGGCGCTTGCACGCGCGCCCGGCGAAACGTGGGAGGCGCGTATTCAGGGAGCTCTTTCGCGCGAACACGGCGCGTGGAGTTTGATTATCGGGACGCCTGACGCGTTATTTTTATCCCGTGACTCCCGAGGTATCCGACCTCTATCGTTTGGTTTTTATCTTGATGCCGATACCAAGACAGACGTCTGGGCAGCAGCTAGCGAAACATCTGCTCTTGCCGCCATGGGAATAAAAACGTTTTATGACGTAAAGCCCGGTGAAATAATCCGTATTGATCCCGACGGGGTGCATCCGCTTGCGGACGGATATGACGCATCCCGCGCAATGGTCAAACCGGCTGCCTGCGCGTTTGAAGGCATTTATATCGAAGAAAATTCGTCCGTCCTGCACCAGCCAAGAAATTCCAGAGAACACATCCACGCGCCGATGGTCCAGGAGTTCCGTCGTGCATGCGGCAGAATTCTTGCCGAAGAAGCTCCGGTATCTGCCGATGACGTCGATTTTGCCGTCGGTATACCGGGGACGGGCATTGACGGGGGCGAGGCATATGCGCAGGCACTGTCTCTTCCCTACGTTCAGGCAATTACGGATAGGACTCCCCAGAACGATCCGCGAACGTTCATGACCGCCGATCTCGATACGATTCTGCAGAAAGTCCTGGGTCACTTTCATTTTAACGCAGGCGCGCTTGCCGGAAAACGCGTGGTATTAATTGATGATTCGATCGTCCGCGGCAATATTATGACCGGTCTTGTGCGGCTTTTGAAAGAACAATATGTAGTAGCCTCCGTTCATATACGGGTTGTCAGCCCGATGATCGATAAGGGGTGTTTTCTGGGAGTGAATACGAGAACTCAGGACCAGCTTATCGCCTATCGTGAGCAAAACGACGTGGAACGTATCCGAAGCGTTTTTAAAGCAGATTCTCTTGCCTACATATCCACGGATGGACTGAAACGCGCCTTCGGTGAACATGCAGACGGATATTGTTACGGGTGTATGGTCGGACACCATCCGCCGGTTGACCGGACGGGAAATCCTATCAGTACCTGATAGGTAACACATGTTCACGCGTCAACCAGATTGTCGTGAAGCTGGGTTCATGCTATAATATCGATCATGGCAAATACAGCGGTTTGGAATGATCTCACCTTTCATATCGGCGATACGGTGTGCGTTCACTATAAACTCATCGAGCACGAAAAGGTAGCCGGTAAAGCCAAGCGGGAAGTCAAGGAGGAGACGCGGGAACGGACACAGGCGTTTGAAGGCATCGTCATCGCGATAAAAGGAAGCGGTGTCAACTGCATGTTTACCGTCCGCAAAATCGGAAGCGGCGCCATCGGCATCGAACGTATTTTTCCGTTGGTTTCCCCCTGGATTAAAAAACTGGAAGTCAGGAAAGCCGGTCAGGTTCGTCGCGCTAAACTGTATTATCTTCGCGGTAAATTGGGTAAGGAAGCTTCAAAAACGGCAGCGGCTTAATTTCGACGTGTCCACAGGAGTTGATCTGACGGATTCTGCTCATAGTGTGCTTTGATGTATTCCTGCGTTTGTGCATCCAAAAAAGAGAAATTATAGGGGTCAAGCAGTATAAACGGAATACTGAAGCGGGAAAGATAGACGGACGGCGACCCGTATCGCTGCAATAGACGAGGGGAAAGATCGACGAAATTCGTCTCAAACCCCAAAGGGTAGATGTTTAAACGGAATACCGCTCCGGGAAAGACTGTCGATGTTTCCGGAATGCTGCGCCAGAGTGAGGTGAGATATGCTTTCTGGGCGGCATAGGAACTTTTGGCCCGCGTATTATTTGCCTGCCAACTCACAACGAGGCCGCCGACGAGCAGGAAGACCGCGGCTGCCGCAATCAACTGTTTGTATATTCTATTCACTCCGGAAGTTTCATACACGCGCATGAGCGCATATGCGGCAAACACCGCCAAAAACCAGCTGACCGGCAGAAAATATTGAAGAAATACGGATCGGACAAACAACAGAGAGAGCCATTGCAGGAAACACGCGGCAGTAAACCAGCCGATAAGCCTGCGTTTGGGACCGAACGATTTTCCATTAAGAAATACGGTAAACATTCCGGCAAATGCGACCTGCGGCAGGCAGAGTTCATACATCCATGTGAGAGGTCTGCCGGGGAATCCATACAGCACAAAATTCGGCGGCCAATAATAATTCAGAATGTTTTCGGGATAGCGAAGGGAGTCATTGAGCTGTTTTGCATCAAACAGCACCTGCTGAATCATGGACGGGAATATCCCGCGATACAGTGTCCATACGGCAAAACCTGCCGCGGGTACGGTCATGGCAAGCAAAAACTGCACCATGCCGCGCCGATTGGATGTTTTTTTGAGTTCAAGCAGGGTAAAAACACCGACGATCACCGTAGCAGGTATGTTTTTGAAAAGCACCAAAACGGAGGAACCCAACAGGAGTCCTGCCCAGATAAGCAGAGAGTATTTCTTATTGAAATACCAGGACGTAAGAAAAAAAAGCCCCGCTATATAGAGGGTCATCATTAGATTGTCCGGCCGGACCTGCATGGCAGAAAACGCCGTGAATGAATCAAAAAGGGCAAGGGGAAGAGAGAGATAGGCCACGAGCGACCCGAAAAGTTTTCTGGCTATGAAAAAGATAAGGGTCAGACGGATGAGAAAAAGGATGATCATGAAAATCCGTGCTCCTTCAAGAAAACGGAATGTAAATCCCGTGAGATAGGAAACCGGCGAAAGAAGCCAATGAAAAACCGGCGTATAGGTTACAAAAAAATCACGGTATGGAGCCATGCCGTGTTGCAGAAGAAAGACGGCATTAACATGGAAGAGTTCATCAGGATCGAAAAGATACAAGTAGCCGCTATGAATAACCGAAGATAAAAGGAATGTAATAACCATTCCGTATACGGCAGGGAGAATATATGTACCTTTCATACTCCCCATGCTACCAGTCTCTCAAACACCCTGTCAATTCAAAAATTTGGTATAATATGCGCACGGGTCGGTAGCTCAACGGTAGAGCAGCAGCCTTTTAAGCTGTTGGTTCAGGGTTCGAATCCCTGCCGACTCACTTTTCTGAATCACGAGTTTAGTATATACTTAATTACAATTACTATTAGTACGAGAGTAACGTTAACATTGTGAACATAGCATCAAGAATAACTTTCACTATATTAACTATCCTGCTGATATTTTGCATTGGTGTCGGTAAAGTTAACGCCTTTAGATTTGTTTCGTGGGGGGACGCCCAGGATGGGGGAACCACAACTTCAATCACTTCCAATCAAATTGTTGGCCTCAATCCTGCCTTTACCATTTTTAATGGCGATCTTAATAACGACGGATTTACTGCTGCTGCTTCAGATATCATGACTGCAGCCTTAAATGGCAATAACAACAATGGATTATATGCCAAAACTTTTCTAGTCAGGGGTAATCACGATATCATCACCAGTTATCCAATTACCGATTGGTCAAACTATTTTCAAACCGGCAACAAAGCGGGAACCTTGACTGGAGTGAGTAATTATGCAGAACTAAGTGGAAATTTGTCCTATTCATTTGATTACGGAAATTCTAGATTTATCGCGTTGGATTTGCCCAACGGAGCATCGGGGGTATCTGCATCTTTACTTAGTTGGTTGGATCAACGCCTGAATCAGGCTGAATTGATTAATTTGACCCACGCATTCATCTATTTTCATCACCCAATTTATTGTGTAGAAAGTATTCACTGTAGTTGTTCGGCAGTGAACGATCCAACATGCATTAGCGCAGGTACTAATAGCTTATTGACGTTGTTAAACGCGCACCCAATTGTGTCAGCTGCGTTTCACGGGGATGAACATGTTTTAGCTCGTACCAAAATTACAGCTGCCAGAATCAATGGGGTAACTCATGAATTTGAACAGTTCGTTACCAGTCCGTCTGGGGCAGGAGTCTACAATAGTTATTTATATCCGAATCGGGTAGATGACGTAGATTTATCAAGCACTCAACAGGGTTTTGCCAGTGTTGATGTTGAAGGATCGTCTTATACGGTTAATTTTTATCGGGTGGGATCGACTTATCCGGTTTGGGCGAGAACTTTTGACAAGAATGGAAATGTGACGATTCCCCCCGTAAATTGGGAAATATTGGTACCCAAGAAATCAATATGGAAGTATCTGGATAACGGATCAGATCAGGGTACTTCGTGGACAAACCCGGGGTTTCAAGATTCAGCTTGGTCTCAGGGTCCGGCTAAGCTGGGATATAGCTCTACCAACACCGGCTACGGCACCACCATAAGCTATGGTCCGAATGCGGCATCAAAGTATATTACAACTTATTTTAGAAAATCATTTACGGTAAATAGCCCCGCAACAGTAGTAAGGTTAAACCTGGGTCTATTGCGAGATGATGGTGCAAGGGTATATCTAAATGGAACTAAGGTCTATGAAAATAATATGCCAACCGGCGCGATCACGTATCTTACCAAGGCATCTTCAACTGTTAACGATGAAAATCTGTTTCATCAAGCGTCAATCAATCCAGCATTGTTGGTTGGAGGCAATAACGTAATTGCCGTGGAAATGCACCAATCGACTGCGGGAAGTTCTGATTTGAGCATGGATTTGGAATTGATCGCCGATCTGGCCGGAACCACTCCTACCCCGACCCCAATCTCAGGACAATGCCAGTCGGCAATAGTCCCTGCTTATTTTTATCCACCCGGATACTGGAATCAATTGACGATAAATCATACGACCCGGGACGTCGCCGTTATGAACCCCAATAGCGGTCCGGGGACGAGTGTTAATCAGGAATATGTCACAGCAGTTAACCAGGCAAGAAATAACGGACTGGAAGTAAGCGGTTATGTGGCTACCGGTTATGGAGCCAAAGATATAAATTTGGTTAAAAATGAAATTAACAATTATGCGGCTTGGTACGGGGTTAACTCAATTTTCCTGGACGAAGCTGCATCTACCCAGTCGCTGTTAAGTTACTATCAAGAACTTTATACATATATAAAAACCAGGAACGGAAGTGTAACAATTAATCCCGGAACAGTACCGTACGAAGGATATATGAATGTGGCGGACCATGTGGTGATATTTGAAAATAATTACACCGCCTATGCATCAACTACTTTTCCAAGTTGGATTACCAATTACAATGCGAATAAATTTGTCCATTTGGTATATAACACTCCTGAATCATTATTAACAGCCGCGATTAATAAGGCCAAAAGTGCCAATGCAGGATTTGTTTATATTACCAATGATGATTTACCCAATCCCTGGGATACATTGCCATCCTATTGGAACAGTGAAGTAAATTTGAAATGTGCTACCACAAAACCGGATGCTAATGGTGATGGTTTGGTAAATGAAGCGGATTATAATATTTGGCTCAGTCATTACGGACAAACAGTATTAGGAATAAGTATGGGAGATTTTAATAATGACAATAAAGTTGACGGTATCGATTACGTAATATGGTTAAATAATTTACCGTAAAGCACCAGTCAATTCGTTACCGGTGGTTCATTAGCCAAATAACATAATCCACTCCATCTACGAAACCGTTTGAATCAAAATCCCCATCACTCGGTCCATTCGCAGTTGAAGTTTTGTAATGATTAATCCACACCAAGTAATCAATCTCATTGACATATCCATCACCGTTAGCATCTCCCGGGAAAACTGGATTGGAAGACGGAGAGGGAGTTACGGTGGATGACGGCGGCTGCGATAAGAAGACACTGGTGCGGTCCGGCGCACCGGCTAATTTGCGGTATTCATCCCAACTAAATAATTGACCGGTGCTGTCATACATTAGATGAGTATTCGGATTGCCGTCGGTGTAATACGTATTACCGTCAATGGTGTTGTTGGCCGCAAATTCAGCCATAGATCCTCTTGCGGCGAGAAATAAGTATTTCGGGGAGATCGCTCTGTCCTGAATGAATAAATTATTCGTAATGTAATTGCCGGTATTTAGTAATCCTCCTTGGAAAGCAAAGTTCGCACTGCCGGAAACATTTTTTACATTCTTTGAAATATTGGCGTAAATTTCGTTGTTATCCGCATCGGAATCCATCATGATGTTCGCATTTGTATTGTTGTAGACATAGTTGCCAAAAATTTTTGCTTTGTTATGTCCGATGTAAATACCAACGTTATTCTCATAAGCGGTGTTATTTTTGAGCGTTGGAGAATATGGGCTGGTATAAATAGATTCGCTGTTAATTTTGAAACCGGCCGACGAATTGTAAGCGGCAACGCTATCTTGAATTGTCACCCCAAACTTAACGTAGAAACCGTGATGGGCATAGATATCGTGTCCATTGTGGTGGGCATTACTATTCTTAATCAGGATATCATGAGGCCCTTTTGCTCCGGTATCTGACCCGATTAACGCACCATTCTTATAATTGTAAGCAAACTCACTGGTGTCTAAGGTGATATTGTAGGATTCTTGACCTGCCCCCCAACCAGCGGCAAAACCAGATGCAATGGCAGAATTCCTAAATATATCGTTATAAAAATACATACTGTGGGTATAAACCAAAGCAGTTGCCGTGCTGGCTGCTCCGGAAAAGTCAAGGTTTTCATAACGTAAATGATGGACATATGGTCCATCTATATATAAAGCGTTGGATGCCGACCCATCGATAATCGGGCGTGCACCTGATCCGTAAGCTCCATATGTTATCCATGCAACGTCGGTTCCACTTCGCGTCGGTTTTAACTGACCCGCAAATGTTTCCCCACGTTTAAATAACACCTGATCTCCAGGATTTAAGAGCGCAGCATTAACCTTGGCAATTGTTTTCCAGGGAAGATCTGCGGACAGGCCGGTCTGACTATCAACTCCGTTTGATGAAACATAATACGTGGCAGCAAAGACGGCTTTTGGATTGGCTAATATGACTAAGCTAACAAACAAAAATATACAAAAACGACTACTGACAATATTTTTAAAATATTTTTTCACGTATACAATCCTCCACTTTTATTATAGACTAAAACTAAACTTTTTGTTACAAGTATTGAATTGTTGCCGATTGGTGAAACATGATGTGTTAATTATAACCTAAAAAGACGCTGACCGCACAATTTTCATTGTCTCTCACAAATACAGGTGATATGCTGGGATTGTGAGATCTGTACTTATTGTCGTCGCTCTTCTGGGCGCCGCTTTTTTCATCGGACTGTCTTCAACGCTTTTGTCACCACGGCACACTACATCCACTCAGGAAGCGGCCGCACGGGAGTTTACTCTTGAGGGCTTATTAACCGTTCCTACCGGCACCACCGCTGCGGCTATTTTGGGATCTATCAGCGTCAACGGGGATATTCCTGCCGGTTCCACGATGAACGTGGAAGCAAGACAAACCGGAACTGCGCAATTTAGTACCGTCCTGCAAAATATTCCGGCAAAATCAAATCAAACATTTTCTTATACCAAGGCAACACTTAGCGTTACTTATGACATGAAAGTCACGCTTCTTTCTCCGACAAGTAAAGTCATCGGGTCATCAGAAATCCTTACGGTATCGGCCCCTTCTCTGAACGTCCAATTCAAACTGGATTCTGTGCTCCCACCCGCGACTCCCACCCCAAGCCCGGAAGCGATAACACCAACACCGGCTCTTACGCCTACTCTTACCCCTCCATCCACTCTTGCTCTTGCAACAATTTCAGGAAATATTAGCTTCTACGGCGTGACACCGATTAACTCGCGCATTGTTATCCTGCAAAAATTGGCGAATGCCTCTTCGTATCAGGTGGCGGTAGACAATGTGCTTCCCATCAACGGGACCATGTGGCAATGGGATCATTCCCTGCGTGGTACTTCCTATTCGGTTATCGCTGTACTTAAACAGAAACGTAGTGACGGGATGGATACGGATTTCGCCTCTTCCGCTCCGATTACCGTTACCGCACCTGCGGCATCTACTGTTTTGACCGTTAATTCTCATCATACGTTAACGAAACCATCAGAAATCTCAAGCGTCAGCTGTACAACATATAACGGCGGTCCAAATCAAAATACATGGAATGTTACCGTAAATTTCCCTTCTTTTACCGGCGCACAATCATATTGGCTTGAGATTGGTACGACCGACGGTGGATATGATATCGCTAACACGTATGGAAGCGCGACTGCGGTCTCGACTGTATTCAAAAATAATACTGCCTATTATGCGAGGTATGCGTATGCCGCAGTTTCAGGCGTGGATACCGGAAGCGGGCAGTACTCAATATTTTCGGATACAACCCGACTTATGTGCAGCAAATGATCAAGGTTCTTTTTGTATATCAATAAATAATAGTAGAATCTTTAACGATTTCCTTCATATAAAGAGCCCAGCCTTGGTCGTTGAAACTCTCACCTCTTTTTGCTAAAACGGCATATTTTTCGGCCAACGGGATAAAGTTGGGAAAAATTTCAGCCGTTTTCTTTCCGTCTATCTTCATCATGCTTTCCACCACCGCAGCCAGATACCACGTCGCATAAAGCTCGGTTTGAGAGCCTTTTACTGCGGTTAAAAAAAAATCCGTTGGCGGCGAATTATTAACAGCTTCACTATATTCCCTCCAACTTTCTATATAGCGCTTTGCCTGAAAAAGGTGGGCCGCTTCGTGGCACATAATAAAAGCATCTGCCAGTAAATTTGGCTTATACTCCTCAAAACCCAGGTGCAAATCAGAATTGAAATTTATCGTGCTATGCATCCCGCGCTCCGGATTCCAGGAATAATGATAATCTGCCCCAGTCCGACCGCTATGTTTATCCGGATTTTGTGAAAAAGATTCTGCCTTAATTTCCAATACACCCGCTCCCACTAAAGTATTCAACTGATTGGCCACATCACGAAACGGCGCAAACCCGGATTCAACCATCGCGGGAAGAAGAATGTTCCGGTAGTAGTCTCCAAGTACGGCATCTTTTGCTTCAAGATTCGGGATATTTACCGTAGGAAAATTATTTGGTGTTAAAAATTTTTCCGCAACATACGTTTTTACCTGTTCATCGGGTTTGTAAGTAGGATCAGGGGAAGAAAGATCTGCGGACATCTTGGATAAAAAGATCTGCCAGCTGACGATATCATCACTGGCCAGCGCCTGATCGAAAAGCTCTTTTCGGGAAATGCCGGGAGTAGGGGTCGGTAATCGGGGGGCATCCGGCACACAACCGGTCAATAAAGCGGCAAGAGTCAAGCCGCTAAGTTTTAAAAAATTCTTCCGGGAAATTTGAGGGGGTTTTTCCAATTTTCGATCCATGTAGACATGATACCATAAAAACAATAAAAATCAGTTTGTGATGGGAAATAATACGAGTTACTGTATACAGAATAGGCTTCCGACCGGCGTGAGTTCGGAAAGATTCGTTTCTCCGTTATAAAACGCCGAGGCGCTGCCGCCGTCAAGATTGACTGCGTCCGCAATCCCAAGATTTTCTTTCCGGCTTATGGAAGAAACAATCGACGGAAGGGACGCCAGAAGCGGCCCTGAATACACGGAATCTTTGGAATAGACCGCAAGAAATACAAATTGACCGTCTACTGTTTTTCCCACGACCATCCGTCTGGCATGTTCGTCCTTTTGAATAACAAGGGACAGGTCCGTGCTATTGAATAAAAGGAGTGGTCCTGTTTGCAGGGCAAAACGGTAGAATGTATGCGGCAGGTCCGATGAGATAATCGCATCGCCGCTTCCGTCTGCCCAAAAAAATCCGTTAACCAACGCGCTGGGTATTTTGGCTCCGAAGGTTTTTTTGTCCGTATAGAAAAACCCCAGCGGTTTGCCTGCCGTATCATAAAATCCTCCGTTAACGGATTCTTTGCAGCTATTGTTCATTCCTAATGACTTCGCATCCTGTCTCCCGCTGAAATTAGGAATAAGAGTAATCGCGGATGCCGTCGCCGCACGTATAACTGCATAGGAATACACAGCATCGCCGGCCGGTATTGTCAGTTCGGATTGTGTGTTTTCCGGTGTGGGTGTCGGCGTATCAGCGAGTAGCGGAGGGTTCTCATTACGGGGGGTAGCGGCAAATTGAAACACCATCCATGCCAGGACAACAACACAGAGAGCCGTGACAATGATGAATACCCGCTTCATGTCTGTCCGCCCTTTTTCCAAAGAGGGGAGTTAATCAGGGGAGAGAAAATATCCTCAGTTATGGAAATATGAAGAGCCTGTATTTCTTTTGCCGTCGGCGGCCGGTCGGCAAACCGGACAAAGGGCACACCGGAAATAACGGAAAGAGGCGTTTGTTCGTTTCCTTCTCCCATCACCAGGACTGCCGCAGCACTCAGTCCGTCCAAAACACTTGCCTTCGTAACGTGCAGAAGCCTTCCAAAAATATCCGGTTGGTCGATATAATTCTTAAGCGGCTCAAACCCGCAGAATCCGATGCCGATTCCCGTCACGCCCCACCGCAGCGGCGTTGTATGGCTGTCGATGATGATGACCCCTACATGTTTCAGGTGGTGCGTTTCCCGCAGATGCCTCCACACATCCGCTGCCGTTTTTTCAATATTCACCGGCCAAAGAATAAAGTAGCCGTTTCCGTTGCTTTCATCGATGCCGGACGAGGCAATGAGCGTATCATTTTTTACCGTGAGCACGATGCCCCATTGACGGGAATTTTCTTCCTCCATGTAGAGCTGGGACTCCTTGTGAATAAGGTCGTGTTTATCGATGGTCCCGTCGTTTTTGATAACGCGCCCCTGGCAGATGCTGACGATTTTTGACGTAACGGCCACCACGCTTCGTTCCGGAAGTTTCGGAAGGCATGCGTCGAGTGTTTCCAACAGCCGGTTTCCGACAACAATTTTTGGAGTCTTATACGCCGTGACGATCATAGGCGTTATCTGGGCCGGGCGGCCTTTTTTATCAATTTCGCAACGTAAATAATTTCCCGCACCTCACCGTCATCAGTTTCTATTTCGTTGGTCCCGCTCATCCGCATGTATTCCCGCAGGTAATCGGAAAGCGCGCCGTCGAGCTCTTTTGTTTGGACAGCCAAATCTTTCACTTTATCCGCCAGGCCGCGGTTTGCGGGCAGCTGCATGATCTGATATTTGGTGAGTGCCTTTGTTTTGGCGGCTTTCTTGGCTTCCTCCGTATGCAGACGGTACGTTTCATCGTTCAAAAGCGCACTTTCGAGCATTTCCCGCTGTTTTTTCAGCTCCGCCCTGTTTTTATCAATCAGAGAAATATGATTCTTAATCGTGGCTTCCAACTCCAGAAGTACTGTTGCACCGTTATCGTCTGCCATAGATACCTACTATACAAACAAGTCGAGTGGTAAATCAAGAGGGAAATAGTGTAAAATACACGTACGGCCCCCATCGTCTAGCGGCCTAGGACAGTGGGTTTTCAGCCCATTAATCTCCGGTTCGAATCCGGATGGGGGTACTCACATAACCCGCCGTGGGCGGGTTTATTGGTCTCTATGACACATGAATTTGATCAATCACTATTAACTGAATTTTATTCAAAATTATATGGCGGGAACGCAAAGCATGATAGTCCGGAGTTTAGCCGAATACGCATGATCCGGTATCTCGCAAGCGAACTATCTGCCCGGGGAGAAAAAGTAAAAATATTGAATGTGGGCGCGGGCAGGCAATCTCTCGAAAAACAATTCCTTACTGCGTATCGACGGATGGGGTGGATAAAAAATCTATCGTTTGTCACCGTTGATATAGCGAATATTATTCAGTATAAGCTACTTGCAGCACATTCATCTACGGTGAGGCACGTTCAAGCAAACGCTCTTCAATTACCCTATCCGGATGATACATTTGATTTCGTTATTAGCAATTTGGCAATCGATTTTCTTCCACACTCGGCAATCGGCGAAGCATCGAGAGTGCTAAAAAAAGAGGGAGACGCCGTGTTTCATTTTCATCATCCAACTCTTACCGATAATCCGCCCGTTCATCCGAGCATCGTTGCATTTTGGAGCTATCTTCGCACCAATAACGTGTTGTTTCAAAATGAACAACAAATACATGAAACGTTGCAGCAATACGGCCTTCAAACACATTCTACGCATATAGCCACCGATGGCATTGACCGTTGGTGGGAAGTCCATGCGAAAAAATCGGCGTGAACGTAGCATGACGGTAAAAACATTTACTTCGCTACGCGATAAATCGCCATATAGCTGTTGGTATAAATCGGCGTGAGAGAGGCGGGCAGATTCTTCGTGAATGAATAGGCCACAACGCAGGAAATCCCGTTGGAAGAAAGAATCTGCAATTTTTGCGCCATTGGTGTCGCATCGGCAAAAAAGTCCGTCACTTGCCGCTCTTTGATCAAATAGTCTATCGTCGCATATTGATTGACAATAAATGCCCTGCGGCCGGTCAGTCCCGTAAACGAGATATGAAACGGCCAGATGACGAGGCAGGTCTCCTGGGGACCGATGCGTTTTTCGGCCTCCCGATACGCATCCAGCACCGTATTCGGCAGAAAATAATAGGCATTCCACTGTTGGAACGTGGCACGGGCAACCGCCTGCTGAACGGTCGGCGCAATGGTACATGCGAGAATGATTGCCGTTATCCCGACCCGAATCACATTGTAAAAAGATGGTTTGAAGCGTTTGCCAAACGCTTCGATGAGGACTGCGGCGGCACATGCCATCGTCAGCGTCGGAACAACGGAAAGGAACCGGACGTTGAGAACCGCGATAAGGGACGGAATGGGTGATAAAAAGAGCCCCCAGGAAATAAGCGTGAAGACGACAATCATCTGGCGGGCCCGGATGCGTGCGGATACAAAGAGCGGCAAACCGACGACTCCCAGAAGGACAACCGGGCCGTTGACCTGAAAGAATTTCAGGATGGTCATGTGGACCTGCTGTGTCGCTTCCCATGTAATGATCCAGCTAAACGGCGGATGAGACAATAGTGTCCGTAAATATGCCGCGTACGGAACGGCTCCGGCTCCTATGAGGAGCAGTGCAGGGAAGAATTCTGAGTTCATGCCTTCCTTTACCCAAAACACTGCGACCGTCGCAAGCACGACTAACACGAGCGGCGTCTGCGTGCTGGCAAGCAGGAATCCGGAAAGTACAAATAGTGCCCACGTCGTGAAGAAACGGGAACGGGGGATACGAGTGGAACTCGCCAACAGAAGAAGCGTGCCGACTAGGACGGTTTGCGCCAAAAGATGATGCGGAATACTGGAAAATCGGGTAAACGGTTCACCGTAGTTATACCAGGACCAGTACGATTGCAGCGTCCATCCGTTGGGCGTGCGGTTCAGGTACGGCCACGCGTTGCTTGTCAGAAACAAAATATAGGCGATCGCGCTTCCTGATCGGGACGGTACAGCCATGCGTATGAGTCGATACGAAAAGAAAAGCAACAGGATGGTTAAACCGAGGATAAGAAGCTGATACCCGAGGATGTTGGAAATACCCAACACACTAAACACACGACCGGAAAGCACATAAAACCAGTGGTAAAACACCCGTGTCGTTGACTCCGGGGTGTTGATATCCATCGATGTCAGCCAGCGGAGTTTCCCCTGAGCCATATAGGACAGGTAGTAATAGTAATCCAGAGAATAATGGACGGCTCCGGCGAATGTCGTTCCGGGAGCTTGCTTCCAGACGCCGGCGATGTAGGGGCTGAAGACAAGAAGCGCATACAATGCCGAAACGCCAATAATAAACATACGACTCAAGTATACTACAGAAGAATTCCCCGAAGAGTGACTCCCCATGTGAGCATATGACGTGCCCAGAGCTCGTGGTCGGTAATACCCAAGCGGTATTCCTTTTCCAGCCGGTCAAAAGAATGGTTGAATTTTTGAAAACCCGAATCGAAAGAAGGTGTTATGGGAAAACCCAGGAGAGCATTGAGATTTTTACGGGTAAGGCGGAGAAACAGCTCAATTCTTGGTTGTTCTTTGATAAAACTTTTTTGAGCCCAGGTGCCGATCTGCGTTAGATTTTCAGCCGTATCCAACACAAGATCACGCTGGTTTATGAGGGAATAATTACTGGTTGCGGATTTTGGGATAATACCATCACTATACACGGTTAGTCGATAAAGGTCAACGCAACACCGCGTTTAGCAGCCCGTCCCGTGCGTCCGATGCGGTGGATATAATCATCCATGGTTTCCGGAAGATCATAGTTAATAACATGCGATACATCCGGTATATCCAGGCCGCGGCTGGCCACGTCCGTTGCCAGTAAAATCTGTATTTCATTATGAATAAATTGGTTCAACACATGTTGACGCTGTCCCTGACGTTTGTTTCCGTGGATCGCGCCCGTTTTTACACCGCGGTTTGCAAGCTCATCGGCAACTTTCTGAACGCCGTGTTTGGTCCTGCCGAAAGCAAGCACTTTGGAAAACTCCCGTCTCTTTAATAGCTCGTGAAGTGTATCTATCTTCGTTGTGTTTTGTGAAACCCGAATGACATCCTGCGAGATCTGCGATTCCGTTTCCGCTGATTTTACTGAAATTCTGACGGGATTTTTTACAAAATCAGCAAGCAGCCCGCCAGCACTCCCGGAAATCGTTGCGGAAAAAAATAGAGACTGACGCGCCGGCGGCAGCAGAGAAATAAAATATTGAATCTCGCGGATAAACCCGATATCGACCATCCTGTCCGCCTCATCCAAGACGACAGAGCGGAATCCGGACAGGCGGATAACCTTCGTTTCGATAAACTCTTTGAGTCTGCCGGGGGTAGCGATGACAAAATGCGGATCATCCTGCATGTCTTTCTTCTGCCTCCATTCGTTGGCGCCTCCGATAAGAAGAGCGCTGCGGATGGATAATCCGCGGGCAAAATCCCGCAGCTGGTTATGTATCTGAAACGCCAATTCACGGGTAGGCGCGATCACCAGGACCCGCTGTACACGGTCGCGTGTGATTTTTTGAATAAGCGGGATTAAAAACGCCGCAGTTTTACCCGTACCGGTGTTGGCGACGCCGATAACATCGCGTCCTGCCAAAACCGCAGGAATGACTTCGTTTTGAATAGCAGTAAGGGAGGAGAAGCCTTTGATCCGGATATTTTCAAAAAGAACGGGATCCAATGCAAAATCTGCAAACGTACCGGCCGCGGGTGCGGCTACGGCCGGCTGACGAGTGGCCCTCTCTTTGCTTTGGGCAATCGCTGCCATGAGCAGATGCTTCGGCACGCTTTTTATGACCCGTGATCGGTTAAATCTTTGATTATTTCTCATAGGATAGAAATATTAAAAAAATAAAACTGCTTAAAAAATGAATACAGAACTGAAATGGGGAAAAGACGCGGTAATAAATTTTGAGGCGTTTTTTCGCTTACACTTCGTAGATCTAACTCTATTAAGCAGATGTATTTCTTCAATACAACTGCAAAACGTATTATATCATCTATTTCTTAAAATAGCAATTGCGGCAGCGGGGCTGGTAAGTGTCAATTTTCCCGACAAGCGATGGATCGGCCATATGGGGATCTACGGTTTTACCGCTCACAATCCGCTTATGGTACACCGCCTCATCTCCGCACAGGACACAGACGGCAGACAGTTTGGTCACTTTATCCGCCATACTCATGAGGGTCGGAATCGGAGCAAACGGCTCGCGGTCGTAGGTCAGGGCAAGTCCCGCCACCACAACCTTTTTCCCTTTGGAAAGAAGCGTTTCTATAACCGGCACAAGGCTGTTGCCAAACCACTGTGCTTCATCTATTGCGATGATCTCTGTTTTCGGGTGAATTTTCGCCAGGATTTGTCGTGGTGAAGAAACAACATCCGATTCAAACGAGATGCCGGCGTGAGAAAAAAGTTTTTTGTCCCGCCCATAGCGCGTGTCAATGGCGTGCTTAAATACCTGAATTTTTTTCTTTGCAATCGCCGCGCGGCGGACCTGGCGGATAAGCTCTTCGGTTTTTCCGCAGAACATCGGGCCGGCAATGACCTCTAAATATCCTAATTTGATATGTTTAGACATAATTGACGATATATATTTTCGGGTTTATTATGGATTCATGGCAGAAGAAATTAATGAATCCATTTCGGTTGCTCTGTGGAGCAATCATACCACAAACAAAATCCTCCCATATAGCCTCTATTGGCAGGGCCGCCGCTACCACATAACGAAAGTCGGATTTCATCATACCGTGCACGAGGGACGTGTGCTTACCCACATATTTTCGGTCACCGACGGAACGACGTTTTTTAAATTACGATTTGATACGGAAACGCTCTTATGGAAACTGCTGGAGGTAGCAGATGGAGTTTAATCCCGCGCTTCCCACCGTGATGCATATAGATCTCAATTCCTGTTTTGCTACCATTGAGCAACAGGCAAATCCTACTTACCGCGGGCACCCGCTTGTGGTCGCCGCCTACACGACCGATCGCGGATGCATCCTAGCCGCGTCCGTTGAGGCAAAACGGTTGGGGATCAAGACCGGCATGTATGTGGGGGACGGCAAACGTCTGTTTCCGAAGCTTATTATTCTCCCGTCCGACCCGCCGAAATACCGCTTTGTGAACCAAAAACTGTTTACACTGTTGTCGGCATACAGCTCGCTGGTTGAGGTGAAGTCTATAGATGAAATGGTTTTGAAAATGAATAGTGAATTAGGAATTATGAATTATGCGAAAGAAATTAAAAAAAGAATTAAGGACGAAATCGGAGAGTGGCTGACGGTTTCAATCGGTATTGCTCCAAACCGGTATCTGGCAAAAATAGCCTCAAATCTCCATAAACCCGACGGACTGGATATAATTACTGCGCACAACATTGAACTTATTTTAAGTTCATTAAAACTTGAAGATTTAACGGGGATAAAAGAGGGATACGGAGGGAGAATGCGCAGGGCCGGCATCTATTCGCCTCTGGCTATGTACAAAGCCTCAGGAATGGTTTTAGCGGCTGCATTCGGCTCAAAAATAGGCCATGACTGGTCCCTCATGCTCCACGGATGGGAGACTGACCTGTATGACCGGACCGAAACGAAATCCATCGGACACTCCTACGCATTACCGAGGGCGTACGCCACTGACGATGTCCGTTTGCACCAAATCCTCTCCCAGCTTGTCGAAAAAATGGGCAGGAGGCTGCGGGAAGGCCACTATACTGCCGGAGGAATCCGCATCGCAACCGCTTTTGCCGACCACACCTATTGGAATCACGGGGAAAAACTGCAAAACGCAATATTTGCAAGCCGGGATTTATATTATGCCGCGCTGACTCTTTTGAACAAGGCACCGAAAAAACCAGTAAAATTACTTGCAGTCTCAAGTTATTTTTTATCCGATCACCATCAGGAACAACTGGCTCTGTTTGACCAGACCGGTCGGAAACGGGCGCTTGCGGAAGCGCTTGACGCGATAGCCGACCGGTGGGGCGAGTTCACGGTCACTCCCGCCCGGATGCTTGCCATGGAACACAAGGTTCTTGACAGAATCGCATTCGGTGGGGTACGCTAGGAAAATAAATATCAAGAATGATGGGTAGTGATCTCGCACAATGATCCATCTGGCAACCGTTACATTCGTAAAATTCATGACGGTGCCCCAGCGAGAATACGATATGACGACCTATTTCACTTCTGAATCCGTTGCCGCCGGCCACCCCGATAAAATTTGCGATCAGATATCCGATGCCGTGTTGGATGCGGCACTGGAGATTGATCCGATGTCACGGGTCGCCGTTGAAACGCTGGTAACCGTCAACCGCGTGGTTATGGCGGGAGAAGTGACATGCCCCAAAAAACTTGACTACGAAGCGATTGCCAGAGGAGTCATAAAATCTTTGGGATACACAAAGGCAATCTATAACTTTACCCACAAATCACCCGTTTCCGTCTATATCCACGAGCAGTCGCCGGATATTGCTGTGGGCGTCAACGACGGCGGTGCCGGGGATCAGGGTATGATGTTCGGATATGCCTCCCGCGAAACAAAAGAATACATGCCCCTGCCGATCATTCTTGCGCACCGTCTGGTGCAAAAAATGGATAAGGCACGCGAGAAATCCATTCTCCCATTCCTTCGGCCGGACGGCAAATCAGAGGTGAAAGTGCTGTATGAAAACGGAAAACCGAAAGAAATCACAAGTGTTGTTATTGCCGTACCGCACAACCCTGACATAACAAACGAAGAGTTGACGAGCAAACTCATTGAGACGGTTATTACGCCGGTTTTATCCGCATATCACTTTAAAACACCTTCCCGGGATTCTATTATCGTCAACGGCAGTAAAGGAAAATGGGAGATTGGCGGACCCGCCTCGGATACCGGAGTCACCGGCCGGAAAATTATCGTTGATACGTACGGCGCATTCGCGCGTCATGGAGGCGGCGCGTTCAGCGGCAAGGACCCCACGAAGGTTGACCGCAGCGGCGCCTACGCCTGCCGATACATTGCCAAAAACATCGTGTCCGCGGGGCTGGCTGACCGCGCAGAGGTACGTGTGGCGTATGTCATCGGACAACGGGAACCGATTGACCGCGACATAGAAACATTCGGAACGGAAAAGAAGAAACTATCCGTGATCGAAGATTTTGCATGGAACCTTCTGGATATGTCGGTGCCGGGAATTTTACAAGGCCTGAATCTTCGGCGTCCCATTTACCGGGAGACAGCCCGTTACGGCCATTTCGGGCGTGATAGCTTCCCGTGGGAAACGGTGATAGAATAGGTGCGATGAGAGACGAGCGGCCGCTGGCGGATATTCTTCGTCCCGCAACACTCAATGATGTTATCGGGCAGGAACAGCTTGTTGGTGCCAACGGTATTATCCGCAAACTCCTTCACACGGGATTCCTCCCATCCATGATTTTCTGGGGGCCTCCCGGATGCGGCAAAACAACGCTGGCCCGCATACTTGCAAAAAAACTCAAGCGGACATTTTATGAATTTTCGGCGGTTAACACAAAAATTACCGATATCACAGCGGTTGTCGATAAAAAACCACTTATTTTTTTAGATGAAATTCATAGGTTTAATAAAGCCCAACAGGACAAACTTCTTCCATACGTAGAACGCGGAGAAATACTATTAATCGGCGCTACAACGGAAAACCCGTCATTTGAGGTTATTTCGCCTCTTTTATCCCGTTGCCGCGTGCTTGTGTTAAAACCCCTGACTGAGGCAGAACTTTCAAAAATCATTGATCGTGGACTTCTTTATCTCAAAAAATCAATGGATACAAAAGGCCGCGAATTTTTATTGGAAGTCGCAAACGGTGATGCCCGCGCCCTTTTAACTATTCTTGAAATTGCAGCCACACTTAACCTACGAGGAGAGTCCTTGCAGGTTAAAGATATTGAAGAGGCGGCCCAGCGGAAAATGCTTCAGTACGATCAAACCGGCGATGAGCACTACAATACCATTTCCGCATTTATCAAAAGCATGCGGGCAAGCGATACGGACGCCTCCCTGTATTATCTGGCAAGAATGGTGGCGGCAGGAGAAGACCCGCTAGTAATCGCGCGGCGCATGGTGGTGTTTGCATCGGAAGATATCGGGATTGCGCAACCCACGGCTCTGGTCGTTGCAAACACGGTGTTTGACGCATGCAACAAAATCGGCTACCCGGAATGTCAGGAAAATCTTGCTCACGGCGTGGTGTATTTATGTTTGGCAAAAAAAGACCGGAGTGCCTACGACGCATATATGGCGGCACTCGCGGATGTACAAAGATACGGCAACCTCCCGATTCCGCTGGTTATCCGCAACGCGCCGACGAAGCTTATGAAGGGATTGGGATACGGAAAAGGGTATGATAAATATACGAAAGAAAGTTTACTGCCGGATACGCTAAAAGGAAAAAAATATTTTCAAAGGGGGTGACAAAACAAATGGATATTCAAATTGCCAAAATTACGCATTACTATGATAAAATCGGTGTCGCGGTTATTGAAGTTGCCAAACAGCCGCTCAAAGTCGGCGACGTCATAAAGATTTCGGGGCACGATAACGAATTTAACCAAACGGTTACGTCTCTTCAGGTCGAACACGAACAGGTGAAAGAAATTGATGCCGGAGAATCAGGGGCGCTCAAAACGGAGAAGCCGGTAAAAGAGGGGGACATGATATACTTGGTGACGAAAAAATGAAAACGGAACAGTCAGCAGGAGGCATTATCGTCCGGTCAGTCGGCGGCGCGTGGGAGGTGCTTATCGTTCAGGATATGCATGACGCGTGGACCTTTCCGAAAGGAAAAATCGACGGCGGTGAGACTTTGAAAGAAGCTGCCCGGCGGGAAATTCAGGAAGAAGTCGGGCTGACGGATCTGACCATACGGGAAACGCTTCCTGTCGTCCTGTATATGTACCGGCGGGACGGACTCATCAGTAAAACAGTTCAGTATTATATTTTTGAATCAAACGGAAGTGAAAATCTTGTCAACCAAACGAATGAAGGAATTCATAATGCATCATGGACCCCAATAGAACGGGCAATAGAAATCATCGGATATCCGAAAACGAATGCGCCTTTATTACTCAAAGTAAAACAATGGACATTACACCAGCACCGGACATAAAAAAAATAGTCAACAAAATCGTGCCGAAGCTGCCGTTTTCGCAGTACGTTGATGCGAGACGGATTGTCTGCATGCGCAGTTTCAAAGCAACGAGCCGTGCACGTGCCCGTATCTGGAGCTTTCCCAAAATCTGGCAGATGGCCCTGAAACTTCCCCCCTATTACGTGATAGAGGTGTTGTCACATCATTTTGACCATTTATCGGATGATGATAAAACACGTGTGATCATCCACGAACTCATGCATATCCCGAAAAACTTTTCCGGCGCACTTGTGCCGCACAGCGGTCTCCATAAACGAATTAATAATCACACGGTTGAAAATTTATTTAAACAATATAAAGAAAATTCTAAGTTTTAAGTACTAAGTAAGTACTACTAATTAAATATTAAAAAATAGAATTTGTTTAGAATTTAGTACTTAGTATTTAAAATTTATCATATGATTATTTTATTACACGGAAATTATAGCGAATTATCACGGAAAGAATTTATCCGTCTTAAAGAAGAGGCAAAAGCCAAAGATATCCGTGTATTGGACGGACGGACGATTGACGCGGCGTCATTGACGCAGGCTATCGAATCCAACTCGATGTTTGGGGGAGACACGATTGTTTTTATCGAAAATCTTTTCGGCAAATTGGGGAGGAAGATAAAACTGATTGAATCGTTGACCGCAATTATCAACGGAAGCTCCGCGGATATCGTTCTTTGGGAAGATAAAGAGGTAGGCGCGACAGTTCTGAAAAATTTACCTAAAGCAAAAATTACCCTGTTTAAAATTCCCACGGGAATTTTCCAGCTCTTAGACGGTATTGTGCCGGACTCGTCAATCCGTACGCTTCCGCCCGAGCCCCCGGAGCTTATTTTTTCCATGATTGTGAAACGCATCCGTCAGCTCATTCAACTGCACGACGGTGTCGTACCGGCCGGTTTGCAGGGTTGGCAGGCCTCCCGTTTGACAAGACAGGCAAAGTTATTTACCATGAATAAACTCCTTACTATGTACAAAAAATTACTCGATATGGAGTATTCCTTCAAAAACGGATCTTCGCCGTTTACCACGAGCCAACACATTGAACAGTTTTTACTGGATTTGTAAGAAAGGCCACTATGGATCTCTCAATTTTTAAAGATTATGACATTCGCGGTATATATCCGACGCAGATAAATGGAGACGTTGCCGCTGCCATCGCGCATGGAATTGTCCGGAAGTTTCAACCGAAAAGCGTTGTTATCGGCAGGGATATGCGATTATCAGGTCCGGAACTAAAAGAAGCTCTAACGAAAACGTTTAGCGAGTTGGGAATCGATGTTTATGATATGGGCCTCGTAGGCACCGAAATGATGTCATTTGTCGCCGGAGCTTATCCATATGATCTCGTTATACAAATTTCTGCTTCTCATAATCCTCCGGAATATAACGGAATGAAAATGACACGGGGGGGCGCGGTTCCCGTCAGCGCGGACACAGGGCTCCGAGAAATCAGAGACCTTACCGCTCAGGGACCACTTCCGGCAGCCGCTGCCCGGGGGAAAATCCAATCACTGGATATCTACCCCGCATGGAAAGAAAAAATCCTATCACTGGTGGATGTGTCAACAATTAAGGCGCTCAATGTCGTCGTCGATGCAGGAAACGGAATGGCGGGAAAATTGGCGCCGGCACTCTATGCAGGTTTACCAATTCAATTAACAACACTCTTTATGGATCTTGACGGAAGCTTTCCTAATCACGTGCCAAACCCGCTCATTGAATCCAATAATAAAACACTCATAGAAACGGTGACAGCCAAACACGCCGATATCGGGCTGACATTTGATGGAGATGCAGACCGCATGTTTTTAATTGACGATAAAGGCCGGTTTATTTCCGGTACGATAACGGCGGCAATGCTTGCCAGGTATTACCTCAAACAATTTCCCGGGTCCATGATTTTATACAATGCCATTTGCGGCAGAATTGTCCCCGAAACAATCAAAAAATATGGAGGAACAAGTAAACGTGTACGTGTTGGATACAGTTATATCAAAGCCGCAATGAAAGAAACAAGTGCGGTGTTTTGTGGTGAACATTCCGGTCACTATTTTCACCGCGACTTTTTTAATTCAGAAACCGGTGTCGGTACGGCCCTCATGGTCATGAGTTTGCTGAGTCTCGACGGAAGAAAACTCTCTGAACTAGTTGATGAGCTGAATATCTATCCCGCAAGCGGAGAAATT
The DNA here is from genome assembly GCA_963701185.1 of Candidatus Gottesmanbacteria bacterium. Lineage (GTDB taxonomy): Bacteria > Patescibacteriota > Microgenomatia > UBA10105 > UBA927 > XYB1-FULL-47-11. The sequence goes on from OY969569.1 coordinate 336,488, forward strand.
AATTTTATCGTTTCCGATATCCCTGCGGTCACACAGGCGATTAAAACCGGATTCCCGGATGCCCAGTCCATTGATGAGTTGGACGGAGTCAGTGTATGGTATAAGGAGTATTGGTTCAACGTCCGCGCAAGCAAAACCGAGCCCTTGCTTCGTTTGAATGTTGAGGCCGATACAAAAGAAATTCTTGATGCAAAAACAAGTGAACTCGTTACAAAAATAGTTACGCTCGGAGGGAAACGAAAATGAACAGTCTTGATGATGTTGCGGCGATGAAGAAACAGGATCCGTCGGGAGTTTTAGGATCGACGGCGCTGTTTGCCGATCAGTGTGCGGCGGCGTGGGAAGAAAGTCGGAAAACCCTGTTTCCGCAGGAATATAAAAAAGTAAAAAATATTGTTGTCGCAGGGATGGGAGGCTCACGCTTTACCCCGAAAACCATCGGCGCGCTGTTCCGGAAATATATTAGCGTCCCGTATGAAATCTGCGAGGACTATACGGTACCCGGCTATGTCAATGCCGACTCGCTGGTCATTTTATCCTCCTATTCCGGTACGACAGCGGAAGTAATATCCGCCGGAGAAGACGCAAAGAAGAAAGGTGCAAAAATTGCGGCGATTACGAGCAAAAGGATGGATTATCCTGGGTATTATTTCAGCCCCACATTGAACCCCTGCGGGCAACCCAGGATCGGCGGGGGGTATTTATTATTAGGACACCTCGGACTTCTTTCAGCGTTAGGATTTGTTACGGTTAAAGACGATGTGGCAGCGGCAATTGCATTCGCCAAGGAAATCGGAAAAAAATATGCGGCAGAAATTCCTGAAACGAATAACCCCGCAAAACAGCTTGCAATATTTCTGAAAGACAAACATCCGTTTATTATTACAGCCGAATTCTTGAAAGGGTTCGGCAATGCATTCGCCAATCAGATAAATGAAACGGCAAAAATGATATCGGACTACCGCTACATTTCCGAACTGAACCATCATTTGTTGGAAGGACTATCCCACCCGGATACCATCCACCAAAACGGAGTATTTATATTCCTCTTATCGCATTGCTATAGCGAGCCGGTGCAAAAACGGTTCGCGATAACCCGCGACGTGGTGGCAAAACAGCATGTGGGTACGTACGATATAACGCTCACCGGTGCAAATAAGCTTTCACAGACCCTTGAGGCATATACGCTCGCGGGATTTACGACGTTTTATCTTGGCATGCTCTATGACGTGGATCCCGTCGCCATTCCGTGGGTCGACTACTTTAAAGCCGAACTCGCTAAATAACCTGCAAGGACTCTCCTCGCAGATTACTCAAGATCGAGCGCCTCATTAAGGATAGGTTTTATATCATCGAAAAGACTTTGTTCAACAAATGATTCATACGATAACTGGTCGTACGTACGGGAAAAATAGAATAATATCGGTGCGGGTTGCACCCAGGATTGCGTAAAATGATGAAGATAATTGCCATAGGACGAATAGGCATATTCCTTCAACCTGCGAGGACTCTCCTTGTAGGATGATAACGACAAAGGATTTCGATGGATATATTTTGAAAGATAAATAAATTGGTACTCACTGAGAATTTTGACAGCTTTGTATGGACCTTGAAAGAGCGGACCGAGCCGATGATAGTGGGTATTAAAATATCGAACGTATTTTGTGAGGAGAGAACGTAAAAAGTGATCCATGCCATGCTCCGTAGTTTGCTTGATGAGTAAATGAAAATGGTTCGGCATCAAGCAATAACAAAGAAGTTCAATATCTCCGAAGTAGTTTTTTAATTTTTTAGAGGGCGCCACCTGCAAGGACTCTCCTTGCAGGCTGAGGTAGATCTTGAGAAAAGAAAGAAATGTTTTGTAATCCTTGTCTTCCCGGAAAATAACGCCTTTATCTACACCACGATTATAAATATGATAGTGCGCGCCCGGCTCATACTCTTTGATAACATTTTTTGCAGGCATAGGATAAGTATACAACCTCTTACAAACCTGCAAGGACTCTCCTTGTAGGTTAAAGCCTCTTGCGCTTACCGTGTAAATTCCGCATACTCATTATATGACCATGACCAAAAAATACGTTGTGTGGTTTAAGGACGTAGATAAAAATGATGTTTCCGTGGTCGGCGGGAAGGGGGCAAACCTCGGAGAGATGACAAGAGCGGGTTTCCCCGTGCCTCCGGGATTTATCGTGACAGTACACGCATATACAGAATTTATCGACCGGTCGCGCCTGAAGGAAAAAATATCCGCCCTTTTAAGCACGGTCGATGTCAACAATTCCAAAAACCTTGATGAGGTGGCCAAAAAAGTACAGACACTTATTACCCGCGCGGAATTTCCGAAAGATATAGCACTGGAAATCATCCGTGCCTATTTTACGCTGGGCGGCTCACTCACGAAACATGCAGTTGTTGCGGTTCGTTCATCCGCTACCGCAGAAGACTTGCCCGGTGCGTCATTTGCCGGCCAGCAGGCGACATTTCTCAACGTCCAGGGGGAAGCAAATCTTATTGAAAAAGTGAAGGAGGCATGGGCGTCGCTGTTTACCGCACGGGCAATTTTTTACCGCGCCACGAATCATTTTGACCATTTTACAATAGGCATCGCAATTCCCATACAAAAAATGGTCGAATCGGAAAAATCCGGCATTATGTTCACGATCGACCCGGTGACCAATGACAAATCCAAGATCGTTATTGAGGCCATTTACGGGCTCGGCGAAATGATTGTCCAGGGAGCCGTCACGCCCGATCATTATGAAGTAGGCAAAAAAACCGGCGCGATTACCAAAAAAGAGGCGCATATTCAGGAAAAGCTCATGCGGCGAAAGGGTGCGTCCAACGAAAATATACTCCTGAACAAGAAAGAGGGCGGGAAACAAAAACTGACGGATGCAGAAATCATATCGCTTGCAAAAATCGGACGGAAGCTGGAAACGCATTACTATTTTCCGCAGGATGCCGAGTGGGCGATTGAAAAAGGAAATATATATATCGTCCAAACACGGCCGGTCACCACGACGGGAAAAGACGAGCGAAAAACGTTTAGCCAAAATTCCGCTGCCGTTCTTATTGTTAAGGGAGATCCGGCCAGTCCCGGTGTCAAAACAGGACCGGTAAAAATACTGACGAGCGCAAAAGAAATAGGGAAAATTGTCCCCGGAGATATTCTTGTTGCCGAACAAACCAACCCCGACTACGTTCCTGCCATGCGCAAAGCCGTGGCCATTGTCACGGAACGGGGAGGAAGAACGTCACATGCGGCAATCGTCTCCCGCGAGCTGGGAATCCCTGCCGTTGTGGGGGCAAAAAACGTGAGGAGTCTCTTGAGGGACGGTCTCATCGTGACGGTCAACGGCTCTACAGGGCAAGTTTTTAAAGGGGCTATTCGCATCGCACAGACAAAAAATACCCGTTCAAAAGAACCTGTTCATACGGCGACCAAAGTCTACGTCAATTTGGCTGAACCAAGCCGCGCCGAAGCCGTTGCGATCATGGATGCAGACGGAGTGGGGCTGCTTCGGGCAGAATTTATGATTGCGGACATCGGCACGCATCCGAAAAAATTGATCGCTGACAAAAAACAAAAACTTTTTGTTGACACACTCGCGGCACAGCTCGAAGTATTCTGCAGATCATTTGCTCCGCGGCCTGTCGTGTACCGGACGACCGACTTTAAAACGAATGAGTACAGGAATCTTAAAGGCGGCGCCGCATTCGAACCGGAGGAACCAAACCCGATGCTGGGATTCCGCGGAGCGGCCCGCTATATTGTCGACCCGCGCGTATTTGAACTGGAACTTGCGGCCATTAAAACCGTCCGGAATAAAATGGGATATAAAAATCTCCACATGATGATCCCGTTTGTCCGCACGCCGAAAGAGCTGACGGACGTCAAAAAAATCATTGCCGCCAATGATCTCACACGCTCCGGCTCATTTAAACTCTGGCTCATGGTGGAAATTCCTACCAACGTTATCCGCATTGATGACTTCCTCGACGCGGGCATAGACGGCGTTTCCATCGGCTCGAATGACCTCACCATGCTTATGCTGGGCACGGACCGCGATAACAGCGACGTTGCCCATGATTTTTCGGAACTGGACCCCACACTTCTGTGGGCCTTTGAACACGTCATTAAAGCATGTGCCGCGCGCGGCGTTACAAGTTCCATGTGCGGGCAGGCGCCGTCCGACTATCCGCAGCTCGTCGATAAACTCGTCTCCTGGGGAATTACGAGTGTTTCAGTCAATCCTGACGCACTCAATCTCGTCCGGGAAACAATATATGAAGCCGAACAGAAATTGGTAAATAAAAAATAGTACATCGCTATGGATCCAAAAATTTATTCCATAACAGCCCGGGAAATTCTTGATTCCCGCGGAGATCCGACGGTGGAAACGACGGTAGTTTTATCAAGCGGATATCGCGGGACCGTTTCGGTTCCGTCCGGAACATCCATCGGCAAGTACGAAGCCGTAGAACTGCGCGACATGGACGAAAAACGGTACGGCGGCATGGGAGTACTAAAAGCCATTGGAAACGTCAACAATACCCTCAACCAAAAACTCCACGGCATGGACGGAGCCAATCAGGGACTTATTGATAAAACGATGGTGGACCTTGATGGCACGCCGAATAAAAGCAAACTCGGAGCCAACGCGATGTTAAGCGTATCGCTCGCTGTTGCGCGGGCCGTCGCCAACCACCAAAAAATACCGCTGTATCAATATTTACATACCCTTGCAAACAACGGAAAAGCCGTCCCCATAACCCGTATACCCACACCGATATTTAATATCATAAACGGAGGAAAGCATGGGGCGGGAAACCTGGATTTTCAGGAGTTTCACCTTATCCCGGCATCCAACAAACCCTATCATCAGGCATTGGAAATCGGAGCTGTGGTATATCAGGCAGTCGAAAAAATTCTGGTATACCGGAATGCCGTTCACTCCGTCGGCTATGAGGGGGGATTTGCACCGAATTTATTTACGAATATCGACGCGATGGAGATACTTCTCGAAGCGGTACGGACGACGCCATACCGGTTCGGCGTGGATGTCTTTTTCGGCCTTGACGTTGCGGCCTCCCATTTTAAATCAACACGCGGATATCAGATCAAAGACCGTTCCACGACATTCCAAACCGATGATTTCATCGAATATTTTAAAAAACTCCACGAAAAATACCGCTTGCTTCTCTTGGAAGACCCACTGGGTGAAGACGATTGGGAGGGGTGGGTAAAGATCACGCGCGAATTAGGGACGGATGTCCTTATCGTCGGAGACGACCTGTTGGCAACAAATTCCCAACGCCTTCAGCGCGCCATCACGGAAAAAGCGTGCTCCGCAATCCTTGCCAAACCTAACCAGATCGGAACGCTCTCGGAATTCCTCGCTGTTATCGTCCTGGCCAAACAGCACGATATCAAAACAGTGGTTTCCCATAGGAGCGGGGAAACCAATGACTCCTTTGTCGCGGATCTTGCCGTCGCCGTGCAGTCGGATTATGTAAAATTCGGTGCTCCCGCACGCGGAGAACGCGTTGCAAAATACAACCGGCTACTTCAAATTGAACAAGAATTAAAACCTCAATAAAAATATATGATTAAGCCTGTCGTGTTAATCGTTTTGGATGGGTGGGGTATTGCTCCTCCGGGACCCGGCAATGCCGTCTCGCTTTCACACCTCGTAAACATCCCTCATTATTGGAATACGTATCCGCATACCGAACTTTCGGCGTCGGGCACTTCTGTGGGTTTACCTGACGGAGAAGACGGAAACACGGAGACCGGACACATCAATATCGGAGCCGGACGCGTGGTGTATCAGGATTTACCGCGCATCAACATGTCCATAAGCGACGGGTCATTTTTTCAAAACGGCGCATTTTTAGGCGCCATCCGCTACGCTTCCCAACATCATTCCAACATCCACCTCATGGGACTCTTAAGCGATTCCGGCGTACACGCCAACCGTGAGCATCTATACACACTCCTGACGCTCATCAAACAGCAGGGCGCGCAGTCTCCGGTGTATCTTCATCTGTTTACGGATGGCAGAGATTCCTCACCCACCGCCGGCAGGCGCTTTGTCGCTGAAGTCGAAACAACATGCCATCGGCTCGGAATAGGAAAAATAGCAACAATCATGGGAAGGTACTTCGGCATGGACCGCGACAACCGCTGGGAACGTACGGAAAAAGCATATAGGGCGTTGACCGAACCGGTCGAACAGCAGGCCGCGTCGGCCCTGGAAGCCATAGAGAAAGCCTATAAAGAAGGAAAGACAGATGAATTTGTCGAGCCGACAGCGATTACTGATGAGTCGGGGAATGTCCTGCCGAGAATCGGGAATCACGACGCCGTGATCTTTTACAATTACCGTATTGACCGCCCGAGACAACTTACCCGCGCATTTGTTCTCCCTAATTTTGAAGAACGGGGACTGGCTACATCATTCGATCCCTACGCCGTCAAATATTTCCATAAGCATCTAGTGGAAGCAGATAGCCGCGCTCATCCGTTTAAACGCGCAGTCATTCTTCCCAACATATTCTTTGTCACGATGACGGAATATGAACGTGATCTTCCCTGCACCGTGGCGTTTCCCCCGCAACCAATTTATGAAACGATTTCATCAGTTTTTTCCGAATTAAATTTACGGCAACTGCACGCGGCGGAAACGGAAAAAGAACGGTTCGTGACGTATTATTTCAACGGTTTAAAAGAAGCGGCATTCCCGGGCGAAGACCGGCTGATCATTCCCTCGCCGAAGGTGGCGTTGTATGACCTGAAGCCCGAAATGTCTTCGATAGAGCTCACGGATAAACTCCTGCAGCGGATATCCCTGGATATTTATTCGTTTATCATTGTCAATTTTGCCAACCCGGATATGGTTGCCCATACCGGCAATATTCAGGCTGCAATCCGCGCATGCGAGATAGCGGACGCGTGTATAAAAAGGTTGGTTTCTACGATTCTTCCCATCGGAGGCACTTGCGTCATAACCGCAGACCATGGTAACGTAGAAGAAATGCTTGGTCCCAATGGAGAAATGGACACCGAGCATTCGACGTATCCGGTACCGTTTATCATGATCGATCAAACCTTGTCTAATTATCCGCACAGTCTTCCGAAAGGCAAACTAGCCGACATTGCGCCGACGATTCTTTCGTTTCGCAAACTTGCCGTACCAATACCCATGAACGGGAAAAATTTACTGGCGGATCTGCCTATATAGAAAGGATATTTATGAAAACAACTATTTCTGTCATCAAAGCAGACACTGGTTCCGTTGGGGGTCATAACCGTCCGAGCGATGCGATGATTGCTAAGGCTAAAGAACGTGTGACGGGTGCAGTGAAGCAGGGCCTTCTTTCAGACGGATGCGTGACGTTTACCGGCGATGACATTGCACTTTTGATGATTCACGAAAGAGGCGCGGATAGTCCGGATATCCATAAATTCGCATGGGATACGTTTGTGGAAACGACAAAAATTGCAAAATCTCAGGGGTTGTACGGTGCAGGACAGGATCTTCTCAAAGACGCATTCTCGGGAAATGTCCGCGGCATGGGTCCGGGATCGGCGGAAATGGAAATCGAAGAACGGGCAGCCGAACCCTTTATCGTATTTGCGGGAGACAAATGCGGACCGGGCGTATTTAACTATCCGCTGTTTTCCTGTTTTGCCGACCCGTATCACAATGCGGGGTTGCTGCTGGCACCGGAAATGCGGGCAGGATTCACCTACACCATTATGGACGTCAATCACACGGAGCACGATAAAGTCATTACGCTCAAAGTACCGGCCGATTATTATGATATTGCAACACTGTTGCGGGATCCAAACAGATATATCATCGAAAGCGTAACGGAAAATGCAACAGGCCTTATTGCGGCAGTCGCATCAACAAGCAGATTGCATAATATCGCGGGAAAATATGTGGGCAAAGATGATCCGGTAGCCATTGTGCGCACGCAAAAGCAATTTCCGTCAACAGGAGAAATTCTCTCTCCATGGGCGCTCGCGCACTTCACCCTCGGGGATAATCGGGGAAGCCACCACGTTGCTGTGATGCCGGTTAAACAAAACAGCATCATTTCTTTCTTTGACGGGCCGACCATCATGTCTGCGGCAGGATACTGTGTCCACGAGGGGAAACTGACGGAAGCCGTGGATTATTTTGACCAGCCGTTCTGGGATGTCATCCGGGAGAAAGCATCCAATAAAACACTCGACATGCGCGCGCAGGGATTTTTCAACCCCGCCATGGGTCCCCAGGATGAAATGGAATACACCGGCGTCATGGACAACCTGAAACGCTTGGACGCCAAGTTTGTAAAACGCGACGATAAACAGGCGGCATGAAGGCAGATATATACAAAAAATCCGAAGGGGACTGGAAATTTCCGCCGAATCTCGAGGATTACGAGCACACACGGAAAATTTTTTCGTGGAACACCGCGCGTAAAGAGGTTGATTGGTTTGACGGGAAACTGAACGCCGCATACAATGCCGTAGACCGGCACACCCATACCTGGCGCAAAAACAAAGTCGCTCTGTATTGGGAAGACGAGGCGGGAAGCGAAAAAAAATATACGTTCGAGGAGTTGTCACTGCTGTCCAATAAAGTAGGCAACATTCTCAAGGAATTTGACGTTGGCCGCGGCGACCGCGTGTTTCTGTTTCTGCCTCGCATACCGGAATTATATTTTTGCTTTTTAGGCATTTTAAAAATCGGAGCAATTGCCGGAACGCTTTTCAGCGCGTTCCAGGAACAGGCGCTTGCGGATAGACTGGCAAACAGCGAGGCGAAAATTCTTATCACAACGAAAGAATTAAAGCCGCGGGTTGATAAAATCCGCAAAAAACTCCCGGCTCTCAAACATATCCTCATCGTTGACGAACCGTCGTTTACCAAAAGTCTCGATCATGCCGGCGACGAACTTCACATCGTCCAGATGAATCCGGACGACTACGCATTTATGCTCTACACATCCGGCACGACCGGTAAACCGAAAGGCGTCATGCATGCGCACCGGGCGATCATTCAGGAACACGTAACGGCGCGTTGGGTGTTAGACCTTCGCGATGATGATACCTACTGGTGTACGGCAGACCCCGGCTGGGTCACCGGCATTGCCTATGAAATATTGGGAAGTTGGAGCAACGGCGTCGCGGCCCTCGTCTATGCGGGCCGATTCGATCCGAAACGGTGGTACACGCTCCTTGCAAAATACCGCATTACCGTCTGGTATACGGCACCGACGGCCATCCGCATGCTTATGGCGGCAGGGTCAGCGCTCGTCAAAGAATTTGATTTAACGAACCTTCGTCATATGGGATCTGTCGGCGAACCGCTGAATCCCGAGGCCATCAAATGGGGCATCAAGGCATTCGGCAGACCGTTTCACGACAATTGGTGGCAAACGGAAACAGGCGCCATCTGCATCGCGAATTACCCGTGCATGGATATTAAAATCGGGTCCATGGGGAAACCTATCCCGGGGCTTACTGCAGATATTGTCGATGATGAAGGCCATGAACGTGGAACCCATAAAGAAGGCAACATCGCACTGAAACCGAAATGGCCAAGTGAAATGCGCGCAATCTGGCGCAGGCCGCATAAATTCCAAAGTTATTTCGTCAACGGATGGTATATCTCCGGCGACCGCGGTTGGAAAGATGAAGACGGATATTTCTGGTTTATCGGGCGGGCGGATGATGTCATCAAAACGTCAGGCGAACGGGTCGGCCCGTTTGAAGTGGAGTCCGCCCTTGTTGAACATCCTGCGGTCGTGGAGGCGGGTGTCATCGGCAAACCCGATGTCATGCGCGGAGAAATCATCAAAGCATTTGTCGTTTTGGAACCGAATACAAAGCCGTCCGAAAAACTCAAAGCTGAACTGTCAGAATACGTCAAAAAACATCTGGCTGGCCACGCATATCCGCGCGAGATCGAATTTATCGACAAACTTCCCAAAACCCGTTCCGGCAAAATCATGCGAAGGATTTTAAAAGCCAAAGAAATGGGCCTCCCCGTCGGCGACACCTCTACGCTTGAGGAATATTGAAGAGGAGAACAAATTCACCCTTCGGATTTGAAAAATGAGAGACTGTTTCTGAAATAGTTCCTTTCCATATTTCTTCATAAACTTTGGTTAATTCGCGGGCGACCACTATTTCAATATCTCCGAATGTCATTTTCATATCTTCAAGCGTTGTCACCAATTTATGCGGAGCGCAGTAGAAAATATATGTACTACTAATGAATCGATTCACTGATATGATATCGTTAAACAATTTCAAACGTTGCAGTTGTTTTTCCGGGGGATATCCCAAAAAACTGAATTTGTCCGGAGGTAATCCGGAGCTCGTGAGGGCACCCAAAACTGCCGAAGGGCCGGGGACACTTTCAACTTTTATCTCGCGTTTCACGCATTCACGGACTAGGCGGAATCCGGGATCGGAAATAAGCGGCGTCCCTGCATCAGACACGAGCGCGATATTTTTGCCGTTTTCCAGCCATTCAATGACTTCGGGGATCCGTTTATCCTCTATTTCATCATAATAACTCACGAGTTTTGCTTTCGTTTGGATAAGCAGGCCGGTATGCCGCGTATCCTCACACAAAACCACATCAACGGATTGCAGTATTTTCACTGCACGAAGACTCATATCTTCTCTATTTCCTATCGGTGTTGAAACAATATATAATATTCCCATGATCGAAGTTATTGGCTCCTGGATTATACACTTTATTTCTACCTTGGGATATTTCGGCGTTTTCATTCTGATGACTCTTGAGTCTGCGCTTATTCCCATTCCGTCAGAGGTGACGATGCCGTTTTCCGGATCGCTCATCGCATCCGGCCAGTTTAATTTCTGGGTACTCGTCATTGTGGGAACTGTAGGAAACCTCGTCGGATCACTGCTGGCGTATTGGCTGGGCGCATGGGGACAGGAGGCGGTCGTGCGAAAAGTCATCGTCAAATACGGAAAATATATTCTTGTCTCTGAACACGAATATGACCGGTCGGAGACGTGGTTTCGAAATCACGGAGAATTAATGGTGTTCGCGTCACGGGTACTGCCTGTTCTGCGGACCTTTATTTCGCTTCCTGCGGGAGTTGCCAAAATGAATCTTCCGAGATTTATTATCTATACGACGGTCGGGTCCTTTATTTGGTCATTTATATTGACAAAAATCGGAGTGACGCTTGGCGCCAACTGGCAATCACTGGAAGGATATTTCAGAAAATTTGATGTCGTGATTGTCGTTTTCTGCGTGGGTGTTGTTGCGTGGTATATCTGGCACAAACTCAAGAAAGTCAAACGAATTTCCTAATGAGTCCGACAACTTTCCCCTGAATTTTGACGTGCGTGGTGAATATCGGGGACATGGTGGCATTTGCCGGCATGAGCTTGATCCGCTCTTTTTCAAAATAAATGCGCTTGAGGGTGGCGAATCCGTTGGGCAGAAGCGCAACCACGATATCGCCGTTTTGCGCATCCTGCTGATGTTGGACGACCACAAAATCACCATCCATAATGCCGTCATCAATCATGGATGTCCCCTTTACCTGCAATACATAGCTGGGTTTTGCGCCCGAGACCATATTGGGGGCCACGGAAATGTAATAATTCGGGTCTGTATAGGGCTCAAGCGGGCTCCCTGCGGCGATAAATCCGAGAACGGGGAGTTCGATTGCCGATTTTCCGGTTGCGGCCCGGGCATACGATTCCACTATTTCAAGCCCGCGCGCCGTACCATCCAATTTCCGGATAAATCCTTTCTGGCGAAGTTTGTCCACGTGTTCATGGACAGTGGCCGGCGAGCCCATACCGAGCGCGTCACCGATCTCCTTCAGCGTGGGCGCATAGCCGTACCGCTGGATAAATTGCGCAATAAACTCGAGAAGTTGTCGTTCTCTGTTGTATAATGTAGCGGGCATATAGTTAGTATTCCAAAATTTACCCGAAATGTCAAGATATGAAATTTACCCTGCATAGTGATTTTAAGCCGACAGGAGATCAGCCGGAGGCAATTGCCGCGCTTATCAAAAATCTGGAGAATAAAAAAGCCGAACAGGTGCTTCTGGGCGTAACGGGATCCGGAAAAACGTTTACCCTGGCAAACGTTATTGCAAAAGTGCAGAAACCCACGCTTATCATTTCCCACAACAAGACGCTTGCGGCCCAGCTGTATCAGGAATTCCGCGATTTTTTCCCGAAAAACGCCGTCTCGTATTTCGTTTCGTATTACGATTATTACCAGCCGGAGGCCTACATTCCGACAACGGACACCTATATTGAAAAAGAAACGGAGATCAACGAAGAAATCGATAAATTGCGGCTTGCGGCAACCACGAATATCCTCACGAGAAAAGATACCATCATCGTTGCCTCCGTTTCCTGCATCTACAACATCGGCTCGCCCAAGGAATACGGAAATTTTGTTCTGGAGCTCGCGCCCGGCATGAAAGTCGCCCGCAAAAGTATTTTTGACCGCCTGGTACAACTCCAGTATGAAAGAAACGACTACGGCTTCCATCGGAGCACATTCCGCGTACGGGGAGACACGATAGATATTTTCCCTGCATACGAGGATACGGCGATACGGTTAATTTATACGTCAGATCAATTAAACCAAATTATAAAATTAGACCCGCTCACAGGTAAAACGATAGAGGTTCTCCCCGGCACCGTTATTTATCCTGCCAAACATTACATGACCAATCCCGCCTCCTATAAAAGCGTGTTTAAGCAAATTGAGGCGGACATGCGGGCACAGGTTAAAAAATTCAAGTCCGAAGGAAAACTGATTGAGGCGCAGCGCATCGAGCAGAAAGTCACCTATGACCTCGAGATGATCAATGAAATGGGGTACGTCAACGGCATCGAAAACTATTCCCGTTACTTTGACGGAAGACAGCCCGGCCAGCCGCCGTATTCTCTTATGGATTATTTTAAAGAAGCGGCCGGCGACGACTGGCTCCTGTGTATCGACGAGTCGCATATGACGGTTCCGCAGGTCCGCGGCATGTATAACGGCGACCGCACGCGCAAACAGACGCTGATTGATTACGGATTCAGGCTTCCGGCGGCCCTGGATAACCGGCCGCTGCGATTTGATGAGTTTATGCGAAACATCCCCCAGACCATTTATGTCTCCGCCACCCCTGCCGACTGGGAAATGGATCGCGTTAAACGCGACGGGCTCGTAGAACAGCTCGTGAGGCCGACCGGATTATTGGATCCTATCGTCTCCGTGCGTCCTGTTTCGGGTCAAATTGATGATTTGTTTAAGGAAATTACGGTGCGGGTTGCAAGAAAAGAACGTGTGCTTGTTACCACGCTTACCAAACAGATGGCAGAGGATTTATCTGAATTTTTAGCCGCGCGCGATATTAACGTTCACTATCTGCATTCAGAAGTTCTTACGCTGGACCGGTCAGATATTTTGGATGACTTACGCAGCGGCAAATACGATGTCATCGTCGGTGTCAATCTGCTTCGAGAAGGGTTAGATCTCCCTGAAGTATCTCTTGTTGCCATTTTGGATGCCGATAAAGAGGGATTTCTGCGGAGCAGAACAAGCCTCGTTCAGACGATGGGCAGGGCAGCCCGTCACGTCTCGGGTGAAGTTATTTTATACGCCGATACGATTACGGATTCCATTGCCGCCGCCCTGGATGAAGTGAGACGCCGCCGCCAAGCGCAGGAAATCTACAATAAAAAACACGGCATTATGCCGGAAAGTATTCATAAGCCGATCCGGAACCGGTTAGTTGAAAAAAAGGAAGAACAGATAGAATTGTTGCCCGTCGAATCCATGACGCCGCTGGATAAAAAGAAATACATCGCACGCCTTACGAAAGAAATGCGCCAGGCGTCGCGTGATTTAAACTTCGAGCTGGCAGCCCAACTGCGGGACCATATCGGCACCCTACAAGGAGAGTCCTCGTAGGGTACTCGACTATCGTGTATAATACCAAAGCCCCGGGAACATCCGAGGGCGGTTTGGGGTTGTATGGATACAATAATCATCAAAGGTGCGCGGCAGCATAATTTAAAAAATATTAATCTTGAGCTTCCGAAGAATAAGCTCATCGTATTCACCGGCTTATCAGGATCCGGAAAGTCTTCTTTGGCTTTTGACACGATTTATGCGGAAGGGCAGCGGAGATATGTTGAATCGTTAAGTTCGTACGCCCGGCAGTTTTTGGGCATCATGGACAAGCCCGATGTAGACAGCATCCAGGGGCTTTCCCCATCAATATCTATTGACCAGAAATCCGCATCGCACAACCCACGCTCCACCGTCGGCACAGTAACGGAAATATACGATTATCTGCGCCTCCTTTTTGCACGCATCGGGCACCCTCACTGTCCCATCTGCGGCAGGGAAATAAGCAAACAGAGCAGCCAGCAGATCGTCGACCAGATTCTTGCGTGTGTACATAAATATACCGGGAAATATTACCGGTTTATGATATTTTCTCCCGTTGTCCGCGACCGGAAAGGGGAATTCCGCGGATTATTTGAAAATCTTCAGGCCAAAGGATACAGAGAAGTGCGCGTTGACCGCCATTTCTTCAGTTTAGACGAGGATCTCGTACTCATTAAAACCAATAAACATTCGATCGACGCCGTCATAGACAAAATTAGTTTAGACCATAAAACGGTAAAAGCTCCCGAACTTCGTTCCCGCATCACGGACGCGGTTGATCAGGCATTGGCGCTTTCAGAAGGCGTTGTCGTTATCGGAGAAATAGGAGACACGGGATTTGCGATTCCCGAGAAGCCCAAAAAAGTGCACGATCATATCTATTCGGAAAAATTTTCGTGTCCTGTCGATAATATCTCGCTTGCCGAAGTGGAACCGAGATCATTTTCATTCAATTCGCCGCAGGGAGCCTGTCCGACCTGCAGCGGCATCGGTACGATTCTGACTGTTGATCCGGACCTCGTTATCCGCCCGGAACTTTCCATCACTGAGGGCGGTATCCTCCCGTTCGCACGAATGTTTTTCCATGACACCTGGTTTTCCCGTGTAGTCTCTACGGTTGCCCAGCGTTCCGGCATAAACCCGCATGCGCCGCTCAAACATATGACCGCCAAACAAAAGGATGTGCTCCTTCACGGCACAGACAACACCAGGTACCGCGTCGTCGGGAAAAACCGCTTTGGAGACACGACCACAATTGAAGAGACATATCCCGGGATTATCGCGGAACTCAAACGCAGATACCTCGAATCCGAATCTGATTTCGTACGCGCGGAAATTGAAAAATATATGCGCGAGGAAGTCTGCGCCACCTGTGCGGGGAGACGTCTTAAAAACGAATCCCTCACTGTCACGATCGATAAATTTTCCATTGCTGATGTTACGGAACTCTCGATATCGGATTGTCTTGACTGGATAAGTACGCTCTTAACCAAAACATTGAGCGACACAGAAAAAACGATTGCTGCACCTGTGGTCAAAGAAATCAAAGCCCGTCTCACGTTCCTGAACGCTGTGGGGCTTACCTACCTTACGCTCGGACGGGCGGCAATGACGCTGTCGGGGGGCGAGGCCCAAAGAATCCGTCTTGCATCCCAAATCGGATCGGGATTGTCGGGAGTCCTGTATGTACTCGACGAACCGTCTATCGGACTGCACCAGAAAGACAATTACGCACTCATCCAGACACTCAAGATGCTGCGGGATCTTGGCAATACCGTCATCGTGGTCGAGCATGACCGCGAAACCATGGAGGAAGCGGACCACATCGTCGATTTCGGCCCGGGCGCAGGAGAACACGGAGGCGCCGTGGTTGCCCAGGGAACAGTAGATACTATTAAACAAACACGATCTTCTATTACCGGACAGTTTTTGATCGGCAAACGGACAATTTCCCGCCCGCACCAGCCTCAAAGACTGTCTTTGATAAAGACAGTCTTTGAACAGCTCACGGTTGTACAGGCTTCACAAAACAATCTGAAACAGATTGACGTTTCGTTTCCGTTAGGTAAATTTATCTGCGTGACCGGCGTTTCGGGGTCGGGCAAATCAACGCTGGTTGTGGAAACCCTGTATCGGGCACTCCTCACCCACTTTTATCCGTTTACAAAAGAAAAACCGGGCAAACATACGGAAATGAAAGGATTGGAACATATTGATAAAGTCATCCTCATCGACCAGTCTCCGATCGGTCGGACTCCGCGCAGTAATGCCGCTACCTATACGGGCATTTTCTCCGTCATCCGTGATATTTTTGCCCAAACCTCCGAATCGCGGCTGCGTGGATATAAAACGGGCAGGTTTTCTTTCAATGTAAAAGGCGGCCGGTGTGAGACCTGCGAAGGGGAAGGCCAGAAAAAAATTGAAATGCAGTTTCTATCGGACATTTATGTAACCTGCGAAGTGTGTCAGGGTAAACGATATAACGCGGAAACACTTGAGATCGTCTATCACGGAAAAAATATTGCGCAGGTTCTGGATATGACGGTTGAGGAAGCGCGTACGTTTTTTGCCCATTACCCGTCACTGTCGGATAAACTAAAAACTATTTTTGATGTCGGCCTCGGGTACGTCCATCTGGGACAACCCGCCCCCACCCTGTCCGGGGGCGAAGCCCAGCGCGTGAAACTTGCAACGGAATTGTCCAGGCGCGCCACCGGCAGAACCGTGTATATTCTGGACGAACCCACAACGGGGTTACATTTTGCGGATCTGGAAAAATTACTCTTAGTCCTACACCGGCTCACGGAGATGGGCAATACCGTGATTGTTATCGAACACAATCTCGACATGGTGAAAAATGCGGATTGGATTATCGATTTGGGACCCGACGGCGGAGATCGCGGGGGAGAGATTATTGCTGAGGGTCCGCCCGCGGATATTGTGAAAAGCAAAAAATCGTATACGGGACAATTCCTCAAGAACTTAGTAGAATAAATTGATGAGAAAGATTTGGCTTTTGTTCATCTATTTTTTCTTTGCAACTCCAATCTTCGCAAGCGGGGAATTTCAGGCCGATTACAACGTACAATATGCAATCGCCCCGTCAGGCACCACCATCGTCACGCAGAATATCACCCTTACCAACAAACAGACCAACCTGTATCCGCAAAAATATTCGATCGTGATCGACAGCACAAACATAAAAAATGTCATCGCGTACGACAGCAGCCAGATCGTGCCGGCCGATATTGCGCAAAAAGACGGCAAAACGGAAATTCTTCTTACGTTCAACGACAAGGTAGTCGGACTGGACAAACAACTCTCGTTTACGCTTCGGTTTGAAAACGGTGATATTGCCCGGAAAAACGGCAGCATCTGGGAGGTTAACGTCCCGGGAATCGCCCCTGATGCTGATATCGCAAGCTATTTTGTATCGCTTTCTGTTCCGCAATCGTTCGGTCCGAACGCCTATATGACCCCGCTGCCGGCTGCGGGGGGGCGGTGGAACCGCCAGCAAATGATGACCGGAGGGGTCAGTGCCGCTTATGGAACCAGTCAAACATTTGATATTCACCTGTCCTATTATTTGGAGAACCCGCGGATGACCCCGGAGCATGCTGAAATCGCTCTTCCGCCGGATACGGCCTATCAGACAGTGATCATTGAATCGCTTGACCCTAAACCCACAACCGTCACCCGCGACGCGGACGGAAATTGGCTCGCTCAGTATTCCTTGTTGCCGGGCGCGAAACTTTCCATAGAAGCATCGCTTCATATTGCCGTACTCCTGGATCCCAAGGACGGATATACCGATGAGGTTCCGGATCAGACACTCTACACCTCCACGCAAAAATACTGGGAGGCAAATAACCCCCAGATCCAGGAACTCGCGAAAAAATATACCACGCCGCGGGCCATCTATACGTATGTATCTCAAACGCTGGGCTATGACTATACGCGTGTTTCCCAGACACCCATAAGGAAAGGCGCCGTATTAAGCCTCGCGACACCGGAAAATTCCATCTGCATGGAATTTACCGATTTATTCATCGCGATTGCGCGGGCGGCAGGCATTCCCGCACGAGAGGCCGTGGGGTACGCCTACACCACAAACAGCCGTCTGCGGCCGTTATCGCTCGTTGCTGACGTATTGCACGCATGGCCTGAATATTATGACGGCGCACGGAAGCTGTGGGTGCCGGTTGACCCGACGTGGGCCAATACGACCGGCGGAGTCAATTATTTCGACAAGCTGGATTTTAACCATATCGTGTTTGCCATATACGGGAAATCAAGTGATTATCCGTATCCCGCAGGCTTCTACCGCAAAAACGGTAAAACAACGAAAGACGTCGCGGTTGTATTTGCCACAAGCCGATTCACCCAGCCCGTAAGCAAACTGAATACAGCAATCTCATTCCCGAAACTCGTGACGGCCGGCCTAAACTCACGCGGAGAAGTCACCGTGAAAAACACAACCGGAGCTGCCGTATCCCAGGTTTCCGTTGCCATACAATCAACGCCTATCGATGTCGCAGTAGCAAAAACCGCAATGAATGTACCGCCGTTTTCTACTTTAACGTATCCCATTGTCATCGCCATTCCGAATTATTTTACATCCGGAACCGGCAGGATCGTGACCAACGTAAACGGGCAGATACAACAGTATGTATTTACCATTCAGCCGATCACGGCATATTTCATCATTCCCATTCTTAGCTTTAGTGCTATACTAATCATTCTTCTTGTTCTGACACTACGAAGATCTCATATATGGAAACACCGCAAGAAACGTTAAAAAAACTTCCACACGCCCCCGGCGTGTATCTCTACCGTGACCATAGCGGTACCATTCTCTACATCGGCAAAGCAAAAGACCTCAAAAAACGCATCTCCACAAGCGAGAAAACGAAACTTCTTATCTCTCAAATTTCCACCATTGAAACAATACGAACGGCGAGTGAATTTGATGCATTGCTGTTGGAGGCCAAACTTATCCATGACAACGCACCGAAATATAATGTTGTACTTAAAGACGATAAAAGCCCGCTGTATATCCTCCTTACCATCTCGGAACCGCTCCCTCATGTCTACACGATGCGCAGAAGCGATTTGCCCAAACGTATTGACCGCCGGGACGCGCTGTTTGGACCATTCCAATCTGCAACTATGGTCCGTTCTATTTTAGGGCAACTCCGACATACTATCCCATTCTGTACACAAAAAAGACGGACGGGTAAACCTTGCTTTTATTCGCATATCGGGTTATGTAATCCCTGTCCGTCCGCTGCCGGCACGGATAAAGCTGCGTATCGTAGAAATATCTTCCGGTTAAAAAATATTCTGTCAGGCAAATCGGATGCTGTTATCCGCGATTTAGAAAAGGATATGGAGACGGACGCCCGCCAAAAAAGATTTGAAGACGCAGCCCTTCTTCGAAATCACTTACAAAATCTTCACAGTATGCTTTCCAAAAAGTATGACCCGATGGTGTATATGAATGCGACCTCGGCGGTCAAAGATATTTATGCAAACGAGCTTTCGGCTCTTGGCACAATCCTTGGCATTCCCGTCCCCCGCCGGATTGAATGTATCGACATCTCAAATACGGGAGGTATGCAGGCAACAGGATCATTAGTCGTTCTTACCGACGGGAGGCCGGACAGCAGTCAATATCGAAGATTCCGCATCCGACGGGAAAATACCCCGAATGATACCGCCATGATTGCAGAGGTTGTGGCGAGACGATTTTCCCATTCCGAGTGGCCGAAACCTGACTTGCTCGTTATTGATGGGGGAAAGGGACAAGTTCGTGCGGCGCAAAATGCGCCGGTCCCGGTCATCGGTTTAGCCAAGCACTTTGAATCGATCATTGTACCGCAGGGCCGAGATTTTAAAGTTATCAGGGTTCCGTACACCAGCGCCGCACTGCATGTGCTGGAGCGCATCCGTGACGAAGCCCACCGCTTTGCCGTCACCTACCACCGCCTCCTCAGAAAAAAATCCTTTTTATAAACCTACGAGGACTCTCCTTGTAGGCTTCGTAGGCACTAACGTTGACCATACTCATTTGTTTTGTTACCATTGAGGCTGATGAAGCACATCATCCGGGTGTTCCTCTTTAACGTATTTGCCCTTTGGCTTTCGAGCCAGATTCTTCCCACTCTCTACATCCCGCCGGGTTGGCAGACGGTCATCTTTGCAGGAGTAACCCTGTCAATTCTTATGCTTATCGTCAAACCCATTTTAAAAATTCTCTTCATTCCTATCAATATTCTCACCTTCGGACTGTTAAATTGGGTCATCAATGTCATTGTCATCTATCTCCTCACCGTCTTTGTCCCGGAAATCGCGATCCGACTTTGGATATTTCCGGGAGCCACATGGGCAGGATTTGTCATACCGTCTATCCATTTTACCTATGTCACCGCTCTCATCGCCTCCAGCCTTCTTATCACGATCATCACTGATGTGCTACACTACGTCAGCGAAGACTAAACACCATGCAAAATAACCGTAAACATATCGTGTGTATCGGCGGTGGGACCGGAACATTTGTCGCACTCAAAGGACTGAAACACTCACCCCACCATCTCTCCGCAATCGTCGCCATGAGCGACTCCGGCGGCTCAAACAAGCGGATCCGCGATGAATTCGGGCTCCTGCCGACGTCGGACCTGCGTCAATGTCTCGTTGCCCTGTCGGATGAAAACGGCGGCGCCGGGATATTGCGGAAACTCTTCATGTACCGGTTTGAAAAAGGGCAGGGGATATCCGGCATGACATTTGGAAATCTTTTCATGGCAGCCCTCTCCGATATTTTAGGTTCGCAGACGGAAGCAATCCGGGCTACCGGCAAGGTCCTGCGCATCCAGGGAACGGTCATTCCTGTTTCGTTCACCGATACGAATTTGGTCGCCGAATACGAAAACGGAAAAACCGTCACGGAAGAGCATCTCATTGATGAACCTCCCCATGACGGAACGGTAAAAATATCCCGCGTGTATCTTGCGCCCAAGGCTGAACCGAATCCTGAGGCATTGGAGGCAATCGCAAAGGCAGATCTTATTGTCCTTGGTCCCGGTGACCTGTACACGAGCGTTATTCCGAACCTCCTCGTTGCCGGTGTCCCACAGGCGATTGCGGCATCACGCGCCGTGAAAGTGTATGTTGTGAACCTTATGACAAAATTCGGCCAAACCTACGGGTTTACCGCCAACGATCACCTACGGACCATCCGGCGGTATGTCGGCAACTGCGTCGACGCCGTCATCATCAATACCGCACCGCTTCATAAACCTGCACTCGCGGTGTATGCCAAATTTCACGAATTCCCGGTCGTTGATGATTTACTTGCCACGCCGTCACTCGCCATTATACGTGCTGACGTGGCAAGCCGTCAGGTTGCCGCAAAGTCCAAAAGCGATACCCTTGTACGCAGTCTCATCCGACACGACTCACAAAAACTTGCTACAATACTCCTTAACTATCTTAGTGGGGACACCGTATGAAAATCATATTACTAAGCCTGCATATCATTATTACCGTTATCCTTATCACGCTCATACTTCTCCAGAACAGCAAGGGGGGCCTGCAAAGCGGTATC
This sequence comes from Candidatus Gottesmanbacteria bacterium, assembly GCA_963701185.1. GTDB lineage: Bacteria > Patescibacteriota > Microgenomatia > UBA10105 > UBA927 > XYB1-FULL-47-11. The sequence goes on from OY969569.1 coordinate 358,055, forward strand.
GGCGACGGGCAAATGTATCGTAGCCGACGGGGAGCGGAGCGCATCGTATTTGTCGGCACCATCCTATTCACAGTTTTGTTTTTCGTGACATCGATCATCAATCTGGTTATCCGCTAGGTATGACACTACTTCGGAAAGGACGGCTGATATTTCTCATCGTACGGGAGTTAGGCCTCAAGTATACCAAGGCACTCGCGCTAGGGTTTGCCAGCGGCCTCGTTCTGTCACTCGCATTTTTTCGGCTTTTTCCCATTATCAGACAACAGTGGTTTATTCCTGTTGACCGCATCGGCGTGGTCGGGGATTTTACCCCGGCGACCCTGCCGCTTACCATCCAGGAATATATCAGTGAGGGCCTGACAAACGTGAGGCCGGACGGTACGCTCGGGCCCGGACTTGCAACCAGCTGGACGGCAACGGACAGCGCTAAAACGTTTATATTCACCCTGCGCCGCGATGCCGTCTGGCACAGCGGCAAAAAAGTCACTGCCGCGGATATCAATTACAACATCCGCAATGTTGCCTTTTCACCGATCGACCAGTTTACGCTGCGGGCGAATTTGACTGCTCCATACAGCGCATTTCCTGTTGTGGTCGCCAAACCGCTGTTTCTTAATGCCCTCACCGGATTCGGCGGATACAAGGTATCCAATATTCAGCTCAACGGGAACTCTATCGTGTATCTCAAACTGGTTCCCGTTGACGGCGCCAACCAGCATGAACGGGAATACCGGTTCTATACTACCGAAGCCGAAGCTATTCTTGCCTACAAACTGGGAGAAATCAATGAGCTTGATGATTTAACTGCATCCGGGGATTTGATCGGCTGGGGAACATCCACGGTAACAACAGAGGTCAACTATAACCGGATTATTTCCGTCTATTTCAACGTGACGAACCGACAGCTGGCAGATAAGTCCGTGCGTCAGGCGCTCGCGTACGCCATTCCCTATCGGACGGATATGACGCGCGCGTATTCCCCGATCTCAAAAGCCTCCTGGGCATACTCGGACAACATTAAAAAATATACGTTTGATATGGCTGCTGCCAAAAAGATTACCGGCACGACCGACGAGGGGTCTCCATCCGCCCACCTGACCATTTCTACATTTGCCCCCTATCTGTCGGATGCCCAATCCATCGCCGCAAGCTGGACGACCCTTGGCTTCACAACTGACGTCCGTGTGGAAAACAGCATTCCCGACGATTATCAGGTGCTCTTAAGTGCGCAGGATGTCCCGCCGGACCCGGATCAATATCCCTTGTGGCACAGCACGCAAAAAGAAACCAACATTACCAATTATGCAAACGTCAAAATAGATAAGCTCCTTGAAGACGGACGGCAGGAAATGGACATCGCCAAAAGGAAAACTATTTACGCCGATTTCCAAAGGTATATCACGGAAGATATTCCCGCCGCATTTTTATACTACGCCAAATCCGAAACCATCAGACGGCGCTGACGTGATATACTGATATCGTACATGAAAACAAAGGCTGTCATTATAGCCATTGCTGTTTTAGTGCTGTTAGGCATCGGGGTTGCCGTCCGGATGTCCAAAACGAATGCAACTCAACAACAGATTAAAGCGGCAACCGCCAGACGTGGAACGTTTACAAAATCTGTCCAGTCTTCCGGCAAAACAAAAGCAGATACATCCGCAGAGCTTAAATTCCAGACTTCCGGAAGATTAGTGTACCTTCCGTTTAAAGAAGGTGACAGAGTACTGCAGGGTCAGGTTGTTGCTCAGCTGGATCTGGAAAAACTGAAAGCAGATCTCCGGCAGGAAGAACAGGATTTTACAGCGGCGAAAGCGGCGTCTGAAAAACTCTATAATGATCAAGGAGCGAGTACTGCTGAATCATTTGATCAAAAAGTAAAACGGACAGCAGTCGATGCAACACAAAATAAAGCATACGACGAGGTGGTGAAAGCCAGGAAAGACATTGGGGACGCGACACTTGTTACGCCGATTACCGGCATTATTTCACATATTGATTCACCGATCGTAGGAGTTAATATCACGCCCTCAACCTCAACGATAGAAATCGTTGACCCGGAGAGTCTGGTATTTGAAGCCAATATTGATGAAGTCGATGTCGGTGTGTTATCTCTCGGTCAGAGTGCAAGAATCGCCCTCGATGCATTTCCTGATGCAACATTTTCCGGTACGGTATCCTACATTTCCTACATATCGGAAACATCCGCAGGCGGGGCAACGGTGTTTCCGGTAAAAGTTGCGTTTGACGAACCGCAAAAACTGCGGATAGGCCTGAACGGGGATGTCACCATTGAAATGACCGCCATACCCAACGCGCTCGTGGTGCCCATTGAGGCCATCCGCGAACAGGATTCCGGTAAATTTGTCTACAAAAGAACCGGCGCGTCGTCGTACGCGCTCGTACCGGTTGCCGTGGGCGAACAGAATGATCGAGACATCGTTATTACCCAAGGACTTTCCGAAGGAGACGTAGTCGTAACCAAAGGTTTCTCTTATGTTGCCAAATGAAATACTCCGGATTACGCATATATCGAAAGAATACCGGATGGACGGGGTTACGTTTACAGCCCTTTCTGACGTCTCTTTAACGATTCGAAAAGGCGAATTCGTCGCCATCATGGGTCCGTCGGGGTCGGGTAAATCCACGCTCATGCATATCATCGGATGCCTGGATAAACCGACCGCAGGCTCGGTATTTATAGAAGAACACAAAATATCCATGGCAAGCGAAAAAGAACTTGCCGCCATCCGCAATACGCATATCGGATTCGTGTTTCAGCAGTTTAATTTGCTCAGAAGAACTACCGCACTTGCGAATGTGGTATTGCCCCTCGTGTACGCGAAAATCCCTGCCAAGGAACGAATTCAGCGGGCCCGCGATATGCTTGCTGAAGTGGGACTTACGGATAAATTAGAGAACTTTCCGTCGCAACTTTCAGGCGGCCAGCAGCAACGCGTCGCCATTGCCCGCGCGCTCGTCACCAATCCGACGATTGTTCTGGCTGACGAACCGACCGGAAATCTTGACAGTAAATCCGGCGCAGAAATTATGAAGCTGTTGGAGGAATTAAGTAGAAACGGCCGTACTATTGTCGTCGTGACACATGATCCCGCCGTGGCGGGACACGCCAAACGGATCGTGAAAATTGCAGACGGAGCGATTCTTTCGGATAAAAAATCATGAATCTCTACGAATATATAAAACTGGCATTTCAGGCTCTGCGGACCAATAAAGTCCGTTCAATCCTCACCATGCTGGGCATTATTATCGGCGTCTCATCTGTTATTCTCCTCGTGTCTATCGGGACGGGTTTACAAGAATACGTCACAACCCAATTTCAGGCGTTGGGCTCCAATACTATTTTTATCATGCCCGGCAAACTGGATCTGAAAAACATGCAAAGCGCGGGTGTCGCCATGATGACGGTCAGCAAACTGGAGATTTCCGATGTTGCAGACATCGAGCGCGGCAGTACCGCGATCGCACTTGCCTCACCTGCAGTGGCGGGACCGGGCATTATCACCTACCGCGGAAAAACAATAAGCACAGAGCTGGCAGGTATCTGGGAAAATTATTTTCAGATTATGAACTTCACGCCGGTAAGCGGTGATTTAATCCGCCAGAATGATGTGGAGCGCTCCCGTAAGGTCATTGTTCTGGGTGACAAACCGGCAACAGACCTTTTCGGAGATTCAGACCCGGTAGGTTCGTATGTTACGCTCGGCGGCGTCCGGTATCTGGTCAAGGGAAGGCTGACTCCGAAGGGAAGCGGCGGAGCCCTCGGTGCAAATATTGACGACCACGCGTTTATCCCGTATACGACGGCTCTGCGGCAGTTTAACCAGACCAATCCGTATATGATCGCCGTAAAAACATTAAACCAGTCCGATGTGGAGCAGGCATCGGCGGATATTAACCGCGTCTTACTGCGGCGGCTCAAAGCGGATGATTTTACCGTCATGAAGCAAACCGACCTTCTCAACACCATTACCCAATTTTTAAGTGTCATTACCGTCGCCCTCGGCGGGATCGCGGCCATATCGCTTTTAGTCGGCGGCATCGGCATCATGAACATCATGTTGGTATCGGTGACGGAACGGACCCGCGAAATAGGATTGCGCAAAGCCGTCGGGGCGACCCCGCAGGATATCATGGGACAATTCTTGATCGAAGCCGTCATTTTAAGCTTATTCGGAGGCATTATCGGCATCACCATCGGCACACTTGGGTCACTGGCATTAAACGCCGTCATCAAAACGTATGTGACCGCATGGAGCATATTTCTGGCGTCCGGATTCTCTGCGCTTATCGGGATTATCTTCGGTGTTGCCCCGGCTGTCCGCGCCGCACGTCTGGACCCCATCGAGGCCCTGAGGTACGAATAATATTACTTCACGATCTTTACAATAATAATGGAGGTTAGCAGCAATACGACAAATGAGCTGATAAACCACCAGCCAAGGAGCGCCAGCGGCACGTTAAATAAGAGATAGACCGGCAGGGTAAAGAATATAAACGATGTGGAGACTAAAACATCAGCAAAAAACGTCGACCGGTGCCAAAACCCCTTCGGCAAATAATCCTTGAGATAATAATAAATGATTGCAAGGGCCATGCCGCCGGCAAACGTAAGAATCATCGAGGTAACCATAAACTCAAACGGCGGCGGACCGGCTACGGGCATCAGACTCTTGCTCCACGCGCCGAAATATTGCGGCATCATATAATATTTCAGAGTCCACACAACCTCCATCTGCCGCACAACAGTCGCGATAATCGTATACAGAAAAGCAATAAGAAGCACTTTTCCCCAATGAATTTTGCTAATCCATTTAATCATATGCCCTCCTTCTTATCCTTCAGATGATAGGACTCTCGTATCCAACGGAGGAGTTCTTCATCTATTTCTTTTATTGTAGCGATATCAATACAATTTTTAAAGTATTTACTTGATATGGGGACGCATTGATTGATTCTGGGGGATCCCAGTTTCCTGTCAAAAGAAAATCTAATTTCCAGCCTGTCTTTTTTCGGGAGTGTTGCTAAAAAACGGTTCTCATCCAAAATCTCATTATGTTTCGTCAAACACACAAAAGGTGTGTTTGCCGAATCATGCTGGGAGACTAGGATTCGAACCTAGATTCCAAGATCCAAAGTCTTGTGTCCTACCGTTGAACGATCTCCCAAATTATTTTGAGCGGCGTACGGGAATTGAACCCGTTACCTTCTCCTTGGCAAGGAGACATTCTACCGGTGAACTAACGCCGCACCATTAAACGCGGTGCCGAGACTAGGAGTTGCACCCAGATAACATGTTTTTCAGACATGCGCCTTGACTACCTCGGCCATCTCGGCAATCGAAAATCCATTGTTGTCTCTATTATTTAGTTGTATCTCGCGCAAGCTGCCGCTTCGCCTTGTCCCGCAAGGGGACTCGTGACTACCTCGGCCATCTCGGCGGCAATCCGTATTTTCTCGTATTTTACGATATTTAGCAAGCTGAACACATAAAGACCGGAGGTAAATCCGGTCTTTATGGTAAAAAGCGCAACGGTTACGGATTTATTTGCGTCGAAATATCATAAAAACGCAATTGTACGAGCTTTAATCCACTATTATCGTAGTTCCAATAATAATCTTTCAAAGCATCGTTGAACAAATTGTACCGTTCAACCGCTCCGTCACCGTTTATGTCTGCATAGATATACAGCAGTATGCTGCTCACATTGGTAAATTTACTGCCACCGGTATTTCGTACCATCAACATGGATTGCACAGAACACCATAATTCACCTGTGGTCGGATCTGTGGCACAGGGCGTTGTTGTCGATTTCCCACCCGGCTTACCGAGAGCGCGCGCCCACACGGAATATGTCGTGACCCCGTCATTTGTGGGATCGGGATTGGGCAACTGAAACGATGCGCCGTTGTCGTCAGTACAATTTCCGTCGATCACCGCAAAATCTCCTTCTTTCAGACCAATTTTACAGTTCCCCTGTAACGGAACAAATATTCTGTGCCCCTGACTACCGGTCATATCAGCAGTTTTTCCTTTTGGTACACCTATAATATTTAAATTGTAATGCGCACCTGCAGGCGCGTTGTTGCCCGCTCTTGCCCGCATTTCCGTCGATTTAATATAGGCATTGAAGTACCAAATGAATCCGAGAATGACAAGAAGTGTGATTCCTAAGAAATACCATGTGCGACTATCGTAACTTATTGTCTTACGAGCCATTTGTATTCACCTCCTCTCCTATACTCTCTACTAGTAGTCTGAGAAATATATGAGAGAAAGTCAAGAGCAGCGTCTTCTGTTATAATCTGTTAATTATGCACAATACATTGCATCCGCTTTCCGTTGCGATTTTATACTACGCCGGAACGCACGAAGATGATGAAGACACCATTGCCGGCGTCAAAGGAATAGAGGAGTCTCTCAAACGCACAGGACATCCGGTTACAAAAATCATCGTTACAAAACAAAATTGGAAACAAGCTCTTACGACGCCGGGCGATGTTGTGTTTAACTTTGTTGAAGACGACACGTGGGAACTGTACGAAAAAGTGGCGTTCGGTTTGGAACGATTGGGGAGAGCCCAAGTCGGACATGATATTGCAGGTCTCCCGTATGCCGTCCGCAAATCTCCGATGAAACTCCTGATGCAAAAAATGCATATCGCGACGCCGGACTTTACAATTTTTTCCGCACATTCCAAAACGATTGATCAGGGCAGTCTCCGATTTCCGATCATCATTAAACCATGCAATCAACACGCAGGAATCGGTATTTCCCAGGAATCAGTTGTCACCAATAAAGACGACTTGGAAAAAAAGGTGAAGCAGAGTATTCGGATATACTCGGGTGAGGTGATTGCCGAAGAATATATACAGGGTCGGGAAATTCATGTCACGATACTCGGGAACGGCACCCGCCTCACCGTACTTCCATACTGTGAAGTAGCATTCAGCGGAAAATTTAAAAATCACTGGAACGTATATACGTATGACGCCAAATGGGCCAAAAAAACATGGGAATATGCCGATGCCAGGGTGTGTGCGCCTGCAAAAATTTCTTCAGATCTTCAAAAAAAAATTAAAATGCTCGCCGTATTTGCGTACCGTACGTTCACATGCCGCGACATCGCGCGGTTTGATGTCCGGGTTGATGAAAAAGACACTCCGTTTCTCGTGGACATCAACATGAACCCCAGCATCAACGTTTATGATGATCAGGATGCCACAATCACCTCGATATACGCCCGCGGCTGGACGTACGATCAGTTCATCGAAAAACTTCTTGCCATAACATACGAACGCGTGTATGGCAGTCAATTGAAAGACAACCTGTTAAGGAAATAAATACCCACACTGATGACGAGCACCCAGAAAACTGCCTGAACATTGAGCAGTTCTTTTACCGGAGTTTTTGAGGCCAAACCGGCGACAAAATAGCCAAAAATCGCACTCCCGCCAGCCCAGATAGGGATAAACAACCGGAGCGTCTGTCCGCGGTCCTGAAGTTTAAAAATAAAAATCCACACAAGGACGGCAGCAACGACGGCATACACGAAAAACGCCGCATTTTTATGATGGCTCTCCACATACCGCTGGTAAAAAATATACGCCAGCGTGTCGGCAAAAAACGATGCGGCAAACAAAAGTATAGTATCTCGCATGGGTGCCCGCTGAGGGATTTGAACCCCCGACCACTCGCATGTAAAGCGAATGCTCTACCGCTGAGCTAAGCGGGCAGAAATCTTCTTGTGCACTCAATGATGTGCAGCTTGAACACATTATACACGGAATGGATGGGTTTAGACAAAGGTACTTAGCCTTGTTTGACCGTGTAGGGTAAACGACGATTCTATTGCTTTATGCCTCAAAACAGTATAAATTACCTATCGCTGCCCATTGAACATGGTAATACAGTCAAAAAAGGTCTGGGCTAAGGTTTCTTCAGTTTTTCCTTTTGTTAAACGAAACGCCACGCTTGTTGGGGTTCTAGCGTTTATTAGCTTGATGCAAGCCTTTAATTTTTGGAATCCAATCTTGAATTGGATTGGTAATATCCTATTTGAATTCCAAAAGGTCATTATTGCTCCATGGATATCACCATTTGGCATATGGTTTTTCGTTTTTGTAGTAATAGCGATATTAGTTTATCGTGTGTCTAAGGATCATGGGTATTTGAGAAAAGTCGCCGGAGAATTTTACGATGATTTTGAAACTGGTCTATGCAAATGGGATTACAAAGGCGATTGGTTTGTAGAGGAGGAAAATGGTAAACGACTACTAAGCGTTGCTAATTCTGGAATTGGAGGATTCACGAAGAAAGGATTTAACTGGACTGATTATGAATTTAGCTTTGAAACAAAGGTTATTAAAATTGCATCCGGTTGGGTAATAAGAGCAAATGCCAGCGATTATTTTATGGTGCAATTATATTTGAATGGTGATTCTGCCTACGTTTATAAACTAAGACCTCATTATCACAAACTTGAAGGAGGAACAGAAATTTGGCTACCTGAAGACAACAACTCCGTAGATTTGTCTAAAATAGCACTAGAAAAGGAAATAAAATTACTCCAATGGGTCAAAGTTAAAATTACCGTTGAGGGCAATCAAGTAGATATTTATCTTGATGGAAAACACGCTTTACACTATTTAATTACTACGGTTGGGGTATCAATAAGCAAAAAATTTACGCTCAAAGACAATTTAGGAAAAGAATTTGAAGCCACCACAAGTGAAGTTGTCCTTTTGGGCAGCAATGCCGCAGGTAGGGTAGGTTTTAGATGTGGAGATGGAGAACATGCACATTTTAGAAATATAAAGGTTAAACCACTATAAATTCATCACAACAGCTTACGAAGAATTAGTCACTTCAACTTCATCAACTCATCCAGTCGGATGCCTAGCACACGAGCGATTTTGGCGATGATTTTCAGTGTTGGGTTCCGTTTACCGCCCTCAATCCGGTTAAGGTAGGAAAAATCAATCCCTGCTCTTTCAGCAAGTTTTTCTTGAGTTACCCCCTTGGACCTTCGGATTTTCCGGAGCTTCATTCCGAATTTTTGTACTACCGTAGCCATGACTTGATTATGGTCAATTGACGCCGCGGAGTTTATTGTTTATAGTCAATATTATGAGGCTATGGTATATTCAGATTATTGACTCTAATAGGATGTTTGTGTCTGACAACTAATTAATATGAAAGTAAAAGGGTTGATCTTGCAAGCGCTTAAGTTTGGTTTATTCCTATTGTTCTCTCCAATCATATTGCCCTTCATGTTACTCGGTAGTATTATTCGGGATTTTAGAAAGCGTGGTAAAAAATCCCTCATAGTCAAGCTGACGTTCGTATTCTTTATCATTAGTACCATTTGGTTATTTATTTTTAGCACACCGCAAACAGATGGATCTTCAATGGAACCTGATCTTCACAATGGGGAGTATGTGATTCTTAACAAAATAGATTATAAATTCAAAACTCCTGCAAGAGGCGACATTATTGTATATAAAAATCCCCAAAAGGATAACTACCCAGACTATATGGGTAAAATTATTGCAATTTCTGGGGAAATACTTCAAATAAAAGAAGGTGATGTCTATTTGAACGGCGCATTACTTCATGAACCCTATGCCACCGGAGCAACAATGCCTTCTGGTGAAGAAGGGGAAATAAAAGAAGGAGAGGAATTGAAAATCCCCACAGATATGGTTTTTGTTTTAATGAACAATCGCCAACACGCTATTGATAGTCGCTCCTTTGGCCCAGTACCAAAAGATCACATAATTGGTAAAGTCTATAAAATCCCCGGATTCTACTTTCTCTCTGGTGTATCAAAACCACCACGCACGGGGATGAGTGGTGATGATTTATTCAACGTAGGACTATACTTCCTAAATTTGAAGAATACAACAAAAGCAGAGGAGTATTTTATCAAATCTGGAACTGAATTTAAGTATGTTCCTGCTTTCAATGAGCTTGGGTGGATATATTTTCAAAAGAAGGACTACGAAAAAGCGCGAATTTATTATAAAAACGCTTTGGATATTGAGCCGGAAAACCCGTATGCCCTACAGAGCATGGGTTACGCCTATTGGAATACTGGAGATACAAAGAAGGCAGAAGAATATCTTAAAAAAGCCTTGATTGCTTACGAAAAAGCAAATAACCCCGATTTAAAAACGAACTTTGAAGAACTCAAGGCAATGATAAAGGAAAATGGTATAGTTCCATAAACAATATAACATTGCTTTTGATAAAGAACAGTCACTTCAAAAACATATATAGCATGGATAATTGACCGAGTAGATGTAGCTAGAATTGGAAGAAAATGGAAGTAGTTGAAGACAATCGGATGATATCATCAACCTTGCATGAAAAATATCTTAAACCGGGAAATTACACCCAAATTTATACGTTTGTTTTCGTATAGATTCTTTAAAGAAACGGCTTTAGTTGTTATTGTATTGCTTCTTTGTGTTTTGATATGGCAAAACCAAAACTCCTATGTTGATAATGGCTACTTTGTCTTGAGGATAAACAATATAACTGGTAGTGCTTGTATAATTGACACGGGTGAGTATGCTTTTCCTTACGATGCAAATCTCATTTTTTCAAAATGCAAGAAGTAAAAATACCTATGAAAAATAGTAAAAATAATTTCGCAACTATTGGCATAGTATTGGGTGTACTATCAATATTTTTTGCATGGATTGGGATAATACCCCTTTCTGGATTGGTGGTGAATACGATAGGAATTGTTAAATCAAGGAAATTAGAAGGAAAAGGTAAGTGGATGGCGATAATTGGATTAGTGCTATCAGCGTTGTACACACTCGTGTATCTTAATAGATATGGTTATATCTAAAAAAACTTCCAGAGTAATCATCGTTTTTCAGCTTGTCGTTATTCTATTTTTATCAGGTGTATGCTTTTTCCAGTGGAAAGCAACAAAAATACTCACTGAAAAGTGTCAGTCTCCAAATAGATACGGTGTAAGTCCAATGCAGAAACAGTCTACTGAAAGTGGTGATTTGACAGAAATAAATCCCCCTACTGCCATAGACCTTGATCCAAAACAACTTGAACAATACTACCAAGTTTATAAAAATAATTTCGTTTTGTATCTGCGCAAGGCGCTTGATGCATACCTTGCAAACGATAGCTCTGGAGTGAATATCTCCATGGCAGCAGTTCAGGAAGATCGTAGAGACGGTATCATTACAGGTTTAGATGCGTTTGACAAGAACTACTACAAAAGTAAATTCATCGTTTTAACGATTAATGACAGTATAGCCGGTGGCAAAGATATTCAGATAATCTTTCAGGATAAACCAGACAGAATTTTTTACGTTTGGGTATATCAGCTCGCTGATGAAAGTTATGAATTACGAGCATTTAATTCAAAAGAGTACTTTGAAGAGAGAAGATGAAGATGATATTTGAGGCGTATAAAAACTTTATCAATGATAAGGAACACGCACTCTAAACATCATTCAAATTTTAAGATATAGGCTACGGGCACTTCAACGTTGATAAACGTGATTGTGCGATTATATTATTACTTACATACTCATGATCGTATCTTCTATATGTCACATAGATATATAGGACAACATACATACGTCTGATTGATTTGGTGTGTATAATCAAGTATTAGATAAAGAAACAGTATGTTTTTCTTAATCATGAAATAGGATAAACGAAGGAGAAGAAGTATGAATATACCAGTTCGTGTTATTGCTCAAGGACGTGAACCAGTCAGGGATAAGTACATTGGACTTCTTTTTGAGAATTTAAAAAAAGATGTTAAATTTGAGGCACTTATACGATCTGCACAGAAAACACTCGGGCTTGATGTATTACCCCATACCTCAAATGGTACTGAATATAAGAAACACACAGCATTACTACGATCAAATGGTTTGCAGAGAAACACAAAGGGCAAACTTGGTTTTACGGGTTTTATTAAAATTCCCTTACTGGATGATGAAGTAGACAAGATTCTACAAAAGTATCCGTTTATGAACGATTGGAGAGAGGGGTTAAAAGAGTTTGTGCTTGGCGGAAACTTATTATTCACGATGATAGTTCAAACATCAGGCTTCGCGTGAGAAATAGCAAATATAATACGGGGTACGACACAGACAAGATTAGTCAAAATTGCGTTATGATTCAGATTTCCGGCAAGATCTCATGGAACGAACTTGAAGCGTGGATAACCCAACATAAAAATCAGATAGCGTGGCATACCCAAAGATTGCCGAATTATTCACTACGAAGTTCAAGGAGAGCGAACTACGAGCGGGACAGATTGGTTGTATATCTTTACTCTGATAAGTGGCAGTGGAAAAAGAGCTTTCCAAACATAGCTGATGAACTCAAGGATGGTTCGGACAAAAACTCTTGAACAAGCATATAGAGACTTACACTGAAAATAGCCTACTAAAATTCCACAATTAAGGTAGTGGAGTACCGCTAATTACTGATACAGAATAGGGTCATATGCAGAAGGAGAAGCGTTATGACCACTGAAACAACCTCACGATTCAAACCTCAATTTATCCCCTATAGGTGTACAAAGTGCAATGGCCACGGTTAAGTCAATTATGGCAGTCTTATATGCGAAGCCTGTGAAGGGACAGGAGTTTATAAAGTTCAGATTGCAGAAGCGGATGAAAAAGAAGAAGTAAAGGAGGATCATGGAATCACTTCGTAAAATCAATAAGCCTCTTACCTCGTTTGAGCTTATCACGATCCGCGGTGATCTTATCAAGGCAATAGATGAGTGTACTTACTGGTTTGTGGAGTAACGGTGGGAGCGAGATAGAGATAAACGCCATATTTACAACGCAATTTGGGAAACGAAGAATAGGAAATATAAACAAGTCTTAGAGGAAGCCTATGCAAAACTTCATTGAACAGACACCAGAAGAAAAACTTATAGCGGAAGGACTAAGGGAAGTAGCAGAAACACTAAACAAGAATAATAGTGGGACAGAAACTAAAGCGGGTGTATACACTTCGTTGAGATAGCAGAATAGGTAGAAAAATACCTACCAAATATGACAACAGCGCTTAAACTCGTTCTTGCAGTGGCTAAGTCAGGCAAACGAAAAAATAGGGTCATGTTATGGCTTTTGTTGGTAGGCGCTCACTCAAGCGGAAAAACAGATCTCGTACGGTTAATGAAGGACAATTAGTCAGTATTAAGCTTTGATAATCTTACACTCAATTCTTTCATATCCGGTGAACGCACAACGGAAAAAGAAAAAGTACATGATTTGCTTCAGTTACTCAATAACAAGTGTCTGATAGTGAAGGATTGGACGGTTATATTTTCTCTTGATGAACGGATGACGAAAAAAATAATAGGCGATATGGTGGGGGCGTATGACAAGTAGTTATCAAAGTTTTCCTCTCGCCGGGGCAATATCACCTATGATGCAGAGTTCTCTCACCTGGGGTGTATTACTCAGGCAACACTCAATAGACATCAAAATTATTTAAATATGATTGGGCCGCGTTTCTTATCTTATAGCATAGGAGAAATAACGTTAGATCAGGAAGAAAAGAGCTTCAAAGCAATATTTTCTAATGAAGACAGAAGTGAAATAGAAAAATCAGTTGCCAAAAAAGTGAACGCCTATCTATCACAACTCAACAATGAGGATATATCGGCTGTAGGTGAATTATCAGAAGATGCGAAAAAATACCTACAGGTAGCTTCACGGATTATGGCTCGGGCAAGGGGAATTGTTATCATAAAATAGTACAAGTTTATCAACGATCTGAAAGAAGAAATATCCTACTACGAGCCACTTGATATACAGATAGAACAAACATGGCGAAGCGTACAACAGTTAATACTTCTGTCAAAATACCTTGCTTTTGTAACAGGAAAATTACAAGTAGATCACGAAGAGCTATCAATTATCAGAGAAGTAGTTTTATCCTCTATGCGCGCAGACAGAGCGCAGGCGATCAAGGCTCTCGCCAGTCGGTCAGATGGAAGTATTACGGCAAAAGAATTATCGGATCAGATGGACAAATAGTCAAAAACTTACAGGCGGCTACTTGAAGAGCTTGTTTTTCTCAAATTGATAAAAAAGATTACCGGATCAGGTCAAATGGCAGCAACTTATACAGTTATTGATGAGTTTAGAAGTTTAGTTACAGTCAGCAAGCGGGAGTTTTTGTACTCCTATAGTCAACAGGGTAACGACGATAAAACAAGTGTATCTGGTATTGGATCAGAATAGGAGGCCGTATGACACAATACCAGGATCTTGAATGGGTAGTAACTCGGTGTGAACACGAGTTTGCTAACAACAAAAACAGAAGGATCTCGGCACTGTTTAGAGATATACGAAGAAACAAAAACTATTCGCTCCTCGGAGATTATTTTCTTTTTTGGGCAATCGCACAAGCATTGAAAAACAAGAACATAAAACGTTCACGAGCAAATTTTTCATATGCACTCATGCAATCTGATGAATACAAGGCCTTACAAAAGCGGGACAAGGTGGCATGGATAAGCACCTTTATGGAGATGGCTTCTGGCGAGATGAAAAATATATACCATGCCTCTAAAAGGGGCGAAAGGCCTGAAAAGGTATGAAGGGCTACCTATGACAGTTACTGAACTACGGAAAAAACATCCACAGGAAACGGAACACTGGCAAGATGAACAGTGCCAGCAGTATTGTCGGTCTTTAGAGGTGCTATCCAACGTGTTTATTGATTATGTAGAGAAGCAATTACAAAAGAAGACAGTTGACACGTATGCAAACTAATGCCAATAATGAAGTCATGGAGAAGAAAGCAGTTGCATATGTCCGTATAAGCACGGAAGAACAATCTACGTTTTCTATTGCTCAACAGACAGAAGCGGTGAAACGCATGGCAAAGATGCAGGGATATACGCTTCCTGATTCAGCTATCTTCATTGATGAGGGGTTTTCCGCAAAAACGACAAACAGGCCAGCTCTCATCAAGATGCTTTCATTCTGTTCCCAAAAGAAAAATGGCATTACCGCTCTTATAGCGTACAAAATTGACCGGATGAGCAGGGATACGGCTGATTACCTCGGTATCATGAAGGCGCTTGCTTCGCACGGAGTGAGGTTTATTTCCTGTACCGAATCAATTGAAGATTCTCCTTCCGGTGAATTCCTTTCAACAATTCTTGCAGCCGCCGCCAGATATGACAATGCAGCGAAGGCTGAAAGGGTATCGGCAAGCATAATCCAAAGGATCAAATCCGGACTGCCTCATGGAAAGGCAAAAATCGGATATCTAAACCAAACACTGTCAGACAGAAGACGAATCATTGTCAAAGACCTGAACGCTTTGAACGCATACAGGAAGCCTGGAAGCTCATGGAAACAGGGGCATATACACTTGAGAGCATCGCGAAATTTTTGAATAGCTGGAAAATCACAACAAAAAAAGGAACGCATTTATTCAAACTCACTGAACAACAGGTGCAGCGTATCTTTGCCGAATAAGACATATTGCGGGTATGCGATAAGCAAAAAACATGGACTTGAAATAAAAAGCGACCAAGTGCCACAGATGATAAGTGAAGATACTTTTTTTAAAGTCAAATTGATTCTTGCCGGAAGAAGAACAACAACAGGACTGTATCAACGCTTACGGCCGGAGTTTCCTTTGCGTGGCTTTGTACGGTGTCCAAAATGCAACAGCCCTCTCCATGCTGGATTCAGCAAAGGTAAAGCCAAATATTATGGATACTATTTCTGTAAAACACCTGGTCACGTCACAATACCAGACGAGACTATTGATGAAACGTTTGTGGATTTGCTCAAAGTTCTTACCCCCTCGCCCATGTTCCGGCGGGATTTCCTGGATGAAGTAAAACGAAAATGGAACGACAAGTACATGATGTTTGTGAAACAGCACGAGAATGTACAGGAGAAAATTGACATACTGAAAGCGTTCAAACATAAGATAGCAGAAAAGAATTTGTCCGGTACCTATACCGACGAATTTACCAAAGAACAACTGGAGAAGGTAGATATGGAGATACTGGCTATAAAGACCAGTACAGAGTGAATCCAAGCTCGCCCGCCTTGATATAGAGGTCGTGGTGGCATTCATGAATAGCTTCCTAGAGGACATATCAAAAGCCTTTATTGAAGCAAAATCGTTGGAACAAAAGAGGGAGTTGGTGTGTTCAATTTTCCCTAACGGGCTTGTTTTTCAACAATCAAAACTTGAACACCTTGGATTGGTTGACTGGATGCTCTATACCCAAAAAGTACAGCCTCAAATTTCAATGAGTGCAGACGACAGGAGTTGAACCTGCACCCCTCACGGGATACGCACCTCAAGCGTACGCGTATGCCAATTCCGCCACGTCTGCGTAAGAATGTATTGTAGCATATTTGCACCTTACCCCTGATTCCTCTATAATCTATAGCCTATAGCTATGAGTAGGGAGCATCCTGTCGCGCTAAATCCGATTACTATTGATACTGACTCACACCGGTCAACGAAGGCGGGGTTTTGCACGGAAAGCGGATTGATGTCCAATCTGATTCTTGAAGAAGGCATTGATACAGACGATACATATACGTTCATATATCCCATGAAGCTCAACTATCCTGCCAGCATAATCGTAAAAGCTCAGGGAGTGTTTGAATTACGAAACGCGCAACCATGGCTCGAAAATGCAACTGTCTGGTACCAAGACAAGCCGCCACGATCAGGAGGTTCATTTTTTGTAACAATTATGGAGGGAGTCAAAGTGACAGCGCCGGACGGAACGGTAACAATTGTTCAAATTCTGGACTGATCATCGGATATCACCGGTACGCCGATCCCACAAATGTTATCTGTTCGTCCTTCACGGTTTCCAACCAGGAAAGCAAGCTGGCACCCGTTCTGCCTCCCGGCCGGAGACGGTAGAGGAAATATCTGTGTGTCTGGTACTGATCCGCGCCGGGAATGGTGGAAACCGCGCTGGTAAATCCTGCGGCCGCAATTGCCTGAATTGCCGGCACATCAAACGCACCATACGGATACGCAAACGACACAACCGGTTTGCCGATCAGGGCTTCTAGTGTTTTTTTACTTTGATCAACCTGATACACAAGCTCCTTTTGCGATCTTCCTTTGAGCCATGCATGATTGACCGTATGCGCCCCGATTTCCACCAAACCTTCATCAGCAATTTGACTCACTTGCCAGGCAAACATATTGTTGGGATAATCCAAAAACCCGGAAATAATATATGCTGTCGCTTTGGCATGATACTTTTTAAGAATCGGGTACACGTCCGTGTAGAAATCCCGGTAGCCGTCATCAAACGTCAGGACAATCGGTTTGGCAGGCAACGGGATTTTCCCGTTTAATGCCTCGGCAAGCTCTGCATTCGTCATAAACGTGTACCCGGCATCCGCAAGCGTTTTTACTTCCTCCTCAAACGTATACGGGGAGAGACTCAGCGACTGCCGGATCGTATCCCCTTTGTCCTTGACGTATTCTACATAGTGATACATAAGAATCGGCACGCGGATCATTTTCGGGAGAGTCTTAATCACAAAGGTATCTTTTGAATTTGCGCCCAAAACGCCGCCTTCACTCATCCATTGGCGGACATCAGCAGGCACAGTATTTTGCTGTACTTCAATGCGCTCATCACCCAATAATTTCCGATACGCTATGTTCTGTTTATGGCCGGCGCCTATAGAGACAAATCCCAAAAATACCATGACAACGCCGGCTACTAGTGCCGTTTGCCAAGAAGTACTAAAAGAAATCCATTTTCGTCTCGCCATGTGTGCCCAGAGGGAGACTCGAACTCCCAAGGGTTTCCCCATACGCTCCTGAAGCGTACGCGTCTACCAATTTCGCCATCCGGGCATAAGGAAATTATACCAGATATGCTGTACAATAGGGACAAATGCCGAGGTGGTGGAATGGTAGACACTCGGGCCTTAAGAGCCCGTGAAGCTAATTACTTCGTGCGAGTCCGAGTCTCGCCCTCGGCACCGGGGTGTGGCGCAATTGGCTAGCGCGCATCGTTTGGGACGATGAGGTTGTGAGTTCAAGTCTCACCACCCCGACAAAAAGTATGTTTCAGGACTACAAAAAACTCATTGATGCGTACCTGCTGAAATTTCTGTCGGAAAAAACGCCGGCGCTTGCGGACGTTAATTCGCTGGGAAGCGATCTTATCGACCGGATAAAACCAATCGTCACGGCCGGAAAAACCATCCGCGGATCACTGGCCCTCCTCTCCTACTGTTTTACCAATGAAAAACCATCGGAAGATGCGGTAAAGCTCGCCGCCGCCATGGAACTTATGCAAACCGCCCTCGTCATCCATGATGACATCATGGATAAAGATAACGAGCGCCGCGGGATTGCGTCACTGCATATGCAATACCATAGTGAGGCGCTTGCAATGTGCGCGGGCGATATTCTCTTTTTCATGGCATTTGAACTGATCGGATCGATCAAAACCGATGCAACAACCCTGGGCAGGATCGTCCGTCTCATCGGGCGCGAATATCAATCCGCCGGCGTGGCTCAAATGGCGGATGTAGCAAAAACTGCAAAAACAAAATGGGAAATATTCAATCTTTACACATATAAAACCGCCCGATACACATTCGCGGTTCCGCTCATGCTAGGCGCAACACTGGCAGGAACAACAAAAGACATGCTGAAATATTTGGAATCATACGGTGTTGCAACCGGAATACTGTTCCAAATTCAGGACGACAAACTTGATCATGAACTGAATCCATTTACCGATCACGACATCGCGGGATATGCAAAAGCGGCGGAGGAATCGCTTAAGCGGTTACCCATCCAAAACAACCAGAAACCAATTCTTCTGGATCTGCTAGAATTCGTTCAGCATCGGAAAAAATGAAAAAAATATTTATTATTTTCGCAGGTATTCTCCTACTATTTACTCTGTACTATTATTTCCGCCACCCGATAGGGAAAAGGGCGATGATAAACGGACACACGATCAGGTTGCTCCTTGCGGTGACGGAATCGGAGAAAGAAAAAGGCTTGGGATACAGGGATTCGCTCGCCGAGGGCACCGGAATGCTTTTTATCTACGCCCGTCCGGAAAGGTACGGGTTCTGGATGAAAGGCATGCGGTTCCCGCTGGATTTTATCTGGATCAACGGCAATACCGTCGCGGATCTGACAGAAAACGTTCAAACCAGCGCTCCTGCATTTGCGCCGCGCGTTCCTGTCGATAAGGTGCTTGAGGTCAATGCCGGTGTCGTTGAATCCTTAGGTGTCCGCGTAGGCGACCCTGTCCGTTTTACCGACTAATGCGCCCTTGGAGGGAATTGAACCTTCATCTAACCCTTAGAAGGGGCTTGCTCTATCCGTTGAGCTACAAGGGCTTAACATTACTGATCAGCCATTTAATATATTTTTTACTCTTATACGATTTTAATTTCCTTTCTCTTTCTCTCGCTTGTTTTTCCGTACTATATACTTCTTTATAAACAAGCGCTCTAAATTATTCGTAGATCCTATATAAAATCTGTCATTTTGTTCATTATGCAATATATAAAGGAAAAACATAATGCCCCTCCGATTACATCGGGGTTGAGCTACAGGAGCCGCTGAGCGGCATAGGGGAATCGAACCCCTCACATCAACTTTGGAAAAGTTGCGTTCTACCAATGAACTAATGCCGCACTCATGCTATTATACCAAATATGATCGCAGTCCTCTTATTTCTTTTTGCGTTTGTCTTTCCGCCCAAGGCCTATGCCCTCTATAACCCCACGAGTGTGCCGAATAACAAATACGGTATCCATATTGTCGATACCAATAACATTGCCGACGTCGTGCCGCTCGTCAACAGCACGGGCGGAAACTGGGGGTACGTCACGATGGTCTTATCCGACTCCGAACGCGATCACGACCGCTGGCAGAATATGTTTAACCAGATGCGCCGCGCACATCTCATTCCGATTGTGCGCCTGGCGACACACGTTGAGGGAAAAGCCTGGGTAAAGCCGAATAAAGACAGGTTCTACGAGCTTGTCAAGTTACTCAACAGTCTGAACTGGCCCACGGAAAACCGCTACGTCATCCTCTACAACGAGCCCAACCATGCCAATGAATGGGGAGGAGAAATCAATCCGGAAGAGTACGCAGATTACCTTGTGACATTTGCGTCCGCGCTTAAAAGCGCCAATAGTGATTTTTTCATCCTGCCGGCGGGACTTGATGCCTCGGCAGGTGACGACGAAGCCATGGATGAGGGTGAATATCTCAAGCGCATGATCGCAGCAAAACCGGAAATTCTTACGCTCATTGACGGCTGGACGAGCCACAGCTACCCCAATCCCGGTTTTTCCGGGTCGCCCTGGGCCCGCGGCCGCGGAACGCTCACCACCTATCAATGGGAACTTTCCTACCTTTCTTCACTGGGACTCACGAGGCAATTGCCGGTATTTATCACGGAAACAGGCTGGCAGCACAGTGAAGGGAAATCGTACGCCGGGGGTTTACTTTCAACTGACCAGGTAGGCGCAAATTTACTCATCGCAGCCAAAAACGTCTGGAGCGACACGAATATTGCGGCTGTCACCCCGTTTCTTTTTAGCTATCAGGACGTACCGTTTGATCATTTCTCCTTTAAACAACTGGGCAGTGATTCTTTTTATAGCCAATATTATGCCTATCAGGCAATCGCAAAAATAAAAGGCACGCCCACACAGCGCGAGTCGTATACGCTGACAACGGATTTTCTGCCCAAAACGCTTGTATCCGGCTCCACCTATACGCTGACGGGGTCTGTGAAAAACGAAGGGCAGGGGATACTCGATCCGAAAGATGGGTATGAACTTGTTCTATCTGATAACTTTCCTATATTTATCGACCCATTACCTCTGGTTGAACCCGGTAGTTCAGGCGCGATATCAATCCATCTGAAAACCCCAAACCAAACCGGTACGTTTGCCGTAAACGTGGCACTGCGGCATAACGGAAAGGATATGCTCCTTGAGCACAGGGATATTACCCTCCTGCCCCCGCCGTCGGTCGCGATTCATGCAAACCTCGGATGGAGAAAGACAAGCGACGCCGGAGACGTCACCGTGCTTCTCTATGACAACCATACCCTTCTGCAAAAATTTACCGGATTATCCATGAAAAACGGGGTTGTGCGGGCTGAAAAACTCACCAACGTTATTCCGGGCAATCCGTACCGCATCGTCACGCTCGTTCACGGATATTTGCCGCGGCAGACAATCACTGCACTCGGTCCGGAAATGACGACGCTGTACCCGAATCGTTTTCTCCCCTTAGATTTCAACAATGACGGAGCATTTACACTTGCGGATCTCATAGCGCTATCCCTGGTTCCGCCATGGACGGCAACCCTTCGCTTCTTCGGCCCGTAACACAAAAATGATATAATGTGCCTATTGGTGACGTGTGCCGGACGGTTAGGCACCTCCCTGTGGAGGAGGCCATAACGGGTTCAACTCCCGTACGTCACCCAAAAATACAAATATACTAAATAGGCTTTTAGAACAACCTAAATAGCTATTGATTGTTGGTTAATAACCGTGTAATATAGAGACATAAACGCCTCGTCTATGCGTAAGCCCGACGAGGTTTTTTGATGCGCTTATTCAGCAGGGAATCGAGAAGTTGTGTCTATTTTAAAATAAACCAGACCACTCCAGTGCGACGAATGTGACATGCTGTGGAATGTTATACTATCTCAGCGTCTTCAAATCCTGCGGGCGGAGTAGTTTCATGATAAGTAAATCTAACTTTATGAACGGGCGTTTCCTGCATACGTGGTCCTCCCATAGCTATAAAAGTTGCACTCGCAATATTTGCCGCCGTATTGAATGCCGTCCTAGCTTTATGAGCAGCTACGGCGTTAAGTAATTTATCCATTTCTCCGGGAGCTGCTGGTTCATGTCCAGTTTTCCACTGTGCTCCACATCCTTTACATTCTGCTGCTGGTGCCATAGTTTTTTCTCCTTTAGGGTATTAAAGCGATCTTTCTGGAAAAAGCAACACAACCGGTTCTAACTGGCTATCACCGAGGACCCAAAATAATCCCTTGCCCGCCCTCACCCTCTGCCATACAATGGATACGTGACGTGGCACACCCTGATTAAAATATTTCTTATCGCGCTTTTGGTGCGTATTTTGTATTCCCTTGCGGCGCCGGCAATATATTTTAACGTGGATACGGAGGGCTATTACAACATAGGCATGGCTTTGTTTACCCATCCTTCGCTAGGCACTCTGATCACACCATATCGGACTCCGGCATATCCGATATTTCTCAACACAATCATGTACATGTTTGGCATAGGCGGTGTTCCATTCGGGTCACCCGCGTTCGTATGGGGTGCACAGTTTATCGTTGCCATACAAATGGTGGTAGGTTCTGCCGCATTCACGGCTTTCTCTCATGTACTATCACGTCTAATTCCCAAACGCACAGCTTGGTTGTTTGCCGTTTTTTTATTGTTTGACGTATTTGTCATCGGATGGGAACGCACACTCTTAACACAGGGGTTAGCGATTTCCGTCTCTCTCTTTATTACCGCCACACTTTTTCATATTCTTCTGCGGCCCACGGGGAATAAATTCTTCCTGCTATTTTTCTTCAGTACGCTCGGATTTTTCGTTCGACCCCAGTTCTTTGTCTTCCCGGTTGTCTCCATTCCACTCGTGGCATGGTATTTCCGGAAAAACGGGCGTATTATTTTTTTTGCCTGCCTCACGCTCGCAGCGACTGCAGTCATTCCGCTTATGTATGCTCGTATCAACTACATACAGTATAAATATTTCGGCCTTCAATTCGGAGGAGACATTGCTATATTAGGCCGTATTCTTGAGTTTCATGTCCCGATAGATTCTGCCAAAACCAATACATATTTTTATACGACGGTCAGCGATTCCCGGGCCACAAACCGCATCACCATGCCCTTCCGGTTTCTCGAACAGTATGATCCCGCAATCTACGGAAAACCAGAGCGGCTCGTTCAACTGCAGGCATTCAATCAGACCGTGATCTTCCACACCTTCCCGCTTTTCGCGATAAAGGCACTGGGGACCATTCCGGAAATACTCTTGGAGGTGTGCGACTTTACACTCGTACCGGCTCATAGCACATATCTTCTCACGCGCATTGTGTGGCTATTACAACAAGCGTACGGGTTAGGTCAATATACAACCCTCGCTGTGCCTTTTTTGTGGATACCCATGGGAATTCTTTTTTTGGTAAAGCCGACGCGATGGAACGCAGTTATTGCTATAACCGGCACCATTGCTATGACTCAAATAATCTTAACAGCATTGACAATGTATAAAGATATCGGCGGACAATATGCACGAATTATTTCCCTTATCCGCCCGCACCTGTTTCTCTTTCTTCTCTTGTGCGCGGTAACCTGCATACGGATGTATCGAAAACGTCAGATCTGATATACTTAACGCATGGAATTATCACCGGTCGTCAAAGCGCTCCTGGCTGCATTTGAAAAAAAGAATCCCTCTTCCCGCGAAGGGCATCATCTTAACGTCTCTAAAACAATTTCGATTTTGGCGCGTATTTATGAAAAAGCCAGAAACGCTGTTGAATTCCGCGCGGAACATCTAGTACGGCGCGCTTCCATTGAACGGATTCTTAAGCGGCGGATTATGCTGGGCGGCGGGGACAATGACATGGCCGAAAACCTTGTCGTAGAACTCCTCTGGGCCAGGTATATCGACAGCGCGCTTATTGATAACGGAAAAATCGCTGAAATTGACGCGATCATCAAACGGTATTTGCTCCTTAAGCGGGATTCATTCCGTTCAGCAGGAAAAAACGGCGGGGTGGAATGGGAGACGATCATGGGGCTTCTATCCTCGGAAATCGAGGACGCCCTTGTATCCGGCAAAAAACGCGAGGCACTCAACAACTTTGTCTATCAGGCCCTGCGGCCGAAAGTGCATATTGCCGACGGGGACGAACGCTATGTTAATATGCAGACGTATATTGCCGTGGAACGGGCGTTCGCCCAATCGGATGACGCACTGGTCACCTACGAGCTCATGAAGATGATCCAGCCGTCGTGGTTTGGCCTCGCTGCAGATAAGGCCGCAACGGAATTTCCGCTTCTCTTACAAAATATACGGCTGGTCAAAACAAGCCTGCGTGATCCGGCGGGGGAGTCGCTTACCCGGTATATCCGTCGGAATACCCCGCCATTTTTACTGCTCCGGGATTTTCTTCTGGAACACGGGGACAAAGCGCTATCGCTTATCGAAAACAAAGAGCAATTTGAAACCTCACTTACAGAGATTGCCAAGAAACGATACCAGGAAATCGGCGCCAAAGTCCGCCGAGCGGTTGTGCGCAGTATTATTTACATTTTCCTGACAAAAATGGTTTTTGCATTTGCCCTTGAAGCGCCGTTTGACCTGTTTATTTCCAAAAAGCTTGAGTATGTGGCTCTCGCCATCAATGCTCTTTTTCCACCCATATTGCTTTTCCTTGTTGCAGGATTTCAATCCATTCCGGGTGAGGACAATACCAAACGGTTAGTGAGTCGGATCAACACTATTATCTACCACTTTGATTCGCTGAAAACCGAATCGGATATTTTCACCCCGAAAGTCGCTGTCCGCCGGCCCCTGTTGACTGCCGTTTTCACCGTCTTTTATCTTGCGACGTACTTACTCGTATTCGGTTTTATCGCCTGGGGCCTGAACAAACTGCACTTCAATATTGCCAGTCAGATCATCTTCGTATTCTTCGTCACGCTCGTTTCATTTTTTGCCTATCGCATCCGCGTCTCGGCGAAAGAATATGAAATGACCAACCGTGACGGGTTTTTCGGGCCGCTTGTCGACTTTTTCTTTTTACCGATTCTTCGCGTGGGACACTGGCTTTCCGGAGAAATTGCCAAAATAAATATTTTTATATTCCTCTTTGACTTTATTCTGGAAGCACCTCTCAAAGTCATCTTCGAAGTGGCGGAGGAATGGATCCGCTTCATCCGCACGAAAAAGGAAGAAATTGTATAGTCAGCTTTGAAGACTGTCTTTGTACAAAGACAGTCTTCATTCGTCAAAACGTAACTCTGCGGGTATATTACGTATAGAGTCAGTTGCTTCAACGAAATCCTTATACCGAACAAACGGCAGTTCTTTCTGATGATTGGTAAAGTGGCTTAAAATAATTGCTGTGTTGAGCCAAATCGCATGTTTTTTTCCAAGATAATAACTGTAACTTGAATACGGATACAAAACTGGGTCTGTGCATATTTCAGGAATGGGATTCCTATGAATATACCGAGAAAGATACAAAAAATACGATTCATTATCGATATGTATCGCCTTATATCGTCCCTGAAACAAATGTCCTTGGCGGGTATATTTTTTATTAAAAAATTTCACATATCTTGTGATCACGCTTCGCATGAATGTTTCTATTCCGTTAAAGTCTTTCTGATGTACAAACAGATGAAAGTGGTTAGGCATCATAACAAAACAAAGCAAGTTTACATGGGTATACAAATTTTTCCTTTTTATGAGTATTTTTGTTGGGTCTTCTTCAGGAGGCGGGGACAAACAGTCTTTAATAATTCGTAAGAATACCGAATAATCCATTTCATCTAAAAAGATGGGGCGCTTATCAACTCCTCTATTGTAAATATGATAATACCCATCTGCCACATACTCTTTCAGTTCGTTTTTGGCAGGCATAAATCCTAGTGTAGTTCAAAGACTGTCTTTACGTAAAGACAGTCTTTGTCATTTAGCGGATGTCAGAGGATCGAATTTCAAATTCTCAAAAAACTTCATCTGTGACGCATGCATCTTTTGGGCGCGGGGGCTTTCGTTCATTACCCAAAGTGTAGATCTGAATTCTTCCGGCCTGCTGTCGCGGAGCAAAAGTCTATTCCGTTCCTGAACCTTTTTAAATTCCTCTGTTAATCTCCCCGTGTATCCCGGAGGCAACATGGATATCGTTAGACTCTCTGAAGACATTTCAGCCAGATGTGAGAACTTATCTTTCTCCCGCAGGTATACATCATATGAGTACCCGCTTCCGTCCGGTTTTCCGAACTGGCTTCCGATACCCACCTCAATATCAGGTCCGAATCTCTTTTTCAAGTATGCTTCAACGTTTTTCGGTACATAGGATTGTCTGTCGCGGACATCAGGACGACTAGAAGCGGGCAAGGGGTTTCTCATATTTTCTTCCTGATCCCATTCCAAAATAAGCCTGTTCCACTTCTGAAACTCAACTTCCTGTGGTTTATCTTCCGGTACGGTATTTACATTCATAAGGTCAATATACTGTTCTTTTCAACATAAAGCAAATAACTATTTAACCTTGATTTGTGAGCGCGCAGAGAATCGAACTCTGAACCGACTCCTTAAGAGGGAGTTGCTCTACCAGTTGAGCTACGCGCCCTGAGCGCCCTCGAGAGGAATCGAACCTCTATGAGCAGTTCCGAAGACTGCTGCTTTATCCGTTAAGCTACGAGGGCAACCTCATAATTATACCAGCAACACGCTGATAAATCGATTTGCTATACTGTAACGGTGGAAAGCAACCGGGAGTCTACAGTAAATTATATTGAAGGCGGATCACCCGAGATAACAGTCGGAGAAAATATCGGATGGGCGCAAAAAATTTTCAAGGCATTCCCGGCATTTAAAAGTAAAAAATTCCAGCTGTATTTCGGCGGACAGCTCATTTCCGTCATCGGGACATGGCTCCAAATTGTCGCCGAGGGGTGGCTCGTGTACCAGCTTACCCATTCCGCATTCTACGTCGGACTGGACGCCGCGGCCGCCACCATTCCCTCGCTCTTTTTATCATTACTGGGCGGCGTCATCGTGGATAGGTATCCCAAAAAACGTATCCTGATATTTACACAGTCCGCCTCAATGGTATTGGCGTTTACCCTCGGAATCCTTACGGTTTTACAGGTGATCACGGTATGGGAAATTATCACGCTTGCGTTTTTATTGGGCGTCGTCAACGCCATCGACGCGCCGGCAAGGCAAGCGATTATCACGGACCTTATCGACAACAAACAGTCGCTTGCATCCGCCATTGCACTCAATTCCGGCATCTTTAATGCCGCACGCGTCATCGGCCCGACCATTGCGGGACTCCTGATTGCGGCAGTCGGAGCAGGCACCGCCTTTATCCTCAATGGAGCAAGCTATATTGCCGTCATCATCGCGCTCTTCTATATCCGTCTGCCGGCAGCCGCACCGAACATTCATCTGGCTCCGATGAAGGCAATCCGGGAAGGTCTCAGCTATACCTATCACCACGATATCATCAGGACGCTTCTTATTCTTTCCGGCGTCGTCTCCATTTTCGGCTGGTCATATTCTACCCTTCTGCCGGTTATGGCCACGGAAACGTTTCACCTGGGAGCCATGGGGTTGGGATACCTGTATGCCGCCGCCGGACTTGGAGCACTTTTGGGCACCATATGTATCTCCGCATTTTCGCGCAAACTGGGGGCGATATTCTTTATCATCGGGGGAAATATCACATTTTCCGTTTCCCTCATCCTGTTCACGTTTGTCTCCAATGTGCCCATTGCACTCATTCTTTTATTCCTCATCGGTGCGGGTCTGGTTTCCCAGTTTGCCATGACCACAACGGTCATCCAGCATCAGGTGACCGACGCTCTCCGGGGGCGAGTGATGAGCGTCTATACGCTCGTATTTTTGGGGTTGAGCCCTCTCGGGAATCTCGAAATCGGATTTGCGGCCGAACATCTTGGAACAGAAATGGCAATCCGCGTGAGCGCCCTCATTATGCTTGGCTTTGCCGTTTATCTTTTAACCAATAAAAAAAATGTCGCACGGCTTCGCATATGAAGAGATGGCATGTCTATATCCTTCGCTGTGCTGATAATACACTCTATACCGGGGTGACGACAGATATTGAGCGCCGGATCCATGAACATAATATAAAATCGTCAGGGGCAAAATATACGAAAGCGAAACGCCCGGTGACGCTTGTCTATTCTGAAGCGGTTCCAAACCGAAGTGCGGCGCTCAAACGCGAAGCGGCAATAAAAAAACTATCAAAACGGGAGAAAGAAAACTTGACGCGACACCCGGGCTATGTAACTATAGAACCATGCTAAGGAAGACCCTATTGGCTTTATTGTGGTTTCCGCTCACATTCACTCTGCTTATCATAAACCTGACGATATTGGGAGCAACCTCCAACTGGGACCGTCCGACTCTTCCGCTCTCAAATGCCGCACCGAATGAGAATAGCATCACGGCCGCAGGCGGCACATCGGAGGTTCTCTCGGCGACCGTTATCGCCGGCGACGCGCGGACGTTTCTCCTGGAATCATTTCTGAAAAGAAATAATTCTCCGATGACGCCCTACGCAGGTCTTATTGTGGAACAGGCAGATGCCTATAAGTTTGATTTCCGGCTGGTGCCTGCAATCGCCATGTGCGAATCGAATCTCGGGAAACGCGTACCGCTCAAATCCGGATTTAATCCCTTTGGTATTGCGGTGTATACGGGGAGCCAATCCGGCAAAAATTTTGACAGCTGGCAAACTGCTATTGAATGGGTGAGCAAGTATATTCACGACCGATATTACGTCCAGGGGATTACTGCACTTGCGGATATCGGGGCAATTTGGGCACCTCCGTCGGTTGCCGAGGGCGGTTCGTGGGCCGACTGCGTCGGATTCTTCATGAAAAAGCTCTATTGACAAATAGCCCATAGACTTGACAACTACCCCTATTTAGGCTATACTGCCGCCTTAGATCCTAAAGTAAGCTCGTTAAACAGTTTGCTTTAGGATTTTTTGGTGGTATGAAAAAAATATTAACGATCATCATGCTCCTTTTAGCCTTATCTGGCCTCTCAACGGCCAAAGTTTTTGCCACATCTGAGGCTGGTTCTACTGCAACGCTTGCCTATCATGTAGCCTCAGATACAACGAATGACACGCGGGTTAGGCGCCTCCGAATGTTTTTGGAATCGTATGATTCGCCGCTTGCCGCTGACGCCGCAACATTCGTCGCTGAAGCTGATAAATATAACCTCGATTGGAAGCTCGTTGCCGCGATCGCAGGCGTGGAATCCACATTCGGCAAACAGATTCCGACCGGCTCATATAACAGCTGGGGCTGGGGTGTATTTACCGGAGCGGCGGACGGCGTCCATTTTAAAGACTGGGCGCAGGGTATCGCTGTGGTTTCCGAAGGGCTGCGCAAAAACTACATAGACCGCGGTGCCCGGGACATCTATGACATGGGCTGGATTTATGCCGCCAACGGTGATTCGTGGGCTTCGCATGTCCGCTACTTTATCGATAAACTGGAAACGTTTCAGCCCACCGAGGTTGCCCAACTACCGGTCTCCATCTAAGCGGGGTATAATATCACTATGCCGCAGTGGTGGAATGGTATACACGTACGCTTTAGGAGCGTATGCCGAAAGGCTTAGGGGTTCAACTCCTCTCTGCGGCACAGTAAAAATTATCTATTGATAAGGAGTATTATGAGATATCTTGAAAGTCAATTACCTAGACGGGGTGAACCTTATACTAATCGCACAGAACCAAAAGAATATTTTGATTATCAGGATGAAATCAAAAGATTAGCCAATAATATAAGTCGTGAAACGGCTAATCATATTTTTCATTTGATCCACAGCGCAGAACAATCTTACCAACCTGCGACGGGAAAAAGAGCTGAACTATTGGAGGATCACCGAGATGATGTGGCGGATATTTTTTTCAGTTCGACCCAATACGCAGAATATTTTTATCAACACGCGATGGGAAATTGCATCGAACAATTAAATAACCCCCGGTATGTAGAAAGGACCCTGAGAAATTTATACCCTGTTTTATTAAGAGAATTTCCGTCGTTACGGTCGATCTTTCGAGAGTCGATTACAAAATTGCCACATGGAGAAGAGGTGATTATGGCGATACAAGGATTGGATGATTTTAAAGATCTTTTCAAGTAAATCCATTTTCAATCCATATTGACAACATATATTCGTGTTAATTATAGTTGTGAGCTAATTGATATTTTGTGTTGGTAAAACACTTGTTTTCCATTGATTAATCCACATAATCGTGTCGTAATTTAGGATATGAAGCAAAATATCCCTAAAAAGCGACGTATTTGTGTGGACTGTAATAGTAAATTAATTAAGTGGGGGGAAACCGGTAAAGGTCGGATTCAATACCGTTGTCCGTTGTGTTTAAAAACAAAATCTTCAACCCCTCGAACACATCGGCCACCAACCTATCTCGTCACTCAACCTACTCGGGGAATTATCTCGATTTGTGGTTTCAAGATCAGCTGTTTCAAACTCCACCACACTTTTCACTTCCCATTCCTCATCGAGAAGAACAATACGTTTTACTCGACGGTCTTTGGTTTGGGGATAATCTCAATCTTCTTGCTTACAGACTTCATCATTGGCCATTTATCATTCATCACTCTTTTGGGAAAAGAAAGACGACCGCTCGTAGAGGTTCAACTCCTCTCTGCGGCACAACATAACACCTTTTGATCTCTTGAATCTTCATCAAAATCCGCATATTCTTATACTATGTTAACCACCCGTGATCTTTCGCAAATACAAAAAATTGTCCAGCTTGAATCAAAAAAATCGATCCAATCTGAAACGCCGGGTATCGTCAAAAAAATTGTACAGGAGGAACTGAAACCAATTAAAAAGGATATCCTGGCAATAAAGAAAGATATAAATCTCATTGTCAAAACATTCGATCGTGATTATGTCGCGCTTCGCAAAAAAGTCGAACGCCTAGAAACTCAGCCCTTTCCGTTATTTACGCACGCCTGATTTCATGATACAATTCTTCCCATGACTTCAACAATAAATCGGGAAACGGACGGGTCTATAGCGATTACCATTACCATCCCCTGGGCGGATGTGGCCAAAACATACGAGAAGGTCGTTGCCGATATGGTCAATCATGCGGAGCTTCCGGGCTTCCGCATCGGCAAAGCCCCCCGCGAACTGGTCGAAAAAAATATCGACAAAACAAAAGTCTATGAAGAGGCATTAAAAACTTTAATCCCGGATTCCTACAATGCCGCAGTAACGGAACAAAAAGTCAAACCGATCGTCAGCCCAAAAATTGAACTCAAGGATGCCACCGAAAACAAAGACTGGGTATTTATTGCCCACACCTGCGAAAAACCGAATATCGCGATAGGGGAGTATAAAACGGCCATCCAGGGCACCAAAACAAAAATATTAAAACCCGGCGAAGAACCAAAAAAACCCACACTCGATGAACTTCTTGCCGCTTTATATCATAATGTAACTGTCACACTCCCGTCACTTCTTATCGAACACGAAGTAAACCGTCTGCTATCGGAACTTATCGACCAGACCAAAAAACTCGGGCTGACCGTCGAGCAATATCTGGCGTCGACTGCACGCACCAGCGAAACAATCAAGAAAGAATATGAAGAGCAGGCAAAACGGACGCTCACATTGGAATTTGCACTTGAGGAAATCGCCGATGCCGAGGGCATTCTTGTATCTGACGATGATATCGATGCCGTCATTAAAACCGGCAAAACCGATGAAGAAAAGAAGACACTGGAAAATCAACGCTACTATTTGGCATCGGTCCTGCGCCGCCAGAAAACCCTTGACTTTCTCGCTTCAATATAATATTACGGGAGTGTTGTACTTCTGCTTGTCCTGTAGTATAATTTCGTCATGAACAATACGGCGTTCCAACAGATCAAACAGCCAAAACGGCCAGCATCCTACACGAATGACAGCATTCTTGAGGCCCTCCGCGATCTTAGCGGCGGCGTGGGAAAAACCGTCACACGGGATGTTGCCGGCAAAGTTGCCACCGATGCACTTGCGTCGCTTTTCGGGTCACCCATCAAACAGGGAGAAATGCATCAAAATGAAAGCATCGATTTTCCGGTTGAACGCCAACCACGTCCCCAGATGCGCCGTCCGGAAGTCCGGCCGACGGAAAAAGTACTCTTTCATGAAGATCCGCAGGTGAAACAACAGATCGAAGCGGTCCGCGCGGAACTGGCAGCACTGTCCAAATCCATCAAAATGCTCACGTCCGATATCCAAAAAGCTGTCGCGGAAGTACCGGTTGCGCCGGGAGTGTATCACGTGACGTTTTACGAAAAACTGCGCGTGGTACTGCAATTGCTTCGCGAACAAATTGACGACAGCAGAAGCTGGCTTACCATGCACACCTCACGTAAAAAGAAAATGGGGTATTGGGGTATGTTCAAAAAGCACGGAACAACCTTTGGCCTCTCCAACGAACGCTCGATTGCCACCAGCGCCGGATAAATTTCTTGTGGACCTGAGAGGATTCGAACCTCTGACCTTTGCAATGTGAATGCAACGCTCTAACCAACTGAGCTACAAGTCCATCCTCATTATTATACAATAGCATTGACGGGGCTTGCTATAGGGTGTTATAATCTGGCAAATCATGAAATTATTGGGCCGACGGCTCTATAAACTTTTCTCCGTT
This sequence comes from Candidatus Gottesmanbacteria bacterium, assembly GCA_963701185.1. Taxonomy (GTDB): domain Bacteria; phylum Patescibacteriota; class Microgenomatia; order UBA10105; family UBA927; genus XYB1-FULL-47-11. The sequence continues at coordinate 390,622 of OY969569.1, forward strand.
ATCAGCGGCCTCTCACTCGTTTTTAATTCACTGCTTCCCGCATCACTTTTATCCGTAATTATTGCGCCTCCGGCGTATGCACTGGAAGCACCAACCGGCGCGACGGGGGCAATAGACGCAACCGGAGCGACCGGCATAACTGCAGATACCGGTGTTTCCGGACCCAGCGGCGCAACCGGAGATGTTGGCCCGACCGGCGCGTCAGCGGAAATCGGCCCCAGCGCTACGACCGGAACATCCGGATCGACGGGAGCCACCGGATCAACCGGAGAAATTTTAGACGGTATTTCCACCGAGTCAGCGCAAATGACGCCCCCGACAGAAACCATAACTGCAACGGTTACTACCCCTGAAAACACGCCTGCCTCTGAAGTTTCCCCGACCGTCAATGAAACCGGTCCACCGGAACAAACAGCAACGCCCACACCGACGTCCACTCCGACACCCGCTCCTGAACAACCAGAAACCGGAACTGTAAGCGTCATCACGAACCCATCCAGCCAACAGCAACTTGATTTATCAACGTATGACCCGACAAGCGGGACCCTCAAAAATGATTTTGCTCCCACCGATACGGTTCTTATTATCGGAACCGGATTTAAAGCAAATCATACGTATACTGTAACAATCAGTTCGAGCGACCCGCCTGCAATTACCAACCAAACAGAGTTTACCGTTACCACCGATAACGACGGCGTCTTTAAACAAGACTATACGCTCGACGGGAACTACCGGCCGAATTATACAGTCGTTGTCACCAACCAAGGCGGCCACCTTATCGCAACCACAACGTTTACAGATACACAACCAGCATCGGGAGATTTACAACAATGTCGCAATGGTTCTGCAACCTCTCCAAACAATTGTCTTGATTTGGGTAGCGGGCAAGGATGGGTTAGCGGTAATGCAGGAGGATCAAACTCTCATTACGTTGAGGGATTTTCAATACCATATCGAGAAATTTTGACAAATCTTCCGACTGGAACTTCTATTACTCTCACGCTTGGGTATGACATCACACACAGTAGCAAACACGCAATTGACTTCCTTACCCATTACAATAGGTTACAACCACACTCTCCTTTTGGTCACGCAGCAGAGACCATTACTCCTACCGATGGTGTAAGCGGCCTTTCCGCTACAGTTTCAACATACCCGATTCCGGCACCAAGTTCCATCGGTTCGCCTTCCACCGACCAACCCACTAGTAGTTTTAATTCTTTACCGAGCGGCGAACGAGTAATGACTCTTTTTGGAGGAACCATCAACAATGTTGTCTATGTTTCTCAAGGGAATTTAACTGATGCGCAAGCTGAAACGCAAATTGCTATTACCTTCACAGCAGATAACTCAACTGCTGTGCTTGCTTGGGGTGGTCACATAGCACGCGAAATTGACTGGGGCTTAAATAATTCTGCCGGTGGCATCTCAGGATCCCCGTATCACATGCGTCAAATAGGTTGGACATTAAATAATTTAGGAAACACCGATAGATCTCTCTCTGCTGATGCTGTTGAACCTCCGAGCTCTATAACAATTATTAAGGACGCACAACCAGATAGCGCTCAGGATTTTAGTTTCACAACTGTAGGAAACGGTCTTTCCAACTTTACACTGGATGATGATGGGGGATCAGATAGTACGTATTCGAATACAACAACATTTAATAGTCTTCTTGCTGGAACATATACAGTAACGGAAACAACCGTTTCAGGGTGGTCATTAGCTTCAAAAACGTGTATTTCAGACGGAACGGGAAGTACCAGTTCACAAATTACGAACGGTGTTTCTGTTGTTCTTGTTGCAGGAGAAAATGTTACCTGTACATTCACAAATTCCTTACAGTCAGCACACCTGACTCTGGTAAAAACAATTACCAACGACAACGGCGGAACGGCTGCTGCCACTGACTGGACGCTTTCTGCAAGCGGCTCGACACCAATTTCAGGCACTACAGGAAGTGGCGCCGTTACTAACGCGGAAGTTAATGGTGGAACATATACGCTTTCTGAATCTGGCCCAACAGGTTACACAGCCGGTAGTTGGAGTTGTACAGGCGGAAGTCAAAATGGAAACCAAATTACGCTCGCAGCAGGAGAATCAGCAACTTGTACAATTAATAATAATGACAACGCTCCTCAATTACATCTTCGTAAAACCATAACAACAGATAACGGAGGAACCGATCTTGCAACCGACTGGACACTTTCCGCAACCGGGGCACTTGGAAGTCCAACGAATTTGTCTGGATCGACGCCCGTAGATAGCACAACAGGTTTCAAAGCCGACACGTATTCGTTAGCGGAAACAGGAGGTCCAACAGGATATAATGCCGGCGCTTGGGATTGTGGTGCCGCCACCATGCCGGATGCGACTCATGTTACCGTTCCTCTTGGCGGAAACGTTACCTGTACCATTAACAATAACGACAACGCGCCCGCATTACATCTGCGAAAAGTTGTCGTGAACAACAACGGGGGAACAGCTGTTGCAGCCAACTGGACATTGTCATCCTTCGGTCTGACTCCGCTTTCCGGAACAACTCCTGTCGACAGCGATGCTACATTTAAACAGGGTACCTACACATTGTCTGAAACCGGCCCATCAGGTTATACAGCATCGGCATGGGATTGTGTCGGCGGAACACAAAGCGGAAGCAATATCACGGTTGGGTTAGGGCAATCCGCAACCTGTACGATTACTAACACTGACATCGCCCCCACTTTAAAACTCGTTAAGGTGGTAACGAATGATAACGGCGGGAATAAAACACCGGCCAATTGGACATTGACCGCAACGGGAACGGGCGGATTTAGCGATACCGGCGATTCAACGACATTCCATACGGTAAAAGCCAACGTAGCATATGCACTATCTGAATCCACGGTTATCGGATATGACGCAGGGACTTTTTCCTGTGACGGCGGAACGCTCGTTGGCCAAAACCTGACACTCGGACTCGACTCTGATGTCACCTGTACAATCACCAACAATGACCAGGCTGCACATCTTATCGTTATTAAACATGTTGATAACGGCACGACCGGGGCCACATACACCGCAGCTGATTTCACAATGACAATTAACGACGTGACTGCATCAGGCGGAAATTCATTTGCCGGAAGTGAAAGTCCGGGTACGAATAAAACGTTAACGACTGTCGGATCATATACCGTAACAGAAAGCGGACCTCCAGGGTATACGAAAACGGCGTCAACCGATTGTTCAGGCACAATTGCACTTGGTGAAACAAAAACCTGTACCATTACCAATACGGCAATTGCCCCGCAGCTTAAGCTTGTAAAGACTGTTACCAACGATAACGGCGGAACGAAACAGGTATCGGATTTCCCATTGTTCATAGACGGAAATGGGGTAACTAGCGGGGTATTTAATTCTGTAACGGTTGGTTCGCATACTGCAACAGAAACTTCGGATTCCGGTTATTCCGCATCAGTTTGGGGAACGGATTGTGCATCAAACGGATCTATTACATTAGCTCTCGGAGATTCTAAAACCTGTACGATAACCAACAATGACAAGGCCGCCCATTTAATAGTCATCAAACACGTTATTAATGATAACGGCGGGACAAAATCCGCAGCAAATTTTTCAACAACTATTTCCGGTGTAACAACTGTAACCCCGACTGCGCCAGGTGCAGAATCACCTGGAGTTGATAACATTCTGACAACAGTGGGTTCTTATAGTGTCGATGAAGGCACGCATACCGGATATGCAAAATCTCTTTCAACTGATTGTACCGGTTCAATTGCTTTGGGCGAGACCAAAACATGTACAATTACCAATGATGATATCCAACCGAAACTTACGCTGACGAAAATCGTTAAAAACGACAATGGAGGGAATGCTGTTATTAGTGATTTCCCTCTTTTTGTAAACACCACTCCGGTGACAAGCGGAGTGCAAAATGGATTCGATGCGGGAACGTATACTGCCTCTGAAACAAATCTAGGCGGATATACCGCAAGCGCGTGGAGCCCCGATTGTGCACCCAACGGATCAATTACGCTCGCAGTGGGAGACGTAAAGTCCTGCAGCATCGTGAATGATGATCAACCAGCGCATATCGTGCTGAATAAAGTCGTTAATAAAAATCACGGCGGCACGGCAGATGTGAATGATTTCGGTATTTCCATTGATGACGGTTCCGTTCTATCCGGATCAACTCATGACGTTACTTCAAATACCTCGCACACACTAAATGAAACGGGGTTGACGGGTTACGAATTTGTATCACTGACAGGAGATTCAAAATGTCCAAGCGTATTAGGCGGGGGAGTAACACTCAATGAGGGTGAAACTGTCAACTGCACGATAACGAACGAAGATATAGCCCCGACGTTACATCTTCGAAAGACTGTCACAAAGGACAACGGCGGAACTGCTCTTGATACAGCATGGACGCTGACTGCAACTGGTACGCTCGGAAGTCCGACGAATTTGTCCGGGTCAACACCTGTGAATAGCGGAGCAGACTTTAAAGCCGATACGTATACTCTGGGTGAAACAGGACCTTCAGGATACTCTGCGAGCGGATGGACATGTACCGGTGACGTCAAAAATTCGGGCAATTCAATTACGTTAGGACTCAGTCAATCCGCTACCTGCACCATAAACAATGATGACAATGCGCCTTCTCTGACCCTTATCAAACACGTAACGAATGATAACGGGGGAAATGCAGCGACTACCGACTGGACATTAAGTGCTGATGGGCCCACGTCAATTTCAGGCGCTGGCGGCGTGGTAAGTGGCGCAAGTTTTGAAAAAGGTACATACGCGCTTTCAGAAAGCACCGGACCATCCGGATATACGGCGGGAACATGGAGCTGTACAGGCGGAACTTTTGTAAATAATCAAATCACGCTCGGACTTGGCGACCAAGCCACTTGTGAAATAACCAACGATGACCAGCCGGCAACTCTTATTGTCATTAAACACGTTGAAAACAATAACATTGGTACTGCTGTTGCAGATGATTTTACTATGAACGTGACAGGAACAAATGTTTCCGATTCGTCCTTTGCAGGTGCAGAAGATCCCGGCACATCAGTAACGCTCGATGCGGGATCGTATTCGGTGAGTGAAACGGGTATAACAGGCTACTCTGGCTCTTATTCCAATGACTGCAGCGGGGCGATAGCAAACGGGCAAACGAAGACGTGTACTGTAACCAACACGCGGGATATCGGAACAATTACTGTAAACAAGGTACTCGTCCCAGCCAATGATCCGGGCCTTTTCACCCTTAAAATTGATGGCAGTGCTGCCGGAACCGGCACCGATGTCGGGAATGGCGGAACAACTGGCGCAATTACAGTTGGAAGCGATCTCCATTCCGTAAATGAGGTTGGCGGCACAAACGGAACAGACCTAAGCAATTATTTAACAACTTATTACTGTACCGGTGGAGAGGGATCTTTGCGCGGTACAGGAACAAATATCTCCGACATTGATGTCGGATCCGGTGATGACATTGTCTGTACGTTCACCAACACCCGAAAAACAGGAACACTTCTCGTTCATAAAGTCGCCGACACGAATGGCGATGGGCAATACGACAGCACAGATCCGACAAACTTCAAATGGGGAACGGAAAGCGCCGTACTGGCAACCACCGATATGGGAACGCCACAGACGCTAATCACCGGAAATTATAACGTGTATGAAAATATTGTCCCGGGCTACCAATTCACTGGCTGGTTCCCGAATGGATTTATCGATGACAACGAAATCCGGTATAGCTGTGAGCGTTTACCGCAAGGGCCCCAATATACCCAGTTACCGACGGATATCGCGGTAACCACGGATCAAACGGAACTCACCCTGTGTAATAAATTTATCAATCCGATCCTGACGATTACGAAGGAGAACAACACCGGCGGGGCGGATATATCACCGGGCAGTGGCGTTCTGTATACCCTGACGGTCACGGCAACGCAGAGCGCTGCGTTTAACGTAACGGTGACCGACCTTCTGCCGGCAGGATTTACCTACCGGGCCGGAAGCTGGACGGCAAATTCCAACAAGCGCGGGGATATTAAATCCCCACTCGGTCCCACGACAGAACCCACCTATGCTTCACCGGGAGTCTGGAAGCTCGGCAATATGATTAAAGACGAAAGCGTCACCCTTACCTATATCGCGGATGTCAGCAGTGCTCAACAGGCCGGACTGTATCACGATCTTGCCTGGGCGGCAGGGTGTAAAACAGATACTAATTGTAGCGATGTCTTATCCAATGCAACCGATCCGGGATTTGTCGCCGACCATTATGTCGGAACGCAGGTAAGCATCGTTACCAACACACAAAACGGCGTCTCGCATAACGTCATCAATACCGTTGAAAGTCAGGTCTTGGGCGCCAGCACCGAACTGCCGGCCACAGGCGCAAACACATTCTGGCTGTATGTCGCATTCGCTCTTATCACCGGAGGAATAAGCATTGGTGCGCTGGGATGGTTTTTACGGAGGAAATATGCGTAATACATTCAAAACAATCGTTCTAACCATTGCATCGCTATGTATTGCCGGTCAGGTGTTTGCCGGATCGATGTCCATAAAAATTGAGCAACCAAAGAGCCCGACAAATTTAACAAGTTTGAACGTGAATTTTGTCGTGCTGGATTATGCTTCCAATGGCAACATCACGGCAAAATGCTACAAACAGGGTCCGTCTGACGGTGGATTTAGCCAGTTTGGCAGCGACATAGCAATCACGCCAGGAGGAAACACCTCCAATTGTACCGCTGACAGCTCGGTTCTCACGAGTGACGGAACGTACCAGTTTTACGTCACTGCTGCAAATTCAGGGGAAACGGTAACCAGTAATACGGTGAGCGTTATCAGAAACACCAGCGGACCGGATACGCCGACAAGCTACAGCAAAGAGGATTTCGAATCATGCAAGTACAAGATTAAATTTCATACTGCCGATGACGGCAAGACGGCAAAAGTTGAGCTATACCGCTCGCCCAACACGACATTTGATGTGAATGCGGGAAGCCTCGTGGAGACGAAAACCATCGGACCCAACGCCGACGGTGAATTTGTCAATGAGAAACCCGATTGCAGCAAAACATATTTCTACGCAATCCGTGCCTTTGATTCAACAGGGAACGGCTCGGGGATACGGGGGGACAGCGAAACGCATACTATAACGACGACAATCCTTCCCACGACGACCACCGGTACCGCGGGTGCCATTCCAGCAGGCACCGGAGGCAATATATTGGGTGCAGAGACACTAAAGGGCGCTACAGGACCTTCCGGAGCCATTCTGGGAGAGCAAGCTTCCCCCAGCCCGACCCAGCAACCGTATACTCCTCCGAAGCCAAACTTGTTTCGCCGCAGTACTATGCTGACGGTGGGAGCCATAGCTGTTATACTTCTTGGTATATGGCTCGCAAAAAGAAAAAAGTCCGAATAATCGGGCGAATCTCCCGCATATTATTTTGGGTTGCCGGCCTTACGTGCCTTGCCGGTATTACCATCTTGCTTCTGACATTTGGTCCGCTTGCTACACAGGAACTCCGGTATACAGCCCATGCAGTTCCGAAAGAGATTGTCCCGATTGATAAAAATTTCGGCATCGTGATCCCACGCTTAGGCGCCAATGCACGGATTATTGCCAACGTCGATCCGTATGACAGTAAGGCCTACCAGTACGCCCTCACCAAAGGAGTCGCCCATGCCCGCGGCACCAGCGTACCGGGCGCGATGGGGAACATATTTTTATTCGCCCATTCATCGGAAAATTTTTACGATGCGTTGCGATATAATTCCGTTTTTTATCTTCTCCCGAAACTCACCGCCGGAGACAAAATTCTTTTGTATTATCACGGCGTGAAGTTTACCTACACGGTAACCGGTAAAAAATTCGTAAGTTCCAAAGATGTTTCTTACCTACAAGGAGAGTCCTTGAAGTCGACGCTTACCCTCATGACTTGCTGGCCGCCGGGCACAACCAATCAGCGACTTCTCGTATTTGCATCCCTATGATCGCACTTTCATTTGTATTCCTCATTCTTCAAATCGGATTTGTCATTTTCTTTTTTTACATGTGCATCGCGTCGTTTACCGGCGCGCCGTTTGTGCCGACGAAAAATACAGTTGCCGACGCAATGATCCGGCTCGCCGGTATCAAGAAAGGATCGGTCGTCTATGATTTGGGCAGCGGAGACGGCAAACTCCTCCGGCTGGCAACGCAAAAGGGGGCCCGCACAATCGGATATGAAATAAATCCGCTTTTGGTTCTTTGGGCCAACCTGCGGGGCGCGCCCACGCTTTGGAAAAATTTCTGGGGCGCGGATATTCATGATGCGGACATCGTTTTTATCTATCTCCTGCCGTGGAAAATGGAACGGCTTGCCAAAAAACTAAAAACCGAATGTAAAAAGGGAACGGTGATCGTCTCCAACAGCTTCATATTCCCGGGGTGGAACATTGTCCGACAGGACGCGGCCCATCATGTTTACGTTTTTCGGATTTAGTACTACAATCGGAATATGACAGCATTTGACGGACAGCAGGAAGGGGAACGGATTCTCTACACGGTAACACCGCATGCAATCCATAAATATCTGGCGATTGCCCGTCTCCTATTTTTAGCACTCTTTTTCTTCATTGTCCTCTGGGTCATCGGAGAAATCGTCCCGGTCATGATGACGGCACTCCGGATCGCGGGATTTGTACTGGCCGGTATCCTTTTGGGAGTCGGGTATTGGTGGAACCTCGTGGTTTTCAAAAAATCGAGAACATATATTACCGACCGCAGGATCATACGGTTTGACGTCGTATCGCCTTTTTTTGTTACCAAACGGGCGCTCTTCTGGAACGAGGCACTCAAAACAAAAGCATATACATCCAATATTTTATTCCGGTCACTCAAAATCGGCACCATTGACGTTGAGCCGCAGCTTGCCGAGCATGAGGACGTGCGCGTCACCGATGTCTACTATTTTGAAGACCTCGCCAACTATATCGATAAAATATTGTTTACGTTCAAAAATACGCCCGGCGATATTGCCTCCATCAAGCCCTTTGTCCCCAAAGCCAAAGGCCAGCGGGATTTGTAATCTATCGTACATATTTCCCCAACGATATCTGCAATACTTCGCGATAGGAGGTATTTCACCCATGAAACGAGTACTTGTCCTTTTGATAACGTATTTATTTTTAGCACCATCTATTTCCTCTGTATATGCCGCTGATTCCCTCACACTCTGTGTCAAAGAAAGCGGCGTGGTGTTTGCTATCGGCATCGGATTTCATACGACGGAGTGTAAAAAGAATGACAAATTGGTCACTCTTACGTATGGCGGTTCCGGTGGAGCAGGGGCAACGGGCGCAACCGGGAATATAGGTTCTACCGGTGCGACCGGCATGCAAGGTATTGAAGGCTCCGTTGGCGCTACAGGTTTGCCAGGATCCCCGGGGGAACAGGGTTCAACAGGGGCAAGCGGACTTCCCGGTTCAATCGGTGTCACCGGACAGCAAGGAATTCAGGGGCTATCGGGAGAATTGGGCCCGACGGGCGCAACCGGTCAAGCCGGAGACATTGGTCCTGTCGGTGCTACCGGTTTATCGGGTATACCGGGGGACAAGGGTGAAACGGGAGCAAGCGGATTACCCGGTTTGGTCGGAGCAACTGGCGCAAAGGGGGATACAGGGTCAATCGGTCCAACCGGTAATGCCGGAAATATCGGTCCGCATGGCGCAACGGGCGCAACCGGCGTGGCCGGAGAAATTGGGCCTGTTGGTGCTACAGGATTAAAAGGAGAAGTCGGCTCAACCGGCAGTCAGGGGCCAGCCGGGGACGCAGGTTCGGTCGGGGCAACCGGTAATCAGGGACCGACGGGAGAAATAGGTCCGGTTGGCGCAACAGGAGCACAGGGCGTCATCGGATTTGAACTGATTACAAACATAACGGACGTTACCGATACGACATCCAAAACAGTTCCGGCTACGTGTCCCACCGGCAAAAAAGTTATCGGCGGAGGATATGCGATCACGAGCGATGGCGCAACATTCCGGACCATCTCTGATCAACCAACATCTGACGATACATGGACAGTTGCGATCACAAGAACGTCGGGGAGCTATCTCTGGTCACTGAAAGTCATCGCAATCTGTGTAAACGCACTGTAACGCTTATTGACTGCCCGGTGAGTTCGCAGTAAAGTAATTTTATGATTACTGATGCAGATGTCAAGAAATTAAAGGCTGTTTTTGCCACTAAAGACGACCTCGTGGCCATGGAAAAACGCTTTGACCGAAAATTTGCCACCAAAGACGATTTGAAACGCTTTGCCACCAAAGACGATTTGAAACGCTTTGCCACCAAAGACGATCTCATGTCCATAAAAAGCGATATGGTTTCCATGGAAATACGGCTCAAAAAAGAAATTGTCGGAGCTGTCGTCGATTATCTTCAACATAATATCATTCCGATACTTAACGAGCACGACAAACGACTGGACCGGTTGGAAAAACACGTCGGAGGATTTCCGGCAATCGCTTGACAGGGGTTTCTTATACTGTAGAATATAGATACTTCTCACTTGCATGAGACGTAACTAACCTCAAAGAGAAGCGCGATCTTCGGCGAAATGAAGAAAAATTAAGTACCGTTTATTGTGCGCTGGAAACTTCCGCCAACCGGCGGAGCGCACGAATGAACGGTTTTTTGTTGGAAAATATGGACCAAGAACACCTTAATCATCTTCGACACTCATGCGCACATTTGCTTGCGGCGGCGGTCATGGAGCTGTGGCCCAACACCAAACGCACGATCGGACCGGCAATCGAAAATGGATTCTATTATGATTTTGATTTCGGTGATGTGAAAATATCCGAAGAAGATTTCCCCAAAATAGAGGCAAAAATGCTGGAACTGGTCAAAACCTGGAAAGGGTTTGAACGAAGAGAAGTAAGCCGCGCGGAGGCAGTCAAAATATTTCAGGATAACGAATACAAAAAAGAATTGATCGAAGAGTTTAGCAAAGAAGGCCAAAAGCTCACAGTCTTTACATCGGGCACCTATACGGATCTTTGCCGCGGCGGCCATTGCCCGCACCCAAGCCATGATCTGAAATATTTTGATCTGCTTTCCGTCGCCGGCGCGTATTGGCGCGGGTCCGAAAAAAATAAGATGCTCACGCGCATTTACGGCACCTGTTTTCCGACACGCACGGGATTGGATGATTATCTGAAAGGTATAGAAGAAGCCAAAAAACGCGACCACCGGAAAATCGGCAGAGAATTAGGATTATTCACGATGAATAGCGAAGTCGGACAGGGGATAACCATCTGGCTTCCCAACGGCTCAATTATCCGCCGCGAGATAGAAGAGTATATGGTACGTGAGCAAACTAAAATTGGATTCAAACACGTGTATAGCCCGCATATCGGTCGCAAGTCCTTGTGGGAAAAAAGCGGGCATTGGGATTTATACCGAGACAAAATGTATTCCCCGATGGATGTAGACGGCGTCGAGTATTTGGTAAAACCCATGACCTGTCCCATGCACATTCAGTCATTTGAATTTACACCGAAATCCTACCGCGATCTCCCGTACAGAATTGCAGAAATCGGTTCCGTATACCGGTATGAACAATCCGGTGAACTCGCCGGGTTACTACGGGTCCGTGCATTCACACAGGACGATGCCCATATTTTTTGTACACCCGAACAGACAGTAGATGAATTTCTGTCGGTTTTTTCATTTATCCAAAAACTCTACAAAGTGTTTGGGTTTAACGAATACCGCGTCAGGTTGGGTATTCGGTCTGCAAAGGGAAAATACTTAGGAAATGATAGTCTGTGGGAAAAAGCGCAGGAAAAAATTATTGAAGCTCTCGATAAATCCGGGGTCGCGTACACAATATCTGAGGGCGATGCGGCATTTTACGGACCAAAAGCCGATTTTATGATCAAGGATGCACTCGGCCGGGAGTGGCAATGTGGAACGGTGCAGGTTGATTTCATGTTACCGGAACGCTTTGGATTAAAATATATCGACAAAAACGGTACAGAGCAGAGGCCGGTTATGATACACCGCGCACCGCTCGGGTCACTGGAGCGGTTTTTAGCAATACTGATCGAACAGTATGCCGGGGCATTTCCGGCGTGGCTGGCACCCGTGCAGGTCGTCCTTATTCCGATTGCCGAGCGGCATGTTGAAGCGGCCAAAATGATGGCCGGTGAGCTCCAAGGCCGCGGTATCCGGGTGGAGATAGACGGGAAAAGTGAGCCTATGGGCGCCAAAATCCGAAACGCAACGTTGCAAAAAGTGCCGTTCATGGGTATAATAGGGGATAAAGAAGTGACGGAGAAGCGTATTTCCGTCCGGACACGCAAGGGTGAAGATCTCAAAGCGATGAGCCTTGAGAATTTTTTGTCCCTGCTACAAGAAGCGATTGAGCATACTGTATAAACACTACCGGCTGAATTACCAAATCATGAGTCCGACAGTTCGCCTGTTGGATGAAGAGGGGAAGCAAATCGGTATTGTCACCAAGCTGGAAGCACTCCAGAAGGCAAAAGAGCTTGATCTCGACGTTGTAGAAATTGCTCCGGCGGCGAAGCCTCCGGTCGCCAAGCTCATTGATTTTAAAAAGTTTAAGTACCAGGAAGCCAAAAAAGAGCAGGAAAACCGGAAAAGCCAGAAAAACGTCGGGGTGAAAGAAATCCGCCTCCGGCCCTTTATCGGCCAACATGATTTTGATACGCGCCTGAACCGCGCAAAAGAGTTTCTGGAAGACGGGAATCAGGTCAAATTATCGCTGTTTTTCCGGGGACGGGAGATTACGCGGAAAGAATTCGGGTTTGACGTCATGAAGCGGTTTATTGCAGGATTGGAAGCTGTACGGGTCGTCCGTGAGCCGCATCTGGAAGGAAAAGTATTGGGCGCAATGGTCGTACCGGATAAGAAGAAAGAGAGCTGATATGCCGAAAATGAAGACGAAAAAAATAGTACGGAAACGGTTTAAAATTACCGCAAACGGTAAGGTTATGCACCGTATGCAGGGCGCACGGCATTTACGCAGCAATAAAACCAAATCTCACCAAAGGCGCCAGGACGCACCGCAGGAGATCACGACAATCCGGTATTCACGGATGGTCAAACGGTTTTTAAATACATAATATGAGAGTAAAACGAGGTGTTCACGCAGGAGCAAAACATCATAAAATTCTGACAGCCAACAAAGGCTACAGGATGACCAGACGCCGCCTTATCCGTGTGGCAACGCAGGCGTACCTGCATGCGGGAGAATATGCCCATTCCGGACGAAAAAACCGCAAGCGCGATTTCCGGCAGCTCTGGATCACGAGAATCTCCGAAGCAACCAAGCAAAACGGCCTGTCCTACAGCGTATTCATGAGTAAACTGAAGGCCGCCAACATCGACATGGACCGGAAAATATTGGCAAATCTGGTCACCAATGATCCCGAAATATTCGAAGAAATCGTTGACAAAGTCAAAACGGTAAATTAAAATATAAATCTATGACAGCCCAAAGAATGTCAGTGAGTATGTTTTTTTGCCCCAAGCCGAACGGGGTATCTTTGGGTGCATAAATAACTAAAAATTTAACCCACGATCCCCCGCAAGGGGGATTTTTTGTGGAAGTATCTTGCGTGAATACAAGCTAAACCGTACAATGAAAGTGAGTCTATGAGTGATCTTATACCGACACCGAATTTCATTGGTATGCTTTTGGAGTGCCAGCAGGATGCGCTTGACGCGATTGCCGACGGTGAAAAATCCGCGGAACGGCTGCGCATAGAGCTCCTTGGCAATAAAAGTGATCTGTCAAAGTTAACCAAAAACATACGGCTTGTCCCTGCCGCAGACCGGGCCCAGGCCGGAACGGTCGTCAACCAGGTAAAACAGACCATTCTGCAGGCTCTCGCCGCACGCGGCACGACACAAACCCCCAAAACCACCCTGCCATTTGACCCGACCATGCCGGGGATTGAGCCGCCGGAGGGCCATTTGCACATCGTAACGCAGGCTATTGAAGAAATTACGCGCATATTTGAACGTATCAGTTTCATCCGCGTCCGGCACCCCGAAGTTGACTGGGACTGGTATCCGTTTGAATCATTAAACATGCCCCACTCTCACCCGGCAAGCGACGAATGGGAAACATTTTATATTGAAGGGCACGGAATAGGACCAAAAAAACAGAAAATAGTCCTCACGCCGCATACCAGCAACGGCCAGGTACGGGAAATGGAAAAGGGGAAACTTCCGATCCGCATGATCAATATCGCCAAGTGCTACCGCCGGCAGATTGACGTGTCCCATACGCCGATGTTCCACCAATTTGAGGGATTGTATATCGACCGCAACGTGTCCATTTCACATCTCAAAGGGGTACTGGATTATTTTGCAAAACAATTTTTCGGCCCTGAAAGAAAAACGCGCATCCGGCCGTTTCATTTTCAGTTTACAGAACCTTCATTTGAAGTGGATGTTTCCTGCGGTGTGTGTCTCGGAAAAGGATGCAAACTGTGCAAGGAAGGCTGGCTTGAACTCGGCGGCGCGGGCATGGTGCATCCGAATGTCCTGAAAAACGGGAATGTTCCGGCCGGGTACAACGGCTTTGCGTTCGGTTGGGGAGTCGAGCGCTGTTTTATGATGAAATCGGGAACGCAATTGGACGACATTCGACTTTTATATAGCAACGATGTGCGCTTTTTGGAACAGTTTTAAATATGAACATACTCATACCTGATTCATGGCTCAGAGAATTTCTTAAAACAAAGGCAACTTCTCAACAGATAAAGGAGTATTTGTCCCTGTGTGGCCCGTCGGTCGAACGGCTTAGAAGACTGTCTTTGAACAAAGACAGTCTTCAAGGCGAAACAGTTTACGACATCGAAATCACAACCAACCGGCCCGACGCGATGTCTGTTTTTGGTGTCGCGCGCGAGGCGGCGGCGATTTTACCCCGGTTCGGGATTCCGGCAAAATTCGTCAATGACCCCTATGCCCTACAAGGACTCTCCTTGAAGGACGAGGAGAGTCCTTCTCGGAGCCTTAAACTTTTTATCAAAACCGACCCGAAGCTTAATCCCCGCTGGACATCTATTATTCTTTCGGATGTCCGCGTCGCGCCTTCGCCCCTCTGGCTCAAACAAAAACTGGAAGCAACCGGCATCCGCAGCATCAACAACGTGATTGACATCACGAATTATCTGATGCGCGCCTACGGCCAGCCGGCGCACGCGTTTGATTATGACGAAATTAAGGACTCAACAATGATCCTTCGTGAAAGTAAGAAGGGTGAAAAAATCGTCACCCTGGACGGAAAGACACACACCCTCGCAGGCGGCGACATCGTGATCGAAGACGGCGCCGGCAGACTCATTGACTTGTGCGGCATCATGGGCGCGCAAAACTCCAGCATTAAACCCGGAACGTCATCTGTTGTTCTTTTTACCCAAACGTACAATCCCGTCAATATCCGCAAAACCTCCATGGCACTGGCGGCGCGAAGCGAAGCGTCATCGCTTTTTGAAAAAGGACTCGATAGTGAACTGACACTACCTGCTTTAATCCGCGGAATAGAACTGATGGAAAAACTTACCGGCGCACACGCTGCCAGTAAAATGTATGACATCTATCCCAAACCGTACAAACCATATTCAGTTACTGTCTCAAAAGAAAAAACGGCGGGCTATATGGGGACAGAACTCACTGATACTGAAATAAAAAAAATACTGGTTCCGCTCGGATTCACGCCGTCTCTCACTAAAAAAGAGATTACCGTCACGGTCCCGAGCTACCGCACGGATGTGACACTGGACGTGGATGTGATTGAAGAAATCGCCCGGATATACGGATATCACAACATACAGACCACATTGCCGGAAGGCGAGCCGCCGATCGTCATACCTGATCCGCTCCTTGGATGGGAACACGAAATAAAAATACACCTGCGCGATTGGGGATTTACCGAACTCACTACCTACTCCATGATTTCCGAAAAACTCATGGGGATATTCGGCCTTGATACCAATAAAGCATATAAAATCACCAATCCGCTTTCGGAGGAATGGCTCTACATGCGGCCAACACTCCTCCCAAGCGCGCTTCTTGCCGTTGAACAGAACCTGCATTTCAGAAAGGATCTGCAATTATTTGAATTAAGTATGACGTATCAATGGCGTGAGCACGATTTGCCCAAAGAAAAACCGACACTGGTCGTTGCGTGGACCGGAAACAAACATCGCGAGGCCAAAGGAGTAGGAGAAGCTATCTGTTCGATCCTGGGTGAACGCAATTCGGGCTTCGTTGAAGAAGTTAAACCTGATCTTCTGTCAAAAATGAATATCCATACGCCGGTGACGACATTGACTCTCGATATTGCCGATCTTGTTACCCACGCAACACGGAATAAAAAATATGTTCCGATTTCTAAATATCCTCCGATCGTCGAAGATTTATCGTTCATCGTTCCGCAGGGATTCCAGGTCGGTCCGCTTATTGACGTTCTGTCGCGGGTTCACAAACTTATCGAGTCCATCGTTTTCTTAGACGCCTATGAAAACAAACGGACGTTCCGTGTCACGTACAATGACCCGACAAAAAACCTGACCGGCATGGATATCGCACCCATCCGTCAAAAACTCATCGAATACGCCGGAGAAAAATTCGGGGCCTCCGTGGTCACCGCTTAAGGGGTCGGCGTAGGAGCTACGTAATCCGCATTAATCCCTACATGTACATCGTTACTCGCGTGGTTTCCTTTGTTATCGACCACTTCCAGATGGATAATATGAGAGCCATTAGTCGGAATCGTAATTGTTTCATTGATATTTTTATCGTGCACGGTTTTGATAATGGATCCGTCAAGGCCAATTTCCACGCGGTCCAGATCATTGAGCGTTGATACCGTAACCTCGAGAGTAACGGAATTACTGTCCACCCGCGTCATGTCTTTGGGATTTTTGACATTCATACCGATGGAATCCGTTCCCTGATAAGTTTCCGTCGGCGGATGAAACTTCGAATCTCCCTGGCCGGCGACCCAGGCGTTAATGGCATCCTGCCAGCGGTTTTTGCCGTCTGTTGAAACCGGATCCTGTTCGGCAAAAACGACATACTGTTTCAGGTCATATTGGCCGTTGCCCACCTCAACCACATTTGCCAGTTTATTGTTATCATGCCGCGACACTTTGATATTTGCATAAATATATGCCGGCCCGGTCGGTTCGGTGCCTTTAATAAATTTTTCGCGGCGGGTCGAATTCCCTGATACCGGCGTGCCGCCGCCATAGCTATCAATATCCATGTCGATAATCGTGGAAGGCCGGGTAAATGGTTCGTCCTTTTTGCCGGTGAGCGCCGCCTTTATAATTCTGTTCCAGATGGGAGCGGCACCGGTGACACCGGAGGCCAGCGCCTGATTCATCGGGGAATTGTCGTTATTGCCGACCCATGCTCCCACCACCATCGACGGCGTATAGCCGACCGTCCAATTATCCCGTTTATCATCCGTCGTGCCGGTTTTTACTGCCACACTAAATCCGGGAATCGTCAGGTATGAACTGGGGCCGAACGTATCTTTGCGCGCACCGTTATCGGACAATATATCGGAAATCAAATAGGAAACGTCTGCCGCAAGCACCCGCTGCGGAGCCGGCGGATTGTATTGGTAAATCACTTTGCCGTTCCTATCTTCAACCTTCAGAATGGAAACGGGTGCGGCCTTCATACCTGACGTCGCAAACACGCCGTAGGCGCTGGTGAGATCCAAAAGCGTCACCTCGCCGCCCCCCAGGGTCATGGATAACCCTAACCGCTTGAGATTGTCATTGGTCGGGGCCAACGACGAGATGCCCATATCATTGGCAGTGGCCAGCACGTCTTTGACCCCTGTCAGCGCGCTCACTTTGACGGCGATCGTGTTTATGGAATTGCCCAGGGCAAACCGGAGCTGCATGGGGCCGCGGAATTTGCCGTCATAATTTTTGGGGTTATACTCGGGTTTGGCAGGGTCACCGGAGGGGTATTTGGTATCCACATCCATAAGGAGAGTTGCCGCCGTATATCCTTTTTTAAACGCCGTTGCGTACGTAAAGGGCTTGATGGACGAGCCCGGTTGACGCAAGCCCTGGGTGACGACGTTGAATTTATAGCCGCTGGAGTCCGTCGCCGAGTAGTCTTTGCTCCCGACCATTGATAAAACTTCCCCGGTCTTCGGGTCAATGACGACCGCCGCACCGTTTGAGACTTTCAAATATTTTGCTTTATCCACTTCCTCTTTGACAATCGCTTGTGCTTTTTGCTGAAGGCGCCAGTCCAGGGTTGTTGTCACTTTCAGTCCGCCCCCGTCAACGGTTCCCGCCCCGAATTTTGCGACCAACTGTTCTTTAACGTACGCGACGAAATGAGGCGCACGCAGCCCCTCGGTATCCGTGGCAAAATGAATACTATCCAAAAGCTTTCGTGCATCCGCTTCCTGCGTTGGGGTAATATATCCGTCCTCCCGCATGCGCGTGAGGACGTGCTGAGTCCGGGCTACGTAGGCTTTCGGCGCCCCAAAAAAGGGCGAGTAATCATTAGGGTCCTGCGGGAGTCCTGCCAAAACGGCGCATTGAACTAAATTCAAATCTTTCACCGACGTTCCGAAATACAATTGCGAAGCGGATTCCATGCCGGCAGTCGTACCGCCGTAGGGTGCTTCATTAAGATACATCTGGAGAATCTGTTCTTTGGAATATTTCTGTTCTATCTGGATGGCAAGAATTGCCTCTTTGATTTTGCGCGGCACGGTCCGTTCATTCGTCAAAAGCACGGTTTTCACCAGCTGCTGGGTTAGCGTGGATCCCCCCTGCAGACTCCGGGAAAAAAGGTTGGACAGAAGCGCACGGATAATACCCGACGTGGAGAGTCCCGGGTGCTTGTAAAACTCCTTATCTTCGATCGCGATTGTAGCCTCCCGGCAGTATTTGGGAATATCGTCAAAGGAAACCGGAATACGGTTGGCGTCCTGATAAATGTCATACAGGCTTTCGCCGCTGCGGTCCAGAATCACCGTGGATAAGCCGGTCGTCCGCTGCACCTTATCCGGACGGGGCAAATCCTTGGCATACCAGGCAAATAATACGACGGTAAACAGCACCGCGGCAACAACAACGAAAAATCCGACGACCGCCAGGGTCGTGGTGAACTGGAGATTATTTCGGGTCATTCCGAAGCGGCGTCTAAATTGCCTTCGTTGAAAAAGGTCATACATGGACATATTGCTATTGTAGCGGATTTTTGCAAAAATTGACAACACGTGATATACTCCATACTGTTTATGAATAGCCAACGCAACCAAAATTTCTTTTATTATTTTACTCCAGTCCTTGGAGGGGATTGCGTGGCATAAATAACAAAAATTTATAACACCACGGAACCCCGCCAAGGCGGGGTTTTTTTGTGGTGAAAAAACGTACCTATGACTATTGAACAACGAAATTTCGATCTTGAAATATTTGCCGGACCATGTTCTATCAACCGTGAGAATATCCGTGATATTTACGCTATCGCGGACATCCAGGTGAAGTCTCAGCGTGGGGAGCTCCAGCGCGCCATAGCCGGTACGCGGATCGTGGGCCTTAAATCCCGAACTGCGCTTTCACCGAATCCGGAAGATATGGGCATCGATTACCCGACCATTGAGGAACAGGTTCTCATCGTGGGGCGGGCAGTATTGGAACAAACACCTCCGAGCATCACCATATCGGCGCAGGTTGTGGCGGATACTGATCTGGCGGTTGCAACAGAAGTGATGATGCCGGAAATACAAATACCGCATTATGTCGGAAAAATTCCACCGGGGAAGCTGCTTTTATGGAATCCATCGGTGGATCAATTAGGGTGGCACATCCTCCAGACATCGAGTCTGGCTGCCAAAAACGGGTGGAGGGTGGGAATCAAAAACGGCAAAACGCTGGGGAGTACACTTACCGATGCGAAAGATGAGACGCGGCAGACGCCGGTAGAACTGGAACGTACATGGGCGGGACTTGCGGCATTCGCCAAAGGCATGGACGGAAGACTCGTTTTCATCCACCGCGGGGTAGAAGACCCGCAAAAAGGTGAATGGCGAAGCGCTCTGGTTCACGAAGTTGCACGGCGCGTAAAACGCAGTGTTCCTTCCGCGAAGCTCTTTTTTGACCCAAGCCACAGTTGCGGACCGAAGCTTCGTGATCAAATCGTGCCGGTAACAATTGATGCGATGCGGATGCGGGACGGAAGCGGCTTTCTCTATGACGGAATTTTAATCGAAACCGGTCATTCAACGACGGATACAAAACAACATATTACTATTGATGAGTTGCGATGTCTGGTTGAGGAGCTGTCGCGATTTCGGGTGTTGAAAATTCCAACGAAAGGCGGACGGATATGAACCCTCCGATAGCCACTCCTGAGTCTATCGCTTCCATCGGGCATATCGGCTCGTACAGTTTTGCCGCCGCCCAATGGGCCGCGCCAAAAGCCGTGGTGAAATTCTTCCCTGCTTTTGCGGATGTGTGCGCTGCCGTTACACGCGGCGATTGCACGCTGGGAGTGCTTCCGATAGAAAATTCACTTACCGGCAGCATCCATGAAAACTATGATCTGTTAAAACAACAGAAACTCCATATTGTAGGAGAAGTATGTTTAAACATAACACATGCATTGCTGGTTACACCTGGTGGTTGCGCCAACGACGACGAGAGGTTGAGGGGTGTCCGAACGATTTTTTCGCACCCGCAAGCGTTATTACAATGCGGCGTGTTTTTAAAAAAACACCCGCACCTCCAGACTATCGCCTTAGCCGATACTGCAACTGCGGCGGCACGAATCGCACGTTTGAGAAAATCCTCCGAAGCGGCCATTGCCGGTAAATCGACAGGGGAACTCCTCGGACTTCGGGCACTGAAAATGAATGTTGCAGATCACCCATGCAATATAACGCGTTTTGTCGTCATTGCCAAACAGAAAAGAATAGATAAAGAAGCTGATAAAGCCTCTGTCATTCTGCAGCTTCCGCACGTACCCGGAAGTTTATCGCGGGTACTCCGGTGTTTTGCCGAACGAAAGTTAAACCTAACCAAAATAGAATCCCGCCCGATCATCGGTACTCCCTGGGAGTATACATTCTACGTGGATGTCGAAATTGGGCGGAACATCAGAAATTTTATGCAGTCACTAGAGGACATACGCCTGGTAGCGCACAAAATACTCATATTAGGCCTGTATAAGAAAGGAGAAACGATATGAACAGTATACCAAGTAAGTTATTACGTTTACGCCGGCAAATAGACGATGCGGATCACCATATATTGCATCTGTTGGCGAAACGCCAAAACCTATCCCGTGCAGTCGTACGGCAAAAAAAACTTCACGGGCTGGCTATTACGCACAGAGTCCGTGAACGGCAAATCATGGAAAACAGACAAACAGTCGGCCGATCTTTGGGGCTTGATTCAATGCTGGTCCGGCGATTATTCGCCCTGATTATACAAGAGTCAAAACGAATACAAAAAGAACATATATGAACATGCGTATACGCACCATAGGAATTATCGGATTGGGTCTTATCGGGACCTCTCTCGGCATGGCTCTCAAAAGAACTGACAGGACGATGAAAATCATCGGTTTGACCAAATCGGAAAAAAGCGGAAGAACGGCAATACAAATGGGCGCGATTGACCGTTTGGCTCACACTGTTACGGAACTACTCAACGGCACAGATATGCTCATCCTGGCAACGCCTATACGCGTCACGATGACGCTTTTGCCGCATATCGGAAGGCTCGCCCAAAAACCTATTCTTATAACGGATACCGGCAGTACAAAAGTTGAAATTTGCGCAATCGCAAAAAAACTTCCCGCACACGTGACATTTATCGGTGGACATCCGATGGCAGGGAAAGAAACAAGCGGTCCGGAACATGCGGATGCCGGCCTATTCGTTGACCGGCCATGGATCCTCACATCCGACAATACAGAAGACAATACCCTCACGGGTATTGAATCTATCGTCAGCGCGGCGGGTGCCGTACCCATCCGGATGACGGCGGCTGATCACGACCGGCTGATTGCGTCGATATCACATCTTCCGCTGGTTATTTCTTCCCTTCTTATGGAAACGGCGGCGGGGCACCCATCCTGGCCCGCCCTACGACGTTTAGCGGGAAACGGTTTTCGCGATACGACCCGGCTTGCCGCAGGAAACCCGGCTATGCATACGGATATCCTCCGAACAAATAAGAAAAATATTTTATCTGCCATACTGCAGTTTGAACATGCACTGGAAACGCTCAAAACCGATATCGCTTCAGACCGCTGGCTGGCAATAAATGAAAGACTTCAGGCGGTGCAACAGGCGCGTGTTTCATGGGGAAGGAGTCAGCTATGAAGATGAATTCATTTTGGCATCATGCGGCAGCTCACCCGCCCGCTACATACATTCCAAATCAAGGCGTCATTGTCCGTCATAATTTTGCTGCCCTGGAAAACGATTTTGGTAGCAGTCCGGTCATCGACAAAGCGATTCGGACATTACGGAATGCGCAACTGAATCACTACCCGGATCGCAATGCCGTCACTCTGAAAACAAAAATTGCGTCATGGCTGGATCTCACGCCCGACATGGTGGAGCTGGGCAACGGCAGCGATGAACTCATCTCGCTTATTGCTCAGATTGCCGTTGAACCCGGAAAATCCGTCATTGTTCAGACGCCGACATTCTTTCGGATCATTGAGGCAGTGAACAAAATGAAGGGGGCCGTCGTCCCGGTGGCCGCTCAAAAAGATAGCGGCTTTGCTCTTGACGAACAATTTGTCGACGGTCTTATGACGGCCGCCAAAAAAAACCGCGCCGCCCTTATATGGCTGTGTACGCCCAATAACCCGACCGGAGCAGTTATGAATTCGGCCTCTATCGACCGGATAGCTGGCAGTACAAAGGCGTTTGTTGTTGTCGATGAGGCATACCAGGAACTTTGGGATCCGGAAAATAAAAAATCGGCGGTGAGGCTCATACCAAAACATGACAACCTTATCGTCACGAAAACGTTCTCCAAGGCGTTCGGTTTGGCAGCAATCCGCGTCGGCGTGATGCTGGGAAATCCGAAGCTTATATCAGCGGTGGACGCTTGGAGGCTGAATTTTCCTTTATCGTCCATATCACTGCGGATTGCAGAGGCGGCGCTGTCAGATACTGATCATCTGATCCGAATACGCAATAAGGTTTCGCGTGAACGGAATATGCTTTTTCGCCATATAGCAAAGCTGCCGATGCTGGAACTGGGAGCCGAATCAAAAACAAACGTATTTCTTTTGCGTCACAAAACAGACGACCTGCATGCATTGCTTTTAAAACAAGGCATGATGACCGCCGATTTTAACCGAATGAACGGCCTGGAACATATGCGTTTTGTACGCATTACGGTGAAACGCCGGAAAGAAAATCTTATGTTAATGAAAGCGCTTACGGCATCGTGCGGAAAGGAAACATCTTTATGAAAGCTGAATTCATTATTTTCCGACATGGCGAAACCGACTGGAATCGGCAACACCGGTCTATGGGAACAACAGACATTCCTTTAAATGCGACAGGGAAACAACAGGCAGAGAGACTGGCAGTGCGGCTGGCGCAAGAACACATTAGCGCATGTTACACGTCACCGCTTGCCCGCGCGAAAGAAACCATGTGTTTAGTAGCGAGGTACCATCATCTCCCCGTTTGGATACTTGAGGATCTCAGGGAAATGGACCTTGGCCAGTTTGAGGGGAAATTGAAAGCAGAGCGAACACTATTATTCCCCGGGTTTGACCCCGGCAACGATGAACATAGGGAGCTCTTACACATGGACACATTTTCCCTTTGGATACCGAGGTTAAAAAATGAAATCGTAGCCGGATTATTACAAAGACATGATGGGCAGACAATCGCCATTTCGACGCATGATCAAAAAATGCGTGCACTGCTCATCGCTCTCGGTATGCCGGAGGAAACCAAGCGGACAGTTTTAAAAAACAGTGCGGTGACGAAAGTTTCTCTGGAAAACGACGCGATGACGGTTATGTATCACAATGATACTTCTCACTTGGAGAATATAAACATTGAGAAACAAACACTATGAACATTATTACCTTACAACCATTACCCAAGCCTGTCCGGACTACCGTCTCCGTGCCGGGTTCCAAAAGCATGACGAACCGTGCACTTGTGATCGCGGCTCTTACGCACGGCACCGTGGTTATTCACCATCCGCTCGTTTCCGATGACACACATGCCATGACATCATGTTTGTCTGCACTTGGAATTCCAGTCGAAAAAAAGAAAGACAAATGGATTGTGAGCGGAGGGTTGAATCAAGTTACATCGCTAACAAGGACTCTGCCTGCGCGGCTTTCGGGAACAACCATTCGTTTTTTGACAGCACTCGCCTGTATCGTACCAGGGGTTACCACCCTTTCGGGTGAACCGGGTCTCAACGCGCGGCCAATTAGGGAACTGGTTTCGGCATTGCAAAAACGTGGTGCCGGCATCGAGTATCTGCGAAAAACCGGGTTTCCGCCGATTCGCGTCCGGCAGTCACAAATAAAATCCGGGGTTATTACTATTTCAGGAACGACAAGCAGTCAGTTTATTTCAGCACTCCTGATGATACTTCCGATGCTTGAGCGATCAACGGTTTCCGTGAGGGGAAAAACGGTTTCCCGTTCATACATAGATATGACGATTGCACTCATGGCTGCGTGCGGCGTAGCTGTTTGCGAAACCAAACCCAATCATTTTGAAATATTGCACGGATGCTATACATGCAGGGATATAGAAATAGAAAGCGATGTTTCCAGCGCGTGTTATGTTGCGGCAATCGCAGCACTCACGCAGTCGACGATAACCATACGGGGGATGCGTGCCGGCTCAGTCCAGCCGGATATGCAGTTTCTTTCAATTCTTTCTAAAATGGGAAGCCGTGTGTTATGGAAAAGCGATGCGATGACCATTCAGGGTAAGGGTGTACGTCCGTTGTCCGTCGACATGAGCGCCTGCCCGGACCAGATACAAACACTTGCGGTGCTGGCGGCTTTTGCCCAGGGGAACACCATCATCGAAGGCATTGGAACTTTGCGTGTCAAAGAAACAAACCGCGTTCGTGCATTGCAGACGGAATTAGCGCGGATGGGGATACGAACATCGGCCACGAAAAACGTGCTAACGATTTTTGGCGGCCGGCCGCAGCCGGCACGTATACGTACGCACGGCGACCATCGGATGGCCATGGCCTTCGCGGTTGCCGGTGCAAAAATATCGGGAATGCAGATAGAAAATCCGGACGTCGTCAATAAAACATTTCCGGAGTTCTGGATGTGTATGCGCGATATCGGCATAACGATGGAAAAACCGTCAAACATCGTCCTTATCGGATTTATGGGTTCCGGCAAAAGCAGTGTCGCTCCACGTCTTTCTCGGGCGCTCGGTTGGAAAGTCGTTGATATGGATGCGCTCGTGCTGTTACGATCAAAACGGGCTTCAATTCAGGAAATTTTTGCTAAAGACGGGGAAAAAGCCTTCCGCCGTCTTGAAGAAACCGTTGCACAATCACTGGTGTTAAAAAGTCATCAGGTTATTGCCGCGGGAGGCGGAGTTGTTATGAACGAAAAAACTTTGATGCATTTACAAAATAATGCGACTATCATTTTTCTAAAAACGTCATTGCCGGTGATAAAAGCACGCTTACGTATTGCAATGGATCGCCCGCTGTGGAACGATAAGCGGAAAGCACGCGACTTATTTATCACTCGCGCTCCGCTCTATCGTAAAAGCGCAGATATAACAATCACTACCGACAACAAATCCCTATCGGCCATAACGGCAGAAATTATTTTAGAAACAATTTTTCGTACGATAGAAAGGAAATAACTATGGCAGGAAATACATTTGGGCAACTATTTCGCATTACAACCTTCGGGGAATCCCATGGAGGCGCTGTCGGCGTGGTTATCGACGGGTGCCCGCCCGGTCTTGCCATATCCGAAGCTGACATTCAAAAAGAACTGGACCGCCGCAAGCCCGGGCAAAGCCACATTACGTCGCCGCGCAAAGAAGCGGATATCATCCATATACTTTCGGGTATGTTCGGCGGGAAAACTACCGGAATGCCGATTCTTATGCTGGCATACAACAAGGATGCCAAACCAGAAGATTATGAATGTATCAAAGACGTGTACCGGCCGGGGCATGCGGACTTCACATTCCATAAAAAGTACGGTATTCGGGACTGGCGGGGATCAGGACGGGCTTCCGCGCGGGAAACGCTCGGGCGGGTCGCTGCGGGCGCTCTTGCAAAGAAGTTCCTTAAGGAAAAACTCTGTATAGAAATACTAAGCTTCGTGGAACAGATTGCTGATATAAAAACAGCGATTGATTTCAACACGGTGACACCTGCGGCAATCGAATCCAACGTCGTCCGCTGTCCCGATCCGTTTGTCGCGGAAAAAATGATTGCGCATATTGAATCCGTCCGTAAGGCAGGAGATTCTGTCGGAGGAATCATCCGCGGCGTGATCAAAAATGTGCCCGAGGGTCTCGGAGAACCGGTGTTTGACAAATTGCCGGCCGATTTGGGAAAAGCCATGTTAAGTATCAATGCGGTCAAAGGATTCGAAATAGGATCCGGCTTTGCGGGAGCCGCACGTTCCGGCAGCAAGCATAACGATGAGTTTTTCAAGGACACAAACGGAGATATCAGAACCAAAACAAATAATGCAGGAGGAACGCTGGGCGGCATATCCAACGGTGAAACGATCTATTTCCGTGTGGCTTTTAAACCGGTTTCAACGATCCGTAAAAAACAGCATACGGTCAATACACATGGGGAAACGGTCGAACTGGAGGCTGCCGGCAGACATGATCCGTGCGTCCTGCCGCGGGCGGTTCCCATCGTGGATGCTATGGCTGCATTAGTTCTGATGGATCATTATCTGCGGGATAAAGCTCAGTATGCCTGATGGAATAAAAATATGCTATAGTGGAGGAAATATGGATCCCATTGATGAATTATTAACCAGGGGTGTCGAAAATATCATCCCGAACAAGGAAAAGCTGCGGGCGCGGTTGGCGAGCGGCAAAAAGCTCAATATATATCTCGGGATTGATCCGACGGCCACCAATATCCACATCGGGCACGCGGTGCCGCTTCGGAAACTCAACGCGTTTGCGAGCTTGGGCCACAACGTGACATTTCTCATCGGCGATTTTACCGCACTCATCGGGGATACCTCGGATAAAGACGCCGAACGCCCTGTCCTCACGGATGATCAAATCAGAGCAAACTTTGAAACATACAAGGCCCAAGCGGCAAAAGTACTGGATTTTTCTAAAATCAACGTTCGGTTTAATAGCGAGTGGCTCAAGGATTTACAATTTGCCGATATCGTAAAACTGTGCCAGCATTTTTCCGCCGGAGATTTCGTCGGGCGGGAACTTATTAAAAAACGTCTCGCTGAAGGCAAAAAGGTGGGACTGCACGAACTTCTCTACCCGGTGATGCAGGGCTATGACAGCTGGTTTATGAATACGGATATCCAACTCGGCGGCACGGATCAGACGTTTAATATGCAGGCGGGCAGGACGCTCCAAAAAGACTTGCGCAAAAAAGAATCGTTTATCATCGCCAACGGGTTCCTGGAGGGAACCGACGGACGTAAAATGAGTAAAACCTGGAACAACGCGATATGGCTGACGGACAACCCAAATGAAATGTTTGCGAAAGTCATGTCCCTGCGGGATGAACTCATCGTGCAGTATTTTACGCTCGCGACCAACGCGACTATGGAAGAAATCGGGTCGGTTGAAAAACGCCTGACGGCAAAAGAAAACCCGATGACCATCAAAATCGAGCTGGCGCACCGGATGGTGACGGAACTTCACATGAAAGCCGCCGCCGACGCCGCGCAAAAAGACTTCGGCAGTAGATTCCAAAAAGGAGAACTCACCCAGGCAAAACTCCCGACAATCGCATTAACACCAACATTAGCTTCTGGGGCGACAATTATCGAGGCAATGATAGCAGGAAGTATTATCTCCAGTAAATCTGAGGGGAGACGATTAGTCGAACAAAAAGCCGTAAAACGCAACAATATACTTGTCACAATACCATCAGAGTTACTCAAGTTTAAGACAGGTGATATAATAAAAGCTGGAAGGAAAGCAATAAAAATTAAATAAAGGCAGATCCCCGCCTTCGCGGGGATGACAACTGGAAAAATATGAACTTTTTTAGGAAACACGAAATGCTTTGGAAAATCATTATTGTCGTGGCATCGCTGGCGCTTGTTGCCAGCTCCTTTCTTCCGCTTCTTTCACTCCGATAAAATGATAAACGTGTTTTAATGTTTTAAAACATTAAAACAGAGAAATTAAACCTTGCAGACATTACTGATATAATCACCGTATGGAACTTACGCTTGAAAGCCCGGTCCGGTACGTGCCGCACATCGGGCCGGTGATGGCAACCAGACTTATTAATCTCGATATTTTTACCGTTCGGGATCTTCTGTACCACGTGCCTTTCCGCTACGACGATTTTTCCGTTGTTCTGCCGATTTCAGCCGTCCGGCCGGGGGAAACAGTCACCGTCAACGGGACGATCCAAACGATCAAAAATTTCTTTACCAAAACCGGCAAAAAAATACAGGAAGCAAAAGTGACGGACGCCTCCGGGACGCTGACCGTCATCTGGTTTAACCAGATGTATTTATTGAAAATTCTTCATCCCGGCGACGAACTTCACCTGTCCGGAAAAATCGACTGGTTCGGAAGTAGAATCGTCATGAGCAATCCTTCGTATGAGCAGGGGACGTCGCTCCATACTGGGCGGCTGGTTCCGGTCTATCCAGAAACGGCAGGGGTGTCTTCCAAATGGCTCCGAAGCCGGATCGCTTTCCTTCTGGAAACTATTACTGTTGTCGATTTTCTTCCCGACGCCATCCTGAATGAATATCATTTGATGCCGCTTCCGGATGCTGTTTCCGCGGTCCATTTTCCCGACAATAAAGAGGATATCGAGCGCGGCCGGCACCGGATCGCATTTGATGAAGTCTTTCTATTACAACTTCGAGCGTATGAACAGAAACGCGTATGGAAGGAAACACAAAAAGCAAAAATCATTACTCCTGTCAACATTCCCACCATTCCTTTTATGTTAACCCGTGATCAGAATCGCGCGATCGCGGAAATTCTTGGTGACCTCAAACAACCCATCCCGATGAACCGCATACTCGTCGGCGACGTGGGAAGCGGGAAAACCGTTGTCGCGGCAACTGCCATGTATGCCGCGTATAAAAGCAAACTGATGTCGCTTCTTATGGCCCCGACACAAATTTTGGCCGAGCAGCACTTTCAAACCATTTCGCAGCTGCTTTCGCCGTACGGTATTCGGGTTGGACTTGTGACCGGAAACACAAAAACCGAGGGCGATATTCTCGTGGGCACGCATGCGCTCCTCACACACCCATACAAAAATGTCGGCCTTGTTGTCATCGACGAACAGCACAGATTTGGGGTTGAACAAAGAGCTCAACTCGTAGGCAGCAAAAAAATCACGCCGCATTTTCTTACGATGACGGCAACACCTATACCAAGAACAATCGCAAAGACTTTATTGGGAAATATGGACGTATCCGTTCTGAATGAAATGCCCAAAGGCCGCCGCACCGTTAAAACCTGGATTGTGCCGCCAACCAAACGGACAGCGGCGTACGATTGGATCAGGAAGCAGCCGGGCCAGGTTTTTATCATCTGTCCTCTGATTGAAGCATCCGATACACTCACGGAGGTGAAGGCCGTCAAAGAAGAATACGAAAAAATAAAAAAGATTTTTTCGGCTGTTGGCCTCCTGCACGGAAGAATGGCCGCCGCGGAAAAAACACGGGTATTGGATAACTTCCGTAAGAAAAAAATCATGGTTCTTGTGGCAACTCCCGTCGTTGAAGTCGGCATTGATATTCCCAATGCAACCATCATGGTTATCGAAGGAGCTGACCGGTTCGGGCTGGGACAGCTGCATCAACTCCGCGGCCGCGTGGGGCGGGGGGACCAGCAATCCTATTGTTTACTCTTTACCCAAACAGATGACGAAAAAACGCTTATCCGCCTCAAATCCCTCGAAACGATTCACAACGGACCGGATCTGGCCGACGTGGATTTGAAGCTACGGGGCCCGGGTGAAGTCTTCGGTACCCGGCAACACGGCATGCCGCACTTTAAGATTGCCTCCTTCACCGATATGGCGACCATGAATGAAGCGCAGGAGGTACTTCATCATCTGCCACCTGCCCTCTTGAGGACGCTCGCCAAAACAGCTATAATAGACAATGTCAGTAAAGACTAATATATGGCTCCATTACCCAAAAGACGGCATAGTACACGCCGCGGCGGCAAACGACAGGCCGCGATTAAACTCGGATTACCGAAAATTATGGTGTGTCCCAATTGCGGAAAACCCAGGCTCCCGCACCGGGCCTGCGGCACCTGCGGGTATTACGGCGGGAAAGAAGTGGTGAAACAAAGGATAGTAAAAGCAAAAAAAGCGTGAAGACTTCCAACGACCCCAGACACCAACATAGGCGGCAGATGATGGACAGCCTGTTTGCGTTTAGCTTTGACAATAAGCAGGTCGCACCGGATATACAGCACATCCTGCCGGCATTGCCTGCTATTGATGAACGGATCGCGAGTGCGGCTCCGGAATGGCCTGTTGATAAAATCGCAAAAATAGATTTGGCGGTGTTGCGGCTTGCCGTATATGAGCTCACTGTTGAAAAAAAGGAACCTCCGAAAGTCATCATCGATGAGGCGATTGAACTTGCCAAAGAATACGGCAATGAAAATAGCTCAAAATTCGTCAACGGCGTTTTAGGAAATATTTTAAAATCACTTTCATGACATTTGAAGATTTACAAAAAAATATTCATGTTACGTTTAAAAATCCGGAGCTTTTGAAGCTCGCATTCATCCACCGCTCGTCCCTCAACGAGGCAAAGCATCTCCATACATCCAATGAACGTCTGGAATTTTTGGGTGACGCGGTCCTGTCGCTTTTAACGTCGCATTTTCTCTACAGCGCATATCCGGAATATCCGGAAGGAACACTCACCAATATCCGCTCCAGCCTGGTCAAAACCACGAGTTTGAGTGATATTTCAAAATCGTTGGGACTGGGAGAACTCCTTTTCTTAAGCCACGGCGAAGAATCCTCAGGGGGACGAACCAACCAGTCGCTCCTTGCGGACGTATTTGAAGCGCTTTTGGGCGCGATCTATCTGGATCAGGGGATAGAAACTGCCGGAAAATTTTTGGAGAAATTCCTCTTTCCCACGGCTGAAGGCATTATCGCCACGAAATCGTATATCGATTATAAGAGTTTACTTCAGGAGCTTATCCAGGAGAACTCGCGGATCGCGCCGTCGTACCACGTCGTCAGAAGCGAAGGCCCTGACCACGCACGGATGTTTTGGGTAGAGGCGAGAGCGGCTGAGCGAGTACTGGGAGCCGGATCCGGTAAATCAAAACAGGAAGCGGAGCAGAGGGCCGCCCTTGTCGCTCTTGAGAAGATGGGTAAAATCTGATATCATGAGAGCATGTTAAAAATCCGACTGACGCAAACAGGCACAACCAACCGCAAAAGCTACCGGGTGATTGCCATTGAGGAAGGCAAGCGCCGCGACGGGAAAGCAATCGAAAATCTGGGATATTTCAACCCGCTGGTGAAGCCGCCTCAGATTGTCATCGACCGGGAGCGTGTCGCGTATTGGGTATCCCACGGCGCCCAGGTAACGCCCGCAGTCGAAAAACTCCTCAAAGGGTCCTAACATGAAAGATACGCTCTCATTCATCCTCACCCGCATTGTTGACCACCCCGATGACATTGTTATCGATGAAGACGCGACAGAGGACAAAACAACACTGACAATTCACGCACATCAGGAAGATTACGGGAAAATTATCGGCAAAAGCGGCCGTATTATCCGATCTCTCCGGGATCTTATGAAGCTCATGGCGGCCAAACAGGGAATGTACGTCGACGTTGTACTGGCAGAATGAAACTATCTATTCTCACCCTCTTCCCCGATATGTTTTCCGGCCCGTTTAATCATTCTATCATCAAGCGGGCAATAGAGAATAAACTCTTGAATATTGATTATATTAATATCCGCGACTTTGCTACGGATACATATAAATCCGTGGACGGGCACCCCTACGGCGGGGGAGTAGGGATGATTTTGCGGGTCGACATCGTTGACCGCGCCCTACGGAGTCTGCCGGAAGGCCGTAAAATTTTGCTTGACGCGGGCGGAACCCCATATACACAGTCAAAAGCGAAAGAATTATCAACAGTCGATCATGTTATTCTTATCTGCGGGCACTACGAAGGGGTCGACGAACGCGTCCGAAGTCTTGTTGATGAAGAAATCACGATCGGCGATTATGTGTTAACCGGCGGGGAAATACCCGCCATGGTGCTGGCAGACAGTATTGTACGATTGATTCCCGGAGTACTGGCAAAGCCGGAAGCGACCGTCCACGAATCGTTTTCCGAACCTCTCCTGGAATATCCCCAATATACGGAACCGCAGACATATAACGGATTATCCGTCCCGCAGGTTCTTACGAGCGGCAACCACCAAAAAATCGCCGACTGGCGCAAGACCGAAGCAGTAAAGCGTACAAAAACCCGCCGCCCGGATCTTATAGGCTAAACGGGTCGGATTTGACAGCTCCGCCGGTCGGAGGCAATGTGAGCGACGGCGACTCCATAAGCTGCATCCGCGCCACCTTTGCGATGAGCTCGTCATCCGCACTTGTGAGCGCCGTCAGCGGCTGACTGACGGATCCAATCATTGAGGGGAGCGGGGCATAGAATGTATCCATCCCCAGAGCCGCCGTTACCATGGTCGCCGACCCGCTACCGGTTTTCTGAAACGAAACATCCAGGGTCCGGATTCGAACGAGGCGCCGCACCGATATACTGGCAGCCAGAAACCCGCGTAGTTGGTCCAGCGTTCCGGAAATATTTATCGTAAACGGTACGATATTACCTCCCACCGCTTGTTCATCCGCAGTGACGCGTTTTGCCGACTCGGTCGCAAGCGACCCCAACTTGGCAATTGAAAAATTTCCTGCAGCAACTCCGGTTTTTGCACTTAATCCATCCAGAGTCCACAACAGTGTCGCAAGTGATTTATCGGAAGGGACGGCGGATAACAAGGTTTGCGCGCTGTTTCGTATCGAACCTTCATCAATGGACTCCAAAATCGACACTTTATTTTTCAATACATCAACCTCCCGGGATAAATTATTGAATTGCGTATTCATCGCAATTGTTTTCTGTAGAATCGGGACGACGCCCAACACAATCCCCAATCCCGAGACAAGAAGGATTCCGATTGAAACAATCAGTTTCTGATACTCACGAAAAAGTTTCGATAGCTGCATACATCAGTTAAAATACGGCAATAAAAGATAATCCGACATCAATGTCTCCGGTCGTTCCGAACTTTAAGGAAATAAGCTGAGGCGCGCGGATTTGTTTTGCTGTTGCCTGTTTAATCAGAACATCGGTGATGGAAATAACCTCATCGATGGACGCCGCGCGAATCGACAAAGTTACGTTATTCTTATCATCAACGGATACGTCGGACATTTGACCGGGAGGAATAAATGACGTGAGCATGTCAAACACGCGGCCGACCGGCTGCTGGATACCCATAATTTTCGTTATCAGTGCAGTGCGCTGTTTAATGGAAAACAGCAATCCCTCCTTCAACGCATTTTGCGTAATGATTTGCGAGAGCTCCTGACGTGCCGTTGCCAACCGGTCATACTGAATCTTCAGGTAAGAATACACCCCGCCGGCAAGGATACCGCTCACGATAAAAATCGCAAGAACCCATAGGCTGAGACGCCAAAAGAACACGGTCACGACTCCCGTTTGCGCAGATGTTTCCGGTTTCGTTTGGATAAGATTAATTTTTCTGACGGCGTCCATACTGTTTCCTTACGTGCGCAGCGCGAGTCCTACGGCAACACAAAAATTCGGCCCTTCCGCAGTCAGCACAGAAAATCGGGAGGGCCTACTAATCCCGACCCATGGATTTGCCAGTTGCACTTCGACACCCAGTGATTGGGCCAGATACACCACCATGCCCGGCAGCCGTGCCGTTCCGCCGGACAATAACACCAGTTGCACACGGTCATCTTTATATTTCTCCTGATAAAATACCAGTGCCCGTTTCAATTCATTTATGATCGTATCGGTAATCGGTTTGGCGGCGGCGGCTATTTTCCCTTCAAGTTTATCCTGCTGGACACCGTATGCCCGCTTATATTCTTCCGCTTGCGTTACATTAAAGTCCAGGCTCTGGGCGATGGAGCGGGTGATTGCATCTCCCCCCGAGGAAATTGAACGGGTGAACGTCAAAATTCCGTTTCTGACAATAGCAACATCTGTCGTTTGTGCTCCCAACGACACGATCATAACGCTGCGAATATTGGGTACCGATCGGGTAAGGACGCGTGTCGTGGCAATAACTTCAGTTTCTGCCGCAACCGGCGTTAATTCCGCAAGCTCCAAAATACTCAAATAATAGCCTACCAGCGCTTTCGGAGCCGCAACCAACAATGCTTCCATTTTATTTGTTCCTGTCTCTTTCGCATCGCGAAGAACGGTAAAATCCAAGTTTACCTGATCCAGAGGGAGGGGGATGTATTGTTCCGCTTCCCAACGGATTGCGGATGCGAGCTCCCTCTGAGAGAGCGCCGGCACTTCAATAACACGCGTAAAAACTTTCGACTCCGGAAGTGCAATACGCACGTCTTTTGATTTAACGCCCGTCTCTTTTACGAGGCGCTTAATAGCCTGGGCGACTGCCTCAGTATCAGCCTGGACGGAAGAGGCGAGCGCTTTGGGCGGGGTAGGAATACTGCCCGCGGCCATAAGTCCCGCGGAAGCTCCCTCAATCCCCAGCTCAATGAGCTTTATGGTGCGCGATCCAATATCAAGTCCGAGCGATACATTCATATGGGCAGAACGTGTTATTGGGAAAACGATCCCTCACTATATACTGCATAATCAAAAAGAGATGCCGGGGCGCGATATTGCTTATAGGCAACTATTTTTCTGTTTACATCGCTTCCGGACGTACCGGTAGATTCGATTCTGCTTCCCTGCTCCGGAAGAACCTGCGCGGGGGCGACAGCGATACGTGCTCCGCTATACACCGGCCGGATGCGAAGTGCGATGAGCGTATCAGACGCAGGAGTGATTCCCAAATCAGAAAATGTCATCGTGGCGGAATATGCGGTATTTGTGGTGCAGCCGCCGGCCGCCGCCGCGGAAAAATTATTTGACCGGGAATCCGGATCATATGCTGCTTTGGCTACCTGGTATGATCCGCCGAATTTACGGTAAAGAATGGAAACAGCGACAGCAGGATTCGGCGATTCGCTGCTCCAACATACGCCTATCGTATTTACCGTATATGTAGGCGTCTCTACGATGAGACCGGTCGATGGATCATGATTCACCAACCATACGGTTTCGGTGTCCTGTTTTAATGTTTTTTGAGGAAACTCGAACGGACTGGCGCTCCCGCCCACGGGGGTAACCGCCACGTTATATTTCACCCCTAACGCCGAATCGAGCGTATCTGCACTCGCAATACCTGATTTAAGACCTTCTTCGATTCCTGCTTCCGCCGCGGAAAATGCTCGGCTTGACTCTTCTACATTCCGGGTCACGGAAACATCGGTCGTTGACCTGGCAATAAGTGACAATCCCACGGTCGTTGCCACCATCAACACCAAAAGGGAAATAAGTGCTATTTGACCTGATTGTTTGTTCTTTCGAACCATGATATGTCTTTATTGTAATAACCGTCTATCCATTTAGCAAGCCTATTGCATCAATTCCTCATGCGTACGGTGCTGTTAAATGCCGATCTTCCGCTTTCATACGGGCTTGCCGACACTCCGATCTGTCCCAGGGTGAACGTCACGGCAACTTGGTTCTGAGTAGCGCCGGAAGCCGGCGGGCAGGAAAACGAAAGCGAGCTGTCGGCACAGCTACTCCCCCCGGATGTGCTTAAGGTTATTGCTGCGCCGGTCAAATACACCACGGCACCCGCGGCGCTTTTCGATGCAATACGTGCCGCATTCCCGTCGGAAAAACACGTAAAAACCGTCACGTTATTATCCGGATTTCTAATTTTAGCTGACGGCGTGGATGTGGCACCGACGGTACATGGTGTTTCGATGACGGAGGCGGCACGCACCATGCGGTCGATAATGTCCAATGCAAAATTGCCGTCCCGTTTAATATCCGTCAGGATTTCCGTTTTTTTGTTTACGTGGGTGGTCGTAAACAGCACCTGCGCCAGCAGTGTTGAGACAATCGCAAGAATCCCAACCGATATTAAAATTTCCATCAGTGTGAACCCTTTATTTTTAGCAATCTTCATACATCTCATTTCCATTGAGTCAAATATGTTATCAATTGGACTGCATTTAAGGGATTGGTTGTATCGCCCCACTTCACATCTGATGTTACTTTCATCGTTGGAACGCCGGGGACCATGGTGGTTTGAAGTGTGACGGTTCGGGTAAATTTGTTGTCGATATTGGGCGCACAGGTTGCCTGTACAAAAGCTCCGCCGGATCCGACACAATAGAGTGTGCCTCCCGAGCTTCCCATCGCCTCAAATGCACTCCACCCCGCATCCCGCAGCCCGCGTGCGAGTTCAACACCGACTTGAGCATGAGAAAGGGCTTCGCTTCGAACCCGCAGCACCTCTGAACGGCTCAGCGACGCAGTCGTTCCGGCAACAATACCGGTGGCCAAAAGTACGATCACGCCGACGATGACGATCATTTCTACAAGTGTTTGACCTTGTTGTTTTACCATAATGTACTCTATGGGGGGGCGTCAGTACTTAATCCGATACAATACCGGATGTAAATACGGACACCACCGATGTCGTTCCGAATCCCGTGAGCGTGATTGTCCGATCCGCCGATGCTCCGCGATTAAGCGCATAAAACGTAACAGATCCGGGGGTGGGGGAAAATAACACACCCGCCGGAAGCAAGTAAGATTCTGTATCTCCTACTTCGCCGGACTGGCAAAGCGCCCGTGCTGTATAAGATCCGGAATCCGGAAATTTCACAATATATCCGATGAGAGTATCACACCCGGCAGACTTATTACCGGACGCTGCCTTGGTCCTCACGGCCTGGAGATTGCGGACGAGCGTCGAAGCCGCCTGTTTGACAGTTTGGGAGCTATTAAATCCGTTATACCCAGCCATGAACAAACCGCTCAGAACAAGAAGGAGGGTAATACTTACGATGATCTCTATGAGGGTAAATCCGTGGGCTCGAAACTCCATAGTTAGGGATTTTTTAAGCCGTAGTTGCATCCTGCGGGAAGCGTCACTCCTGTACACGTACCGCTTCCTGAAAGGTTCTCCAGACTGGCACAAATGCAATAATTATAATACGGAGCAGTCCCCAGCGGGGAATAATAATACGCACTGGTGCTTTTAGGATCCGCGGGAACTGACGGCATATATGTTGAAACAAGAGCGGACTCCAAATCCGTCAGCAATCTGAATCCGGTGGTTGATCCGGCGGGATAAAATCCATTATCCGTACGGAACATTTCAAGCGCGCTTCGCACCTGCTCCAGATCACTTCTGCGTTTAGCGTCCCTGGAGCGTTTGTTAATGGACGCATAGGATGCAGCACCGACCACGGATAATACGGCAATGATCGTTGCCGCCACCAGTATTTCTATTAACGTAAACCCATTGTTTTTTTTCATAGTTATTGCAGATTCCGCACGCAATCTATTCCAAGATATGGGCTTGCCGCTACAGCGCCATTACAATCAGTTTTACTGTTGGTTTCTCCTTCGAGATTCGCACAAAAACAGTACGTCGTGGCGGTACAGCTGGATTGGTACGGAATCGTCGTTGAGCCGCTTTTCGGATCTACAGGAATACCGCTTGGCAAGTACGTTGCCGATATCGTACACGTCCCCGGGTAACTCGCGCTATTATCCGCATAATATTGTTCCCACGCATTCTGCACGGCTTTCAAATCCCCATGCCTTCTGGCATCCCGGCTCTTTTTTTGTGCAGATGAATAGGAAGCAATGCTTATTGATATGAGAATACCGATAATGGCAATCACGATGAGAAGTTCCATGAGGGTAAAACCCCGTTTATTTTTCATAAAAATAACCTCCATAGAGCGGTAAGTTGCGGCTGCCAGATCCAAGCCGCCACCGTTCCTATTACAAGAAACGGCCCGAAAGCAATTTTGCTTTTCCAGGTTTTTTTCCGGCTCATCATCAGTATGACACCCGCAAAAGACCCCGTCAAGAAGGCTATATAAAATGCAATCACGACCCCGGGAAATCCTAATACTAACCCCATAAGAAATGCAAACTTGACATCTCCGAATCCCATTCCTTTGCCGCGGGTGATAGCCCATACAAGATATAAGAACGCGAAGCTTCCGACTGCGGAAACCACATGCATGCCGTTCCACAGGGTGCCGATGATACCCAAGACAATCATGCTATCCGGTATGATCTGATATTTAAGGTCAGCGAC
This sequence comes from Candidatus Gottesmanbacteria bacterium, assembly GCA_963701185.1. Classification (GTDB taxonomy): domain Bacteria; phylum Patescibacteriota; class Microgenomatia; order UBA10105; family UBA927; genus XYB1-FULL-47-11. The sequence goes on from OY969569.1 coordinate 429,329, forward strand.
AAAAATAACAAGCAAAGACATAAAAAGAATATAGAAAGCAATCCCATGTGGATACAACAGCACAAATCCGAGTGCGGTAACAAATTCAATCAACGGATATTGGACCGATAATTTTTTTCCGCATCGTCGGCACCGGCCCTTTTGAATAAGAAAAGAAACAATAGGAATAAGCTCATACCAACGCAGTGTCTTCTTGCAGAAATCGCACCGGGAACGCCCCCACAATATGCTTTCTCCCTGCGGCAGTCGGTCAATTAATACATTGGCAAACGACCCGACCGCCAACCCCAGAATAAAAAGAAAAAGCGTCGTCATACTCCCAGTGTCTGATCTTACGCACCGCGTGTCAAGTATGGTACACTCGCTCCATGAAATGGACGTGGCGGGATACCTACGCAATCGGCCTTATCACCCTCGTTGTCGGTGCATTTTTCTTCCGGTTATTCTGGCCTACCCCTCAGCTTATCGTCACTCCCGATTTCGGACAAAGCGACGCCGTGGCCTCCATTGCAACGAAATTTTTTTACAGCAGAGAACTTGCCGACCATCGCATACCGCTGTGGACGTCTGCAATCGGCGGGGGATATCCGATATTTGCCCTGGGCACGATGGCGGCGTTTTTTTTACCGAATCTTATTTTTTTCAGCATCTTTCGTACAGTCACGGCATACAATCTCACGCTCGTCTTTTCTGTGTGTTTGATGGGATGGGGCATGTACGTGTGGCTTCGTCTTATGAACTGCCGGCCGCTTGCATGCCTGTTCGGATCACTAACCACTGTTCTTTCCGGTTACACGATCGCCCAGCTTCCCCATATCACCATCGTGCAAAGTTATAGTCTTTTTCCCTGGCTTGCCGCCCTCACCCTGAAGGCGGCCACCAAGAAATCGTGGTATACCGTGGGGTGGTTTATCATTTTTCTGTCGCAACAAATTTTCATCGGGTTTCCGCAATCCGTATTTATTACGCTCCTATTCCTGGCCGCATACTGGATCTGGCTCAAACCGAAAAATATTTCATTTATTATTGCCGTAGGCGGCGGATGTATCGCGGGGGCCGCTCAACTTCTTCCGTCGCTGGAATACTTAAAAACGCTTGCAACGGCGAATGGTTTTTCCCCGGATCAGGCAATGAAATTCTCCTACCCATTCAAACACCTTCTCACGCTCATTCATCCGTTCGCTTTGGGTAATCCTGCAACAGGCACCTACCCCAATTTTTCACGGTTTGGAGGAAGTATTTTTTGGGAAAATACCGCATATATCGGTATTATTCCTTTGATACTCCTTACCCTGTATAGTATTTTGGCCCTGCGGAAAAAACTGCGGCCAGGCTCCATGTTCTTTTTTATCCTTGTTCTTGCCGTATCCCTGCTTCTTATGACCGGTCGGAATTCACCGCTGTATTTAATTTATTCATTTTGGCCCTTTAATATCTTCCGCGTCCCTTCGCGGTTCGTTTGGCTTTTTGAAATCGCACTGATTATCATGAGTGTTCATGCCTTCAATCGACTGATCGGGTATGTTCGAAAAACGGCACCATTGATCATTTTCATCCATACCTCATCGTTGTTTGTCGTGTGGTTTTCCTATCATCTGCTTGTTCCGGCCTCACAATGGCTGCAAAATCCGCCGCTTGCCCAATACATCGATCGTTCATTTTATACGATAAGTATCGGAGCAGAAAGTTTATACAATGCTCTCAATGCCCGGGAAAACGGCCCCTCGTATTTTCTCCGCAACACCCTGACACCTGATAAAAGCATATTGTGGAATGTGCCTCACATCGGGGACTATACAGGACGAACAATACGCAGATCCGGGGTACTTACTGATATAGTAAATCAGTCCATTACGACGGATGCATCGGGCGCCACAATAAGCGCCTCCGGCCGCAAGCTCCTTACTCTGTTGTCCATTAAAAACGTTATCAGTGCCCTTCCTCTTACCCAGGAAGGACTCTTGCGTAAGACATCCGTCTCTTATGCGAACCGTACCATTGACCTCTTTGAAAATTCTGAGGCGTTGCCGGCCGTATATGTTGCAAAAAAAGCGATTCCCGTGCATACCGTCGAGGATGCGATAGCGGCATTTGCCTCTGATGCGTTTATTCCCGGCGATACCGTGCTTGTGGAGTCGGATGCTACCCCCGCAGCAACCCTCATTCAGGCAGATGTAGAAATCAAATCATCCGGGCAGGGAGTGTACGCCGTCAATGTGACGAACCCGAACGAACATGCAATTCTTGTCCTCACCCAATCGTATTATCCCGGATGGCACGCAACAATTGATACAAAAGAGGTGCCCATATTTCCGGTCAATATCAAACATATCGGCATACAGGTGCCCGCCGGAAATCACTCCGTCGAATTCCGCTACCGGCCGGACAGTTTTATGTACGGGGCGTTGGTGAGCGGCGTATCTCTGGGTGTTACAATTTTTCTAATGGTGTTTGGGTTTTTCCGCTCGCAGCATCATACGCATCAAAAAGCTCTTGGGCGCGGATAGTGTCGCCGATACAATCGCGATAGGTACGTGCCTCATAATAGGTAATGGTACTGTCCGGTACGAGGCTTACTTTTTTTGCCGATTCAAATGCAGCGAGCGCCTCTGTGCATTTTTTTTGGAAAAGCCGCGTCACGCCTTCATACGTATAGGCATTTGCAAGCTCTCCGTCTCCGGCAACCGATACTGCGGCGCTAAACTGATCATACGCTTCATCCAACATGCCCGCGCGCATGAGTGCCGTCCCCAATGCAATCCGCGATCCGGCATACACATCACGCACATCCGAGAGCATGAGGTGATTATACCGCGATAATATACCCGATGTCGGATCGTGCATTGTTTTCCACATCGCAAGATTCTCTTCATACATAGCGGAGGGCGACGGCTGCTCTTTTTCATCCACCAATTCATAGGTTAACCCGTACGGCACCCAATACCATCCCGAACCGACAGAGAGCGGCGTGTTTGAAAATATCCGTCTCTTTGATCGTTGGGTCGTCACGAGATTCATCGTTGCGTCGCCGGTTCCCTGAAACGTAAGATCGGGAAATATCCCCTTCAGTGTCATCTGATAATCAGGTGACTGTAACCGGTTTACGTGAAGTGCAACAATGTCCGGACGAAAAGACAGGGCATAGCGCATATACTGCGTACTAAAGAGCGTCGAATCACGGCTTAAAAAAAGAATGCTTCCGGCGGGCAGCGGCGAGAGAATGTCGAGCCCGAGATTATCTGCCGTCCTGTCGGCCGGCAATCCATAAAACCGCCAGAATGTCACACCGAGCTGACTGACGGGGTAGAGGAATATGATCACAGATGCAACAATAAGAACAACCGGCCTTGCGCGGAAATATTTCCCTGATGCAATCTCTCCCAGTCCGATACCGGCCACGACAACAAAGAGGACATACGACGGCAGTAAAAACCGCTCATATGTGCCGAGCGTAAACCGGCTGACCAACGGAAAGCTCGCATAAAAGAAAAAGAGGGGACCCAAAAAAAGGAGGGCAAGAACAAAAAAGCTGCAAAGCCTGCGGTCGCGCTTCCATAATGAAAAACATCCAAGCGACATAAGGAGGATTCCGACCCAGGTAAAATCCAATACTATTAACTGTGCATATGCCTGAATCTGAAGTAAACGTTGACTGAGCTGGAGTCCGGCGCCGGCGCCGGACATAAAGGTGCCGTAGTCAGCCCGTGTCACCAGACGGATAAATCCACTCATGTCTACAGGACGGTCCCAATTAATAATCGAGTGTCCGCGGGCGGCGACAAATACGTATGCGTACGGCACCAAACCCGCCAAAAACCACCATACCGTTGATAGCCGCACTCTGTTACCCCACAGCCGGTAGATCGCAGCCGGAACCAAAAATAGTATCATGTGATGATGCGTAAGGGCCAATCCGAAGACGAATGCGATAAGGGAAAGAGAACTCCTGCGGATCAAAAGATATACCAAGATAATAACAAAAAGATCAAAAAGTCCAAATACTTCCGGCGTGACGCTGTAGAGGAAAAACAGGTAATTACCCAAGAGCAAAACCGCGCTGAATAATCCGATGAATTTCCGCTTCGTCAGTGAAGAAACAAGCAGATACACACATCCGACCGCGATCGCGTGCGGCAGGCTCGACAATAATCCTACCCTCCAGGCAGGAGTAAATAAAGACAATTGAGAGGCAATCCAGCCGAAAAACGTATACAGCGGATATCCGGGAGGGTGGGCAACGCCGAACGTGGCCGCCGCCGTCACGAGATCCCCTGAATCGCCGCCGACAATACCTTGTGCCTGAAACAAGAGGAATGTAATGAATGAGAATAAACCGACAAGTGCCGCCAAAACGCTCTCCATTACTGGATGCAGTAGAAGCAGTCGGACGTCGCACCTGCGCCGGTGCCGGATTTACAGGTCGTAATCGATGTCCCGCCGCTTATATCATAGACCGTATTGGGATCAATCTGAAACCCTTTGGATTGCGGCTTGAAACAGGTGTGGAGAGATTCTCCGCCGGTGCTATACACATAGATGCCGTTCGGTCCGCCTGTGGCAGCCTGTGCAAGCGTCAAAAAGCCGGTCTTTAGTTCTCCCGCTTGTTCCAGTGCGTTGACGTATCCCGTCACAGACGCATCGCCGATTGACGTTGGTCCCACCATGCTGGTATTCCACGGAAACTGCCCTTTGGTAGAATAATACCGCAGGTTGGCATTATAAAATTCCGAGAGTGTATTTCGTGTCGATGTGTCCCGGCCTTTTTTGAGCTGTTCAAACGGATCAATAGCGGCAAGCAATCCAACTGCAAGAGCGCCGAGAAGTGCGATGACAATAAGAAGTTCAATAAGCGTGAATCCTCGTGTTGATTTCATAATAAATAATCTCCTTTATTTACTTGTATCATTGTATTTATCCCCATGTCAATAGGGGTAAATTATTTAAATGAACTGGTTAAATTGTAAATCGGCGTAATCACGGAAATGACGATAAATCCCACGCCCACACCCATAATGACCATGATAATCGGCTCAATCGCCGTCGTGAGACCTTTGACTAATATTTCCGTCTCCGACTGGAAATATTTTGAAAGCTTTATCAGGGTCTCATCAAGTTTCCCGGTTTCTTCGCCGACCTTCATCATTTGGGAAACGATCGGCGGAAATACCGCATACCGGGCAAACGAATCTCCGAGCGGATATCCTTTCTCCACTTTTTTGGAAATTTCATCGATTGCATTCCGAAACACGACGTTCCCGAGAGAATTTTTCAGTATGTGCAGCCCCTCAAGAATATGGATGCCGGATGCCACAAGCATTCCGAGCGTCCGCGTAAAATCGACAAGTATGATTTTTTTCTGGAGTTCCCCAAACAAGGGAATTTTAAAGACAAGCTGGTCAACGACGAGTTCCCCGAAAGGAGTTTTTCGCCACCGCTGAAAGAGTACTGCTGCCGCTCCTATAACAAGAATCATGAACCACCAAAAACGGACAAAAAAATCCGACAGAGACATAAGGAATCGGGTAGTCAACGGAAGCTGGATATTAAAATCTTTATATAACCCCGTGAGTTTCGGCATCACGACGGTCATCATCACGAATATAACGCCGATCATACCAATGAGAATGATCACCGGATAGATCATGGCGCCGGACACTTTTCCCCGGAAATCCCGTTGGGCTTCGAGTGTTTCGGACAGTCTGGTGAGAATCTCATCCAACGTCCCGGAGGATTCTCCTGCCCGTACCAGGGCAATATAGGTTGTTGAAAAGTACCGGGGATACTTGGCAAGTGCGTCACCGAGGTTGCCTCCCGATACAATCTGATGTTCCATATCCAGCAATATGTCAGAAAAAACTTCGTTCGTCGTCTGGGTGCGCAGTATTGTCAGTGATTCAGGAAGCGACAATCCCGCGACAACCATCGTCGCAAGCTGCCTTGTGAAGTTAACAATATCGTTGAAGGTAACCCGCTTAAAGTGTTCCTGAATTTTGGCAAGCGAAATTCCCTCTTTCGATACGTGGATCCCGACGACAAATAACTGTTTCTCATGAAGAAGACGAATAGCAACTTCCTGCGACGGGGCTTCTACCAGCCCTGTCACTGTTTTTCCGTCTCCTCCCCGTGCTTTGTACTGAAAAAATGGCATACCCTTTTACCCTTGTTTAAGCAGTCGGTTTAATTCTTCCGGCTGCAGGGCATAACTTTGCGCCACCTCAAGGCTGATCTTGCCTTCGCGGATCGCCCGGGCCAGCGCCCCCTCGAGGGTCACCATGCCGAGTTCCGCAGATGTCTGGATAATGTTATCAATAAGATGTGACTTGCCGTCGCGGATTGTCGTTTTAATGGCAGGCGTTGCGGTCATAATCTCCGCGACCGGCACCCGACCGCCCGAAATGGCGGGGATAAGCCGCTGGGACAATACGCCTTCAATAACAGCCGACAACTGCAGCCGGATCTGTATCTGCTGATTTTCCGGAAACACATCAACGATGCGGTCGATAGTTTGGCTCGCTGAATTGGTGTGAAGAGTCGCAAATACCAAATGCCCGGTTTCCGCAATGGTGAGGGCGGCCTGAATAGTCTCCAAATCCCGCATCTCGCCGATCAGGACCACATCGGGGTCTTCCCGAAGAACACTTCGCAGAGCCACGTTCCAGGAATGGGTATCCTGATGCATTTCCCGCTGGGAAATCACCGATACTCCCGGCGGATACACATATTCGATGGGATCTTCGATGGTCACCACATGAACGGACCGCATCTGGTTAATCGTATTGATCATGGACGCAAGCGTTGTCGACTTTCCCTGACCGGTCGGACCGGTCACCAACACAAACCCCTGCCGGAGCTTCACAAACTCGTGACAGATGGACGGCAATCCCAATTCCTCGATTGACTTAATTTTGTCGGGAATGAGACGGAAATCCGCGGCAACAGATTCTTTTTGATAATAGACGTTTGCACGGAACCGGTTTTTGCCGAATGCGACCGAATAATCAATCTCTTTATTCGTGAGAAATATATCTTTTTCTCCCTCGGTAAACGTGGGGAAAATAAGCGATTCCGTATCCTGGGGGGTCAAAGGGGGAATATTGGGAATCGACACCAATTTTCCGGACACCCGCAGGACCGGCGGATACCCCACGACCAGATGGAGATCAGAGGCAGAAACCCGTAATGCTTCAGAAAATAATGCTTTAATATCCATAGTTAATCCTCCGCGACCCGAAGCACTTCTTCTATCGTTGTTATCCCCTCAATCACTTTCATATAGCCATCCTGTTTTATCGTCATCATACCCTCCTTTACCGCTGCCTGCTGAATGGCGTCCATTGATGCCCGTGTGGCGATCAATCGGGAAACTTCCATAGATATCGGCAATACTTCAAATATACCGATCCGGCCCAAATATCCGGTACCAACACAGGCACTACACGGTGCGCCATTGACCGTTCCTTTTCCCCGGTATAATTTCAGGGAGGCCCCTTTTGATAATAGCACACCCAAAACTTCGGTCATATCTTTTTTCACTGCTTCCTCCGGATCATATTCTTCTTTACAGGTCGGGCAAATTTTGCGGGCGATCCGCTGACCCACAACGCAATTGAGGCTGGAAACGATAAGGAACGGTTCGGCTCCCAGGTCGAGAAGTCGCGGAATGGCACCCGCCGCATTGTTCGTATGGAGTGTCGAAAATACGATATGCCCGGTAAGCGCCGCCTGAATGGCAAGCTCTGTGGTTTCCCGGTCGCGGATTTCTCCCACAAGAATAACATTGGGATCCTGACGCAAAAACGCCCTCAGGCCAGTGGCGAATGTGAGTCCGGCCGTAGGATTAATCTGTACTTGATTGACACCGGGAATTTCGTACTCAACCGGATCCTCAAGCGTCATAATGTTCACCCGCGTGTTATTTAACTTCGACAACACAGCATAGAGTGTTGTTGTTTTTCCACTCCCGGTCGGGCCGGTAACGAGGATAATGCCGTGCGGGCGGGTGATCTGCGCTTCCAGATTTTTGAGCGCAAGGCCGCGCAGTCCCAACTCCGGGAGTGTCGGAATCCCGCCGGATTTTTTAAGGAGGCGCATAACGATTTTCTCCCCGTGTACGGTCGGCAGCGTGGATACACGAAGATCCACTTCTTCCTCACCCATTTTAAAGTTAAAGCGGCCGTCCTGGGGAATACGTTTTTCATCAATTTTCATGTCTGCAAGAATTTTGATACGCGAGACCACGGCATCCTGCAGGCGCTTGGGCAGAACCAATCGCTCCTGCAATATACCGTCCACCCGATAGCGGACGCGGGTTTCGCCGACCTGCGGCTCAATATGGACATCCGATGCGCGAAGGTGGATGGCCTGCTCAAGGGTCGCCGAAACAATTTGGGCAATGGGTGCCTCACGGATCACTTCACCCAACCGACCCGCCTCGTATGTTTTGACTTCGGGTTCGATTGATTCCTTCAGGGCCGCCGTAACATCCTCACCGAGATTCTGTGAGTACGTTTCTTCTATAGCACTCAAGATATCGTCTTTGAGTGCCATAAAGGGGTGAATCCGTTTCCCTGATTTCTTTTCGATAAATTCGATCACCTGAAAATCCAACGGATCGACCATGGCGACGGACAGCTCGCTGGCTTCGGCGTCAAATTCAAACGGGATGAGAACGTATCGCCGGGCCACGGGTTCCGAAATGAAATTACCGATCGCCGGAGCAATCGCCCGTCCCGCAAGCGTGACAAACGGGACATTTAATGCTTTCGCCTTTGCTTTGGCAAGATCCCCCTCGGTGACCAACCGTTTTTTGACAAGAATATCTTCAGCAGGAGCCCCGGTAGACAGGGATTCCGTCATCACCGCATCTGCCTGCGCCTGAGCGATACGGCCGTCGGCGACGAGTGCGGTGAGAATTGATTGGGCAGTTGCGGGCATAGTACAATACCATTATGCATGCTTTCCTTCTTGTTGGCAATAATCCTCAAGAAGAACTGGAATCCCGTGTTGCCGCATGGAAAATTTCTCCATGGGACATACACCGGCCAGGAGGCGCAGGCATTGCGGATATCCGCGCGTTGTGCCGCGACCTGTCTCTCGCCCCGCGCGGCTACGAGCACGTAGGCATTATCGAACACATGGAGCTTCTGACTCCTGAAGCGCAAAATGCGCTTTTAAAAACACTCGAAGAGCCCCCGCCGCATACATATATTATAGGGACCACTCACATGCCAGAGGCGCTCTTGCCCACCGTCCGGTCACGGATGACTATTATTACAGTAAAAAATACTATCAAAAAGTCAGATGCAACAAGTCTATTAAAATTATTACAGGAGTCTGCAGGGCAACGCCTCTCAACGCTTGAACCGTTTGTTGCCACGCGCGACGATGCGAAAATTTTTGTCACCGCGCTTCTTGATGCAACCCATGAAGAACTTCTCACACATCCATCACCGCGCCTTACCAAACTCATCCGAAATCTCCTCGCCGCCCAGTCCCAACTCGCGGTCAACGTCAATCCGCGGCTGGTTGTCGACAACGCAGTACTACAAGGAGAGTCCTCGTAGTCCTGTTTTAATGTTTTAAAACATTAAAACAAAGTTCACCAATCCACCCGGAGGGTGTATTGTCTAATTGTGTTACACTAAAGTATAGGAGGTACGTAGTACTATGGCAGAATTTCCAATCAAAGATTTACCAATCGGTCCGAACCCCGGTCAACAAAACATGGATAAAGTTGTTGCTAGTATAAATGATATGGTAAGAACAAAAATGGGAGCCTTGCCGGACACAGGACCAGCAGGTAGACATTTTCTTGATGGCGAGCACAGTTTCTTTGGCTATAACGGCGTTGTTGTCCGTGAAGGGAAAATTGTATCATTGGTAAATCTCAATGGGGATGAGGATATTCCGCCTATCAATTTGGATACGGAAATCACGATAGAAGGAGATTCGCGAGGGTATGTCAGTTCCGGGCATAAGCCTGGGGATAGAGTAAAAGTTATAGGATTTATTGAGCCCAATTTTAAAGCGGCAGAAGGCATACGGTCTTCCGACAAAATAATACAAGTGGAGGGGGCTGGAACAGTCGGATGGATAAAACCATCAGAATTTGACAAACAACTTCTCAAAAAACAACAGGAAGAAGAGATTGGGAAATTGTTTAATCCACCTAAACAGGAAGAGGGTTAGGTTCCTTTATTTTCTAGCACCAGCACCGCCAGGAGCTAAAACCCCGGAAAAAACTTTTGATTTTTGTTCATTAAATATTTTCATAACCTACGAGGATACTCCTCGTAGGCCTGTTTTAATGTTTTAAAACATTAAAACAAACGTTATGATATATTTAGCGCATGACAGAGCGAAAAGACATATATTTAGATAATTTTGAACAGCTTTGTCCATTAGTGAAAATAGGATGGATGCCGCTCTATCCTACGGGAAGTAATCCGCAAAATATAAATATCTTACTGACAAAGGAATTTCCTGAATTTCAGGATAAAGAAACTGAGGGCGCTGCTGCGGATGCCGTAGCTATGACGTGCTCCGATTGTGAGTATGCACATTCAAACCCCCTAACAAACACAGTATGTTTTTCTAATCAAGGAGTTCCGGAAATAGTGTAACAGCAGTTATATATGTATCTGTTAAAGGAATTGAAGTGTAAGAAATTTGATTCGTTTGCCTAGACAACCATCCTCAAGTATTGTACAATGATTTAGGAGCTTTTTAAGCTCATTTTTCTTCTTATGGCCAAAAATTCTGACAAATATACCGGTGCGCAGATCGTCGTTTTGGAGGGCTTAGAGCCCGTCCGGAAGCGCCCGGCCATGTACATCGGCACGACAGGGCCGGCCGGCCTCCAGCACTGTCTCAATGAAATTGTCGACAACTCCATTGATGAGGCGCTGGCAGGATACGCCAAAAACGTCTGGGTACACTATCCATAAAGATAACAGCGTAACGGTCATGGATGACGGCCGCGGCATTCCGGTTGATAAAAATCCGAAATACAAAGTATCGGCACTGGAATTGGTCATGACCAAACTCCATGCCGGCGGCAAATTTGAGGGCAAAGCATACAAAGTGTCCGGAGGGTTACATGGTGTGGGCGCATCTGTCGTCAATGCGCTATCGAGTTCCATGAAAGTGGAGGTGTACCGCGACGGGGGCGCATTCGTACAGGAATACAAGCGGGGAATCGCCCTCTACCCGGTCAAACGGATCGGGGCCGTCAAAAAAAACCGGAACAACAACACGTATGTACCGGATCCGGAAATTTTTAAAGAGGGGATCGCACTCAATTTTGACACCGTCAAAAAACAGGTCCGCGACCGCGCATATCTTATCGCCCGTCTTGCCTTTCATTTAAAAGACGAGCGAAGTGACGAAGAAGCACACTATTATTTTGAAGGCGGCATCACGTCGCTTGTCAAAGCATTAAACCGAAATAAAGCAGTTATTACATCCGGCAATTTTAATAAGCCGAGAATCTGATGATAAAGAAATGAGCGTTGACGTGTCCATCCAATATAACGATGCGTTTGCCGAAAACGTGGAATCGTACGTCAACGTCATCCACACTCCCGAAGGGGGTACGCACCTGACCGGTTTCCGCATGGCCCTCACCCGCGCCATCAACGATTACGCCAAAAAATCCGGCGCCACGAAAAACGGGGACGACTCCATTACCGGCGACGATACCCGCGAAGGACTCACCGCCATCGTGTACGTGAAAATGCCCTCCCAATATCTGCAGTTTGAAGGCCAGACCAAAGAAAAACTTGGGAATGCCGAAGTGACGCCGTTTGTACAGTCGGCAGTGAAAGAGGGTTTGGACACCTATTTTGAAGAAAATCCGGCTGACGGCCGCGCGATTTTGGAAAAAGTCTTTTTAGCTGCCAAAGCGCGACTCGCCGCAAAAGCCGCCAAAGACGCCGTCATCCGCAAAGGCGCACTGGAAGGCGCGTCACTGCCGGGAAAACTGGCAGACTGCCAGGAAAAAGACCCGACGATTTCGGAACTTTTTATCGTTGAGGGAGATTCAGCAGGCGGCAGCGCCAAGCAGGGCCGCGACCGAAAATTCCAGGCAATTTTGCCGCTTCGGGGAAAAATTTTAAATACCGAACGGGCGAGACTCGATAAAATCATAGAATTTGAAGAGCTCAAGGCGCTGGTCATCGCCCTGGGCATGGGCATCGCCGACAGCCTGAATCCCGAAAAACTTCGCTATCACCGGGTCATCATCATGACCGATGCGGATGTGGACGGCGAACACATCATGACACTCCTCCTCACGTTCTTTTACCGCCACCTTCCCTACATTATAGAAAAAGGGCATCTTGTACATTGCCCAGCCGCCGCTTTTTAAGATCACGTGGGGCAAACAATCATATTACGCCTACTCGGATGAAGAACGGGATGCTACCGTCAACACACACGCAAAAGAATTTAAAGGCGCCCCGTCCATACAACGCTATAAAGGCTTGGGAGAAATGAATCCGGAACAACTCTGGGAAACAACGATGAATCCTGCTCACCGCGTGATGCGTCAGGTAACAATCGTGGATGCTGCCGCAGTCGACGGCGTATTTTCGATGCTGATGGGAGACGAAGTGCCGCCACGGAAGCGCTTTATCCAGACACATGCAAAGTCAGCTACTTTGGACATATAATATGAGCTAGCTGACACGTCCGTGGCATCGGGGCAAAAAATGCAACATTGGATATATAATGGTTGAAATTATTTGAAAGGAGTTCTATGAATCTTATAACACTATCACTTATTGCCGGCGCTGCATCTGTCCTGTACGGTTTATTTTTGGCGGCGAAAATTATTAAACTTCCGACGGGCACACCCGACATGAATGCCATCGCCGATGCCATAGCAGAAGGCGCGCAGGCATTCCTCAGGCGGCAATATACAACGATCGGACTTCTTTCGGTTGCCATTATTATCCTTTTATACGTTGCCCTTGGCATGTATTCCGCCGTCGCGTTCGCAATTGGTGCGCTGTTGAGCGCCACTGCGGGATTTATCGGCATGAATATCTCCGTCCGGGCAAATATCCGTACGGCAGAAGCCGCTAAAACCGGACTGGCCGAGGCTCTCGGCGTGGCATTTTCCGGCGGATCCGTCACCGGACTCATGGTCGCGGGTCTCGCGCTTCTTTCCGTTGCCATAACCTATCTTGTGATCGGCCGCGGCGCTGCGTCCGGCTTTGACCTTAAACCGCTCGTGGCTCTCGGGTTCGGCGGATCGCTCATTTCAGTATTTGCACGTCTCGGGGGCGGCATTTACACCAAAGGCGCGGATGTCGGTACGGATATGGTCGGAAAAATCGAAAAAGGCATTCCTGAGGATGATCCGAGAAACCCCGGCGTAATTGCGGATCTGGTCGGCGATAATGTCGGCGATGATGCCGGCATGGCCGCGGATTTATTTGAAACGTACGTTGTCACGGCTGTCGCTGCGATCCTGTTGGGGCATCTCTTATTACCCGGATTTACAAACGCGCTTTTCTTCCCCATGGCGGTCGGAGCGGCGGGCATTGTCGCTTCCATTGTAGGAACCTGGTTCGTGACGCTCGGGAAAAATAAAAAAATAATGCCTGCGCTCTATAAAGGGCTTCTCACTGCGGCATTAGTATCTGCCGTTCTTTTTTATATGATCACGAATGTGCTCATGACCGGCAACGGCCTTTATTCAAACATGAATTTGTTTCTTGCGAGCCTTATCGGCATCATGGTTACGATCGGGATGGTCGCCATAACCGAGTTTTATACGTCGAAAGCCTATGGCTCCGTCAAACATCTGGCCGAAGCCAGCACGACGGGACACGGAACCAATATCATCGCAGGACTCGCGCTTTCCATGAAATCAACCCTGCCGGCGGTACTTCTTATCGCGGCGGCAATGCTTGGCGCATATGCCCTTGCCGATCTCTACGGCATTGCCGTGGCAGCTATGGCCATGATATCGCTCACAGGCATTGTGGTTGCGATTGACGCATTCGGTCCGATTACGGATAACGCAGGCGGCATTGCGGAAATGACCAACCAGCCTGAAAAAGTGCGTGCCATCACGGATGCACTGGACGCCGTGGGCAATACGACCAAAGCAGTGACAAAATCCTACGCCATCGCATCGGCAGGACTAGCTGCACTCGTCCTGTTTGCCTCCTACACGCAGGAACTCACAGGGGCAAATGCAGGACTGACGTTCAGCCTGTCTGATCCCAATGTCGTCGTAGGACTTCTCATCGGTGCCTCCCTGCCGTATGTCTTCGGTGCGCTTGCCATGGAAGCCGTCGGAAAGGCAGCCGGAGCCATTGTCGTTGAAGTACGCAGACAATTTAAAACATTGAAAGGGATTATGACGGGAAAACAAAAACCAGAATACGGACGTGCGGTTGATATTGTTACGACTGCCGCCCTTCATGAAATGATTGTGCCTGCACTTCTTCCTGTTGCGGCACCAATTGCGGTCGGATTTTTGTTGGGACCGTCCGCGCTCGGAGGGCTGCTCATGGGAACCATTGTCACGGGCTTGTTTGTCGCCCTCTCGATGACAACCGGCGGAGCGGCCTGGGATAACGCGAAAAAGTATATTGAGGAAGGGCATCTGGGCGGCAAAGGTTCACCGGCTCATCAGGCAGCAGTCACCGGAGATACGGTCGGAGATCCGTACAAAGATACAGCGGGGCCTGCCATTAATCCCATGATTAAGGTCGCCAATATCGTTGCATTGCTCATTGCCGGGTTTTTACGATAAAGATATGAACATCGGGAAAGTTAACCAATCGGAAATTACGCATGAAATGCAGAAGTCGTATCTGGACTATGCAATGAGCGTCATCGTGGCGCGTGCCCTTCCGGACGTGCGTGACGGCATGAAACCCGTCCATCGGCGCATTCTTTTCGCCATGCACCAGACGGGGCTTCACCACACGAGCAAATACAAAAAAAGCGCGTCGGTCGTGGGAGAAGTACTCGGAAAATATCATCCGCACGGAGACGCACCCGTCTATGAAGCAATGGTACGCCTCGCACAGGAATTTTCCATGCGGTACCGGCTCATCGACGGTCAGGGTAATTACGGCTCCATTGACGGCGACCCTCCTGCCGCCATGCGGTACACCGAGTGTCGGCTGGCTGCAATTTCCGATGAAATGCTTCTGGATATTGAAAAGGAAACGGTGGAGTTTACCCCGAATTTTGACGGATCGATCAATGAACCCGTGTATCTCCCTGCAAAACTGCCGAACCTGCTCCTGATGGGCAGCGAGGGCATTGCCGTGGGCATGGCGACCAAAATCCCGCCGCACAATCTCACGGAGGTAGCTTCAGCCATCGCGGCGCTCATCGACACGGTCAAGCTGACGAAGAAAAAGGCAACCGAGGGAGTAAGCGAGATAAAAACAGATACGCAGTTTTCATTCGATATCACGACTGACCAGCTCATGGAACACATCCAGGGGCCGGATTTCCCGACTGCGGGCGCCATTTATGACATTAATGAGATTAAGCTGGCCTACACGACAGGCCGCGGCAAAATCGTCATGCGGGGCAAGGCTGAAATAGAGGATATCGGTCAGGGAAAAAGCGCCATCGCCATTACGGAACTTCCGTACCAGGTGAATAAAGCAGTGCTGGTCGCCAGAATCGCCGAGCTTGTGCGGGAGAAAAAACTTGACGGCATTTCGGACCTCCGCGATGAGTCCGACCGCCGCGGCATCCGCGTGTACGTCGAACTCAAGCGCGATGCCCGGCCCAAACAGGTCCTCAACAATCTCTATAAATACACGGCGCTTCAGACCACATTTCCGGTTAATATGGTCGCACTCGTTGATAATACACCGCAGACCTGCTCCCTTAAGCTTATTTTGGAAGAATACGTCAAACACCGCCATGACATCGTGCGCCGCCGCAGTGTTTTTGAACTGAAGGAAGCCCGCGCCCGCGAACACATTCTGGAGGGCCTCAAAATTGCCGTCGACCACATCGACGAGGTCATCTCCATTATTAAAAAAAGCAAAGACGCCGATGAAGCAAAGGTCAAATTGATGAGCAAATTCAAGCTCTCCGATATCCAGACCACTGCAATTTTGGATATGCAGCTGCGGCGCCTCGCGGCCCTCGAACGGCAAAAAATCGAAGACGAACTGGCGATGATCCGGGAAACCATCAGCTACCTCGAGGACCTTTTGGCCCACCCGCAAAAAATATTAAAAGTCGTCAAGGACGAGCTTAATAAATTAAAAGAAAAATACGGTGATCAGCGAAAAACCCGCGTATTTAAGAGTAAAGTCGGCGAGTTTTCCGAAGAACAGCTGATTGCCAATGAGGATGTCATTATCACGATGAGCGAGTCCGGGTATATCAAGAGACTCCCGCGCGGCACGTTTAAAATGCAGGAGCGAGGCGGCAAAGGCGTCATCGGCATGACGACCAAAGAAGAAGATACGATTGATAAAATCCTCACCGCACAAACCCACGACAACATGCTCTTTTTTACCGACCGCGGACGGGTATACCAGGTGCGTGTGTGGGATATCCCTGAGACCAGCCGGCAAGCCAAAGGCCAGGCGGTCGTCAACCTCATCAATATCGAATCGGGAGAAAAAGTGACATCCGTACTTACCTACAGTTTGAAGCGCGATGAGCAGAAAGAATCCGGCGTCAAATTTATTCTCATGGCGACCAAACACGGCACCATCAAAAAATCAAAGTTGACGGAATACGAAAATATCCGCCGCAGCGGCCTGGTAGCAATTAAATTAGAAAAGGATGATGAACTGACCTGGGCCCGCGTAACCGGCGGGGCAGACGATATTCTTCTCGTGTCTCACGAGGGTAAATCCATCAGGTTTGTTGAAACAGAAGTCCGGCCGACGGCCCGCGATACCATGGGGGTACGCGGAATACTTTTGAAAGGCTCCGACTTCGTCGTGAGCGTGGACGTCATCAATGACGAAACGAAGAAAGCGGATTTTCTCACGATTATGGAAAAGGGAATCGGTAAAAAAACAGCGATCAAGGATTTTCCCCGCCAGAGGCGGGGCGGGCAGGGCGTGAAAGTCGCCGAGGTCAAAGACCGGACCGGCAAGGTCGTCGTCTCTCAAATTGTTCCCGCCGACACCGACAGCGTGATTTTGACATCCATGAAAGGCCAGGTCGTCAAGCTTCCGATTAACTCCGTGCCCCGCCTCGGCCGCGCAACGTCGGGAGTGATCTTAATGCGCTTCGCCGACAAAAGTGATACGATAGCCGCCGCCACGTGTTTGACGAAATAAACTATGGAAATAAAAGAACTTGGTACACCTCCATACAAAGTAAGCAATGGGTACATACCGGATCTTCATGCCGGCAACGAACAATTTTCAACAGCGCCAGATTTCTTACACGCTTTAGATATTCTTAGGGATATTAGTGAAAATGGAGAAGATAAAAAACCGTATGTCATTGATGCAAAAAACCAAAAAGTAGTTGATTTAACTAGTGACAATGGCGTGCAATTACTCAATAATTTCATTACTGAATTGCAAAAAGGAAATATTCATATTTAATCTCTTAAACGTTGTTTTAATGTTTTAAAACATTAAAACATGGAGCCATGGATTGTTTTTGACCATTCTTTTTCCGACAATAGACCGCGCAATAATCCTTCCAAATTATCAAAAAACTTCACCCACTTTTCTTCCTTTCCTATGTACTTCAGAGCACGTCTATACCCGTTGCCTTTCTGCTTTAACCAGAAGTTCACGCTGTTGACCGTCGTGACGCTGACATGAAGTATCGAATGTATCCGTCGCTGATCGTATCCTTTGTCCAATAAGTAGGCAATCGCCATCCGTTTTCCGAGCATGATCTTTTCGGTCGGAGAAAGTAAATCATCAAGCAGCTCCTGAGCTTCCTGATCTGTCCGAATATGTACCAATGTATGACGGAATAGGGAGAACATGCTCTGTTCTACCGCTTTGGACATTGGGTGCCTCGATATTTGCGCCATACTTTTTCTGTTTTAATGTTTTAAAACATTAAAACAAGAATAGCATAACCCGTGAAAATAACATACCGGTAGAGTATACTTACCTCCGACACCATCGCTGCCGCGTGTCTTACTAAATAGCCCGTCAGAACGTGATATAATAAGCTTCTATGCCGACAAAAGAACTCGTTGCGCGTTGTACTCAGTGCGACATAATTTTTAAAGGAAATTTAACATGGGAATACGACAAATATCAGGACCCGGTGATCGATTATACAAGCGCTCTCGTACAAAAAATCGGCGAACATCATTGGAAGTTCCGAACAGGAAATGACCATGGTTCCGTTGTCTTATTCGTAAACGAAATAGACGCAAATCAAGAGCCTCTGGAAGTACCTAAAGAAAACACCCAAGAATTAGACCTTTTTCCTTCGGCAATTGGTACACTCATAGTTGCGCGAACATCTTCTCCAACGGTTTATAACACAATTAGTTATTTTCGAAGAAACGCGCTTGATACGAAATAATTCTTCCGTTTTTGATACAATACAAATATGAAAATCGACGGGAAAGCGCTTGCAGATGCAATTCTTGCTGATCTAACGAGCGAAGTTAAAAAACTTCATATTTTACCTACCCTCGCTGTCATTCTCGTCGGGGATGACCCGGAATCACTTTCTTATATCCGCCAAAAACAAAAAGCCACGGAAAAAATCGGCGGGAGATTTATTTTCGAAAAACTTCCCAAAACAACGCTTCAAAAAGAACTCGCGGCACGGGTTGAAATGTATAACAGAGATCCAACTGTTCACGGACTCATTGTCCAGAGACCTCTCCCCCCGCACTTCGATGTATCGATAAATCGAAGTATCGACCCTAAAAAGGATGTTGACGGATTTGTCAAAAATTCGCCGTTTGACGTGCCCATCTCCATGGCTATTTTTACAATTCTGAAAAACATAAATATTTCAATAAAAAATAAAAAGATTGTTATCGTCGGAAGAGGGGAGACGGCAGGAAAACCCATCGCGGCGGCATTCGAAAAGCAACAATGTGCGACGTCTGTAATTACCAGTAAAACTTCCGTTCCCCAGGAAATCATGAAGACTGCAGACATTATTATCAGTTGTGTCGGGAAAAAGGGAATTGTGACCAGCGACGCAATAAAACCCGGCGCCATCCTTATTTCCGTGGGTCTTTGGCGCACCGAGGACGGTAAACTGCACGGAGATTACGAGGAAAATGAAATAAAAGACATAGCCTCATTTTATACGCCGACGCCCGGCGGCGTGGGGCCATTGAACATCGCCTCCCTCATGCAAAATCTCGTCCTGGCGGCCCAAAAAATGACACATTGACAGACAATTTTCCCGTCGATAATATGCATGTATGAGAAAGTCAACCCATTATTTTTACGACCAAACGGACGTTAGGAATATCATAAGAGATGAACTGGAAAAAGCAAAACCAGGATGGGTAGAAGACATCACAGATGCAGTAACTAAAATTGTCGGTGGAAAATTCGACAAAGTGATGACCGTTTTAGACAAATTCGTTGGAGAAATCAAAGCATACAGAGAAGAACAAGTCCTTCATCAACTTCAGCACGATAGAATAGAAAAACGTATCAAAAGATTTGAACACCCGGTTTTATGAAACAATTTGCCGGAGCGATCATTATATTTTTTCTTGCACTCTTTGCCTATACGCGCCTTGCCGGTCCCATCCCGTTTAGCGTAAACCAGATCACGACAACAAAAACCGATACGTTTACCGTCACCGGTGAGGGGAAAGTAAGCGTTCCGCCGGATATTGCCGTCGTTTCGGCAGGCGTACAGACGCAAGCCGCAACGGTGAAACTGGCACAGGACCAGCTCAATGCCGCAATCAATGCAGTGAGCGCTGCAGTGAAAAAGGCGGGGGTCCAAGATAAAGATATTAAGACAACCGGCTACACCATCAACCCGATGTACGATTACAGCACCCGAACCCCGCGGATTACCGGGTATCAGGCTTCGTCAAATCTTACCATCAAAGTCCGCGCAATAGATACTGCCAATGCCGTTATCGATGCGGCGACTGCAGCCGGCGCCAACCAGGTCGGCGGCATCTCGTTTGACGTGGATGACAAGACCAAGGCTCAAAATGAAGCACGTGCTATGGCCGTGGCGGACGCCAAAACCAAAGCAACCGCCGCCGCAAAAATTGCCGGATTTTCACTCGGAAAAGTCATCAACTACAGCGAGGATTTTGGCGGCGCCCCACGCCCGATTCCGATGCTTGCCAAGGCCGATGTGGGACTGGGCGCGGGCGCTCCGACACAGATCGAAACCGGATCAAACGAGATCACAGTAACGGTTTCGCTCTCCTACCAAATCCAATAACTTATAGGTCTTGCCCCGCACCTCCTGCGGGGGTAGAATAGAGCTCCCCTATGGGCAGAACTCACGTAACACCAATTCAACAACCCGACGATACTACCTGCGGACCTACCGCTCTCAAGCATGCGCTCGCGATGTTCGGCAAACGGAAGTCATTGGACTATCTTATGGAACTCTGCGGCACGAATAGAAACGGCACCAGCACAAAAAACATGGTCCGCGCCGCCAATAAACTCGGGTTTTCCGTTCTGGTCGTTGAGTACGCAACGCTCCATCACCTGCAAAGCGCACTCAAATACAATCCCACGCAGCTGCGCGCGGTCCTCGTGTCGTATCTCTATGACCTGGACGAAAAAGACCGGCCGCATGCCGATTCGGGACACTGGGCCGCCGTCTCGTCCTACTCTGCCTCCAAAAGCAGGATTGTCCTGTTTGACAGCTCTTCTGCGCAAAAAAAATCGTACGATTGGGCGGACTTCCGCAGCCGCTGGATGGATTTTGATTTAAAACGGCGGAAGTACGGCCGCAGGAAAAAACATTTCCGGCTTATCAGAAAATGGCAGCAGCAATTGTTATTTGTCATGGCCCGGGATCCGTCGCATCTTCCCAAATTCACGATCGGGACAAGTCACATCTTTACACCCGAGCAAACGGTTTAACAAAACGGTGCAGGGAGGATTCGACAATTTTCCACACGAAATCGGCGAATGTCATCCCTGCCGCTTTATAGGAAACCGTCATCCCGTATTCATCGGAATCGGACAAACCGGGGTTACTGTTTGCTTCTAAAATATATATGGCGTCGCCGACCGAACGGATATCAAGACGCGCATAATCGCGGAATCCCAACTCTTTAAACGTTTTTTTGGCAACCGATGTGATTTTTGCTGCGAAATCTACGGGCAGCGCGGGAAGTCCCACGCGGGATGATGCATAATCCAATGTCGCTTCCTCCCACCGGCTTTCGTAGGTCAACAGCGATTCGGGGCCATACGAATCAAAAATAATTTCCGCCGGCGGCAATATTTTCACCCCGTGCGGTGTTTCAAGGACCGTCACCTGAAACTCCCGCCCGGAAATAAACTCCTCTGCGATGACGGGTTCACCGAACGATCCGATGCGCTCACGTACGCGCCCCGCCAATTCCTGCCGGCTTCCCACGACAGCGTCATGAGTGAGTCCGATACTGCAATGTTCAAATGCCAGTTTGACGATGACAGGATACCGGAAATCATCACGGATGGTTTCCGTCCCGTTTTCAAATACCTGCCAGCGGGCGGTCGGAAGATGATACGCATCCAGCGCTTTTTTCATCAAAATCTTGTCGGACGTCGTCAGGTAATTTTCACGCGTGGCCCCCGTGAAGGGAATACCTGTATGTTCAATTGCCGTAAACGCACCATCGGAGAGCGGCAGGTCCAGCCCCGTCCAGTCAATGAGATTGACGATGCAGTCGGCACGGATCTTCGCAATGGAGGGAAGGGAATCTTCATCTATCGGAACAAGGGTCGGATGCGCACCTTTTTCCTTCAAGGCCGCACATACCTCTTCCGCCGAATCCACAGTGTCCTGTTCCGTGTCGGCGAATTTACCCGCAAGGGCCCGTTTGGTCGGCAGACTATAGACAACGGCAATATGCATAATTGATTTCTTCTGTTTTAATGTTTTAAAACATTAAAACATTCTTTGGATAAAATAGGCCATTATTTTCTGTGAAATTTAGCATGGATTTCTTTGAGTTGCGGATTGGTAATATGGGTGTAAATTTGCGTTGTGGAAACGTTTTTGTGCCCAAGCATTTCCTGGATTGCCCGCAGGTCCGCGCCTCCGGTCAAGAGATCCGTTGCAAAACTATGCCGCAGGCCATGCGGCGTGATTTTTACCGGCAAATGCGCCTGCTTCACATATTTTTCCACCAGCCGCTGGACGCTCCGAGGGGTCAAACGCTGCGGGGCATCCTTTTTCCCTGCCGTGCGTGTAAACAAGGCTGTGTCGGTGTCACTTCGGCCCGCAAGATATTTTTGTACCCATCCGGCGGCCGCATCGGATAAAAACACAACGCGCGCCCGTCGGCCTTTTCCGATCACGCCGAATTCACGGCGGTCAAAATTGATCTGGTCGCGGTTTAATTTGGTGAGCTCCGACACCCGAAGACCGGTAGAAAATAAAACTTCCATAATCGCTTTGTCCCGGAGATTCCCGGGTATTTTCAACAGCCGCTCGACCTGTTCGCGTTCCAAAAATTTTATCGAACGGGATTCTGCCTTCGGTAAATCAATTTTCTCCGGAGCAACAACGGCAATATCCCGTTTCAGGCAATATTTTAAAAACGATCGCAGTGCAATCAGATGATAATTTTGCGTGACGCGCTTTAACGTTAAGTTATTTTTATCAGTAAATCGCGATAAATATAACCTGTACTGCCGGATGGAATCTGCGGAAATAGCCGTAGTCGTCAGTGGCCGGGTAGGGGATTGGGACGCCAAAAAGTCGACAAACCGGTGCAAATAATGCGCATAGTTTCGGATGGTTAATTGCGAAACATTCCGTTCAATTTCAAGATATTCCAGAAAATCTTTTACTAATTTTTCCAAATCCATACCTATACCCAGATTGTACGACATCGCAACAAATGTCAATAGTCTGATATACTTATCCCATGAAACTCGGTATCAAGATTGCCCCAGGAAACGCGTGGCAACGCGACATTGAGGCTACTCACCCCGCAATGGTCGAAATCTGGTATAACGCAGGCCGTCCGGATGATTACAACGAGATGTTTTCCTATCTGGCAGACAAAAATATTGATGTGGGGCTCCATTTCTGGGGACAGGATGAAAACGGTATGCTGGCCGCAACGAGTTCACCGCTGATGCGGCGCACAATTGATATTGCGGCCCGTCATACGTGCGTGTACGTTAATATTCATCCGGATTTGTATGCGCATCTTGCCGTGAACCTTGAGACATTACGGATCCGCGTTGCAGCTCCGGAAGAAGATCACAACAAGGTAAATGAACGGTTTTTGAGGAACGTTGAGAGCCTGCGTGCCTATGCGGATACAAAACATGTTGTTTTGACCGTCGAGACGGTCCCGATGCGCGATACGCCAAACTGGAAACCACACCGCGACCGGACACGCGTTATCGATACTCACCAGATGCCTATGGACATTCTCGTTGATCTTTCGCGCCGCGGTGTTTCAATCGCCAATGATTTCAGCCACACCGCCTGTAACAGGATTTCGGAAAATCCTAACGCCATTTGGAAGTATTTGTTCAAAACGACTAAGGATTTGGCACCGGCCACCCGGCTTATCCATTTGGGATTTATCGTCCCGCCGTACAACGGCGTTGATTTCCATGACTGCCTGGACAATCCGGTTTTGGATACACCGGATGCAATTCCAAACAGAAATCAGATGGTCGAACTCCTGAAGCTTTTCAAAAACCGGGACGACGTGTGGATACTGGTGGAACCCAAAGAAAACCACGTCAAAAACTATACTTTAGCTCAAAAAATCATAGCCTCGAGTTAGCCTCAGCTACAAGCCCCTGTATTGCCCTAGGACGGCCGGGGTTACCCGGGCATGCCCAGTTAGTCGTCCATATCTGCAGCCCGTCAGACAGTTTGGATTATTACGACGCGAAAAGAGAGAATCATAAGCTCTACGGAACGATAGATGGATCATGAATAATAAATCATGAATACTAAAACGGAAAGCACAAGGTAAACAGCTTGCTCACGGATATACCCGTGCTGGACGTCGCAAAAGTATTATTGTGCGACTACATAGGTGAAGATTCCCTACAGGCGGCAACCGACCAAAACACTCCGGGGCAATTCCGCCAAAAGGCATATCCTCAAGGGGGCATAAGCAGCCTCAAAAACCCCTCCCTCGGGGGTTGACGGCAACCAGTCTCTTGTTATCGTTTGTACGAATATACAGCCACAAACACACAATATCCATCGGCAGCACCCTTATCCTCTGCGGACCCCGGTTGCCTCACAGATAGCGCATTAATATGCTCCAAATAAACACTTTTGAAGCTAAGGATATACGATTCCGAAGATTCTATCAGATCGGGAAACGTCGCAATTTAGCGCCATATAACACTCCAAAGTGCTAATATTAGCTTCGCGTAAGCACTCCCTGCCTGCGAGCAGTAATAAAAAGGGCTTTCGGGTTTTTTTAGCACCTCCTAATGCTCCAAACTCGAGGTTTCGAGGCGAGATTCCGGCTTTTTAGCCGGAAGCGCTATCGGGGATTTAGAGGGTCCTAACAATCCAAACGACCAAAAATACGCACACATTGTGTACTCAAAGAAGCGAGTGCGCCCTCCTTCGTCCCGATCCGATCGGGATTACGGCGGGCACTGTGAAATGAAGCTATGGTATTCCGTGAAAAGAATTATCCACCACTACGTCCCGATCGAATCGGGACTTCGCGGTGCAGGCACAAATTATAGGCCTATAAGTATTAACTGTATCAAACTATACTACCCCACTTCCCCGCCTTACCGGCCCCCCCGCCAGGAAGTTGCAATGAACGTAATAATAAAAACAATTGCGGCAACGGCAAAAAATTCAATCAGGGTTTTTTTATACAGCTTTTCAACCAGATACTGCTGGGCAGCACCGACACTGCTGTAGAACGCGGTCGTGAAAAGAAGGGCCAACAGCGTTGTTTTCGTCGGCAAAAAGGAAAATATCCATACAAGCTGGGTTAAAAACACGGCAATGGCAATACTCATGTGCCACACTCGCCTCCCCAATGTTTCCGAGAGCTCCATAGACCAGACTGATTGCAGTGCAAGAATGAAACTGATTGGTCCGATGATCGCCATCGCGACCGGCGCAATAAAGCGGAATGCCAATACCGTCTGTACCAGTAAAAAATACGTGAGAAGCGTCAATAAGAAACCGACGGAATGTGCGGCCCGAAGGAGGGCGATGGTCCGGTCTGCGGCAACCGTATAGATATTTTCAGTCAAAAGAAGAGCATACATGCCGATACCGTACAAAAGCGCAACAGGCAAGCGGGTCAGCCAGCGCACAGGCAGCAAAAAATAAAAGAGCGCAACGGCTGTCGTAAATAACGTCGGCAACGTGAGAATCGTGAGCCATTCCATACCCCGTATTTCTTTCCGGAACACCAATGCGGATAACCCGGCGGCCGCTATGGATAATAAAAAGACCAATGGATACCGCGATTCTCCTGTTACCAGTTGGATGAGCAGTAATCCGACGGTAAGGGCGCCGGTTGCACCGACAAATTGCTGGCGCTTGGTCAGTGAAAAATGCCGCTCCCGACGGACAAACCATCTCTTCACCGCTTCATTCATTTTTGTCGTCATATTCACTTTACGTAAGATTCATGTACACCGTTTGCACGTCGTCTAATCCCTCAAGCATACCGGCGAGCTCATCAATTTTAGCACGTACGGCCTCATCCCCTTCCATGGGCGTCCTGGCATGCATAATGCGTGCCGTATTCTCAATGGGAATATGTGCCGCGGTAAGCGCCTGTTTGACACGCTGCAGCGCATTTTCTTTGGTATATATTTCGAAAAGATCCGCAGCCTCGACAACATCATCTGCTCCGGCATCGATGGCGGCCGTCAATAATGCATCGAGCGTTATCCCCTGTTTCGGTACGGTAAGCACGCCGCGTCTGGTAAATTGAAAGCTCACTGCCCCCGGAGAGGCAAGAGTACCGCCGGCGCGTTCCAAAACATTTTTTATCTGCGAAACCGTCCTTTGTCGGTTATCCGTCGCCGCTTCAACGAGAATTGCCACGCCTCCGGGTCCGTATCCTTCATAGAGAACTTGTTCAATTGCCGCCGCTCCCTCCCCTGATGCTTTTGCAATTGCCCGCTCAATATTTTCCTTGGGCATGTTCACGTCCCGCGCTTTCTCAATTGCGAGGCGCAGATGAAAATTGGAATTCGGATCCGTAATCCCGCCGCCCTCAGCGACCGCAACCGTAATTGCCCGTGACGCTTTCGTGAACGCAAAACTTTTCACCACGTCGGTCGTGGCTTTTTGATGTTTCACTTTTGACCACTTGGAATGACCGCTCATATAAAGAAATCTCAAATCAAAAAACCCAATATAATTCTTTTTCCTTGTTGTATTCTATCTGCTCCCTTGACTTTTCTCAAGAAATCGATACACTGCCCGTTATGAATCCCTCTCATCCGACGGCGGACTCTGCCATTTCCGCCGCACTTGCCCAGGATTGGAAAGAGGCTATCCGCATTAATCTTGCGATCCTCAAATCCGATAAAGGAGACCTCGAGGCTCTATGCCGTCTGGCATTTGCCTACCTCAAAACCGGCCAGCTGCTTGCCGCAAAACGAACCTATCAAAAAGTGCTCGGGTTGGACAAATACAACCAAATCGCAACAAAGAATCTCAAAAAAATGATTTCTCTTAAAAAAAAGGACATGGCAAACGAAGCGTGCACGTTCATGTCGCCGATGATATTCCTGGAAGAACCCGGTAAAACGAAAATTGTTGAATGCGTTCATGTTGCGCCTTCCCATGTGCTCTCTACTCTTTCTGCAGGGCAGGAAGTATTTTTGAAACCGAAACAGCATGGAATCGAAGTGCGTACCAGTAATCAGACTTATGTCGCGGCGCTTCCTGACGACATGTCGTTTAAGCTCAATAAAATGATGTCTGCCGGCAATACCTACCAGACAATCGTGAAGGGCGTGGAGAAAAAATCCGTGAAGGTCATGCTGCGGGAATTAACCCGGGGCAAGCGTTTCGCCAGCCAGCCGTCGTTTACCAGTACCACGAGCTACGTCTCGTTTGCAAAATCCGGAACCCGCGAAACGCCGGATATGACACCGACCGGCGAAGATGCGGAGGAAGCGGCTCCGGACGAAGCCGAAGCGTCCTAATTTGGAATAAATCGTTTCTCATACATTTTTCCGATGCGCAAAATAATATCAGCACGACTCACCTTCCCCACCACACTACGACAACCTAATACCGACACGATAACCTTCGCGCTTTTGCTTTTTAGTATGGGCTCGCTCCCTGTCACGGTACATGTATTAACTTCCGGCGTGTCATTGCCGACCGTGACCACGGAGACTCCGAGATTCGTCAGAAGCCTCCCTATTCTGTTGCCCAGTGAGGGCATACCCGTCGTATTGTAGACAGCAACCGTGACTGACTCACGCCGTACGGACTCATCTTCAAATATTGTATTGAGTTGTGCGTCCAGCCGCTGGGGATCAAGAATTTTCACCGTCGAGCCGTCAGGCAATACCGAGTCTCCTGCTACCGCCGCCGTATCTTGCGTAAAATCATAGGTTTTAACCCGGTCGGGCCGCTCTACATCCAACATCCATGCTAAACTGATAAATGTATTGAGAGGAATATTTGTGCGATAGACGCCTCCTAAAAACCCGAAAATATTTTTTATCGAAAAAACAGACTGGGATATATTTCCGCCCGTTTTGGAGCCGATATAGCCGGTAATCGGAATACCGAGAGCCTCGCTCATGATTTCTGACAGCACCATCCCATCTTTCTTGTCTATTTCCCCTAGCCGCCAAAACGCGGCAAGGGAGTATGTGCCATACCCATGCGTGCCTTCTGCTGCAATATCGGCAGGAAATGAAATCAGCGTGAGCGTCCGGTCAACCTCACTCCAGGATGCAACGATCACGGGGTCAGATACGAGGACATACGTTTCGCGGCCCAACGGATTTTTTGCCCGGGGAAATAATATCCAGACCGCGACGGCAAGAACGCACAGAACAATGAAAATTCTCTTCATTTACCAATCCTTCTTGCCCTTTTTAATAATTTCTACCTGCGGCATCTGCCACGATGCAACCCCTGCCATTTGCTTTTGCGCCTTTTTCTCGAGCACCGATTTTTTCAGTTTCTTTTTCTTCTCGTTATTGTAATCTCCGAATGACGGCATAGTATTTCCTCCTCACTGTATTCTATAGCCATTTCCGCTTTAGTTCAAGAAAAGAATTCCTCCTGATACTTTCTCTAATGTCATCTACGAGCCGGTGGATAAAATGAAGATTATGAATCGTTGCCAGCCGATATCCCAAAAGTTCTTTGACGTGAAACAGGTGATGGATGTAGGCGCGGGTAAAATGCGTGCATGTGTAGCATGCGCAGCCCTTCTCAACCGGCCCGAAATCTTCCGCAAAACCCGCTTTCGTAATATCAATAGCCCCCCGCTTTTCATACAACACACCGACTCGGGCCAATCGGGTCGGCTGGACGCAGTCAAAGGTATCCATACCGTGTTCCACAAGCGTAAAAATATCATCAACCTCCCCCACTCCCAGAAGATGGCGGGGTTTATCCTCCGGCAAAAGCGGCGTCACCCATGCCAAAACATTTTCCATTTCCTTTTTGCTTTCCCCTACCGATACGCCGCCGATGGCAATTCCGTCAAAATCCATGAAGCTGATTACCTTCGCCGACTCCTTCCGCAAATCCTCAAACACGCTCCCTTGAATAGACCCGTACAAAGCGGTCGACGAATTTAACAAAATAGTTTTTTTGTTTTTTAATTTTTTGTGTTCTTCCAGACTTCGTTTTGCCCATGCGTGGGTCCGATCCAAAGATTTCCGTGCTTTTTCGTGAGTTACCCCGTACGGCGTGCAGTCGTCAAACGCGATATGCATATCGCTCCCCAACTCCTCCTGCCACTTCATCGAAGATTCCGGGGTAAATATATGTTTCGTCCCGTCCCAATGGGATTGAAATTCAACGCCGTCATCGGTAATTTTTACCATTTTTTTATTGTCATTCCCGACCTGATCGGGAATCCGCGTTTCTCCAAAAACCAATACCGATTCCCGCCTTCGCGGGAATGACATAGAAGAACGCCCGAGTGAAAAAACCTGGAACCCTCCGCTGTCCGTCATGATCGGCCGGTTCCAGTTCATAAATTTGTGCAAACCGCCGGCTTTTTTGATAACCTCAATCTCCGGCCGCAGATACATATGATACGTATTGACGAAAAACAGTTGAACACCAATTGTATTCAATTCTTCGGGTGTGAGGCTTTTGACCGTCGCCTGTGTGCCCACCGGCACAAACGCCGGGGTTTGGATATCGCCATGCGCCGTATGGATTACCCCCACCCGCGCCCGTGTTTTCTTATCTTTGTGAATCTGTTTGAAGCTAAATTCTCCCATGTCCCCTATTTTATCACGTCCTGAATTGACAAAGCAGAAAGAGAGAGAGATAGAATTCTCCGCATGGCTTCAATTGAATGTAAAAACCGATCAATTTCTGATATACAAGAATTACGACCGCCGGTTCAGGTCGATGAGACGCATGCAGTAACGATAGCTAAAGTTAGAGGAAACGGAGCACGCTCTGATGCGATTTGCATGTTGTTAACAAGAGATATTAATTCTGTTCCTTTCTGCAAAGCCCCAAGCCATTCCGAAACGGATTGCCCGGTTGCTTTATTTTATAACGGAACAATTACGTATAAAAAAGCGAACGAACTTCTGGATAAGGCGTACGGAAAACCACAAACCATTGGCTAAACTTCTACTTTTACGCGGGGAGGAGTTTGGTTTTGAATGCGTTGAATTCGCGGCGGGTGACAGAGTCTGTTTCCAGATCAATCACGCGGCGGCGGATATCGGAAACATCTGACGCCACATCATCAACCTTGTCTTCTACTCTCTTGAGATCTTCAGCTTTGGCTAGTTTCTTCACACCATCTTTTGTCGCGTAATCTTCCAGCGTTTTACTTATCACAGTTGCAATTTGCGTCACAGCATCATCAATATCCCCTTTTGTTGCTGGTGCCTGAAGGTTTCTCTTTTTCATATCTTGTATCAAGATAGCATATTCAAAACGAATTACAATAATACAAATTACTATATTCTATCCCGCGCCATGTTCGATCTTGAGGCGTGAGATCGTTTGTTTTAATGTTTTAAAACATTAAAACAGGACATACGAGGAGTATCCTTGTAGGATGCTATGCGGGGAGAACTTTTGTTTTGAATTCTTTGAATTCGCGGCGGGTGACGGTGTCGGTTTCGAGATCTATCACGCGCCGGCGGATATCGGAAACGTCGCCTGCGTTCCAACGGGCACAAACGCCGGGGTCTTGATGACCCCGTGAGCCGTATGTATCTCCCCCACCCGCGCCTTTGTCTTTTTGTCTCTGTGAATCTGCCTGAAGCTGAAATCCCGCATACAGGCTATTGTAGCACGCTTTTAATTGACAAAGCAGAGAGAGAGAGGTAGATTTAAACATATGAGATCAGGTGAATTCATGCAACCAAAACAAGAACTTGGGGGGGAAAGTTTAGTGAACTACTTCGCCGGAATGTTGTTTGATGAAACGATAGCCATGCAGTTCGTTAAAACGCGATCCCAAGAAGCAAAAATTTTTGAGGGCGCAGACAAAATTCTTCAAGAAAATGAAAGGATAGATCAACATCTTAGAAATCAAGGCCTTTATTTTTATGAACCAAATGGTTCAATTTTTATGGATTACAAAAAAATGCGCGAGCGCAAATATTCTGAAGATGGGTCTTTAAGCAAATGGCAGGAGCAACATGTTAAGCCAACCATGTCCGCAGAACAAGCATTTAAAATTTGTAAAAAGGAAGTCACAACGTGGTGGGATGTTAAATAATATAAATCTCGCGACAAAAAGTTTGTTTTAATGTTTTAAAACATTAAAACATCACCTGCAAGGATACTCCTCGTAGGACGATTCATTAATATTCTTTTGTTTCAATAACTTTCTTCAACAACTTTTCAACGTCGAGGATTTTTGCTTGGGTGGAAAGATATTTTTCATCTAATCTCCCTTTCTGCACTTTCAACATGCCAACGCAGTCGCGGAAATGGCGTTCGCTCATCACCTGTTTACACCAGGATAATTTCGTAAGAATAAGATCTTCTGCGGAGACAATCGGGATTTCCAGTTGGTTGAGAGTAAGATAGCGTTTCCGTTGTTCATTTGCCTCAAATTCATG
This sequence comes from Candidatus Gottesmanbacteria bacterium, assembly GCA_963701185.1. GTDB lineage: Bacteria > Patescibacteriota > Microgenomatia > UBA10105 > UBA927 > XYB1-FULL-47-11. The sequence continues at coordinate 460,699 of OY969569.1, forward strand.
ATCGGCAACAAGCCATAAATCTACTTTTGTTGTCGTTTCGGTGTGATACAGCGTATAAAACGTCACATGTTCATTATTCAATTCAGTCGTATCCTGAACATATGTTGACGGAAGAGAGAAAAGTGCGCGTATCAATTGTTTTTTCGCTTTTTCCTCTATTTCCAATACAAAATCGATGTCGTGTGTCGCACGCGGATACCCATAGGAAGATACTGCGAAACTCCCCGTCAGGAGATACGGAACGTTGAATCGGCGGAAAAGTTTTGCAAATGTAATAAGAATGTCCCGTTGGCCCTGTTCATTCATGATTTTTTATTTCTTTTTTTACGCGGTGCCTCGTGCGTCCCTTTTGCGGCTAACTCCCGAACCAAATCAGAGAGCTTGAATGCTTGTTCTAGCCGTTGTTCAGGAGTAAGTTTTTGAAGAAGTATTGTTTGATTCATCAGGAGTATTATACACCATCACTATTACCCCACCCCGTGTTCTATTTTTAATCTCGATATCTTTCTTGCGACGTCTGCCTCCGCTACACCGAAGGACGGAAGCAGGCGCTCGACGATCGCGAGAGCCGCCTCAAACTCCGGCTGGATGACGGCGTCCACCCCCAGGGACTTGAGATATTTCTGGTCCTCCTCGTGATGCGTCCGGCAGATAATTTTGATGCGGCGGTTAAGAGTTTGGGCATGGGCAATCACCAACTCCTGCGTATGGCGGTCCGGAATGGCGATAATAATTGCTTTCGCGTAGTCAACCTGCGCGTAATCCAACACGTTTTTGTCCGCCGGATCGCCGTACACGACCGGAATACCTTTGGCCGTCAGCGCCGCAATGGCCGCATTATTGTAATCAACAACCACAAACGGAATCTCTGCCATGGCAAGGGCGCGGCCGATATACTTCCCCACCCTTCCATAGCCGCACAGAACGACGTGGTCCCGGTACGGAAGTTCCTCTTTGACGTCCGGCTCCTCGCGGGACGTACGGAACACCTTCGGCAGATATTTGTCCATCCATCCGTGCATGCCGTAATACAAACTGTGTCCCTGGGAAATAAACGGGGTAGAGACCAGAATCGTAAGAAATGTCAGGGCGATAAGAAACGTATACTGATCCCGGGTCAGGGCGCCCAAGACCCAGCCCTGGCTTGCGATAATAAAACCGAACTCACTCATTTGGACAAGTCCAACCGCAACAAGAAAAGAGGTTTTCCGGTGATATCCCATGAAACGCATGAGTCCCATGACCACAAACCATTTGACGGCAAGAATAAAAACGGTGAGAATGGCAAGCGTACCGGCTGCCCGCAGCAGGTATGCCCCCGGTATCCCCATGCCGATCGTGACAAAAAACACCACGACAAAGAGATCCCGAAGCGGCCGTACTTCGGCAAAAATCGCATGATTCTCACTTGTTTCAGAAATGAGGAGTCCCGCCACAAACGCACCGAGGGCAGCCGACAACCCCAACACGTACGTGGTCATTGCGGACAAAAAAACCAGACCCACGGTCACCAGCATAAATATCTCGCGGTTCCCCAGTGTCGCCACTTTCCCCAGCGCCTTGGGCACAACCTTTTTCCCCAGAAAAATAATAAGAGCAAGCGCGACTGCCGCCTTGAGGAATCCCAAAGAGAGTGACGCGGCTAAACTCATTGCGCTAATATCCCCGGTATGCGCGGCTCCGATGACGGACGGCAGGATAATCATAATCGGAACGACGGCTAAATCCTGGAGAACCGACCAGCCGGTCATCATTTCACCCGGCACGGTATCCAGTTCTCCCCGCTCGGACAAAACCTTCACAATAACGGCGGTCGAAGAAAGCGATCCGGCAATAGCAATAACGAGAGACGCCAGAAACGGGAATCCGAGAAACATGCTAAATAATAAAAACAGGAAGATACACAAAAGGATCTGGGTAATGGCGGCCCACGGCAGAGTCCCCATGAGTTTCTTCAGCCGGTGAAAGGAAAACTCGACGCCCAGAGTAAAAAGAAGAAGGGTCACGCCGACATCACCGATCCCTTTCAAAAATGCGGCATCGGTGGCACGCGGAAACAGATTGCCAAAAAGGATCCCCGCGGCAATATATCCCAAAAGCGTGGGTTGTTTAAGCATTTTTGCAATTGCCCCGCCTAAAATCGCGGCGCTAAACACAAGAAGCAAGGTAGAGATGAGTGACAGGCTATGTGCGTCCATGGATGATCCTATTCATATCATCCGGTATCGGCGCTTCTATTGCAAGCGTTGCCCCGCTTGCAGGGTTTGTGCACGTAAGCTTCCATGCGTGCAGCATGACGCGCGGCGCCCAAACGCGGTCGTCACGCGCGGTTTTCCGGCCCGCGTAGAGATAATCCCCGAGAATCGGGTGATTGATATATTTGAGGTGTACGCGGATCTGATGCGTGCGTCCCGACTCCGGATATAACTCAACAAAACTAAAAGCATCGTCCCCCGTACCCCATGTCTCACGTACCTTGTATTTTGTTATTGACTCTTTTCCTCCCGGCACAATGCCAAACCGCTCCCTATTCCACGGAAGCCGGCCCACGGGCGCATTAATTTCCCCGGTGTCGGGAACCAATTTTCCGTGCGCGATTGCAAGATACGTTTTATGGATAAGCCTTTCTTTAAACTGCCGCTGAAGCTCGGTAAACGCCTCCTGTGTTTTGGCAATTAAAAGTATTCCTGATGTTTCTTTATCAATGCGGTGAACAATACCAGAGCGAATTGCAAAGTCAGATTCCCGCATACGCGGGAATGACAAACGAGAGTCCGCCCAGTCCTGCACCGTCTCCCCTTTGACCGACTCGGCGCGGTTGACGACTATTCCGGGAGGTTTATTGATGGCGAGCATCACGTCATCTTCGAAGAGGATTGGGATATCCATTGTTATTTATTATTTTTTTTGAGTTTTTCGCAGGAAAGACAGAGGGTTGCAGTGGGTAAAATTGCCAGTCGGTCCGTATCAATCATTTCGTGGCAATTGGTGCAAAATCCGTAGGTGCCCTCACCGATTCTCGCCAACGCGGAATCGATGTTCGCCAGCTTCAGCTTCAGCTCATCCAGCATTGCGGCGAACCGGTCATGGCTGGACTCTTCACTCGCCTCGGAATCGGATGCGGCGTTGTCATTTACGCGGTCCGGGTCAGAAAACGGATCCTGCGCGGACAGATTACTCATCTCTCTGACGAGTTTCTTTTTTTCTTCTTCTAAATGTACGCGTAACTGTTCAAGCAGTTCGCTTGGAAAACTTTGCATAGGTTTTTAATCGGTTTATAAGCGGACGGATTGCTTCCCGTCCCCCGCCCCGCACATAAAACGCGCCAATCGTTTCCGCAAAAAGTGCGACCAGAATCCACTGATTAGCGCGCAACGTATGTAAGTATACACGAGTATCTTTAAAAAATTCAAGGAGGAACATGATGACACTGGTACTGGAAAAAAACCATAACCCGAGGAGTCCGTACGGCCATTTTTTTTGTGATCCGCGGCGGGACAAAACCGCAATAAATAGAAGGATACCGATCATCGCGGCAATTTCATACAGTTCGACCGGATGACGCTTACCCAGATGCCCCACAAAACGGACAGCCCACGGGAGGGTGGTCATTGTGCCAACATACGTTCCGTCCAGAAATGCACCGAGTGTGCCAACCACGAACGCGGTACCCAACGCCGGGCCCACTGCATCAAGGACGTATCCTACACGCACCTTATATTTCCGGCAGAGAGACACGAGAACCAGAAGTCCACCGATCAATGCGCCATAAAAAGACATACCCGGCTGCACCCACACCGTAAAAATCTTTAATGGAGTTTCACGGAATAACTCCATGTTCAGGAGCACAAACACAACGCGGGCAAAGATAAATGCGGAGAGCGTGCTGTAAAACGTCAGATTAAAAATGTGCTCTTCGTCAACCCCCTGATTTCGCAGACCCCGCCAAAACAAAAAGGAAAACATAAGCCACGCCAATACCAAAAAAACACTGAAACTATACAGATGAAACGGGCCGATACTCACGAGTAATGGATACATAGGTTATTCCTTATTATACTTCATCCGAAAGATGCCGTACGTAAGTATGATGAAACCCAACAAAAATATGACGCGCCCGACGCCGATAACATCCGCCAGTACCCCGCCGATAATAATAGGCAATATCCCGACGCCGCCGACGGCGGCCGTCAGCATGCCGTACACGCGGCCGCGCATCGAACCTTTCGCCTCATCCTGAAGAATGCTGTTGGCCGGTGCATCCAACAGACTGTTGGCGGCCCCCAGACAGAAAAATAATGCCATCGCGATGATGAGGGACACATGCACCCGGACGATAAGGGAAATAAGAAGAAGAAGAATGCCGGCACCAGTCACACCCAGCTTAATAAGACGTCCTGGTTTCAGTTTATATCCGAAGGATCCTACCCACAACGCCCCTGAAATAATACCCAGGACCGCCGGTCCGACGATGAAAAGCGACGCGTCCCGTACATCTATGCGCAGTACCCGATCGGCGAATCCGGGTCCGAGCGTCCCCAACATGGCAAAAATTATCTGTGTCCCGGTCAGAAGCAGCAGGCTGTCCAGGAGTGCCGGAATGCGCCGCACGTACCGGATTCCTTCAAAGAGTTCCTGAAATACGCGCGTGACGAGGTGGCTTACCTTATATCGGAATATGCTTGTAAATCCAAGGACGCCGGCGGCTTGCGAGGGAAGCCGTGACTCAAACCAGACGGCCATGAAAAACAGCACGCTGATAAAAAGAAAAATCCATTGAGGACCGAATCCCCGCAGGAGCGGTCCGGATAATACGGTGCCTACGGCAAGACTACTGTAGTACGTAAAAGAAAACAGGCTGTTGGCGGGAACCAAAAGATCGCTTGGGATGAGCTTGGGGATAAGCGGCGCTTCACTGGGGACATAAAATTGGGTAATCACCGCATTCACAAACATAACCAGATACACAAGAAGAATATTACCGGAAACAACAATAAGAAAGAGGACAAGCGCCCCCCGCAGGATATCGCAGTACATGAGCATTCTCCGTTTGTCCAAATGGTCAACAGCGGTTCCGGCCACCATGCCGAAAAGCACGCTGGGGATTCCGTACGCGAGAAATAAACCCGAGACTGCGGTATTACTGCCCGTATTTTGATAAATACGAAGCCCTAAGACGAAAAGAAGCGTATTGATGGCCAACTGGGAAAAAATTTGGGCAAACCACAGAGACCGGAATGGTCTCACTGCCAGCACGCTTGAATAGGATGTCATATATTGTTACAATTGATAAATGACTGCTACCGCTCACGCACTTGTCGCCGGCTCAATTGCCCGCGCCGTACCCAACCCGTATCTTGCCATACCCCTCGCCATAACATCCCATTTTATCATGGATGCCATCCCGCATTGGGATATAGGTACCGCCTGGCGCACCCGGTCAAAGGCAGTAACCGGAGCACTCGCCATCGGAGAAACCGTACTTGGTATTACGCTAGCATATTTTCTGTTCCGGGGAAAGGTGGAGGCGCCGCTTCTTCTTTCAACCATTATTGCAAGCGAACTCCCCGACTGGCTGGAAGCGCCGTGGTATATCTTTTTTGCCCATAAAAACAAAAATGGAATTTCCAAAACATCAGGATTCTGGGAACGGCTCACCTACCGCATCTACCGCCGGGAAAATATGGTGCACGCCAAAACCGATTTACCGTTCGGCCTGATTACCCAAATCGTCACCGTGGCGTTTTTTATCGTTTTACTCGGATAAGACCGGAGCACGGAATAATCTTCACACCCTGTTTTTCGATTTCGTCCAGAAATATGTTCATCCCGAGACTGTCGGAACTCATATGCCCGGCGACAACAAGATTGATATGGTGTTTGGTACACTCTTTCCGGTGTTCTTCGCCCGCATGCATGGCAATAATGGTACCGACCCCGGCATCGGCGAGTTTTTCGTACACCATCGCGGAGGGTTCGGTGCCGCCGGTAATATCCAGGGGCGCCACTTTTCCGGCGCGGCTTTTCTCAGACCCTGCGACAATCATGGGGCCTGCCTTCCCCTTCATTGCCTCCCGGTATTCAGGAATTTTTTTCAACTGGGCCAACACTTCCCCGACGGTTTCACACGTATGCTTATGAAACGTATCTTCAAGAAATTGATAGACCAAATTGTCGGTAATCGTATGCGTTGACATCATGGCAAACCCTAAAAGTCTTGCCGTATCGACTGCCTGATTATGATTAACGGGACTAAACCGGCGCTGAACCTCGCCGACACGGTCGGCCATAAGGCCCTCGGCAATATTGACCGGCACGCCGTAATTGGCCATAAGGTCTACCTGCACGTCCATCACCTCATGCAGTGCCGCCAGCGGACCGCCCTCCGGGTGATGGGAAAGAAGTACATCAATTCCCTCCCCTTTTTGATTCAAACGGTCGGCAAGAAGAACCTCGGAGGCGTCGATATCAATACCTGCGAGAAGTTTATCCACCTTGAGATTCCTGTCACCCAAAATAATCCGCGAGTCGGAAAAGGGGTTGACTAAATCTTCCCGGTCATATTCTTCTTTTTTGGACGCGGACAGATCCTCATATTCTGCCCGCCGTCGCGCCAGTAATTTCTTCACGCCCGCCTCACCGCGCGGATCCGCCTTAATCCCCATCTCCAGCGCTGTTTTATATATATCTCCCAGTGTCATCATATATGTACCTCCTGTGCCTAGGGCGGGAATCGAACCCACATGAGCTTTTATGCTCACAGCTTTTTGAGAGCTGCGCGTCTACCAATTCCGCCACCCAGGCATTAACCCGTATTATATCATTTAGCCGGGGTTTCTTCGCGCTTCCTTTCAATGCCGTAAAACCGGATGCGGTCGCCGCGAAAGATCAGGTCCACTTCACCCAGCGGGCCGTTTCTATGTTTTGCAATCCGGAGTTTGGTCGGAATCTGTGCTCCCCACTGGGTCTGATCCCCTTCTTCGCGGTACAAAAACATGACAACGTCGGCATCCTGTTCGATGGAACCGGATTCGCGAAGATCGGACAGTTCCGGAACTCTGGTGCCGCGTGACTCGACGGCCCGGGAAAGCTGCGAACACGCCAGGACGGGAAGACGAAGTTCGCGGGCGAGATTTTTGAGGCTTTGGGAAATAACGGATACCTCCTGCACACGATTGTCGAAGTTCCGTCCGGAGTCGGCAAGCTGCAGATAGTCGACAATGAGAAGTTTGACGCCGTGCTCGACTTGCAGACGACGGGCTTTGGTACGCATTTCAAGGATATTCAGTCCCGGCGTGTCATCGATATAAATAGGCGCCTCTGCAAGCTCCCCCATGGCTTCCGAAAGCCGCGTAAAATCATCGTCCGATAATTTTCCCGTTTTTAATTTCCACGCATCAATATCCGCCTGCGACACAAGCAAACGATCCACAAGCTCTTCTTTGCTCATCTCGAGCGAAAACACACCGACGGGAATTTTTTCGCGGACTGCAGCGTACTGCGCGATATTGAGAATCATCGCCGTTTTTCCCGTACCGGGCCGGGCGGCGAGAATGAGAAGGTTAGAATCCTGCATGCCGGCAAGCCGAAAATCCAGATCGTTAAATCCGGTCGGCACGCCCCTGAGCCCGCCAGCGCGTTTATGGAGTTCGTCCAACCGATCAAACGACGAGGCCAATGCATCTTTAATGGGAATAAAGTCACGCTTCGTCGTCTGCTGCGAGATGGCAAAAATCTCCTGTTCCGCACTATCGAGAATTTCCTTTGCATCTCCCTGATCTTTAAAGGCAAGTTCCGTAACGCGCGCGCCCAACTCAATCAGTCTGCGTTTCGTATACTGTTCCTGAATGATGCGCGCGTATTTTTGCGCGTGCGCTGACGTGGGGACGACGTTTAATAGTTCCGATACATAGGACGCCCCGCCGACCCGCTTCAGCGTCCCGTCTTTTTTTAACTGCGCCGTGACGGAAACGACGTCCAAAGGTTCATGCGCTTCGTACAGGGTGAGCATCGCACCAAAAATTGCCGCATTGGCGTCCGCGTAAAAATGTTCGGGACGCAAAAATTCCGCGACGTCAATCATCGCGTCTTTGTCGATAAGGACAGCGCCCAGGACCGATTGCTCGGCGACATCATCATGCGGCGGAATTTTGAGGTCTGCCATAGGAGAAAATAATTTATTCCAAAATAACTACTTGCATTTGCTCGGGCAGTTTATCGCGGGTTACGGTAAGTTTAGATTGCGGAACAACATCCTCTTTGCCGATTTCTTTCAGGAATGCGGTTAGTTCGTCGCGATGATAGCACATGGGAATAACGACAGACGGTTCTATTTCATTAATAACGGCAACGGCAGATGAACCGACGGGAACCATAAGAATATCAACACCGTCCAAGCTATCCACTTCTTCTGCGGATAATGCACGTCCTAAATCACCCAGATGAACAATGGAAAATCCGTCAACTTCAATCCGATACATCGTCGTCTGTTCTATCTTACGGCCGATAACACCGACTCCCTTGATTTCATATTCTCCGGGACCGTTAACGATATATGCCGTACCTTCAACCTGCCCGGTTGCGTTATGATCCGGATGGTCGTGTGAAACGGTCACGATATCAGCGGTTATATGCTTGGGAAATTTTAATCCTACGTGTTCCGGCGTATACGGATCCGTCACAACGGTGGCAGATTTTCCTTTCAAACGAAACGCGGCATGACCGAGATAGGTGATCTCCATGTTGCAATTTATAACAGATTTAGCTATCCTTAGCAACACTCATGAATAAAGACGCGATACTGGCGACACTTATCGGGTTCGGCATCGGGCTCCTCATTACCGGTATTCTTCTTATTGGTCCGAATATTACAAAATCATTGCCGAACATAAATCTCCCGACTATTTCGTTTTTGCAGCCGAAGCAAAAACCGACACCGACCCCCACGCCAACTCCTTCGCAGTTTGGCCTCACGATTGAGAGCCCGCTTGCCGACGCGATTGAAAATACGAGCGACCTCCTTGTATCCGGCGTCACGACCCCGGGATCAACTGTCGTCATCGCCGGATCTGTTGACGATACGGTAGAGCTGGCACAGGCTGACGGAAAATATGCCGGAAAAATAACGCTCGCCGAGGGGAAAAATGATATCATCGTCACCGCATACCAATCACAAAAACAGATGACACAGACGATGACGGTATATTACACGCCGGAAAGTTTATGACCAGGAAGTGAAATTATGAAAAAAATAGTATTAGTTATTTGTTCTCTTTTACTGACAACATCCGCGTACGCGGCCACATCAACGCCGTCGGCGCAGCAAAAACTGGATACGCTCAAGGACCGTCTTGCATCAGCCGCGACACAACTAAAACAGTCGCAGAAACGCGCGGTCTTCGGGACGGTAAAAACAACGTCCGTATCAACCATTACTATCTCCACAAAAACCAATGATTTAAAAATAGAGCTGACCGATACCATTTCCGTATTTGAGCTCATCAAAGGCAAACGGACCGAACTCACGACCGATCAGGTAACCCGCGGCGATGACGTTGTCGTATTTGGCGATTATGATACGAACCTGGATATTCTCAAGGCACAGGTTATCTTTATTCAGGGCAGTATACCGGAGCGGATAACCGGCACAATCACGGCCGTCAGCAAAAAAGACTACACGATAACGATAGCAACACCGGAGGAACAATCCTATATCGTCGATTTTGAAACAACGACGAAAAATTTTAATTGGACAAAAGATACAGGCGTCCAAAAAGCGGGATTTACTCAATTAATTGTCGGCGACACCATCCATGTATTGGAAACGCAGAATCCGAAAATTGCCAACCGCGTATCGGCCCTGCGGATCCTCGATATCGGCAACCTGACCGGCGTCACGCCGACAACCAGACCAAGTCCAACCCCGACGCCTTGATGCGGATATATCAGCGTGTTACTATAGTCATGTGAAAAAATTCCGCATGGATCAATTTCAAACAGGCACCCCGTCATCGTATCCCTCATCGGCAATGAACGAGTTGTTCCGGGCAATTCTGTCACTGAAAAACGAAACCGAGGCCCAAAACTTTTTCCGGGATCTGCTCACCATGCCGGAACTGAAGGAATTTGCCAACCGCTGGCAGATAGTGAAGCTCCTGTACAAACGGGTTCCGTACGGAGAAATTGCCGCGAAGCTTAACGTATCCACAACGACGGTCACCCGCGTCGCCTATTGGCTGAATAACGGATTCAACGGGTATAAAGAAGTCGCCGACCGTACGTTTGAAACAAAATTTAAGGATGCGCATACGCCTCATCAGCCGCGGCTCCGCGGCAAACGCTGGATGTAACTTGACATGAGCATGTTACCATGTTAACATGCTAATATAAGGAAGTATGAATATGTCTGAAATATCACGTACATCTCCGTTAGGCATAATAGCTGTTTCTTCGGTTTCTTCCTGCGCGCGTCATCATAGCCGCTAATATCCCGCGTGCGGCTTAGACGAGAATCTTCCCTTTCGCTCATTCCCCTCTTTACCGTCCGCAGGATGTATTGTTCTGCGAATGAAAATACCTATGAATAAGGAGCTTGATACATTTTACTCAAATACAGGAACGCTTGACGTGCGCATACAACAAACAACAGGACTAAACGGCAAAAGTGAACTGTTGAAAACTATGCAGGGGCGCGGGCAAAATCGTGCGACGGACTTACTCCTTGAAAGTCCGTGTAATGAACGGTGCGTAGCTTGCTTTTTTCAGGAAGCCGGTGGCCCGGGGAGTATCCGCCTAACACCCGAAGTCGTCAACGACATACGGACAACCGCCGGCATATTAGGCGCGCCCGATAAAACAATGTTCACGTTGTATCCGAAAGAAATAACCACAGCGATGCCGCTTCTTCCTGTATTTTCCGAACGTTCAGTCACAAGAACACTTACGAACGGGAAACGTCTTGGTGAACCCGGAGTACTGGAGACTTTGAAAAATGCCGGAATCCGGGATCTTATGGTTACCGTACCGGGCAACGCCTCCTCGTATGCGCTCTACACACAAGAAAAAGAACAAACCTATGACCGGCTCTTGAATACTATCGGATCGGCTATCCGCGCGGGCTTTACTGTCGGTATTTTTTATCCCGTTTTTAGGCCAAATATTGATGATGTGTTGGAAACGACTCTCCGTTTGCAGGAACTCGGTGTACGCGAAATAAAATTTATCCGGGTTATACCTGTCGGCGCCGCCCGAAACTTATCTGATGACATGTTTACTGATAAGGACAGTACGCTTCAATTTTTATGTAACGTCAATAAGGCTCGAAAACAAGCGGGAAATACAATGGAGCTGACTCTTTTTGGCGGGTCATTCGGACCGAATTTTTTTGCAAAATCCATTTACCGATATCTCTCGGGTGCATCCGACCGATGGCCGGGCAGTCAATACTATTGTCCGATGGTCAACGGACAGTTCATCGGCATCGCATTCGGTACCGGAAAGGGGTATCCATGCTTTAAAGCGTTGGCTTTTCCGGAATTAATTTCGGGAGAATATAAAAACGGAAAACTCGTACAAAAGCCGCCACTCGTAACAAAAGAAAATCTTGAAAAAAATCTCTGCGGTCAATGTTCAGAACAACAATGTACGTATCAATCGCTGTGTATGGGTGGATGCCGCATTACTGCATTTGCGTTTGCTAAACGCCGCGGAGAAGCCGATCCGCTGTACGCCGAGCAGGATGTCTGCGTCACGAAAATTCTTGAGGAAAATCAATCAACAATAAGTTGATCTGGTATTCGCGCCTGAGATTTGGTACGCTGGATACATGAAAAAAATATGATCAAAGCACAAACACTGAAAGGATTCAGGGATTTTTTGCCCGAAACCGCCATCGCGCGGCAAATGGTGACGGGAAAAATCAGGAACGTGTTTGAGCGGTACGGATTTGATCCCTTAGAAACGCCGGCGCTGGAATACGCTGAAACGCTCACGGGAAAATACGGCGGCGAGGCGGATAAATTACTCTACCTATTCCGCGATAACGGGAAACGGAAAGTGGGACTCCGGTATGACCAGACAGTTCCCCTCTCGCGGGTTATAGCCCAATATCCGCTCCTTCCCAAACCGTTCAAGCGGTATCAAATCCAACCCGTGTGGCGCGCGGAAAATACGCAGAAGGGCAGATTCCGCGAGTTTCTGCAATGCGACATCGATACCGTCGGCTCTGACTCTCCTCTTGCCGACGCGGAAATTATTGACTGTTCGCTCAATACCTTTAAACAACTCGGGTTTCCAGGTATCACCATGGATGTCAATGACCGCACGATATTCGACGACCTTAAACTAACCAAGAAAGAAATAACCATCATTGATAAACTCGATAAAATCGGCACGGATGCGGTTATTGAGGATCTGGAAGCGGGCGGAAGGAAGGACGCAAAAAAATTATTTGAATCACTCAAGCGGGCAAAGCCGACCGAGCGCATGTGGAAAATTTTTGAGGCACTCAAACGTCTGGGGTATAAAGAAGACGCGGACTTCCGGTTCAACCGGTTTTTAGCCAGAGGTTTAGATTACTACACAAGTACGATATTCGAGTTAAAGGCAGGGGCCTATACCAGCGGATCATTGGCGGGCGGCGGACGGTACGATACATTGATCGGACAATTTTCCGGCCAAAATTTGCCGGCCGTAGGCATTGCGTTCGGGTTTGACCGCATCATGGAAGCGATGGAGGAATTTAAATTACTCCCCCCGCAACCCACTGCCACGCAGATATTGGTTACTATTTTCTCGCCCCAACAGCTTGGCGCCGCCCTTGAACTCACGACGAAATTCCGCCGCGGCGGACTCAATACCGAGGTCTACGGCGACACAGAGGCGAAACTCGACAAACAGCTCAAATATGCCGATAAAAAGGGAATTCCGTATGTGGTTATTGCAGGTCCGGATGAGATAGCACGGGATGTCATAAAACTGAAAACCATGGAAACGAAAAAACAGGAGGAACTGTCTGTCGATGAGGTTGTCGATAAGTTGACGAAGGCCTCGTAATAAGAATACCAATCCCGATCTAATCGGGATGATATGATAAAAAAACTCAATACTGTCCAAAAAGCGTTTTTGGCACTGATTATTGCCAATATCATCTGGGGCGCGGCTGCGGCAATATTTAAATTAAGTCTCCAAAATATTCCCCCGTTTACCCTGGCCTTCTGGCGGTTTTTCCTGGGTGCTATGTTGATCTTCATCATCATCGGCAAAAAAATTTACCTGCCTCTTGCCAATCGGCGCGACGGAATCCTGTTGTTTCTTTACGGATTCTTAGGCATCACCATCAACATCATCTTTTTCTTTTGGGGATTGAGGCTTACCTTTGCCATCAATTCACCGGTCATATCCAGTGCGCAGCCGATTCTGACATTGTTTTTTGCGCTTCTTTTTTTGCATGAGGTGTTTAAACTGAAAAAATTTCTCGGCATGATATTGGGAACTCTGGGCATTATCGTCATTGTTATCGAACCGCTGATTCTTCGCGGCGTCGACGGGTCGGTTCTCGGCAATATCTATCTTGTTATCGCAACTATTGCGGCAGTCGGACAAACGATCGTCGGCAAAAAAATCCTGGGCAAATACAATCCCTGGGCATTTACCTTCTGGGCATTTCTGGTCGGGGCGGCAAGTTTCCTGCCGCTGGCCTTCTACGAATATGCAACGATCCCTCATGTGTATGCCCTCTTAGATTGGCGCGGGTACACGGGTATCGCATACGGGGCAATTTTCAGCAGTACCCTCGGATACGGATTGTATGCATGGGGCCTGTCAAAAATTTCGGCGACCGATACGGCGATGTTTGCGTATGTCGATCCGATTGTCGGTACCGTGGCCGGAGCCCTCTTGTTGCATGAACCGATCACCTTCCCCTTTGTCGGCGGAGCCCTTCTCATTTTCTCAGGGATATTTTTAGCCGAAGGCCGCATCCATTACCATCCGATCCGGAAGTTGATCCAGTTGGGCAAGACCATTGAAGAGGCCGTTTCTGTTCCTCCCCCGCCGCGTCGTCTGGAGAAAAAGAAAGTGTTAGCTTCAATTTTCGGCAAAACGTGATATAATAAGCATCTCATGAAAACAACTATTCATCCTCAATGGTATCCTGATGCGGTTGTGACGTGTGCCTGCGGCAACCGGTTTACGGTAGGCGCAACCAAGCCGGAGCTGCGCGTGGAAATCTGTGCCAAATGCCACCCCTTTTTCACCGGCGAAATGAAGTTCGTCGATACGATGGGGCGCGTGGAACGGTTTCAGACCAAAGTCAAAGCCGCTGCGGCACAATCGACCGTCCTGGCTGCACGAAAGAAAAAGAAACAGGAACGCGAGTCGCAGCTGCGCAACCCCAAATCCCTCAAAGACATGTTGATGGGGTTAAAATAGATCCTTTCAATTTCCAATTTTTAATTTTCAATCAATTGCCAATTTTTCAATGTTTGAAAATTTATTGTAAATTGTAAATTGATAATTAATAATTATGAATCAAGATGTTGCAATTATGGAATTCCGGCCGGGTCCCGGCGGCGAGGAAGCCCGTCATTGGGCTGCCGATCTCATGCGCATGTACATCCGCTATGGGAACATTTCCGGCTGGAAAATCGAACAGCTCTCCGATACTGCCATCCGCGTCCGCGGACAGGGAGTTTTTACCAAATTACAGTATGAGGCGGGTACACACCGCGTCCAGCGGGTCCCCTCCACGGAACGGTCGGGGCGTATCCACACGTCTACCGCGACAGTAGCAGTGCTGCCGGAAATCCCTGAAACAGACGTATATATCCGTCCCGAAGATATTGAGTGGGATTTTTTCAGAAGCGGCGGCAAGGGCGGACAAAACGTCAATAAAGTAAGCTCCGCGGCCCGCATCCGCCACAAACCGACCGGCATCGTCGTCTCCGCACAGACCGAGCGCGACCAGTACCAAAACCGTCAGGTGGCTCTGTCTATGCTTCGCGCCAAACTTTGGGAACTTGAAGAAACAAAGACAGCCGCAACACTCGGGGCGGCCCGCAGTATCATCGGCCGCGGGATGCGCGCCGAAAAGATCCGAACGTACAATTTTCCGCAAAACCGCGTGACTGACCACCGGATCGGGAAATCCTGGCACAATCTGGACGACATTATCGAGGGGAAAATGGGGAAAATCACCGAGGCGCTACTGACCTCTCAGGTATAACATGGTACGACTTGTCACGTACAACATCCATTTTGGAAAACGTCTCATTGATATTATTTCCTGGATAAACAGACAGACAGATGCCGATATTATCTGCCTGCAGGAATTTCCGGAACATCGCATTTCCGACTGTATGCCAATAATTCAGAACGGCGTATATGATTACCGCTTTGCTCCTTCTTTACATCGCCGCAAAAAAGTGTACGGTCAACTTACGATGTTCCGAAAAAACCGGGTACAGCTGATATCAGCGTCCACACTCCCTCTCACGTCCACTCGGCTAGACCGGCTTTCCTTCGGACACGCGTCACGCAGAAGCTGTCTTTTCACAAAGTTCCGGATTCAACGGAAAAAATTCATCGTTGCTAATATTCAGCTGTCATGTCTTGCATCAAACAGCCTCAGGTATTCACAACTCCGGCACATTATTCATGCGCTTAAAACAACATCTATTTCCCATATTATTGCAGGTGATTTTAATGTGTCCAGTCTCTTGGGCAGAAAAAAACTGTTTATGCTTATGAAAAACAGCCTGTATGAAACGGTCGAAAACCGTATGGCGACACACCGGCTTATGATCATTAAGCACCAGACGGATTATGTATTTGCAAAAAAATGCAGAGTGCAGAAAATCAGTGTAGAGAGAATCCGCTTCTCCGACCATTATCCCGTGACTGCGGACATTCTTCTATCGCAGTAACAGGTCGACGGCCTTTTCCAGTTGGGCATCGGCAGTGGCAACGGTGGTCATATCCGTCGTAATGAGAACATCCGGCGTGATGCCTTTTTTGCTGATCGAATCGCCGCGGGGCAAGAGCCACTTGCCGGTCGTGATATGGACGCTTGAACCGTCCGCTAAATCTTCCGGCGTCTGGACCGATCCTTTACCGAATGACGTTTCCCCGACCAACGTTGCACGCTTATAGTCCCGAAGGGCCCCGGAAACAATCTCCGCAGCAGAGGCGCTCCCTTTATTAATAAGCACAACCATGGGGATTGTCAGCAGTCTCCCCTGCCGGTTGACGGGATAGTCCTCTTTCGTGCCGTCGCTGTTGACCTGCGAGACCACCGTCCCGTTTTTGATAAATTCGCTTGCGATGTAGACAGCCCCTTCCAAATACCCTCCGGGGTTATTGCGCAAATCCAAAATGAGTCCGTTCACGGAATTCCCTTTGGCGAGCACGTCGCCGACTGCCTTTTCCCATTCTGCGTTTGTATGATCGCCGAATTGCGACAACTGGATGTATGCGACTTCCCCGTTTTTCGGCAATTTTTTGGCGGCTTCAACGCCGGCGATTTCCGTAATGTCAGCAACGGGTTTTATCCACCAGACCACCGAAGGAACGGTGATGGTATTGCGGACGATAGAAATATCCACCGGGCTGCCGTCATTGGGATGAAGGATGGTGAGTTTCACGGTCGTCCCTTTCGGGCCGCGGATTTTATTTACCGCCTGCTGGATGGTCCATCCGCTTGTGTCCTCGCTGTCTACCTTCATAATATAATCACCGGAAATAATTCCTGCCGCTTCCGCAGGCGTACCCTTGAGGGGTGCAATCACCATGACGCGGCTGTCTTTCATGCCCAGTTGTGCGCCGATCCCCTCAAACGCCCCGCCCAGGTTTTCCTTAAACTCTTTGTTGTCCTTCGGGGGAAGGTACGTCGTGTACGGATCGCCGAGAGCACCTACCATGCCGGAAATAGCGCCCCATACCATTTTCTGCGGGTCAATCGTCGCCCGGTCTATGTAGGACCGGTTAATCCGCTGCCACACATCCCAAAACAGGGAAAAATCCACATTGACGGAAGCGGGTGCATGTTGATTGACGATAATCCGTTTGTCGGCAGATAACGTAACGGAAGTTTTCCGTTCACCCAGACGATACCCGATACCTCCCGTGAGGATGCTGATGGCGGCAATGATGACAAACAGCCGGATTTTTGAAAATTGCATGTTTCTATTCTCTCATGCGCGGACGACAAATGGAAGGAGGGCGACCAATCTCGCGCGCTTGACGGCCGCGGTAATCTCCCGCTGATGGCGCGCGCATAACCCCGTCCGGGCGCGGCTTAACAGTTTAGCCCGTTCGGTTATATATTTATTCAACGTGCCGATATCTTTGTAATCCGGCTCTGTCTTATTTGCACAGAACGGACAATTTTTTGCTACCGGCCGCTCACGTCTTTTATCAAATCTTCGTTTCATCATATATTTTTATTAAAACGGTATATCGTCAGGATTCACTTCTTCCGACGGCACATCTTTCTTTACTTCCGGCTTGCCCTCCGTAGCTTTAGCGATGGAGGGTTGGGCAATCGTCGTCGCACTTTCCCCTGCTTCCCCTCCTGCTACGACCGGCCTTCGAGGATCCAAAATAATCATATCCTCGATAACAACTTCCGTCGTACTTCTGGGCTGACCGTCTGCCGTCTGCCACGCGTTCGTCCGCAGCCGCCCCTCAACGTATATCTTTCTTCCTTTCACCAAAAGCTGACTGCAGAGTTCCGCGAGTTTGTTCCACGCAACGACCCGATGAAACTCCGTTTCTTCCTTCTTCTCGCCTGCTTCCGTCGTCCATGCACGGTTGGTGGCCAAACCGATGGTACATACGGCTGCCCCTGTCGGGGTATACCGCAATTCCGGATCACGGGTCAAATTACCAATGAGCTGTACTTTATTCAGACTTCGTGATGACATATGCTACTCCTTTACCGTGAGCAGGAATCGCAGTACATCCGTGCCTTGTGTAATCTGTTTTTCAAATCCGCCGATATCCATGGCTGAGCCGGTAATGATGGCCACAACATACACGCCTTCCGTTTGTTTTTTAATCGGATACGCAAGCCGCTTTTTCCCCATGACCGTCAGTTCTTTGATTTTTCTGTCTCCGATGAGTTTTTCGACCAAACTCCGCGCCGGCTTTTCTTCAATCCCAAAATCCGGCCGGATGACCAACATAAGCTCGTAGACTCGCTGCATAGAGGCTAATAGTATCATGTTCCGACCTTAAATTCAACGATGTCCCCGTTCCGCATGACGTACTCTTTGCCCTCAACCCGAACTTTTCCTAACTCGCGCGCACGCTTCCAACCCCCGACTGCAACGAAATCAGCGTAGGATATGCAATCGGCTTTGATGAACTTCTTCTCAAAATCCGTATGGATAACACCGGCGGCGGCGGGTGCTTTCATGCCGTTTTCAATGGTCCAGGCGCGCGCCTCAATAACTCCCGTGGTCAAAAATGAGATAAGCCCCAGCATGTCGTAGGCTTTTTGGATCAGCCGGTCGAGTCCCGACGCCTCCAGCCCGAGCGATTTCAGGTATTCTTTCTGGTCGGCCTCCGATAATCCCGCTAATTGCGCTTCCGTTTCCGCACAGATGGCAAGCATGTCGTTTTTCTCGCTTAATTGACTCTCCGATACGTTAGCAACATACATCACGGGTTTCATGGTTAAGAGTTGGAGATCCCGTATTTCTTCCGGATCAACGGCAACATCTTTTGCAAGTTTCCCATGATTTAATTCTTCGATAAGTTTACTCACCCCCGCTGTTTTTATCTTCTGTTTTTCCAATGTCTGCAAATCCGCGAGTATCAGTTCCGTTTCCACAATTTCCCGATCCCGCGCCGGATCTATATCCCCCATCACATGAACGATGTCCGGTTCCGGAAAAAACCGCATAAGATGACAAATAATATGCACCTCGCGGATGTGGGCAAGAAATTTGTTCCCCAGTCCCTGGCCCTCCGATGCCCCCTTCACCAGTCCCGCAATATCCACAAACTCGACGGTCGCCGGCCGCAGCGGCGGCAGTTTGTCCATTTTTTCTTCAGACTTTGTGATTTCAGCAAGGCGCGCCAGCCGCGCGTCGGGCACCGGAACCACACCCACGTTGGGTTCAATCGTTGCAAACGGGTAATTGGCCGCAAACGCCACCTGCTTTTTGAGAAGCGCATTAAACAGCGTCGACTTCCCCACATTCGCCAACCCCACAATGCCTATTTTCAAATTCATATGTTGACAATGTATTTACAAAATTCTATACTATGTGTACAAAAGACGAGGGAGAGACCGTAAGGCTCGAGCTCGTTTTTTTACGATTTTGGAACAACGCAAAACGGATCAATTGCTTCATAAAGTTTCATTTTCGTTTCTTTTGCAAATTTTGGCTTCTGAAATAACTTACGATCCAATATCCGAATTATACGATCTTCGTACGTACCTACTTTATATGTTGCTTTACCTGACTGACGTAAATATCTACATCGCGCCGCAAAGGCAAATAAATCGGCGAGCTCTTCTTCTATATCAGAATTGTTTTTCGTCACAAAAGAAATAGATGTAATCATCGACTGAACTTTACGATAATCGATCGCAAATTCCGTTGCGCCGGGAGAAAGAAAATATGAGAATTCCCGAAGATAATATTGATCTCGTTCAGACGTAGCTGATTCAATCGTAATCTTCCCGTGATCGCCCCCCAAACCAAGTAACCAAACGATAAAATGATAAAACAATCGATGGGCGGTTTCTTGCACAATTTTCGTGCCGTTCCATCCCTCCGTCCTCGCTACTTGTTTATCTGCAACGACGACGAAAATAGTAAATCTAAATTCGTTTAGAAGGAGAAACAAATCATGCAAAAATTCTGCGTATCGTGCTTTTTGTTTATTAAACTGTTCATACTCTTCAATCCGTAAGCCAATATCACGAGAATGAAATAAAATGTTCGTTCGTCCCCAATATTTAAACTTAATCTGATCAGCACGCGTTTTAATCGCTAATCGCTGATCCCTTTCTACAGCGCAACCACAAAGAATATAAATTTCTGTTTTTTTATCTAATGGATTTGCTACTCCTGATTCATCAACAAATAAATCGTACTGTTTCATGCCTGAATTGTAACATAATCATCCCACAAAAGAACACCAATGATGGGTGTGATAGGATAGATTTATGAAGCGCGCGGGTGGGTATGCGGTACTCCTATTACTCCTTGCCTCTCTTGGCCTCAACGGGTACCTTGTTGCCTCCCAACAAAAATCCACTAGGGTCGCCGACGTTCATGACGGCGATACGTTTACGCTCAAAAATGGCGAACGGGTCCGGCTTTTGGGCGCCGATGCGCCGGAGTTAGGCAAATGCGGCTCCGACGAAGCAAAACAAAAACTCTCATCCCTGGTTCTCGGAAAATCCGTCCGTATTACGGAAGAAAAACGGGATACCTACGGCAGACGGATGGGATTGGTGTGGGCGGGAGTGACACTGGTGAACGAAGAATTATTAAAAAGCGGTTTTGCCCGCCCGGACTACACCCCCAGTACCCAAAATAATCGACTGAAGGCGGCGTACAGGGATGCAACGGAGAACAACCGCGGCATCCATTCGTCCCTGTGCAAACAAGTTTCCCCCACTCCACCGAATCCAAACTGCACCATCAAAGGAAATATCGACAAAGCAACATGGACCCATTATTACCATTTGCCAAATTGCCGCCATTACAATCAGATCGTTTTGGACGCGGACATGGGGGAACAATTCTTCTGTTCCGAAAAAGAAGCCAAGGCCGCGGGATTCACCCTCGCCCCGGATTGTTTGCGGTAGAGCTATGCTTTTCGTTTCCCGAAATTCATGACCATGCCGCCCAGCCCCCAGAGGGTAGCGATACTGGATACGAAAAATCCGAGAATCGGAACAGCGGCCAACAGTTCAATAATGATGACGCCGACAAGAACCTGCAGGTATAGCCCTGATTTTGTCCTGCCAAGCGCAATCAACAGCTTGTCCCCGACAATCACCGCAACATAAACTCTCGATACGACAATCATAAACGCAAAGATAATACCCAGAATAATCGCGACCGGTATGCCGATGAGGGTAATGGCTACCATCATGATGGCA
The DNA here is from genome assembly GCA_963701185.1 of Candidatus Gottesmanbacteria bacterium. Taxonomy (GTDB): domain Bacteria; phylum Patescibacteriota; class Microgenomatia; order UBA10105; family UBA927; genus XYB1-FULL-47-11. The sequence continues at coordinate 481,823 of OY969569.1, forward strand.
ATCGGAGCCGCGATGATCGTGAGAAACCCGACGAATCCGTCAAACCAGGGGCGCGCCAACATCTGTGACACAATCCTCTGTGTCTTTTCCCGTGAGATAAGAACAACGAACGCACCAACGATGAGATAGAAAATCATGGATCCTATTGCACGCGCCGGCCACGGGTTTACTTTAGGCGTCAATTTTTTTGCAGTTAACGGTTTCTGTTCCAGTTTTTTTGAAATGATGTGCGAAACCTTTCCCGTTATTGCCGCGCCCGTCGCTTCCGATGCTGCAGTCGGGCTGGTGTAAGTAAAATTTCCCCCTATTCGCGCTTTTTCACCCAACGAAATAGATTCAGCAGCTGCATTCACGTCCCCGCCGATAAAATTATTCAGACGGATCGATTGTCCGGCGGCCATTAGTTCTCCGGTAACCGCTGCCTCGGGAGAAACGGTTATCGTTTGACCGGCAACAACCACATTCCGTTTCACGGGAGCAGAAATGGTCAGCAGCTGTCCGATGGAACGGATATTCCCGCCGACCGTGCCGCCAACATCAAGAGTTTGTCCCGCACACAGGACATCACCGGTAACCGTGCCCCGCACGATAATCGTTTGTCCGGCGCAGTACAGATCGCCGTTAATCGTTCCGTCGATAACCACTGAATTGCCGGCGGCCAAAAGCGACCCTTTGATAACCGTATCTTTGGGAACGGTGATATCGCTTCCCTGCCGTACCTCAAATGCGTGAACCGGAGTGAGCGACGCGGCGCCAAAGAGGAATACGATAAAAAAGAAGAAAAGGGTTTTCAGTTTCATATACTTAAACTATACCACTCTTTGTTTACTTTTCAAGCGTCCGATAGATGTAGTGGATTCCGTTTTCTTCGTGCGGTGACTCCTCTATCACCTTCGTAAACCGCGCGTAGTCGGGGAAAAATGTGTCCGCCAGCGGGGCGACGGCATCAACGACAGTCAAATACAATCTGTCTGCTTTGGTAATCGCCTGAGCGTACACCGATCCCCCGCCGATGACAAAAATCTCGGGATCGTTTCCCGCACGGGCTATCGCCTCATCAAGCGATGGGACGACGGTAACACCCGGTATGGTCTTTTGATGGGATATGACGATATTTAGCCGGTTCGGCAGAGGATGCCCGATGGATTCAAAAGTTTTCCGTCCCATGATCACCGGATGACCTTTTGTAATTTGTCGAAACCGCTTCAGGTCGCCTGGGAGATTCCATAAGAGATGATTATCTTTCCCTAACTCCCGGTTTTTTCCGATCACTGCAATGATTGAGATCATACTTTTTTCAATATATTACCATGGTACCATGATAATATAAGAATATATTGCCGTATTATTTTTGAAATAATTAAAAGCCTCCTACAACGGTAATATCTCCTTTAATCGGCGGGTGCGGGTTGTAGCCGACCAATTCAAAATCTTCGAATTTAAATCCATCAATCGATTTCACCTTCGGATTTATCTTCATTGTCGGAAATTTCCGCGGCTTTCGCGCCAGCTGTTCCCTGCACTGCTTCATATGGTTCTCGTAAATATGCACGTCGCCGAATACGTGGACGAATTCACCCGGTTTGTACCCTGTCACCTGTGCAAGCATCATCGTCAGCAAGGCATACGAGGCAATATTAAACGGTACGCCCAAAAATAAATCGGCGCTGCGCTGATACAACAGGAGCGACAATTTATCGCCCGTGATATTGATGTGGAACATGGTGTGGCACGGCGCAATCACCATCGAGGCGGCGTGACTCCCGCTCATTTCGTAGATACACCCGGCATTCCAGGCGCTGATAATATAATGTTTCTTCATGGGATATTTTTTGATTTTTTCAATCGCCCACCCAAGTTGGTCAACGGTGCGCGTGTGATTGACGGGCCACTTCCGCCACTGCACCCCGTACACCGGCCCCAGTTCTCCCCATTTCTTCAAAAATTTCGGATCGGTCTTGGCTTTTTCCATGAACGCTTCAAACGTCATGGATTGTGCTTTATGATCCCGGACCGCCCATTCATATTTTTTATACGCCCACTCGTCCCAGATGTGCACGTTGTTATCCAGTAAATATTTAATGTTCGATTCCCCCGACAAAAACCACAGAAGCTCATGAATAATCCCGCGGGTAAATACTTTTTTTGTGGTGAGAACAGGCAATCCCTTTGAAAGATCGTACCGGCAGATTCGGCCGAAAACGCTTTTTAATTTTACCCCGGTTGAGTGGCTGACCTTCCACTTCCCGTGCTTCATAATATCGGTCATGAGATCCAGATACTGATATTCGGGATGGGTATGTGTTTTCATTTTTCTGTAATGACCGCAGTCATCGGAACATCATACGATGAATGCGGAACTTCTGCAACCATTTGAAATGCATACGCAAGACCGATTTTTGGTGCCGTGATATGAGCCAGAAGCCGGTCATAGTATCCCTTCCCCCGCCCGAGCCGGTTTCCGTCCCGGTCAAACGCAACACCGGGGACGATAAATACGTCAACTAATGTGGGATCAACGATTGGGGTCGATTTTTTCGGTTCAAGGATCTGATATGTCCCCCGGGTAAAATCGCGAATTGACGTCACCCGGTGAAGAACCAATCCATTTTTTACAATTCTCGGAAAGACGACTGTTTTTTCCGCAGTAAGGGCCGCCGCCAACAACGGTTTTGTGTCTACTTCGTCGTCCCGCGAAAAATATAAACAGACCGTACTTGCTTCTCCCCATTCGGGCCGCGCCATCACCCTGGTACAAATGGTATAGTCTGCCTCCTGCATATCGGGTATACTTACTATTATGAAACCTATCGGCTTGTCGGATCAAGAAGCGGAAAAACGCTTGATGAGGTACGGACCAAACGAAATTGTCGACAAACCGCGGGCAACGCCATTGGCGATTTTTGTCTCCCAGTTTACCAGCCTTCTTATTATTCTTTTGATGATTGCCGCGGCCCTCTCGTTATTTTTAGGCGACGTTCTGGACGGGGTATTTATTCTCCTCATCGTGATCCTCAACGGTGTTTTGGGCTTCATGCAGGAATATAAGGCGGAGAAAGCGATCGCGGCACTCAAAAAAATGACCGTTTCCTCCATACGGGTCATCCGCGGCGGCATTGAACACAAAATCGACAGCAAGATGCTCGTACCCGGCGACATCATCCTCCTTGAAGAAGGCGATAAAGTTCCCGCCGATTGCCGGCTTCTCACGAGTCTGCATCTTGAGGCCAATGAGGCATCCCTCACCGGCGAATCCATGCCGGTTGAAAAAACCCTTTCCGACGTTGCCAAAAATCATGTCTATCTGGGAACGATCATCGCCAAAGGCCGCGGCACGGCGGTTGTCGAGACCACGGGGATGCAGACAAAATTCGGCGGGATTGCCGCATCGCTTTCCAGTATCGGGGAAGAAGAAACTCCCCTGCAGAAAAAATTGCATACACTGGGGAAACAACTGGGGATCGTCGCGATATTCGCATCCGGTGTCGTATTTGCCATCGGGTATTTCTCACACCAACCCTTTATCGAGATGATCCTCACGAGCGTCAGTCTTGCGGTTGCGGCTGTCCCTGAAGGACTCCCTGCCGTCATTACCATTACGCTTGCCATCGGCATGCAGAGGATGGCAAAGAAAAAAGCGATACTGCGTAAATTGTCGTCGATAGAGGCCCTTGGCAGTACCACAATCATTGCGACGGACAAAACGGGGACGCTGACGAAAAACGAAATGCGGGTCGAGAGATTTTGGACGCACGCCAAAACCGACCGCGCGATGCACGACCTTCTGACGACCGGTGTCCTGTGCAATAACGCAAGTCTTGTCTATAAAGAAGACCACTCCTCCTATGACGTGCTGGGAGATACGACCGAGGGAGCACTGCTTCTGTTGGCGGCGGATAAAGGAATGGATGCCGGGCAGCTGAAACTGAACGGTTCACTTGTTGAAGAATTTGCCTTTGACCCGACACTGAAGATGATGAGCGTGGTCTGGAAAAACGACGGAACGCTCACCATATATAGTAAAGGCGCTCCGGAATCCGTCCTTGCCAGATGTGCGCGACTTACCGCTGCCGAAAAAATTACAATAGAAAAATCATTTCAGCAGTATGCCCGGGAGGGACTGCGCGTTATCGCCCTTGCCCAAAAAACCGTCCGTCAGATACCCAAGACGCGGGACGGGGCCGAGCGCGGCCTCGCGTTCATCGGATTTGTCGGGATTGCCGATCCGGCGCGCGAGGAAGTGAAAGACGCCATCGCTGTCGCCCAATCCGCAGGAATTAAAACCATTATGATTACCGGCGACAACGAACTCACTGCCCGTGCCATCGGGGAAAAAATCGGGCTTCTGCAAAAAGGCGATGAGGTCGTGAGCGGCCACCAATTCTCCCAACTGTCCGACCAGGAGGCCATCGGGCGGCTCCCTGTCATCCGGATATTTGCCCGTACGACGCCGGATCAAAAACTGCGCATCGTCCAACTGCTGCAGCGCATGGGCCATGTTGTTGCCGTGACCGGCGACGGCGTCAATGATGCGCCGGCCATCAAACAATCGGACGTCGGGGTGGCGATGGGAATTACCGGAACGGATGTTGCCAAGGAGGCATCGGATATGATCCTGACCGATGACAATTATGCAACGCTCGTGACGGCGGTTGAGGAAGGCAGGACAATTTTTGACAACATTAAATCCGCCATAAAATATCTGGTGGGGTGCAACATCGGGGAAATACTTGCCGTCGTGATCGGTATGCTCCTGGGCTGGCCCCTTATTCTTACCCCGCTGCAGCTTCTTTACATTAATCTCGTCACTGACGGACTTCCTGCTATCGCTCTTGCCGTGACACCCAAACATGAACGGATTATGCAAAGGAAACCCCGGACTGCCCAAAACATATTCGACCGCGTGGATATGGTGTGGTTTTTTGAAGTATCGCTATTAACCGCGGGAACAACGCTTGTCGCTTTTTGGATCGGGTACCAAACACAGCAGTTGGACGCTGCGCGGGCGTTTGCGTTTACCACCATTATCCTCGTCCAGCACTTCATCTTCTGGGACATCCGGGTGCGGGAGCGGTCCATTCTGCAGAAAAACCTCCTGAAAGATTCCATGTTTCTCTTCACGTTTTTCACCCCGCTTATCCTCCAGCTCTTTCTGCTGTATGTTCCGGTGTTGTCGGCGGTCTTTCACGTCGCCCGTATTTCCGGTCCGCAGCTTACCACCATTATCCTTCTTTCATCCGTGCTTCTGGTAACATCGGAAGTCCGTAAATATATACTGCACCATGAAACGCCACGCTAAACATCACGCAAAACATCATTATAAAAATATCATTCTCGTTTGTATCGGTATTCTTGCCGCAATTCTTCTCTCGCGGAGTGGTGAATTCAGTGCGGTTCTCCTGCATTTAGGGACATTCGGGTATATCGGGGCTTTTTTTGCCGGCATGCTGTTTGTGTCTACGTTTACCGCCCCAACAGGCATGGTGATGCTCTTCATCCTCGCCCAGCGGTATAGTGCCGTAGAAATCGGTTTAATCGCCGGCGCGGGAGCGGTCGTAACGGATATGCTTATTTTCCGTTTTGTGAGGGACGATTTGTCGGACGAACTGAAGTATTTGTACTCACACTACGCGGGATCACACATAAAACACATATTCCATTCAAAATATTTTCACTGGACGCTGCCGGTCATCGGGGCCCTCATCATCGCCTCCCCCCTGCCGGATGAACTGGGAGTCAGTCTTCTGGGAATTTCGAAAATGAAACCGCTCCAGTTCATCTTCACATCGTTTTGTCTCAATTCCGCAGGAATATTCCTCATTGTTTCAGGAGCATCGCTTCTGCCTCTTCTGGCGAATTAGTTTCCATTAACCGTTCCCGTACTTCGCTTGCGTGGGGAAACCCCTGGACATAAATTTTGAAGAATTTTTTCAGGATGGCAAAATTCCGGCCAGTTTTTTCAAACAGCGCCATGTGCTTTCTCATCATCCGGAATAATTCCTTATGATCGTCCATATGCGTGATGCCGTTTCTGTCAAACGCCCAGAGGTTATGGAAAATACCCCGGCCGATCATGGCTCCGTCCGTGCCGTATGTTTTGCACTTCTCCCGCGCATCGGCATAATCGGCAACATCGCCGTTTCCGATCATGATTGTGTCTTTCTTCATGTGATTTTTCAGTGCAACGGCCTTTCCTATTTCATCCCAATGCGCCGGAACTTTCGATAATTCCGAAACGGTGCGCCCGTGAATGATAAGTGCATCCAAATTTTGTTCGAGCAAAAATTGTATCCAGTCATCTGAAATCTTTTTGTACCCAAGTCTTGTTTTGACGCTGACCGGGATTCCCCCTTCTTTTGTAGCGCTAATAATCTCTTTCATAAGCGGCGGGTCCTGGATAAGACACGCTCCCCCGCCGCGGGACGTTACACTTTTTTGCGGACACCCCGCATTGATATCCACGCCGTCAAATTTCATGTCCGCAATTAATTTGGCTGCTTTGTAAAATAATTCCGGCGTATTTCCCCAAATCTGGGCTACGATGGGATGTTCGCCGGGCGTGTAATCAAAACGGTGGATAACCTCCTCCCGGCCCCGCGAAAACAACCCGTCCACGCTCGTAAATTCAGTAAAAAATACCGTGGGGCGGGCGGCTGCGGCGACAATCCGGCGGAATACCGTATCCGTCACGTCTTCCATCGGCGCAAGCGCCAAAATCGGACGGGGTAAATCCTGCCAAAAAGATTTCATATGACTTGACAGTGTACCATCCTCGTGGAACAATGCAAATATATGAAAAACAAAACATACATATTTATTTTCGGCAGTATTATTCTTATCTTCTTAGGTATGGCACTCGTTGCGATAATCGGCAAAACCGCGCCGTCCAGCCCATCCAGTGATATCCGGGCACGCGCCGGAACCCAAACCGCGCTCAAGCTCGTCGGTGTTGTCGCTTCCGTGAATGAAGCGAAAGGGACCCTGCAGGTAACGGACGTACAACTTGCCGAAACCAGCCGCTCCGGGGCCGCACAAAATTACGGAGAATGGACAATCACGGCACCGCCGGGGTTTAATCTCGCTTCAGTTCCACCGGGAACATCCGTCACGATCGGGGTTGATTCGTCAACATTTAATATCGCCAGTCACGCGGTAACGGCCCTCACATTAACTCCGGGAAAGTAGCGGTCCCGCCGGGGTATCTTCCAGCGTATACCCTTTCTTCTCAAGAATTTTCCGTATTTGGTCAGACTCCGCAAACTTCTTTTCTTCACGCAGTTTCTGCCGTTTCTCTGCCAGTTTCCGGATCTCCTGCGGAATTTCTTCGATGATATTCAATTTTAATCCCAATACCTCATCAAAATCGATTAACAGATCGTATTTATCCGGCGCAGGGATATTGCTTTTGACGACTTCCCACACCACGGCCAGCGCAGCCGCCGTATTCATGTCATCCGCAAGGGCATCGTCAAACTCTTGTCTATATGCATCTAGTTTTTTCAGCTTTTCCTCGGAAAGTGAGTTCCTGTCGGAATTTTTCATTGCGGCCATCTGTTTTCGAAGTTCGCTCAGTGAATTTCTCGCTGCCGTTAACCCTTCCCATGTAAAATTCTGAGTTTTTCGGTAATGCGTTGTCAGATATAAATATCGAAGCGCTAACGGATCAAAACCCTTATTGGAGATATCCTCAACGGTGTAAAAGTTGCCCAGACTCTTACTCATTTTTTTGCCGTCAACCGTCAAAAACGCATAATGCACCCAATAGGTCACAAACGGTTTCCCTGTTGCCGCTTCGGACTGGGCTATTTCGTTCGGGTGATGCACAGGAATGTGATCAATCCCTCCGGTGTGGATATCAAATGTTTCTCCCAAGTATTTCATGCTCATCGCAGAGCATTCAATATGCCAGCCGGGAAATCCGTCCCCCCAGGGGCTCGGCCAGTGCATCGTATGATCGGAAAATCTCCCCACCCGCTTAAACCACAGTGCGAAATCCGCGGCATGCTTTTTATGTTCACCGGTTTGAACTGTGTCGCGCACCGCAATTTGTTTTTCCCGCAAATCCTGATTCCCAAACAGCGATGCGTATTTTGGAAATTTCGCTACGTCAAAATACACTGCCTCCGGCGTATCGTAGGCAAATCCTTTCTCAACCAGTCGCTGTACCAGCGCAATTTGTTCAGGAATATGGTCAGTCGCTTTACAGATGACGGTCGGGCGGAGTACGTTTAGGCGGTCCATCGAATCATAAAAATGTTTTGTAAAAAATTCCGCGACCTCCCAAACAGTTTTTCCCTGTTTTTTTGCCCCTTTCTCCAGCTTGTCTTCTCCCGCATCTTCATCGGAAACCAAATGTCCCACGTCAGTCACGTTCTGTACATGCGTCACATTGTATCCAAAACGTGTCAGCGTCCGGCGTAAAATATCATCCCCGACATATTTCCTTCCGTGCCCGATATGAGCCGCGTCATACACCGTCATACCGCAGGTATACATGCCGACCTCGGGAGGATGGATCGGAACAAAATTTTCGATTTTTCGGGAAAGGCTGTTATAGAGTTTCAGCATAAAATAATTATATCATCAGTCCTGCCGGGTGTTTTTGCTCATTTCGGAACTCGATTTCTGTTTGATGCCGTATAAATTGCCCCGCTTCGGTTTACTGGATCCGGTAACAATCGGCGCCATTTTTTGGACGACCGCAGCCTGCTTCTGTTCCTTTTCATTTTTTTCCTGCTTTTCTTTTTCCAGCCGTTCCTGAACCGTGGACTCCGGTTGTTTTTTATTCTTTCCTGCCAGTTCCGCCAACCATTCCCGCGGGGGTACGGGTTTTGAAGGTTCATTCAAATTATTCTGTTGTTTTTGTGTTTGCTTCGGATTGTTTGATTTCGTTCCCAAACTCTCTAACGCTTTGCCTGCAATATCCGTCGGAACCTTCGCCGCCTCTCGGACGATATCTTTCCCAATATCTTCAAACGAACCGATGATTTGTTTTACAGTGCCAGTCATATCAGGAAAATCCAAGCTGTTCTTTTGCCTCTTTACTCATCCGGTCAACGGTCCACGGCGGCTCAAACGTCAATGTGAGCTCCACTTTTTTTACGCCACCAAGCTTACCGACTTGCTGCCGGATCGGCTCGGCAATTTGCTCAAATAACGGACAGCCGACGGACGTAAGCGTCATAAGGATTTCTACCCCACCCGTTTTTTTATTGACATCAATATTGTATACGAGCCCCAAATCCCACAGCGACACCCCGATCTCCGGATCCGGAATCTTCTTCAATACCTTTTCCACGTCTTTTTTGGTTACCATAGCTTCAAATTAATATTCCCTTCTTCCTTCCAAAGCCCGCGAAAGAGTGACTTCGTCCGCGTATTCGATATCCGCCCCGACCGGAAGTCCGTGGGCCAATCTTGTAATTTTTAATTTTTCATTTTTCATTTTTAATTGTTTTGTGATATACATCGCCGTCGCCTCCCCTTCCATATTCGGATTCATTGCGAGAATAATTTCTTCAACATTCTTTACGCGCTTAAGCAAATCCGCAATATACAACTCATCAGGCCCGATGTTATTTAGGGGATCAATGGACCCGTGCAGAACATGATAGACGCCGTTAAATTTCCCCGTGCGCTCGATGGACAGTACATCCGTCGGGCTCTCCACGGCACAGATGACGGTCTGGTCGCGCGCGGGATTACTGCAAATGGCGCACGGGTCCTGCTCCGCTATATTTTTGCAGACAGAACATAACACGGTATTTGCTTTGAGATCCGTCAGATGTTTGGCAAATTGATTCAATTCTTCCTCCGGAACGTGCAGAAGATAAAATGCAAGACGCGTCGCGGTTTTGGGCCCGATGCCCGGCAGCCGCTCAAACGACTCAATCACCTTTGATACTGCTTTCGGAAGAATTGCCATACGCCCCTGTATTTTAGCGTACGATGGAAGAAATAGCATCAGCGAGGATCGGGGCGATGGAAACACTGCGCACTTTCGCAATCAATTTGGTCTTGGGCACATCAATGGTATTGGTAATAACTATGTCGTTGATCGACGGTGATTCAAGATGTTTCCCGGCTTCTCCGGCCAGTACCGCATGCGTTGCAAGCACAACAACGGAGGTCGCGCCGGCGTCCGTAAGAGCTTCTGCGCTGTGTGCAATCGTACCGCCTGTCGATATGATGTCGTCAATGATAATTGCAGTCTTCCCTTTCACGTTCCCGATAATTTCATAAGACTGGCTCTCATCATGCCGGTCAAGATACCGCTTTTTTTCCATGACAATCATCGGCACGTCCAATATATATGCCAAATTCCGTGCGCGTTTGGTGCCGCCGACATCCGGCGACACGACGACTGCATTTTTCAAATCCGTCTTTTTCCTGACCTCCGCCGCCAGCAGATCGAGTGCGGACACATGGGTAACGGGCACCTGGAAAAATCCGACGATCGCGTCGTTATGAAGGTCCATGGTGATGACCTCCTTGTATTTGCTGACCTCGAGGAATTTTGCAATCACGCGCGCGGATACCGGCTCGCCTGCCCGGTGCAGTTTATCCTGCCGCGCATACCCCAGATACGGCACAACGGCAATCATCGTTTTGGGAGCACCCCGCCGGATGGCGTCTCCCATAAGAACCATTTCCATGATATGTTCGTCCATCGGATAGGAAAAGGAATCCAGAACGAAAACCGTTTTATCCCGGACGTCTTCCTGAATCCACGGACGAAGCTCGCCGTCGGCAAACCGCGTCAGATCCACTTTTCCCAAATTAACTTTCAGAATCTTCGCGACTTCCGCAGCAAGCGGTACATTACTGGAGCCCGAAAAGAGCAGAAAATCCTTCATGCTATCTGTTATTGTATACCTTCAGAGCAATTGTTAAAAGTTCAATACACCGCCGTAAATCTCTTGTGTTCAACACATAGGCAATACGTACTTCGTTTTTGCCTTTTCCGCGGGTTGCATAGAATCCTGCGGCAGGTGCCAGCATCACGGTTTCGCGGTCCCTGCGGAAATCCGTCAAGAGCCATTTACAAAAATCTTCGCTGTCGGTAATCGGCAAACCGACAATTGCATAGAACGCACCTTCCGGTTTTGGTATCGTCACACCCGGAATTTTTTTGAGCCCCTCATAGAGGACATCGCGACGTTTTTCATATTCCCGGTGAGTATCACGGAAATAACTCTTCGGAACCGTACCCAGCTGCGCCGCAATATATTGATCCACAAGGCCTGCCGACAACCGGCCTTGGGCTACGCGCAGTACCCCCGCCATGATGTCCGCGTTCAGCGACACCAGCGCGCCAAGCCGGACACCGCACAGGCTGTACCGTTTGGACATGCTGTCCAAAACTATTGCCTGTTTGGGGAGAGACTCCATGTAAGACAGAAGCGACACCTGAGTTCTTCCGTCATAGGTATATTCGCGGTACACCTCATCGGACAAAATATACAGTCCGTATTTTTTTGCAAGAGATACCAACAACTCTATTTCTTCTTTCGTGTACACGGTACCGGTGGGATTATTCGGATTGCAAAAGAGAATTGCTTTTGTTTTTTTCGTAATTATTTTTTCGATTTCTCTTTTTGACGGTAAATGAAACCCCGTTTCGATCGTGGTAGGGGCGGCAACGAGTGTCACACCGGCCATCGCCGCATAGGAATTGTAATTGGTATAGAGGGGCTCAAACGTAAGAATTTCATCACCGGGATCACAAACTGCGAACATCGCCATGGAGATCGCTTCTGATCCTCCGCTCGTCGCCTGCAGGTGCGCCGTATCAATAAAAGAAAATCCGAGACCATGATAGTAGGAACGCAGAGCCGCCAAAAATACGGGTTCGCCCTGCGATTGTCCGTACCCTATGGGGTTGATGTCCCACCGGTGGAGTACATCAATCATGACGTCGGGGATTTTAATATCCGGGTCGCCGATGTTGAGATGATATACCTTCACTCCTTCCCGTTTGGCTTTCACGGCAAAAGGGACGAGCTTCCTGATCGGAGATGCCGGCACGAGCGATAACCGCGTTGAAATCTTCCTCATGTCCCCTCCTTCCAGCTTCCCAGATATTTTTTCTGTTCCGGAGTCAGTGAATCACATGTGACGCCCATCGCGGCAAGCTTTAATCGTGCGATTTCGCGGTCCATTTCCGGGGAAATCGTATATACGTTCACTTTGAGATTGCTCTTGTTTTGGACAAAAAACTCCGCGGCAAGTGCCTGATTGGCAAAACTCATATCCATGACTTCCGCAGGATGCCCTTCGGCTGCGGAAAGGTTAATAAGCCGCCCCTCCCCCAACACATACCGCCGCGATCCGTCTTTAAGCGTATATTCATCGACATACTCACGTATTTTTCTTTTTGCCTTGGCTATTTTTTCCAACTGGTCAACGGCAATTTCGACATTGAAATGTCCTGAGTTTGCAATAATCGCGCCGTCTTTCATATTCAACATATGCGCGAGGGTAATGACGTGTTTGTCTCCCGTAACCGTGACAAATATATCGCCGGCCTTCGCCGCATCGGCGATTCTCATCACGACGAAACCGTCCATAACGGCCTCAAGAGCTTTGATGGAATCGACTTCCGTGACAACGACGTGAGCGCCCATGCCGCGCGCGCGCGTCGCCAGTCCGCGACCACACCACCCATACCCGACGACGACAAACGTTTTGCCTGCCAAAAGTACGTTGGTTGCGCGCATAATGCCGTCGAGTGTCGATTGGCCCGTACCATACCGGTTATCAAACATGTGCTTGGTATCCGAGTCATTCACGGCAAATACCGGAATCTTGAGTGCGCCGTCTTTAGCCATTGCCTTGAGACGAATAACCCCGGTCGTCGTCTCCTCACTGCTTCCGATAACTTCCTTCAATTGGTCTTTGCGTTCTTTATGAAGGAGTGACACTAAATCCGCGCCGTCGTCCATAGTAAGCTGCGGATGGGTATCCAGAACCGCGTTGAGATGCTTATAATAGGTTTTCGTGTCCTCGCCTTTCACAGCAAACGTCGGGATTCCGTAATCCTTAACGAGCGATGCCGCAACGTCATCCTGCGTCGATAACGGGTTGCTGGCACAAAGGGCAAGACTGGCGCCTCCGGCTTTCAGCGCCAACATAAGATTGGCGGTTTCCGCAGTAACATGGAGACACGCACCGATCCGGATTCCGTTGAACGGTTTTTCTTTTGCGAAACGTTTTTCGATACGTTTCAAAACCTCCATTGAATTCCCTGCCCATTCGATCCGCAGTTTCCCCTTGGCTGAAAGCGACAAATTTTTTATATCGTATTTTATAGTTTTCGCCATATGCTAGAGTATAATCTTCACGCCGAAATTTTCATAGTACCGTGTTATAAATTCTTTTTTCGAAAACTGATGGGTTTGGGTTCCGTATTTTTCGACCGTATAGACGGCGGCAACCGATCCCATCTGCCCGCAGACCTGCAAGGAGAGTCCTCGTAGGTACCCGGCGACAAACCCCGCGCGGAACGCGTCCCCCGCCCCTGTCGGGTCGCTCACTTTCTTTGGCTTTGCCGGCTTACAGTGAATGCTCTCTTTTCGCGTCTCAATAATTGAACCTTTAGAGCCAAGTGTTGTAATACACATGGGTACCATCACACGAAGTTCCTCGTGACTAATATCCAATTTTCGTTCAATAAGTGCAATTTCGTAATCATTTCCGATGAGAATTTCCGCTCCGGCAATCCCCTCGCGCAATTCTTCCGCCGTAAAATTACCGATTTGAAATGCGGGGTCATACAGATACTTTTTTCCTCTACATTGGCGAACATACCGCACCATCGCCTTGGGATCGGTGGGACCAATAATGACGAAATCTGCATTTTGGGGAATTGTGAGCCTGTGGTTATAGCGGGACGCGCCGATGTAAAATGCTCCGATTTGATTATCATCCTTATCCGTCACGACGTGATAGGAACTACAGGGCTCGTCTTTGAAAACGGAAATGCCCGAAGTAGGTATCTTATATTTCTTAAGATACTTAGAATATTCTTCCCAATCGTTTCCTGCCGCCGTCACAATCAAGGGTTGAACACCTAACAGTTTCAACGTATACGCCTGATTAACAGCCGTACCGCCGAACTGTTTATTGAGTGTATCCACAAGGAAGCTCAGGGAAATTTTGTGGATTTTATCCGGCATGATGCGGTCGGCAAACCGGCCGTTGAAATCCATAATAAAGTCGTAACTTAAGCTACCGGTGACAACAACGCTATTCATTGTCCCATTTGTTTGGAGAGTTCTGTAAGCTTCATTGCGGCGGCTTGTTGTGATTTTTTGATCGCATCATTAATCGCGCGCTTCAATGTTTCGTTGGCAACACCGTCTATTTCCACCACGCGCACGTTTTGGTTTCCGGAAATAAGAATCCGGATATTCCCCTCGTTCACCTCAAACTCCTCCTGTTCAAGCGCCGCCTGAATTTGGGCTGCCTGCTTGCGCATTGCGTTGAGATCTCCGAGCGCTTTAAATGGGTTGATCATACTGCCTCCTTACTTCTTACCGAGAACGATTTCTATTTTTACCTTCTCACCGAATAATTTTTTCAGGACGCCAATAAGAATATCCTTTGTTTTTGACTCCGACAATTTATCCTTATGAAACGGATAGAATGCTTCGATCGTTACTATACCACGGGAAACACTCTTTGGTCTAGCACTCCGAAGCACCCCGGCCACGGAATGGTTAAACGGTTTGAGCTCCTCAATGAAGTCTTTCCAATGCTCCGTGAGTTTTTCCAGGGTAAGGAGACCGAGGTCGGGAGAAGACGGAACGGGTGCTTGGGGAGCTATGGGACCTAAGGGAACTACGGGAGAAGAAACGCCGCAATATTCTACAACCGCAACTTCAAGCGGAAGCTCTGCAATCGGCGAAATTTTCATCAGTCCATAGGCTTCGGTACATTTCCGTATCAGCTCACCGCTTTCAGCGTCGCCTGCAATGAGCTTACCGTGCAGCACATGCAGACAATCCACAAGAAATGATTTTATATCTTTTCCGTTTTTTACAAGTTCTTCAATAATCGCAAATGATTTTTTTGTATCTTTCTTTGCTAATTCCTCTAAAAAATTTGTGACAACAGATGCGTCGCTTAAGGAAACAAGATTTCGGACCACCCCAACGGTGATTTTTCCTTTATGGAAACTTACCTGTTCCAATAACTTTACCGCGTCCCTGAAGGAACCGTCTACGCTTGCGGCCAAAAGTGTCAATGCGTCATCTTCGATAGATATTTTTTCCGCCGCAACAATCCGTTTGAGAGCGGCGGCCAGTTCACCGGCCGTGGCGCGGTGAAACGAAATACCCACACACCGGGATTGTATGGTGGCAGGCACTTTTTGCGGATCGGTCGTCGCCAGCACAAACACCGCGTGGGCAGGAGGCTCTTCCAAAGTTTTAAGAAGCGCATTAAAGGCTTCGGTCGTCAGCATGTGTACCTCATCGATAATATAGATTTTGAAATCGGCAGCCGATGGCGATAAATTAATGGCATCCCGGAGCTGCCGGATTTCATCAATCCCGCGGTTTGACGCCGCGTCAATTTCCAATACATCAAGATTTCGGCCGTCGGCAATGGAAATACATTGGTCGCATTTCCCGCATGGCCCGTGCTTTGTAGGTTTTGTACAATTAAAAAGTTTCGCAACAATCCGGGCGGCCGTTGTTTTCCCCGCCCCCCGCGGTCCGGTAAACAGGAATGCATGAGGCAGCTGCTTTTTTTCTTTGGTTAACAGCGATAATAATTGTTCCCGTACCGCAACATTATCAATTTCCTCAATAATTTGCGGACGGTATATTCTATAAAAAGACATAAAAAAATAATTAAAAAATAATGAATGTATTATTATTTATTCATTATTCATAATTCATGATTCTTTTTTACTCAGGATGGTGTTTGCCGAGAAGATGGTCCAGGCCGTGAAGCACAAGAACTTCTATTTGATCATCTACAAGTTTATTTTCCTCGCGTGCCTCATCCACCGCCTGTGGATACGATACCACAATATCGCCTAAGCGCAAGACATCATCCGGCGGTTCGATAAACTCACCGCCATTTTCCAAACCAAACGACAACACATCCGTTGTTTTATCTATGTTTCTGTATTTTTTGTTAAGCACTCTCATCTGACGGTCCCCGACAATGCTCACGCTCACTTCGGCGTCACGGTGCACCTCACCAGCGAGCGCTGTTTCGATCGCTGTTTTGATTTTCTTCCGGTCAACGGGAAAATGCGATTCTGTTTGAAAAAGAACCGTGATCATACAAGGGATTTTAACATCGCCGCAACGCGCCCGCCGTCGGCCTGGCCGCGGACTGCCGCCATTGCGTTTTTCATGAGCAGGCCGAAATTCTTTTCGCCGGATTTGGCAATCGGTTCCAAAATCTTTTTAAGCTCCGCATCTGATAATTCCTTAGGAGCAAATTCTTCGAGGATCGCAAGCTGTGCTTTCTCACGGTCCACCAATTCCTGCCGTCCGGCCTTCTCAAATGCCTCTATGGACTCACGGTGTGTTTTAATCTGCTTTTTTACGGCATCCAACACATCGGCGTCCGTCATTTTCTTTTCCCAGTCAACGCCGTATTTGGCCGTCACCGTGTTTCGGACTCCGGCAATCAAAAACCGTATGGTTTCCACACGCATCGCGTTCCCTGCTTTGAGGGAGGAAGTAAGATCCGTTTGCAGTTGATCCATCAACATAGATTATCCCCGATTCGGATGGCGAAGTCGGCGGACGAGCTCACGTTTCTTTTCTTTGCGGACTTCCGCGGGCTTCTGATAAAATTCGCGTTTCTTCAAATCCTGCAAAATACCCTCGGACAATACTTTCCGCGTAAATTTCCGAATGAGTGAATCTGATGTTTCACCTGGTTGTGCTTTGACAAATACCATAAAAAACAAACACCCCCTTAGCTTTTTACAACGTTCTGAACTTATCGATAGAACCTAATACGTGTATATGTAAATGATCAACCAGAACCGCGCCTTTGCCGTTTATCACAATCCGATATTTCTGTATTCCCTGATCGCGGATAATTTTATTGACGACCGTCATCATCTTTCCCGCAAGTCCGTCAGGCACTTCCAGCAATTCCGGTACATGTTTTTTTGAAATAACCAGCCAATGCACCGGCGCCTGCGGATGGATATCGCGGATTACAACCACATCATTGTCTTCGTACAGTTTTGTACTCGGCAACTGCCCCGCAATCACATCACAGAAAATACATGACTCCATACATTATTTTTTCCGCAACACGTCAATAATTTGAACCAACGACTTTTTCGTCGGCCGCATCTGCGGATTTTTACTGCTACCGTTTAGCACCATGTGACGGCTCGCATGGAGAAACCACGTTGCCTCCGGCTCCTCACTCTTGAGCGTATTATACACCGATGTGAGATCGATCTCATCTTTCGGCAGGGATTTGATGCGCAGATACCCTTTTTTCGGGTCTTTGCGTACCGCAATCACATACCCCATTTTTTGCGCCAGATGCACCGTCTCGTCGTTGGTGGTTTCGACGCCTATCCCCTTTCCCCACGGTGTCTCAAATTCCACGCCTTTTTCTTTCAATTCTTTTTCCGCCCATACTTTATTCTGAAATGTTTTGTAGATGCCGTCCAGAGCCTGCATGCCCAAATCCACAATTCTGATGGGGTTGTCGCCGTATAGCAGCCGCCATCCGTCAATCTGCGTCACGAGCCCCAGGTCCCAGAAATCCGCGGTCGGATTGGGAAAAAATACTTCGCGGAAATGGTCAACCTCGTTGACGACCGCAAGCAACCGTTCCATCGCGGGATCAGTCCCGTGCGTCCGTTTCACTTCCTCATACACCAAGAGTGCCGCACACGTATCGTCATTGGACTGATGATGGTCAAATTTCCCGAATCCCGTGTCGACATGAATAATCTCGGGATCATCATCCGGCGGTTTTCCGCCAAGAGTACTCCCTGCCGGTACAAATGCCGGCATCGCTTCCTCCCAGCCGGGAAAAAAGGTTTTGATAAGCCAGATTGCGGTGATCGCATCCAGATCCGGCCCGATATGGGCAACAATGGTTTTCATGTAGTTGAAGTATACCAAATTTAGGGTGGTTAGGGAGATTGGGGTGATTAGGGAACTATATCAATAAGACTGTGCAAAAATCCAGCGGTGGACGGCGCGTTTACCGCAGTGGATGCAGGTACCTGTTTCATTTTTGGCGTGCATCGGAAGAAGTCTGGTCGACGCTTTGGTTTCTTCCTTAATTGCGGCCTCGCAGGCGGCGTCTTCGCACCAGAAGGCACGGATAAATCCGCGGGTCGTGCTCATGATCTTTTTGAATTCGTCGTATGAATCCGCATCACGCGTGTTGTCATGCAAAAACTTTTTCGCTTTTTCAAACAACGATTTCTGAATATCCGTTAACAATTTCTGCACGGTCGTCAGTAGTTCTTTGCGGGCGACCGTCACTTTTTCTCCCGTATCGCGCCGGACAAGAACAACCGTGTCCGATGATAATTCACGTTCCCCTATTTCCAAACGGATAGGAACGCCTTTAACCTCCCACTCATTGAACCTGCGGCCGACAGAGGGCTCCTCGCGCTGATCCACTTTTACCCGAATTGCAGCATCGCGAAGCGTCTTCGCAAGAGCCCGTGCCTCTTCCTTCTTATCACCAATAGGCATCACAACAACCTGAATAGGTGCAACCTTTGGCGGAAGGATAACACCGTTGTCGTCCCCATGCGTCAAAAAGAGACCGCCTAATGCGCGCGTCGACAATCCCCACGATGTCTGCCACACATGATCCGTCTTTCCGTCGCGGGTGGCAAACTGAATATCAAACACTTTGGAAAAATTCTGGCCGAGATTGTGGGATGTGGCAATTTGGAGTGCTTTCCCGTCCGGCATCAGGGCCTCGTTCGTATACGTTGTTTTTGCTCCTGCAAATTTTTCAGAATCGCTCTTTGTCCCCTGATAGATAGGAATTGCCATATACTCTTCAAATACCTGCCGGTACCATTCAAACGCGGTGAGAGCCATGTCAATCGCCTCTTTTTCCGTCTCGTGGGCCGTATGCCCTTCCTGCCATAAAAATTCGGTCGTGCGCAAAAATAAATAGGTCCGTTTTTCCCACCGGACAACATTGTTCCACTGGTTAATAAGAAGGGGCAGGTCGCGCCAGGAGTGTACCCACTTGGCATACATGGCATACATAATCGTTTCGCTCGTCGGCCGTACAACCAAAGGATCTTTCAGTTTCTCCCCACCGCCGATGGTCACCAATGCCAGCTCCGGAGAAAACCCTTTGACGTGCTCTTTTTCTTTCTCCAAAAGCGAATGAGGGATAAACAGGGGAAAATATGCATTTTGAACATCGCGTGTTTTCATCATCCGGTTGAAAATCTCCTGCACGGCTTCCCACAGGGCATAGCCGTAGGGACGGATGACCATGGTACCCTTGACCGGCGCGTAATCGGCAAGCTCCGCTTTGAGAATGACGTCTGTATACCAATCGGATAAATTTTCCGACTTTTTCTTCAGTTCCTTTTTTGAAAATTGCTGGTTCATGCCTTTATTATACATTACCCGCCGCGGGCAAGGCGAAGGACGTCGTTGATGGAAATGAGGATAATCAAAATAAATAGCACGATCATCCCGATCTGGTGCGTTGACTGTTCAAACGCAGGCCTCACCTTTTTCCCCAGTATTTTTTCCAAAAAGACGAAGGCCAGACGCCCGCCGTCCAGGGCGGGAATGGGCAAAACATTGAGGACCGCCAAATTCAGGGACAGGATGCTCATAAACTCCAATACTGCCTTCCATCCGAACTTGACCGCAGTCCCCGTCACCTGGGCAATACCGATAGGGCCGGCAACGTCACCGCCTACGGGTTTCAGCGTCGCGATCTTGCCGATCAGCGACCCGATGCCGGCAAGCATCGCCCACCCGCGTTCCAGATTAATTTTAAACGCCGCAAACGGCGCCTGTGAGATGGGATATCGGTGAGTTTCCAAATCCGAAATGACAACTCCCAGGGGGCCTTCTCCTTTGGGAACGACTGCCCGCGGCGTCACGCGGACCTCCATGCTTTTCCCCTGACGCTCAACGGAAAGGACAATCTCCCGGCCTTTTTCTTTCGTAACAAAAGAAATAAGCTCGGCAGGGGTCCGAAAATGTTCAATAACATCTCCTTTTTGCAGTCCGGCTTTTTCGGCGGGGCTGCCGACGGTAACACCCTCTATATGCACCCGCCCGGTCGGTTCCAGAACCCCTTGCGTAAGTAAATACGTGGTGATCCCGACAGCCAGAAGAAAGTTCATCGTGACGCCGGCGAGAAGAATCACAGCCCGTTCTTTTTTGGTCCGCGCGAAAAAATATTCTTTAGGGTGTTTGGGGAATTTAGGGGATTTGGGGGGAGGACTTTCGTCCTCGCCGGCCAGCTTCACAAATCCCCCGATCGGCAGCCAGTTGAGCGAGTACAAAATCCCCCGAATTTTTTTTCCGAAAATACGCGGCGGCAGACCGAACCCGAATTCCTCTACCTTGACGCCGATAATTCTGGCAACGGTAAAATGCCCCAGCTCATGGATTAAAACTAAAACGCTTAATATAGCAAAAAAGACAAGAGCGGTGACAAGCATAATGTGTTTTGAATACCAATACCGATTCCCGCCTGCGCGGGAATGACAAACGAAAGGTTATACTTGTAGTAATTCTGCTTCCTTTTTTTGTCCTATCGTATCAATTTCCGCAACCATTTCATCCGTCAATTCCTGCACCAGCTTTTCCCCGTGTTTGCGCTCATCTTCCGGTAAATCTTTCAGGCTTTTCATGGCGTCTCCCCGAATTTGCCGGACCATCACTTTCCCCGCTTCCAATTTGGCCTTTGCCAGCTTGATGTATTCAAGCCGGCGCTCTTCGGACAATAGCGGAATGGTGATCCGTATGATCTCGCGATCTACAACGGGCGTCAGCCCTGCGCTGTGAGCCAGAATTCCTTTCTCTATCTCTCCGATTGTAGAAATATCGTACGGCGCGATTACCAACGTCTTAGCGTCTATCGTCGTAATCGTTGCCATCTCAACAATCCGAAGGCGCTGGGTGCCGCCGTAGGCCATAATCACGATATTTTCAACAAGTGCGGGGGTGGCGCGGCCTGATCGGATGGAGGTGAGATCCGTGCGCGTGACATCAATGGCTTTCTTCATCTTCTCCCGCGCGCTGTTGAGGATGGATTCTATCATCAAAAAAATAGTATCACGATTAAACGCCGAGCGCAATCCGTGTGAATTTGGCGATCGTTATATTTTCGCCGACTTTGGCGACGGTTTGTTTCACGAGTGCTTCAATCGTCAGACTTGTATCACGGATGTATTCACCGGCAAGCAGTTCTTTGACATTTTTCGGGTTCATGGAGGCAACCTGCAGGGCAATCTCATGGGCAAGTGTCTTAAAAGCATCGGTACGTGCCACAAAATCCGTCTCACAGCGCAGTTCAACCAGCACCCCGACGCGGCCGGCGTGGACATAGGACTCAATTAAACCCTGGGGCGTTTCCCGTCCGCCTTTTTTTACGGCTTTTTCCATTCCCCGCTCCAGAATCAGTTTCTTTGCTTTTGCATAATCGCCGTTTGCGTCCTCAAGTGCCTGACGGCAGTCAGATACACCGGCGCTGGTATCTTCACGGAGTTTCTTCAGAAGTTCAAGTGAGATTTTCATGACTTCTTTGATTTTACTTCTTTTGGCTTTTCCGCAGCAATTTTTGCCGCTTCAATTTTTGCCGCTTCTTCCTTATTCGCTTTGTCCCAGAGAGTTTTACCCTCTCCGTACGCCGACGCCAATGCGTGAATAATATATTGAATGGATCCTACCGCGTCATCGTTTGCCGGAATCACGTAGTCAATCGAAGTAGGATCGGCATTGGTATCCACAATGCCAATGACCGGTACATTGACCCGTTTTCCCTCGCGGACAGCAGGTTCTTCTTTCTTAACGTCCACGACAACCAGCGCCTGCGGAACGCCCTTGATGGAAAGAACCCCGCCGTAATAAATCTTGATGCGGTCCAGATACCGGCCCATTTTGACTTGTTCGTGCTTCGGGAACTTTTTCCAGGCGCCGGAAGCCCGGTCCGCTTCCATTTTGAGGATTTTATCGATATTCTTTTTAATTTGTTCCCAGTTGGTTAAAAATCCGCCGATCCAGCGCTCGACGAAATAGGGAGCGGAAACCGCAGACGTTTCCTGTTTAACGACGCCCGATGCCTGACGTTTGGTACCCACGAAGACAACTTCTTTTCCCTGTGAAGCGAGATCTTTAATAAACGCGGCAGCGGCTTCCAATCCCGTTTTGGTTTTGACCAAATCTATAATATGGATGCCGTCTTTTTTCGTGTAGATAAACTCTTTGGCCTTTGGGTGCCACCGTTCGGCTTTATGTCCGAAATGACAACCTGCTTCGAGTAATGCCTGTAGCGTTATTTCTTCCATAAAAAATGGCGCAATACGCGCCGATTATTCGCGTATCTCTTGACCTTCTACTCGATACCCTTTCGGGAGAGATACTGTTCGAGTATGCGTAATAGAGGGATTATACGACTTTTTCCGATCACCTGCAAGATTTCAATATCACGATCCCGCCCACGTATCGGAAATTTCGACGATTGTTCCGCAAAATAGGTAGCCGACTTCGTCCTCGCCCACCTGACTTATCATTGCATGTTCACTATTAGTTTCCAAAGGAGCTAATCCTTCAACTAAATTTAATTTCACGGAAATTCTTTTATCTTTTGTTCCGGGGTATGTTGTAGCTATCGTTTGACCAAAACTTATTGTATCAACAAAATCCGTATCGACGTGCTCGTGTCCTATCACATCCTGACCGACTCGAAAAATTGGATTGCTCCCCCCGCGTATGACGCGCCAAATTCCCTGAGGCTGTTCACCAAATGATCCATAATTAAAATGGTGTGCACGAACCTTCGCGAAAGGACCTGAAAATTTTTCCCCCTGTTGTTCTACTCTTAACATAGGCCTCTATTATACTCTTCTTGTCAATTTATGCCATCGGTTATGGCAGGGGAAACCGGGCGGTGAGGGTTTTGATATCCACGCGGATGTTCGCTAAAGTTTTATTTTTGGCGACAGACTGCCGGAATTTTTTGAGGTACACAACGCGCTCTTCTTTGGTTCCCGGCAATCGGGAATCAGATACTTCTGCGATTGCCGTGGCGATCCATTTGCCGATAATCTTCATTTCGTTCATTCCCATTCCCCGCGTGGTAAGAGCGGGCGTCCCCAGACGGATGCCGGAAGGATAAAAAGGGCTGCCCGGGTCTTTCGGAACCGTATTTTTGTTCGCCGTAATGCCGGCCGCCTCTAACGCAACCTGGGCAAATATGCCGCCGCCGGCGCCGAATGTGGGAACGAGATCCAGCAAAATCAAATGATTCTCCGTCCCGTCGCCGACTAACTTCAATCCGTTTGCTTTAAGAGTTTGGGCCAAGGCTTTGGCATTCTTCACAATCTGAACCCCATATTTTTTGAATGCCGCGGTTGAAGCTTCTTTGAGTGCCACGGCAATGGCGCCGGTCTGGTGGTCATGCGGCCCGCCCTGCAGACCCGGAAATACCGCACGGTCCACTTTGTCTCCCAACTCGGGATCTTTTTTGAGCCCCGCGTGGGTGACCATAATGATGCCGCCGCGCGGGCCGCGCAGTGTTTTGTGGGTTGTCGAAGTGACGATATGGGCATAGGGAAACGGGCTGGTGTGGACGCCGGCGATAATAAGGCCGATGACGTGGGCCACGTCCGACGCCAGATATGCACCCACGGAATTTGCTATTTCCGCGAATTTTTCAAATTCGTATTGGTAGACGTAGGCTGTCGCACCGGTCCAAATTAATTTAGGTCTGTGCTCGCGGGCGAGCCGCCATACTTCATCAATATCCACATGTCCGTCGGCAGTGACATGGTACGGGATGCTTTTGTAAAACATGGCGGTTGCCGACACTTTCCACCCGTGGGTCAGGTGCCCGCCGTCGGTGAGATTTAATCCCATGATGGTATCCCCGGGCCTGCAGGTAGCAAGATACACCGCCAAATTTGCCGGTGAACCGGAATACGGCTGGACGTTGACATAGGGGACGTTGAACAATTTTTTTGCCCTGTTTTGTGCTAACAGTTCTATCTCATCGATAAATTCGTTCCCCCCGTAATACCGCTTACGCGGATACCCCTCGGAATATTTATTAGTGAGAATCGATCCCATGGCCTCGCGTACTGCGGCCGACACATAATTCTCCGACGGAATCATTTCCAGGCCTTCTTTCTGGCGTTTTGCTTCCGCATCAATAAGTTTCGCAACCTCGGAATCGTGACTCGTGAGGATCATGCACAAAGAATACGAAATTTCTGCATGAAGTGCAACTAGCGAAAATCATGACACGCTTTCAACAGTAAACTCCTATGACAACGGGTCGCAGACTTTTCCCAACACAACAGAGTAATGTTTGTAGTTTTTGAAAGATCAACCAACATGCGGATCAGACGTTTGTTTTTATCTATCACGCGGTTTTGATAGAACGGTACAAACTCGTTCCAGGTAATTTTTTTGTCAATCACGTATTTTTTTAATAACGATTCCGGCGGAGCCAGTCGCGGAATCCATATATCGAAATCATATTCAGGACGAATTCGACGCATCACACATATGCGAATTCCATCAGTTCTGCTTTTAAGTTTTTGCAGTGATTTTGTACGTACATTCATATTATGACCGCTGCAGACTTTCCCCCGTTACTTTATCAAGCCATGGCCAACCATTGATGGTCACGTGGATATCCTCTCCCCATAATGCCGGTGCAAAGCCTATGGCTGCCGTAAATACCGCCTTTTTGAATGCAGGAATAAAATGTTCGTCATCAACCGGAATATGATCGACAGAATAAACAGCCCCTAATCGCATCAACACCGGAAGTGACAGACCTGCCGAAAGATCAGTAACTGTTGTCGGAGGAAAATTTTCCTCCCGATATGCCGAACTGACATAAAACCTTTTTAATGCATTATTATAGAGAGAAAATCCGCGATCTGTTGCAAAAAATGCCACCGCATGCGGATCCAATTCGATCACGCTGTATCTTTTGGCGTGTTCCCTAACATTCAGAGCTGTTAAATGAGACCCCGATGCAGATTCAACCATATAAATCGGCGGCATTTTCGTTTTTTTCGAAGCTCGCGCCATTGAAACAAACGTTTCTTGTACGCTTGTTTCGTCAACCGGCTTTCCCCGGCTAATTAAACCAACCCGTTTACCATTATCAGTCAAACAAACTGTCGCAGTTCGGGTATCTGCCGCAAGAACCATAACCGATTCCGTCGACTGGCTTAAAAACTGAGCAAGGACATAGTTAATTTTCCCATGCATCACATCAATGACATTCGGGATATCAGGTTCTTCGCCGCCGGGATAAGAATCTATCGTTATATCCGCAAATTCATGACGCAAAAAGGCTTGCCTCCGACGGTTTTGTCCTGCATAGACAACGCGATTTATTTCCGGACTTAATCCCATAAAACGCAAAAAAGCCCGCTACGGGGCTTCAGAAATTAATAAAACGAGTACGATGTTTATGTTTTTTCATTTGGTGTCCTACTCCCGGCGGCGGCGCCGGAATGGCGTTACTTGAGAAAAAAACAAAAGGCGCTTGAAAAAAGCTTTCTTTTTCATGCGCTTTTTGCCAGTGTACCAAATCTATTTGATAAGTCAAGAAGCATTTACCGGGAGTTTCGCTATACGTATCGGTTTTCCTTTTTCATCAAACTCTATTTTGAACCCCGATGCCTGCGGTACATACCGGTGATCGTACGGGAAGCATCTCGGCAACGGTTTGCCGCTATACCGCGTCGCAACACTCATAATGGGATCACCGTGTGATACCATGACGATCTGTTTTCCTGCATGTAAACGCGCTCTGCTTTTGACGCACCGGTCCATGCGCGCGTATATTGCCTCAAGCCGTTCCCCGCCTGCCCGGATATACTTCGGATGGTAAAAATCCGAGTCGATGTTGTCAATACATGCCTTCGGCTTTCCCTGCAGGGGCGTCCGAATATCCAGGAGCCGCCGGTCAGTTCGGACTTTCTTCCTGAATTTTTTTGCAATTATTTCTGCCGTTTGATACGCGCGCGTGAGCCGGCTGCTGTATATGACCGTGATGGGTTTACTAGCCAAAAAAAACGCAATTTTTTCCGCCTGCCGTTTTCCTTCCGTTGATAACGGAAACCCCGGAAGCCTTCCGTGCAAAATAGCTTTCGGATTTTCGTACGCCCCGTGGCGGATGAGATACACAATCGTTTTCATTACCACCCTTTCTCCCGCTGCACGCGCCCTTCCCCGTTCAATCTCGGATAAAAAAATGTCCGATACCGCTCATCAACCGACTCCATGAGAGCGTATATATCATGACCGCTATTTTCCAATTTTGTATACCGATTCCCGAAAGCCAACCTATCCCACAAGGTAAACGTTCCCCCTTTATTTGGAAATTCACGCATCATGATTTCCAGCGGAATAGTATATGTTGGACGTTCATCATTACGTTGTATTCGTACGCTGTCCGCGGCAACAATCTCCTGAATAAGCGCATGTGGTAATAATCCTCTGCGTAACAGCTGTTCCCGGTTCCATTGCGGGCTATGGATAACCGGCTCTTTGCCGTCCCCAAAGGAGTCATTTACTCCCGGAGTAATTTCTGCCACCATCGTATCTTTCGGACCTGAATTTCGAAGAAATTCCTCGAGTTCATTAAAATACACTCCATGCCCTGAATTTAATCCGTTGCCGTCTAAAAAACTAATGCGCAGCCGGCCTACCGGGGCATCCGGATTATGAACAATAGAATGCTCGCCGACAACTGCACCTTCAGGAGTTCTCCGAGACGGATCATGAAGGAATCGCGAAACGTCCGCCCATACTGCTTTGTCTAATGGCAATTTATCATCCATAAAGTAGGGGGTGAAACCATTTTCCATGAGTAACTCCTCCATTTTGTGGCTTACTAACGTCTTACCCGATCCCGGAAGGCCGTAATTAAACAGTATTTTAATCATCGCATCTCCTTCCGGTGAAGAGAATAATATTTTTCATCTTTCCAAACGGAACGGTTCTTGTGTTCGTCCTTCCGGTGATATTTTACCCCCTTCTCCGCGGATATACGGAACAATCCGTTCCGCTACGATTTTTTCCGCTTCACGGAGAAATATATCCCGATCATTTGTTTCGTTGCGGAAAAGAATATACCTGTCTCCCAAACCGTGCCGTATCTTCCAAAATTCACCCGCATCAGTTGCAGCCACGGCAAAAATATCATCCGGTACGGGATTTTTCCTTTCCTTATTTCTCTGACTCCGGATATCGAACGGAGCTTCCATTTCAATAACGAGAATGTGTTCTGTTATGCATTCATCATGAAATAATTTAAGAAAATGCTCGCCCGATTGCCGAAGAAGCGGCTTCCCTTTCGTTATCTCAACATCCGGGCCGATGCCGATTTCAAGGACCTGTAGCGACGGCTGACTTTTATGCCGGATACTCTGAACCATCGCCCTATGAGCAATGCCGTGGAGCGTGCCGTCTTTCACGCCGAACTCCCTGGATCCCGATTCCGCGTGAGGTTTATAGAGAGTGCTATACACTCCGACTCTTCCTTTTTCCGGGGCTCCGGCGCTCAAAACATCCCGGATAACTTCTTCTTCAATAAATATTCTGTCGCTTGAAAAATTGAGGGGAACCCGTATTGATTCTTCCTGAGGCAAACGGGTTTTTAAAAACTGCGTAAAATCCGTTTTTCCGGCACCATACTTTCCCAACACGAATAATGCTTGGATTGGGTAATTCATCCCTTATAAATTTTGTGGCAGGAGGAACAGACGGCTATATATTTGGCTGAGACTTTACCACGTGTCCCTACGGACAACTGCGTGGTTCCGGCGATGCGCTCGGTATGCGCGGCTTTTCCCCCGCATTTGACGCAGATACTAAATTGTTCAATACATTCGTCTGCCATCTTCATGAGTGTTTTTGTCGCTCCGTATTCCTTCTTCCGATAATCGTAGATAAGACCGTTCACATAGACGTCAATCCCCGACTCCTGTAATTTTTTGACGACCGCGATGCATTCCTGCTTCGGGAAAAAATGCACGGCGTCGATAATCACTTTTTTAATCCCCTGCCCGCCGACGTACTCCAGAATTTTCCCGGGTTTTTTCATGTCGATGTAGATAACCGGCAGCGGCCGTTCGTCGTGCGATGTGGTATGCCCCATGCCTCCGTTTGAAACCGCTTCTGCTTTGAAACAAAGCGTGCTAAAACCTACATTGGACAAAACGGTAAACAGCGTGAGAAGTTTTGTTGTTTTTCCGGCAAACATGGGTCCGGCAATCACCGTCAACCTGCCTTTTGTCGAAGTTTTACTCTTTGCCATGTCGTTTATTCAAAATATTTATTACGATCTTCCAAATAGAAGACGCGACGTCTTGGAGAGATTTTGCCGCGTCCACAACAACATACCGCGACGG
Source organism: Candidatus Gottesmanbacteria bacterium (assembly GCA_963701185.1). Classification (GTDB taxonomy): domain Bacteria; phylum Patescibacteriota; class Microgenomatia; order UBA10105; family UBA927; genus XYB1-FULL-47-11. Next base: position 510,426 of record OY969569.1, read on the forward strand.
ATTATTTTTTGCAAGAGTCAAATATCCCGCGCGTACCCGCTCGTAAAAATCCTTTTGCTGCATATCCAGCCGGTCTTTTTGTTTGGTGCTTTTTCCTAATCGGGCAAGCCCTACGGAGGGGGGCGCATCGAGAAGAATCACCATATCTGCTTTCACGCCGTTGACCGCCAACTCGTTAAGCGCTGTAATTTCTTCAGCTCCCAAATTTCTCCCGTATCCCTGATAGGCAATACTTGAGTCCACAAACCGGTCCGAAATGACAATTTTTCCCTCTGCGAGCGCCGGCGCAATCGTCTCGCGGACATGCTGGGCGCGCGATGCGGCCATGAGATACGCCTCCGCGACCGGATCCAAATCCACGTTTGCCCTGTCGTGTGTGATGACGCGGATTTGCTCGCCGATCCGTGTTCCGCCCGGCTCGCGCGTCACCACGACGTTCATGCCTCTGTCGCGCAGCCGGTTTGCCAGCATCTGAACCTGAACGGACTTCCCCGCTCCTTCACCGCCCTCAAATACGATAAACAGGCCGCGTTTCATACAAAAATCATCCTAATGAAAAATGGGATAAAGTGCAAGCGGAGAAATAATATCTTATCGTGTTAACACGGTGATATATTTATGAATATCACTCTGTATTAATGCGATCGTCCGGGAGGCGTCGATTGTCATGTGAGGAATATTTTTTAAAACATCCTGATATTTTTTCCGCTTTTCATGCAGCAACGCGGGAGTTTCATATTTTCCGAGCGTCTCCCCGCGGGCAAGAATCCTCTGCATAGAAATCCGCGGCTCCAGATCAAAATAAAATACATAGTCCGGTTCCAGATCTACTTTTTTTACTGCCGCACCGTCCCCCTGATACACATACGCACTGACATAATTTCTCAAACTTATGATCCATTGTCCGCGGCCGAGTGCGGGACGGATCACGTGTTGGACCCTGTCAGATCTATCCCGGGCTAACAGTTCAATTTGTCTTCGCACGGATTTCGCTTTTCGAAGTGCGGGTTTTACTTCCGGGGACGGATGAAAAATTATTTTTGAAATAATTCCTTTTTTCTTTAGAAATTTCTGCAATAATTTAGCCTGCGTTTCTTTCCCCGTCCCGCTCACGCCTTCAAAAACAATAAGTTTCCCGTGTTTCATGCTAGAAGCCTTACGACATCGTACACTGTCGATAATGTAACATCCGCAATGGCACTTTTTGTATCGCTCCACACGAGACACGTGTGCATGCCCAACGCTTTTGCCGGTGCCAAATCAACTAATTCCCTGTCCCCGATCATCACATGCGCGGCAGGAGCCAACCCGGTTTTTTTGAGAATATAGACGAATCCTTTTTCGCTCGGTTTGTTTTCACCCGATAGTTCCGATGTCACAATTTCTTTAAACGTGTTTTTCTGTACGCCCAAAAGGTCAAGCGTTTCCTCCAATCTATACCGTACTCCATTTGCCAAAATATAGTGTGTATAGCGTTGTAACATATTGAATAGTGTGATAAGTTTCTCATCCCGCGAAAGAAATTGCCGCCTGTCATAATTCTTTTCCATAATACGCGCAGCCTGTGTTGTCGAAATACCACAGATTTTCGCAACTGTTTGTGTGGCGCTCGGAGTGACTTTTTTATATAATTTTTCAAACTCTGAGACCGCTTCAACGCGTGTCCTATGGGTAAGGTCCATAATGGTTTTGTATTCCCCTTCCCGAACCGCATGAAATAATGCCGGGTTTGGCCGGTAAAACGTCCCGTCAAAATCCCAGATCAACACCTTTACATCTTTCAATATGCCATTCATATTTTTATTCGTTTTTTTATTTGCGCGAGCATGTGTTTTTGCGCTGATTTTTTCCGTACGATATTCAATCCGTCCGTTTCGACTATCATAACAGGTATTGTTTTGTTTTCCGACAACCATCGCCGATTAAGCATATCCAGAAGTTCCACATACCTGCGCGGAATTTTTTGCTCATATCCCCTGCCGCGTTTATTCACCCGGTCCAAAAGCGTGGGTACGCGTGTTTCCAAATACACGATCAGATCCGGTTTGGAAAAATGCGGTTCAAATGATGTATATATTTTCTGGTACAGCCGCCACTCTGCGTCATCAATGTTCCCCAGGACATGCTGTGCTTTTGCATAGGAAAACGCATCCTGCTGAATGGGCGTGTCCTGAACAACCGACTGTTTTGTCAAGAACGAAGGCGTTTCCAGCATTTGATTTATTTTTTCCATGAGAAAAAAAGTCTGCGAGTGGAAGGCCCACCGTTTCATATCAGCATAAAACCGCGGCAGAAATGCGTTGTCGCCGAAATTTTCTTCAATCAGATGAAAACGGAACGCTTCAGCGATAAGTTTGGCAACGGTCGTTTTCCCGCTGCCTATGGTCCCCATGACGGATACATAGATATGTTTTTTCATCGTCTCATTGTTGTACCACACTTGATTACCGGCACGCAATTGACTACTATTACCTCGTATGTGCGGAATTTTCGGATACGTCGGACATAAAACGAATGCTGCGGACATCGTCCTTGCCGGGCTCAAATATTTGGAATACCGGGGGTATGACAGTTGGGGCGTCGCGGCTATTCCGCTGCAAGGCAAAACAATCGCAGTAAAGAAGAAGGCCGGAAAAATCGGCAACGCCACGGTCGAAGGCCTGCCCAAAAGTACGCTGGCATTCGGACATACGCGGTGGGCCACACACGGCGGCGTCACGGACGCCAACGCCCACCCGCATCTGGACTGCACGGGAACGATTGCCCTCATCCACAACGGCATATTTGAAAATTATGAGGAGATCAAAAAGAAACTTGCCGCCCGCAGGCACCACTTCCGCAGCGAAACGGATACCGAAGTGGCTGTCCATTTAATCGAAGAGTACGCTAAAACTATGGCGTTCACAAAAGCCGTGCAAAAAGCATTTAACGATATGGAGGGGTTAAATGCAATCATCGTGATGGACATCAAAGACCATACGCTCATTGCGGCACGCAACGGCTCTCCCTTGGTCGTCGGATTCGGTGACGGCGAAAACTTTTTGGCAAGCGATGCTGCGGCGCTTTTACCCCACACCAAACAGGTACATTTTTTGGAAGATGACCAAATGGCTATTATCGGCGCGCAGGCCATTATGCTTTTTAACGCCAAAACCGGCGAGCACCTGCAGTCGAAAAAACAGTATCTCACATGGAACGTCCGTGATGCGGAAAAGGGTGATTATCCATTCTTTATGCTGAAGGAAATCTATGAACAGCCGGGGGTCGTTTCCGATATCGCGGCAAATGCTGCACATATTCAGACTCATGCCGATCACATAAAAAAATCACGGGGCGCGTATCTGGTGGGGTGCGGCACAGCCTCGTATGCCGCGATTGCCGGAGAATATTTATTTTCTAAAATCGCCAAACGGCACATCAACACCGCCATCGCAAGCGAATTCGGGTATCATCTGGATTTTTTGAATCGCGACAGTCTGGTTGTTGCCATATCGCAATCGGGAGAGACCATGGACATCCTCGAGTCGGTGAAAAAGGCGAAACAAAAAGGGGCGAAAATACTCGCACTGGTCAATGTATTGGGAAGCACATTATATCGTGAGGCGGACTATACACTCATGATCGATGCCGGGCCGGAAAAAGGGGTCGCCTCTACCAAAGCATTTATCGGGATGCTTTCGCACCTCACACTGCTGGCGTATGCTGTCGCCGGTAAAACCAAGGAAGGGGTTGCTGTGCTTACCCGGGCTGTGGTATCCATGAAAAAAGTTTTATCCGGCCCTTCCGTCAAAAAGATTAAAGAGCTCGCAGTGAAACTGAAAAAAACAGAGCATATCTACGTCATCGGCCGCGGACTCTCCTACCCGACGGCACTGGAGTCGGCACTCAAAGTGAAAGAGATCAGCTACATCCACGCCGAAGGGTTGGCGGCGGGAGAGCTCAAACACGGGCCGTTGGCGCTCGTCACCCGCGGGACACCCTGCATTGCGTTTCTGCCCGATGATGAAACATACGGGGCAAATCTCGCCGGCGCCATGGAAATGAAAGCGCGCGGCGGGTACATTATCGGAATCTCGTACAAACCGCATGAAGTGTTTGACTATTACCTGCCTGTTTCCGACGCGGATGAGGCGACAATCATGCCCAACGTCGTGACGGCCCAGCTATTAGCCTATTACCTGACGATCGAACGCGGATATAACCCCGACATGCCGCGGAATCTCGCCAAAAGCGTGACGGTAAAATAATAGTTATCGTTCCTGCGCAATTTTACTGGCTTCCGGAGAATTTTGCCCCGCGTATTTGGCGGATTTCTTTTCGTAATACGGGGTAGCGGCGGGGCTGCTGAGCTCTTCAAAGGATATGGAACAAATCCGCATACCGGGGTACAGCATAACCGGAATCCTGCCCATATTGGCCAGTTCCAATGTAATGTTTCCGCGAAATCCCGCATCAATGGTCGCGGCGGTTGAATGGACAACCACTCCCAACCGGCCGATCGATGAACGGCCCTCGAGCCGCCCCGCTAAATCATCGGGCATACGGATATATTCTTCCGTCACCGCCAAAATAAATTCTCCCGGGTGCAGGGTAAATGCCTCTCCGTTTTTCACATGAATCTCCGTCGTAACGCCTGCAAGCGTTTTTGGGTTTTGCGGATCGATATACGGCGTACGGCTGTGATCAAATACGAGATATGTCTTCCCGAGGCGCAAATCGAGGGCACAGCTCCCCAGCTGAGTTTTCCAATCAGGCTTGGGGGTAATGCTCACGCGGCCGGACGTGACGGCTTTTCGTATATCGCGGTCAGAGAGAATCATATGAAGAGTATAGTGAAATTTTATGCTCAACACAAATACTATCAATGAATCGATTCATTGATGCTATACTATCGGAGAGTGCGCCAGGAGGCCCGTTCCATTTTTCGTTTCCATTTCGCCTTCCCTGCCTCGGACCAATTCGTCCCATATGCAGGAGGGAGTTCATCTAATAAAGCCTCAACCCGATCCAACAACGCTTGCCAGTTTCCTTCTTTGATAATACGTTGCAGTGCATTTTTCGTTTGAGGTTTTGCGTTTTTCAACCAACTTCCGACGGACCCAATCGTTGAGTTCGTTACATGGAGTGTATCTTTAATTTCTACCGCTCGTTTTCCGCGAAGAAGCAACACCGCGATGGTGAATCGTTTTGCCAGCATTATTTTTTCCGTATCCGTCAGAAGATCGGAAAAGAACGATGCTATGTGAACCGAATCCTGAAGAGCGGACAACGATTCCCAAAACTGACTAAACATTTCCGTTTCAATTGTTTTATCTAATTTTTTCCTTGATATCTGCGGCATAACGATGTACTACTAATGAATCGATTCATTAGTAGTTAATATTGCATCTATGTTAGGTATCCCCTGTTCTATAAAACCACTGCTTGAGGGCTTCGGCGAGCATCAGATACGCGGCAACGAGCCCCACGAGGATGACGAAAAACACCGGCGGCAGGCGGACAAACGAAAAGGCTCCCGCAAGAAGCGGGATAAACGGCAGAATGACGGCAACGGCGACAATGGAAAGAAGCGACAATGTAAACAGCAGACTGGTGCGGCTTTTATAGAACGGCACGACGGCAGTGCGGATGCTAAAGACAATGATTGTCTGCGCCACGATATTTTCCACAAACCAGCCGGTCTGGAAAAGAGGCACCGACGCATGAAATAGCCAGAGTAAGATACCGAAGGTTGCAAGGTCAAACAATGAATTGGCCGGCCCGAAGATGAACATGAATTTCCGGATGGACGTCACGTTCCATTTGCGCGGGACGGCCAGCGACGCTTCATCGACCCGGTCGCCGGCGAGCGCAAGCTGGGACACGTCATACAGAAGATCGTTTAATAATATCTGAACGGGCAACATCGGCAAAAACGGCAACAGGACCGATGCTACGGAGATACTTACCACCGTGCCAAAATCGGAACTCGTATTCATCCGCAGATATTTGATGACATTGGCAAACGTGACTCTCCCTTCCGCAATCCCATCCAACAGCACATGCAGGTCTTTATGAAGAAGAATAATATCGGCTGACAATTTCGCAACATCGGACGCATTATTGACCGATATCCCGATGTCTGCCGACCGAAGACCCGGCGCGTCATTGATGCCGTCGCCCATATATCCCACAACATGGCCGTTTTGGCGGAGTGCCGAAATGACACGAACCTTGAGCACCGGATTCAACCGTGAAAATATGGTGTTTTTTTCTACTAACCGGCGAAGCTCACTATCAGATGCGCGTTCTATCTCTTCACTTTTGGCGATCCCCAACACCGGCAAGCCTATCTGCCTGCAGATGGTTGCCGTCACGACATCGCTGTCGCCGGTAAGAATTTTTATGGCGACATGATGATATGCCAACCGTTTCAGGGCATCGATGACTGTTTTCTTCGGCGGATCCAAAAATACCATAAATCCCAAAAATGTGAGATCCGTTTCGTCGCGCGCGCTGTACGACCTTTTATCCGCCACTTTTTTATACCCGACCCCGAGTACTCTGAACCCCTGGCGGCCATACCCGTCCAGACGTTGTAACGCTGATTTTCTTCCCGCCAGCGTCATTGACGATATCCCGATAATATCCTCCGACGCGCCCTTGGTAATCAAAAGCCGCTCACGGCTTTTTGTCACGACCACGGACACGCGTTTCCGGAAAAAATCAAACGGGATGACATCAACACGGGTGTATCCGTGGCGTGCCGCCTCTTTGTGGGCAAGGATCGCCTCCTCCATGGGCCCCCGGAATCCCGACTGAAAAATGCTGCCGATGTATCCGTACTGCAACACTTTGTCGCTCGTATTGCCGGCCGCGTCTTCGTACCGTTCAAGAATGATTTTGTTTTCCGTCAGTGTCCCGGTTTTATCCGTACATAAAATATCCATGCTGCCGAAATTTTCAATGGACGGCAGGCTTTTGACAATCACGCCGCGTCTGGACATCCGCAGTGCCCCGCGGGAGAGATTAATCGTGATAATCATCGGAAGCATTTCCGGCGCAAACCCGATAATAAGTGCCAGCACAAATAAAGCAGACGTGAACAGTTCATGTGCCAAAAAGAAATGCACGATAAAGACAAATATTCCGAAAACAACCGCCGTCTTCATAAGGAACACCCCGAATTCGGAAATACCTTTCTCAAATTCCGTTTTGGGACGCGGCGCGACCAAATGATCGGCAATAGTTCCCAACCGCGTCTGTTTTCCGGTCACAATGACGACGGCCTGCCCTTCACCGGTGACGACATTCGTTCCCATGAATGCCATGGCAGAGGCCGCTTTTTCCTTCGGATAGGATTCCCCTGTCAGCGTTGACTCGTCAATGAGAAGGTCTCTGGCAGTAACAAGCTTGGCGTCTGCCGGGACGATGTCCCCGACTGACAAAAAAATAACATCTCCGGGCACAATATGTTGCAGCGGCACTTCTTTTTTGACACCGTCGCGCAGCGCTGTCGCGGTCAGGGACACACGTTTTCGGAGTTTATCCGCCGCACCCTCCGCAGACATTTCCTGATACATATCCATGAGGATACTCACAAACGTAATGATGCAGATAATAATGAAGTCCGGCGCCTGTTTGAACACTGCCGAAAGCAAAGCCGCCGCCAGCAACAGAAGAATAAGCGGATTGCCGAGTTTCCGTACAAATCTTTCAAGGAGTGTTACATGCCGCTGTTGGGCCAGCGTATTGGGTCCGTACTGCAGAAGGCGCGCCTTCGCTTCATCTTCAGTCATGTGTTTCCAGTATAGCACCGAATCTGATACGCTAGGAACATGAAGCGACGAATCTCTCACTTGTGGAAACGCAGAAGAAACAAGGCAATCGCGGGTTTATTTTTTATAAATGTTCTTTTAGTATTTCTTCTTTACAGTAACATGTTCACCTACCCCAATACCTTTATCGGCACGACGAATGTATCCGGGAAAACCTCGGGGCAAATCAAACGCATTCTCACAGCGGAACAATCGGTCTTGCCGAAAATCCAGGTAAAAGACCGTACCTATCAATATACGTATACCCGGCTTGGCGTCGTGGTAGATACGGATCGGGCGTTAAGCGAAGTATTTAATCCGAACAGAAAAATTTTCCCGATCAACATTCTCTATTTCATCCGATCGCTCTTTACAAAAAATACAATCCCCGCTCCCGTCATATTTACCCAGGCATTCGACCAGTTCATTACGGACATGACGTTTAATTTCGGTGACGCGACAGACAGCGTTTCCGTGGATCCGGAGACGAAATCAATCATGGTGACGGGTACAAGCGAGACGTACAGATTTGATAAAACTAGTTTGCAGACGCTTATCAGTACGCGTTTTGGCAACTATGCATACCCTATATATCCGATGCTGGCAAAAGTCACCAATGAAACGATTAACCAGATAACCGATGTAAACCAAAAACTCGCGGATATATTTTCCCAACCCATCATGGTGTACCTGGATATGGGAGGCACCACGCGCGCCGTGGAGCTTAAAGAGGAAGATATCCGCAAAGCCACAACCATTACGATAACTCCCGGGACACTCCGTGTTTCCATTGCCGTAAACCTTACGGCACTCAATACGGTTCTCACGCAGCGGATCCGTCATACAGGTTTTCCGATACGCGAAAACGTCGTTACCCAAAACGTACAACAAGATTTTCTCAAAGCGATACAGCTTCGCTACGCCGGCATGGATATTACTGCCGTATCTACCACGCTGGACGACGGTCCAAATACTGACGGTACCGTTGCCGAAAAATATATTGAGGTGGATATTTCGCAGCAGAAAATGTATTTATTTAAGGATGGTGTCGTCTATAAAACATATAAAGTCTCAACAGGTCTTGACTACCCCACGCCGGTCGGCCAGTTTACCATCCTTAACAAAGTAGACCTGGGATTTTCCGATATCTATAAAGTGTGGCTTCCCTGGTGGCTGGGATTTAGCTATAGCGACACATTGAATGCATACTTCGGCATCCATGAACAACCATACATCCTGACGGCAGACGGAAAGCCTGTGATCCGTGATAAACGATTGGGCACGCCCACCACCGGCGGATGTATCGCCCTGGCTCCGGGGGCAGCCAAGGAAGTTTACGAGTTTGCCTCAATCGGCACTCCTGTGTATATTTATAACTAATATGAACGGACTAACGGAAGCCCAAGCCGCATCGAAATTAAAAACTGACGGATATAATGAGCTGCCTTCTCAAAAATCGCAAAGCAGTTTCAGTCTTCTTTTGCGGGTACTTTCCGAACCGATGCTGCTCCTCCTCTTGGCCGCCGGTACGATTTATTTTTTTCTGGGTGAACCGCGTGATGCGTTCATGCTGTTGTCTTTTGTGATGGTAGTGATCGGTATTACGTTTTACCAGGAGAAAAAAACGGAACGGACGCTTGAGGCACTCAAAAATTTATCGAGCCCCCGGGCACTGGTCATTCGCGACGGAAAACAGCAACGTATTGCCGGCCGCGAGGTGGTAGGAGGCGATATCGTCATGATCCGTGAGGGAGATAGGATTCCGGCGGATGCGCGCGTCCTATCCTGCGAAAATCTTTCCATTGACGAATCGCTATTGACCGGTGAATCCGTTCCGGTGCGAAAAGCCCAGTGGGACGGGAGGACCAAAGAAGCACGGCCCGGGGGTGATGACCTTCCGTTTGTCTACTCGAGTTCATTGGTCGTCAGCGGCCGGGGCATGGCCGAAGTTCTTGCGACCGGTCCGGGTACGGAAATAGGGAAAATCGGCAAAAGTATCGGGTCCATCAAAGAAGAACCGACGCTGCTTCAAAAAGAAACAGGGGCGCTCGTTCGCTCCATGACTGTGATCGGCATTGTCCTTTGCAGTATTATCGTCCTTATATATGCATTGGTAAAAGGCAATTTCATCCAGGGGTTACTGGCCGGTCTGACGTTGAGCATGGCCATGCTTCCTGAGGAGTTTCCGGTCGTCCTCATCATATTTTTAACACTCGGGGCATGGCGGATTTCCAAAAGAAAAGTACTCACCCGGCGTCCCGCCGCGATTGAGACCCTCGGAGCCGCTACCGTACTTTGCACCGACAAAACCGGTACGCTGACGCTCAATAAAATGAAATTAACCAGTCTTTTTACCGAAGGATCGTTTTATGAAGTCAGTGAATTTGCCTCAACCAGCCTCCCTGAAAAATTTCATCCGTTGTTGGAATACGGAATACTGGCGAGCGAAAAGGACCCGTTTGATCCGATTGAAACGGAACTCATTAAAATCGGAAAATTGTACCTCAACCATACCCGACATCTGCATGACAATTGGAAGCTGATAAAAGAATATCCGTTGACAAAAGAGTTTTTGGCATTTTCCCATGTGTGGCAGATGTCGGACAAAAAAGAATATGTCATCGCCTCCAAAGGTGCTCCCGAAGCGATACTTGAACTCTGCCATGTCCCCGCCGCAAAACACAAGGAGACCCTCAAACGCGTGACGGAAATGTCGGCGAGAGGATTACGGGTATTGGGTGTGGCAAAAGCCGTCTACACCAAAACTACCCTGCCAAAAAATCAGCATGACTATGTGTTTGAATTTGTGGGTTTGTTGGGTTTTATCGATCCGCCCCGGTCCACAGCCCCCGATGCCGTACGGGAGGCATACGAAGCGGGGATGCGTGTCATTGTGATCACCGGAGATTATTCGGGTACCGCGCAATTCGTTGCACGAAAAATCGGCATTCTCAACCCGGATGTGGTAATCACAGGCACCGAGCTTAGTAAAATGGATCATCTGCAGTTACGGGAACGCATCAAAACCACAAACGTATTTGCCCGGGTCATGCCGGAGCAAAAACTGGCAATCGTCAATGCACTGAAAGCCAACGGGGAAATCGTCGCCATGACCGGGGACGGCGTCAACGACGCACCTGCATTAAAAGCCGCTCATATCGGGATTGCTATGGGAGAACGCGGAACTGATGTTGCCCGCGAAGCGGCATCATTAGTGCTGTTAAACGACGATTTTTCTTCGATCGTGGCGTCCGTGCGCCTGGGGCGAAGAATTTTTGACAATCTGACCAGCGCCATGGGATATATTCTTGCGGTTCATATTCCGATTGCGGGCATGTCGCTGTTGCCGCTCCTTTTCAATTTACCCGTCGTGCTGCTGCCGGCCCACATCGCATTTTTGGAACTTATCATCGATCCGTCCTGTTCCGTCGTCTTTGAGGGGGAAGTGGAAGATGACCATATCATGAAGCGTCCGCCGAGGGATCTTCATCAGACGATGTTCAACCCGAAAAAGGTTCTCATTATCGCGTTGCAGGGGTTGGGTATACTCATGGCAACATTTACCTTACTCGTCATTGCTACGAAATCCGGCAGAAGTGAAGCTGAAATCCGTTCGATCGCGTTCACATCGCTGGTATTGGCAAATTTACTTCTTATTGTTGTGAACCTGTCCTGGAGGAAAAACATGCTCCGGATACTTTTATCTGCAAACCATGCACTTGGCATGGTTATTGTTGCAGCAATTGCGTGCCTTGCCGTCATCCTCTATATCCCGTTTTTTGCGGAGTTATTCCACCTTGCTCCGCTTCAGATCAAAGATTATTTTCTCATTATGCCCATCATGCTTGCCAGCATCCTATGGTTTGAGGGATTTAAACTGCTGAGGAACCGGTAATTTATCTCCATCCGAATTCGGAGTAAAAAATTTTCTTCCGGTAATTTTCTATCGCGGCGCGGATATACGGAATTGTATTTGTCGGCAATTTTGTAAGCGGGAACCATGAGACATCATCGGATTTGTGCGGCTCAGTATTTTTCGGCTTCATATTCTTTTTATCCGTCGTAAAGAAAAAATCCATGCGGATATCGAAATGCCTGCGGTGCATGACATGAACGAGTTTTAGATCGGAAGGCAAAGGTGTAATCCCTATTTCCTCGCGGATTTCGCGGCAGGTGCCGGCAGTTATCGTCTCTCCGTCTTCAATATGTCCGGCGGGAAGAGAATATTTTCCATCCTCGTATCCGGTTTGATACCTGCGGGACAATAATATGTTTCCGTTCCGGATAAGCATCAGGTACCCCGACGCGATCATTTTAAATCGGCCGTTCATATCGTTCCTTTTAAATATTTCCGCCGTCTTATTTTATCAAATTTTTCAATCGCATACCGCAGCATGGTGCGCGGCATGGTTTTGTACCGTGTGGATAAGTAATCCACCAAAGCCTTCCCATCCTGTTTCCCCACCTCCCGCAATACCCACCCTACAGCCTTATGCATGAGATCATGTGGATCGTTTATAAGCATTCCTGCTAACTTCAGCGAATCTGCAATATCTCCGTTGCGCAAAAATGCGAACGTTGAGATGACAGCAATTCTTCGTTCCCAAATATTTTTTGATTTTGCAAGTGTATATAAAATTTTCCGTGGTTTGCCTAAAAGATACGTCCCTAAAATTGCATGCGACGAAAGATCCACAAGATCCCAGTTGTTTATGTGAGTTGTATTCCGGAGATAGAGATCGACAATTTCTTTTGTTAACTTTTTATATGTCAGGATGATGAGTGCCGTCAGCCGGTATTCATGAATTTTGTTATGAAGTAATTCTTCAACATCCGCAAGCGGCAGCTCTTTATATTTTTTGGCAATTACCCGCACCTGCGGCACCGTCAACCCAATAAACATATCCCCCTCCCCGTACTCCCCTTTGCCGGTTTTAAAATATCCCTGCAGAAGTTTCGCCCTCTTTTTATCCGCTAATTTCCGTAAATCCGTTTGTACGCTCATATATTTATGCGACTAATGTTTTAAATATTTCTTCTGCATGTGTGATCGAAATCAAATGTCCCTCGTTCGGATAGACAGTTAATTCATTTCTTGGAATACGCGACTGGTAATACCGAGCCATATGTATGGTGACATTCCGATCATCCCTGCCATACCACAAATATATTTTTGACGTGATATCACCGACATCAAATCCCCAATCTGTCGTATATAGTTTAAGATCGAGATCCGGACCCTTATAGCCCTGCCGAAATGCTTCCTGAAATACTTTTTTTGCCGCAAGGCGGACGGCGGGATCCATGTATATTTTCCGATCAGCTTTTGCGCCGAAAAGGTACCGGTACAACCCCCACGACGGACCCCAACGGGAATTGAGGTGATGGATACCCGATGATATGCTTCGCAGTAACCCACATCTCCCGTAATTCATCCATACAATTTTCGCCATCCAATCCATGCCGTCAAGTGCTTCCGGGCTATATATCGGCGACAGTCCCACGATGATCCCGGTTTTCGTAATCCTTTGCGGGATTTTGTACGCACACACGGCGGCATACGGCCCGCCGCCAGATACGCCCATCACGGAAAACTTCTTAATCTTCAAATAGTCAGCAAGAGCGATGACGTCATTAGACCAACCTAAAAGTGTCCTCCCTTTTTGGTAATCAGATAACCCGTATCCCGGCCTATCCGGAGCGATCACTCGAATATGAAGTTTTTTAGCAAGCTCGTCGTATTTTTGTGCACTCAAGTGCGACCCCGGCCATCCGTGGAAATAAAAAAATGGTTTCCCTTTCGGATCGCCGTACTCGGCAAACCCCAGCATCCGTCCGTCTTTGAGTTTTATCGTTTGAGAATCGCGGCTCATATGTCCTTATGATACAACACGCCGCCGAGGCGAAGACGGAAGTGGTAAGATTTCAAAAGATCCGCAATCACGGCGTCCAATTCTTCGCGGTAACTTTTGGATTGGGACGAATAAAATTTCTCCATGATATTTTTATCGACGCCTTCCATCTTTTGCGCCAACCGTTTTTTAATGTACGGCGAAAGATTGAGGTGCTCCATATACATTTCGGATACTCCCGCGGACGCGAGTGCATCGAAAATTTCCTTAAGTTTCTCCGGATTGGCGGAAAAATGCGGCAGAAGTGGACCGACAAACGCATAGGTCGGGACACCTGCCTCGTGGAGTGTTTTGAGGGCGTTGATCCGCAGCGACGCTGGCGGCGCGGCACGTTCCAAGAACCGGCCGACGGAATCATCGGTTGAGGTGACGGTCACGCCGACGGTTATATGCGGAAATTTTTTGAAGAGATCAATGTCGCGGGTAACCAGCGACGATTTTGTGAGAATTCCCACCGTTCCCGTCCATTTGTGTTTGAGAAGCAGTTCGAGCGCCGTCCGCGTGAGCCGGTATTTCCCTTCGACGCCCTGATACGGGTCGGTAACGGAACTTAACAAAACCGTTTTCGTTTTATCCTTCAATTTTCCCAATTCTTTATCCAATATTTCCCCGAGATTTACTTTCGCAAACACGTAGTTTCCCCAGTCCTCTACCTGCTTCCCCACAAACCGACCCATAAAACTCGCGTAACAGTAGCTGCACCCGAACGCACAGCCAGTATACGGATTCACGACATAATCCGCGTCCGGCAGCTTGGATGTAACTAAAATACTCTTCGCCCGTATTTCCTTAACGATGCTTTCCGCCATATTCCCCAAATTGTAACAAAGATCATGAATAATAAGTATCTACCGAGATCAAATGTGCAAGTAGAATGCGATAACAAGCATAATGAGTATAAGTAAGGCGGCAAACTTCACTCGCAGCCAATCGACCGTTTCTCTTAAAAAAACGTGTATTGCTAATACGAAAAGAAGTAGCAAGGCAGCAAATAATGGGGTAAAAGTAAGAAACTGTTTAACTTCAAAATTTTGTGCAAGCTTAAACTCTATAGACACAAAGGTAAAAAACGCAACAAAAATTCCAAGCTGCTGTATGGTATTTGATTGTACTTCTTTTACCTTATCGTCTAACTCAGCTATTTTGGGCTCAAGTTGAATCCGAATCGCTTCCTTAATCTCACTTTCGCCAGCCTTAAATTCTCCTTCTCCGGTCTTTGTAGGTTCATCGCTGCTACCAACTTGAGTAGGATTAGAATTATCCATCCTTAGTTTGTTGAGGCAGACCGTTTGATAGATGGCATTACGTGTAATTGAAGTGTAGTTTTCAGCTCGTTGTTCAAATAAATTTCAATTAAATAAATTCCTTCTTGAGCAATTGGAATACCATTAAAATAACTAATAAATTGGTTATTTCCTTGTGCGAGCGGTGCTTCAACGACAACTTCAGCAATCTTATTTCCCTTAGGATCTTTAATTCTCGTTATATTTTTCAAACTCGAAATCTCTTCTTCTTCAGACTCAGACTCTTTTTTATAATTAGAAACAACTGTTAGTCGAGTTTGAATAGCAGGAAATTTATTTGCATAAATTTCCTCAAAAGTCTGAATAATACTAAGCCTGTTACTTTTATCTACAAATGCATTGTCACAAATTATTGCAAAATTTAATTTCATGTGAGTCGAGAATAGCAAAAATTTATCATAATTGCAATCATTCTTACTATTATTTCCACCTAAACATGCTACCTAAAATACTCATGAATGGCGAGAAATTCCACCAGTGAAATTTCCAGGCGGGAAGCTCGGTTGGTGCTACATTTTCGGCAGATTTTGGGATCTCCGCATTCGCTGAAGCTTCTGTTGGCAAAGAAGTTGGTGTTGCAGCGATAGTTGGGTTGGGTGTTGGGGTAGCTGTGGGTATCGGCGTGGACGTCGGTGTCGGGACCGCTGTAGGTTTAATAGTCGCAACCGGCGGCACGTAGGTAGGAATTGGAGTCGCGGTCGGTGCGGCCGGGCATCCACCACACATAGCCATATTACAATAAAAACACGATGATCCGGTCCAGCCGTCGTTACAGATGACGTGCCCGTTCCCCTGCGCGCCCGCAGCACAATTGACTCCGCCATGACCGGAACAACAACCGCTCGTCGCAAACACATGAGAAGCAAAAACAGAAGCAACAAGAATAAGTGCGGGCAGGAGGAAAAGCTTTTTCATATTCCTCCTAACGTTTGGCCCATTATAACACGCCGTGTAAATAAATCGCACTTCCTTGCATAGAATTATCCGTTGTGCTACAAAATAGATATGGCAGGGATTATTTTACTTTTGATGGTTCTCCTCTACTTCTACGGCTACGTGCAGATTCCGGGCCTCACGGTACCGAACCCGACGGTATTCATCATTCACGGTCAAACGATTTCGCTTGCCGCATTTCTCATATTTTTCGCCATCCTCTGGACTATCACTGTTCTCCCTCCGGTTCTGCGGATTATCGGAATTATTCTCTTGACTGCCTGGACGCTGACGGAACTGGGGTTTGTCGTGATTGCAGGGCTGTCTAATTTTATCGCCATTGCCATTATCATTTCACTCTTCGTTATCATTTTCCGCTAATTTATTTCAAACATGGCGTCGTGGGTTTTGGAGTTGCCGGTTTTCCGTGCATGACCCATTGGCCGCCCGAGCAAATCCATGAATCCTCCGGCCCGCCGAAGAGAAAACGCGCGGCGGCCAGTATTGCAAAAACCGCGATGACGATAACGCTTATTTTTACAACAACCCCAGATATTATATCAGCCTTTGTTTTCATATTAGTGTTGCGTTAAAAGATGAGGCATTACAGGGCTAATTTTAGCTTCTTTATATGGAACTAATACAGGAGTCTCAAAACTCGGATGCTCAGATACCGCATTCAGAAGAAATCGCTTCACCGTTTCGTTAAAATCTATCAGGGATGGAACTTGCGCGATATCAAAATACCCGCGCAGTCTGTAATCTTTCCGAGATTTTTCCGGTGATTCTCCGGCGAATACACACGAGGAACCATGCCAACGTAATATCCCATTTTCGTCGTAATCCCCCATGCGCGTAACAATAGTACTTTTATCCCGCTCTGTCGCTTCGATCATCAATGTGTACTGCGATTTCCCGGAATGAGACGACCGGCATACTTCCATTATTCGAAATACAGTATTACCTCTTTTTGAATGAAAAATAACTCTGTTAACGTCACTCTCAGTATCGCGCCACATCCAGATATCACGTGTTCCATCCGGACTTGTCCGGATATAGGGATTGTCCTCATGCCTGTGAATCTCGCGGAGAAGCGCACTGATTTTTTTAATAAAATCACCTGGCTTTGTAGTTTCTATCTGGTTCATGTATCAAGACGGCACAATAAGGCCAAAAACAGCGGAAACTCTGCCCGCGACCGGTTTTCCATTTTACCCGCACTCCCGACGCTCTCTTTATCCGAGGTCCATTCTTCAATATTCTCAATCACAAAATGATTGTCGGCAAGCATTTTCGTATAGGCAGATAGCGGCTGGTGGAACGACCATGTCAACGGACCACTGCTCTGCCCCGGGTGCATTGTAATCGGAATCTTGAGCGGCGACATATAGATGTTTTCTCTGCGGTATTGAATTTTGCTGTGTTCATCGATGCCCCAGCTGCTCTGCCGCGGAATCCGGAACGCCGGGTGGTTCAAAACAATAACTAATGTGCCGTTTTTCTTCACATGATCGGCGGCGTTTTTAATTACCAGCGCAGGAAATTCGATATTTTGCAACGCCAAAATAATCGTCGCGTGGGAGAATGTGTCCGCTGTGGGGAGCGGCTTGGTCACATCAACGCCGCGTACAATATCATATCCCATGTAGCGAACCCCTTTCGGAATTTTCCGCTGCAGCCAGCCGGTACCGCACGCGAGATCAAGAAGCGAATCGCCGACTTTCAGACCGAGCAGCCGCAATACGCCGGGGCCAATGAGATGATCCTCAAAATACGTGTTATTCCACTTCCCCACCGTGTGCCAGGATGTATCGCGCGAAGGTTTCATGGTACTATTATACTCCAAACTATGATTACAGAAGTCATTTTCGACTGCGAAACGCAAAAGCTCTTTAGCGAAATTGTAGGCAACGACCCCGGCGGACTTGGAATTTCCGTCGTATCCGTCTATGTGCGGACGGTCGATGATTTTCAGAACGAAATTCAGGGAACGATGTACAGTTTTTGGGAGCATGAACTTGCCGATATGTGGAAATATTTTTCCGGCGCCCAAAGGATCATCGGCTTCAATTCCGTCAGGTTTGACGTGCCGGCACTCAAAAAGTATTCGCCCACCGGATTTGAACGCCTCCCGCATTTTGACATCATGAAAATCGTGCGGGACACGCTGGGGTTTTCTTTGAGCCTCAATCACCTGGCGAGCCAAACACTGAGAAAATATAAATCCGATGTCGGCACCAATGCCGTCGTGTACTGGAAAGAACATTCACCGGAGACCCTGGCGAAATTGAAATCGTACTGTGAGGCGGACGTCCTTCTCACCCGGGATCTCTACGATTTCGGCGTGCAGCACAAAAAACTCAACTACGTGGACAAATGGAATACGACGCGCGAGATCCCCGTGGATTTTTCCTACCCCCAATCCGTCATCGACGCATCACGGCAAATCGGGTTGTTTTAACTACTAAATTTCCGGGGTTGGGGTGGCAGATGACGTGGCTGTTTCTGTGGGAAGTAGTATCGGCGACGCCGATGGAGATGCAACCGCTGATGGTGATGCCTGGCCGCTGCCAGTTGCGACCGGAAATCTATTAAACACGCCGATTGCTTTCCCTGGAATAATATGGATCCGTTGGGCCAACAGCCCGTCACTTGTCGGCTGTCCTACTGCCGCAATCCGCATACCGACCGCAAGCGTCGCACTACCCGAAGCCGTGTCTTTTCCCGTAATCTGCGTCTGTGCATTCACTGACACAATCCACGTCCGGTCACGCTGGATAAGATGACTGACGGTAATCGCCGATCCCGATATGGCGGTGATGACTCCTGATACGGCATTCCGTGAGAGGTTCGCGGCACCGGTGGCCACAACTGTCACATCAAGCTTGTGAATTTTTAATCCTGGAATCGGCAGGGCGCTCCCCGTGCTTTCATGCGCCAAAATATTTTTCAGTTTAGTAACGGATAACGCATCTTTTTTCGGAGGCGGCGTGCGGTTTGCGACAAAATCTTTGACTAATTTATCTTCCTGTGTCTTTTTCACCGCAGCGACGGTCGGCGACACAGCAACCGGCACAACAGACGTCGCTGATTTTGTTTCCTTCTTGATTTGACCCGGAGCAGTCGTCGATTTGCCGAGGATGCCTGTGGTATAGGCTACTGCTCTGGTAATTTCCTCTCCTGCCGGTCCGTATGCCGTAACGCCGACCGTTCCGCCGGTATCCCCCACGGTAACGGACCCTTCAAATTTCCCCTGGCTGTCGCTTTCTACAATCGCATCGTCCGTGTCGGAGTAGAGGGCGACCGTCGAATTCGGGAACGTACGCCCGGTAATAAGGACCTGGTCATTCACGGACGTTGCCGTACCGGAGGCGGCATCAAGCACAAGATAAAACGGTTTGGCGGCAACCGGCGACGTGTTGGCGGACTCTGACGTGTGTGTCAGGACATATCCCAATTCACCGAACGCAAAAACCAGCAACAAAACCAGGATCCAAAAAAACGTGCGCGGGCGCGGTGCAGGAGTTACTGCCGGTATGGGCGGATTCGGGGACGGGGTCGGTTCGGGAGGTGTATCCATATCTCTATATACTTATACTATAGACCAACTTTTGTGCAGTGTAAAGTAACCCAAGAGATTTTTACTGTGGGCGGCCATGGAGTCGGACCATGCACCTCTTTCTTATCAGGAAAGCGTTCTACCGATGAACTAGCCGCCCGAGTTTACAAATTATACCAAATTTTGAGGCGCGGAAGGGAATCGAACCCTTGCAATAGAAGTTTTGCAGACTCCCGCGTTACCACTTCGCCACCGCGCCTTACGAACGTATTTTATCACAGGAGCCTATCGCCTCACTAATGGAAGCATATCCATCCCGTTCCAACAGGTCCAATAATCCGTTATTAATTTCGGAAATAAGCTGGGGACCCTGGTACACCATGCCGGTAATAAGCTGGACGAGCGATGCGCCGCGATTAATCTTCTCGTAGGCATCCGCCGCGCTAAATATTCCACCGCACCCGATAATCACGAGTTTCTTTTTGTAATGTTTATACGCAAGTGATATTAATTCGTTTGATCTGTCAAACGTAGGCTTACCGCTGAAATTGCCCACGGGAAATTTCGCAACTTCCTGCGGCGCGAGCGCCGGACTGCTTCTGTCCTTCCATAGATTTCCAAAAATCACCCCCGCTGGGCTATGTCGGACAATGACTTTTAACATCGCGAGCGTCCTGCTGTCAGATTCCGATATGGGCATTTTTACAAATAGCGGGCGTGATAAATTCGTTCGGTCGATTGCGGTCAGCAGCGCATCCAAATGTTTCGGCGGGTAAAATGAGACATCTCCTGCGATATTCGGACAGCTGATATTAAGTTCGTAATACGCATGGTGTACGCTGGACGATTCAAATAATCTAAAGGCGGCGACAATATCTTTAATACTTTTCTCTCGCGTCGCCAAAGCGGTATTGTTGCTGCGTCCGATACTCACACCGACGGGTATCGAAAATCGTATTTCTGTAAGCGCTCGTATGGTTGCCGATGCGCCTAAATTTTTGAATCCTTTGTTCACCATGATGCTTTTTGATACTGGAAGCCTACCCAACATGGGCCGCGGATTCCCCCCATACGCGCCATTTGTAATCGTCCCTACGCTTTGAAATCCAAATCCGACGGATCCCAAAATCTTTGTGAGACGCGCCTCATAATCAAACCCGGCGGCGAGCCCTACGGGATTGGCAAATTGTATTCCTGCGACAGTTTGGACAAGCCGGTCATCGGACACACGGAGAAACCATGTAAAAACAGGCTGAACGCCCGGCACCGAACTCAACCATTGTCCGGCGGAAACCACTCCCGTGTGAATATATTCCGGATCGATTTTAAAAAAAATTGGTTTCAAAATCCAGGAATACACAAAACCCCCTATCACCCCCACCCACCACCGGCGGTCATTAGGGTACGCGGCGTGAACAACAAAAAAGATCAGCGCGCTTATGAGTGCCGACAACAAACAATATTTGCATAGCGCCCCGATAACAAACACCATTACATACACAAAATACAGGGACATCACAAATCCTGCTGTACCTAAGAACACTGCCAGCATCCTCGTCCACCGTTTATGCGTCAAAAATGCGAGTGAAAATATGACATTTTCTATACTGTAATGAATAAATCCTACGAGAGAAAGCGGCACACCGAAAAAATAAGAATACCTGCTAGTGAGTACTTTTCCGCAATCCGGAAACCACCCTCCGATCGTACAGGGGGGGATAATATTGTGATAATACTCCCATGTAAGATATCCTGCATCCGCAATACCAAAAAGTGAGAAAATAATAAGGAGAGAGGCAAGAAAAAGTACCGTCCGTTTCATGACAGCATTATATCTGTTTTGACATCCAAATGGCGGTAAGAATATGTATTGAGAGCATCGCTACCACTTCCGTACATAAGAAAGTGGGATCTGTAAAAGCGATTTTAATTATGCGTCGCTCTCAGCGACGCGGTAATCGACGTAACTTTGTATATAGAAAAACCCTTACGGATTACACATATACTTAGAAACACCGATTTTAAAATAGAAAGGAGGTGATCCATCCCCACCTTCCAGTAGGGATACCTTGTTACGACTTAGTCCTCATCGCTGAATTCGCCTTCTCCCGACTTACGTCGGGACTTCGGGCGCCTCCAACTTTGTTGACTTGACGGGCGGTGTGTACAAGACCCGAGAACGTATTCACCGCGGCCTGCTGATCTGCGATTACTACCAATTCCGACTTCATGAGGGCGAGTTGCAGCCCTCAATCCGAACTGAGGCGAAGTTTAAGGGATTAGCTCCGCCTTACCGGCTTGGCAACCCGTTGTTCTTCGCCATTGTAGGATGTGTGTGGCCCAGGACATAAGCGCCATGCTGACTTGACGTCGTCCCCTCCTTCCTCCCTGACATAAGCCAAGGCAGTCTCCGATGAAATTTTAACATCGGATAGGGGTTGCGCTCGTTATCCCACTTAAGGGAACACCCCACGGCACGAGCTGACGACAGCCATGCAGCAGCTGTGCTACCATCCTTGCGGATAGCTCCATGTTTCCAGAGACTTAAAACGGTAAGCATGTCAAAACCTGGTAAGGTCTTTCGTTTTGTCTCGAATTAAACCACATGCTCCACTGGTTGTGCGGGTCCCCGTCAATTCCTTTGAGTTTTAACCTTGCGGTCGTACTCCCCAGGCGGTCTGCTTAACGCGTTAGCTTACGACACTCCGCTTGCGCAGGACATCTAGCAGACATCGTTTACGGCTAGGACTACGGGGTCTCTAATCTCCTTTCGCTCCCCTAGCTTTCGTTCCTCAGCGTCAGATAGTCCCAGATACCTGCCTTCGCCCTTGGTGTTCCTGATGATATCAACGCATTTCACTGCTACACCACCAGTTCCAGTATCCTCTACCACCCTCAAGTCTATCCATCTCGTGCCCAACCCGAGGTTAAGCCTCGGTCTTTCAAGCACGATACGATAAACCGCCTACGAGACTCTTTACGCCCAATAAATCCGGATAACGCTTGCACCCTACGTATTACCGCGGCTGCTGGCACGTAGTTAGCAGGTGCTTATTCTCATAGCCATCGACGGCTCCGTAAAAGAAGTTTACAACCCGAAGGCCTTCATCCTCCACGCGGCGTCGCTGCGTCAGACTTTCGTCCATTGCGCAACGATTCCCAGTTGCTGCCACCCGTAGGTGTATGGCCCGTGTCTCAGTGCCATTGTGGGGGGTCGACGCTCTCACGTCCCGCTACCCGTCATAGCCTTGGTAGGCCATTACCCCACCAACTAGCTGATAGGAACAAGGCCGCTCCTTTATCGGAGCAGTTAAGTTCTTTCCCCTTGCGGGGTCATGCGGTATTACCCCGTCTTTCGACGAGCTATTCCACACCAAAGGGTAGATTCCTTGCTTATACTCACCCGTCCGCCACTGATTTCATGCCTAGCACGAAATTAATTAGAATCATCGCTCCACTCGTTATACGCCAAATACATATAGTCTTACTGATTACATGCCAAAGCGCATAACAAGGGAACGGATTAATTAACTTTGTGCTAGACACAATCTCCGTACGACTTGCATGCTTAAGGCACGCCGCCAGCGTTTATCCTGAGCCAGGATCAAACTCTCAAAAAGAATTAACGTAAGACATTACTGCTTACATTAATTTAAATTCCTACCACCATTTGAGTGTCAAAGAACGAAGCTAAAATGAGGCCAAAAAAACCCGACCAGGTGGTCGGGTGGTTGTCCCAAATCCAAATGGTCTTACGGCTTAGGCACTCATTGCTTGTCAATTATAGGGGAGATGGTGGCCATAGTCAATAGCCCCAGTCCGGAGCCCAATAATGCCCCGCCGATGACGTCGGAAAGCCAGTGGTGGCCAAGGTAAATGCGGCTGACGGCAACGAGAAGTATATAGAAAGCTAACCCTGCACCCAGCCATTTTTTCCTATGGAACAACATCCACGAAATTATAGCAATAAACACGGCCCTAGCTGTATGCCCGGAAGGATAGGAAAACTGCTCATTTATATAATTTGCAGGAAAAATACTGGTTGTATGTTTTATCATTGAAAACGGCGGCGACGGATGATGGATAATGCTCTTTCCATAAAGTTCAACCAACACAATCAGCACAAATGCCGCGGAAATGATAAGTGCGTGCCAATGTTTCTTTCTGAATGCCAACCCCGTGAGAATAAAAACGACAACGCTCGTAAAGACCGGACCGGCAAAAAACGAGGAACCCTCCATCACATTATCTACAAACGAGGCGAGTCTCAGATGTGCTGACTTATCTATCCGATCCTGTATTTTGACCGTGGCGGCAAAATCTATGGACCGAATAACCTGCCGGTCTTCATATTTCGACAGCAACAAAAAAGCAAGAAGAAATATAATAGGAAGAAACAGTCTAAATTTTTTTGGTAATCTCATACAACACAATTCCCAAAGAAACCATGACATTAAGACTTTTATTTATCCCCCACATCGGCAACTCAACGATCATGTCCGAGGCGTCCAATATATCTTTTGTAATACCCGCTGTTTCATTGCCGACGACAATTGCCAACGGCAAATTATATGTCGCCTGGTAAAATGGTTTACTTCGCGGATCCTGTTCGACGGCAACTATTTTTATCCCCTGTTCTTTCAATTTTTTCACCGCATCAATGGTATTTTTTGCGTATTCCCAGTTCACCCATCCTGTGGTATTGATCGACGCTTTTTTAATCCGGGAATTGGGGGGCGTGAGGGTAGTCCCGCACAAAATTACTTTTTCGGCCGCCACGGCATCGGCCAGCCGAAAAATAGATCCCACATTATACGTATCCAGTACGTTATCAAGGATGATCGTGACGGGATTTTTCTTGATGTTTTTTGCCGCTTCGGGATCTACCGGAGTCGTGCGCAATTCTTTCGCGTTTAACTTGAGCATGAACGTATTTTATCACGTTTCGTTCAATCCAAAGAGAAACGTACCCAATGCCCAGCCCGACGAGCGTACCGGCAATAATATCGTAGGGATAATGCACCCCGAGGTACACGCGGGAAAGAGAAATGAAAAAAGCCAATGCATAAAACAGCCAACGAGCCCGGGGCTCCTTATCAGCGAGAACGACTGCCAGCGCCCAGGCAAACGTAGCATGGCCCGATGGAAATGAATAATCGGCAAGCTGCGCTCCCGGCGGGCGATTTCTGCTAAAAAAGTTTTTAAGAAGGATATCCGTAACCAATATGCTCAATGATGAGGCCAAGACAACGGGCAGGAAAAACCAGTGATCCTTTTTTTCCTCACGGACAAATAACCAAACGCTTAACAGCAGCCAGATAATAACCGTCGAGGCAAATACGCCTGACAATGTGAGTGCCATCGCATCGGACACCGCAGTATGCGGCCAGTGATTGATAAAAAGAAAAATTTTATGATCGAGTGTAATGAGCAGGTGATACATGACTTTACGGTGTGGGCGTCACAAAAATAATTTTAATCGCGCTGTCGTCCTCAGGCACAGGGGAAAGAACTCTTCTTCCTGATACCAATACACCAACAATAACCGCAACGAAAATCAAAAATCCGACAATCAGGGTAATGGCAGCGAGCGTGCGGCGTCTATCATCCATACCAAACTTAAGTATATCACTTTATGTCTTCTTTCTTCCACGCGGCGAAGGTGCAGGTCGGGTAATTGCTGCACCCGTAAAACGTTTTGCCGCGGCGGGTCTTTTTAATAACGATATCTCCCCCGCAGCGCGGGCATTTCATGTCGATTTTTTCGCTAAATTGCCGGGTATATTTGCATGCCGGAAACGTGCTGCAGGCGATAAATTTTCCGAACCTGCCCATACGGATGACTAATGGATTCCCGCATTTCGGACATTTCTCATCTATCACCTCTTCTGCCACTTTCACTTTTTCTGCCTTATCATAGGCGGCATTCAAATCCTTTTCAAACGGCGTATAAAATTCACGGATCACCGGAACCCACTGGGCGTCACCATTTGCGATACTGTCAAGTTCCGCTTCCATCTTTGCCGTAAACGGCAACTCGAGGATGTCCGGAAAATACTGCACCAGAAAATCCGTGACGGAATTCCCGAGCTCCGTGGGAACCAATTTCTTTTCTTCTTTCACTACGTACTGCCGGTCCTGAATGGTCGAGATAATCGGTGCATACGTCGACGGCCGGCCGATATCTTTTTCTTCCAACGTTTTAATAAGCGACACTTCTGTATATCGCGGCGGCGGATTGGTAAAATGCTGTTCGGGCTTGGCCTCTTTAAGCTGAACCGTAGCCCCTACCGCAACGTTGGGAATAATCACTTCATCAATATCCCGTCCCATGATTTTCAAAAACCCTTCAAATTTTATAACCGACCCCTGTGCCTCAAACACGTAGGCATTACTTGCCGTCACATCAATCGTTGTCGAATCAAACACGGCTTCCGAAGCCTGCGATGCGACAGCCCGTTTCCAGACAAGCTCATAGAGCCGGTGGTGGTCACGGTTGAGCTCTCCATCACCATCCAAGGCACCGCTCAGTGTGGTCACAGTCGTAGGCCGTATTGCTTCATGCGCCTCCTGGGCAACTTTGGATTTTGTGTGATATTTGCGTGCTGCTGCAGAGACAAATTCTTTCCCATAGGTCGCAGCAATATATGCGCGGGACTCATCCAAAAATTTATCGGAAAGATTTACCGAGTCGGTCCGGTGATACGTAATATACCCTTCCTCATATAATTTCTGTGCAAGCTGCATGGTTTTTTTAGCGGAATAATAGAGCTTGCGGCCCGCGTCCTGCTGGAGCGTGCTGGTTGTATACGGCGCCGAAGGCGAACGCCGGATTTCCTTTTTATCCACAGCCGTTACGGTAAACGGTGCCTTCAAGTCCGCAACAATTTTTTTCGCGGTTGCTTCATCAGCGATTGATGTTGAGCTTGTCGTATATTTTCCGTCAAACAAATCAAAACTAAGGATCTCTTCATACTTCACTCCGTCTTTAGAAATTAATTGCGCGGTAATCGCCCGATCAAATATGCCCTCAATCGTCCAAAATTCCTTCTTCGTAAACCGCTCAATCTCGCGTTCCCGCTCGACAATGAGCCGGACGGCAACAGATTGGACCCGCCCTGCGGATAACCATCGTTTAGAAAGTTTCTGCCAAAGTAAGGGAGAAAGTTTGTATCCAACCAATCTATCTAATATACGGCGGGCTTGTTGGGCATCCACAAGTTTGAGGTCTATGGATCTCGGGTTTTTGAGCGCCTCTGCGATTGCGTGCTCGGTAATTTCATGAAATGCAATCCGTTGAAATGTGGAGGGGTCACGCGCTGGTGCGGGTACCGGAATTTTCTTCGTCTTTTTTTCTTCCTGGGACAATAAAAATGCCACATGCCAGGCGATTGCCTCCCCTTCGCGGTCAGGGTCTGTCGCAAGAATAATGGTATCTGCCTTTTTGGCAACTGCTTTTAATTCTTTCGCGTGTTTTGCCTTATCGCGCGGAATAATGTAGCGCGGTGTAAAATCGTGCTCAACATCAACCCCTAAATCGGACTTGGGCAAATCCCGGATGTGTCCCATGGTCGCCATCACGTCGTACTTCCCCTTCAAATAGCGGGTTAACGTTTTTGCCTTCGTCGGTGATTCAACAATAATCAAATTCATAATTCTTCTATGATATCATCCGCGGATTCTACCAGTTTCGCGCCGTTTTTCAAAAGAATCGATGATGCACGGCTATATGTATTCGTTATCTGACCGGGTACCGCAAATACTTCCCGCCCCTGCTCTGCCGCATACCGTGCGGTAATAAGTGTCCCGCTTACCCGTGCCCCTTCAACAACAACGACACCCAGAGATAAACCGCTTATAATTCTGTTTCTCGTCACAAACCGTTTCTTGTCCGTGACTACCCCGGGTGGGATCTCCGAAACGACTGCGCCGTGGCCTTTTATGATATCCCAATACAAGTTAGCATTACGTGCCGGAGCGATAATGTCAATACCGCAACCTAAAACCGCAATCGTTTTTCCGCCTGCGTTAATCGCTGTCCAATGTGCAACTGCATCTATCCCCAACGCTAATCCCGATACAATCGTAAACCCCTGATTCACCAAATCGGACACGAGTTTTTTTGTGATGGCAATGCCATAGGGAGTCGGATGCCGGGTTCCGACGATCGCAATAGTTTTATTCAGATTAATTTTGGAGCCGGCTCCCCGCACGTACAGTACCGCCGGCGGATCGGGAATTTCTTTGAGAAGCCGCGGATACTTCGGACTATCAATGGGCACTAACGACGTCGTATACCTCCTTTAATTTGGACCAGGAAGCGCGGTTGTCAAAATGCTTACGCGCATATTCACGCGCCTGATCCCCCATCAACGCGGCCTTCACCGGATCGTCCAAAACTTCCAGAACCCTGCTGGCAAATACACGGGTGGATTTACGGTACACTTTGATACCGGTAACCCCGTCGGCGATAAGATCGTTAATCGACAACCCGTTGAGGGCAACAATAGGGATGGCGGCTGCCATCGCTTCCGCCAGCACCCGCCCGAATGTCTCCGTCTGCGATGCATACACAAACAGATCCGCGGCCGCGTACGCATCCTCGATGTTTTTCGGCGTCCGGTCCGTCACGATATGGACAAACTGAGCAACGTGCTTCCGGCGCGCATATGCGCGGATACTCTCCTCTTCCATACCGCTTCCGACCAGAAAAAAATGTGTGCGGGGCTTCCGACGATGAATAAACAAAAACGACCGCAGGAGAAAATAGATATTCTTTTCTTTTGCAAGCCGGCCGACGTACAGAAGCACCATATCACGGTCCGATATCCCGTACCGCTTCCGCAGCGATGCCCGGTTGCCGGTCCCGAATTTTTTTGTGTCAATGCCCGGAGGCACGATGTACATAGGCGTACGCACTCCCTTGACGGCAAGTTCGTCTTTCAGCGTTTCGTTTGCCACGGTCACGGCGTCGCAGGCGTTCATAAACCGGACCACCATGCGGGTCACAATCAGGTTAATAAATTTTGTTATGGGAAACGGGAAATATGTCCTGACATAATCGGTGTAGCGCGTATGGTACGTAAACACGACCGGCAAATGGAATTTCTTTTTAATGATAAGCGCCAGACGGCCGATATAGAACGGATGGTGGACATGAAGGAGCGTAATATGGCGCGCAACAATTTCTTTTTCAATCGAACGCGCCGGAAATACCGGAATGGTAATGCCGAGTTTTTTATATAACCGGATTGCGGGATACTCAACGACATCCGGTATCGCGGATTTATTCCAGTCCGCCTGCGAGGTAAATACCGTCATACGCATCCCGGCGCGTTCTGCTTCTTTTTTCCAATCACCGATCGTCAATACCACCCCGTTGATGAGGGGATAATAATAGTAGGTAAAAACACCGATATGCATAATCACCGTGACAATGCGCAGTCTTTTTATTATGATGATCTATGTGACAAAAGGCAAAAGATATAGTACGGCTTCCGTTGGTTGGCAATCATGGAGCCCTGTCCATGCTGCCGTTTTAAAATTTCCTGTACGTAATTATTCACCGTTTGGAGATATACAGGCGTTTCCCTCACGCTCTGTCAAATTACCTACACGTCATACATCTGCGCTGACCGGCTGGTGCTCATGGTATGCCTACGGATCAAATATTTCCGAAGAAAAAATACTGGCTCATGTCGGATTCATCATACAACACCATATTCCGCTCTCTACTATTCTTATAGACGATGGATGGGCCCCGTGGGGCGATTGGAAAATACCGTATAAAAACAAATTTTCCGACGGCATGCGAGCCCTTGCACAAAAAATTACCAACTTTGGGTTAAAACCGGGACTATGGATCGCCCCGTTTCTGTGCAATCCGGATGCAGAACTAGTAACAAAACACCCGTCATGGTTTATTCGTACGCCCGATAGCGCATATGTGGACGGAAGGAAAATATCACCATTTGATCGTATGCTGCCGTATAAAAAATGGATTTTGGATATGACCAAACCCGAAGCTCAATCATATATTTTTCGCGTTATAGATACGATTATTTCAGATTGGGGGTATACATTTTTAAAACTTGATTTCCTCTATGCGCAACATTTTAATCCGAAATTTACATCTCCTACAATTCCTGACAGACTGCTTCATGATTTCCTTATTACAATAAAAAAGCGCTATCCGCGGGTCCACATCGCCGCGTGCGGATGTCCCCTCATTCCTGCTATCGGCGCATGCGACTCAATGCGAATAAGTGAAGATATTGTCAATCCGCAACTTCGTGACATCTGGACTGTTAACCATATAGTACATTCACAACGCCTTATACAACTCCGACAAAACCTACTACTTCTGCGCTTCACCAATAAATGGTGGATCCTTGACCCTGATGTGTTTGTCTGTGATCCGGCATATGGGTTTTCACCAGCACAAATACGAACATTACAAAAGACTATTATAGAAACAAAGGGGCTTCGATTCTTAGGTGATAATTTACTTACACTTGACGCAGAAAAAATTGAAAAGGAGATTATACCTTTCTTGTCCACATAGCATTATCTCCCAAACCATTCCTCCAAAATCTTTTTTGCAACCGGCGCGGCGACATTGCTGCCTTCGCCCGCGCCTTCAACCAATACGGTGACGGAAAGTTCAGGGTCACCCGAGAGTATTTTTGTATCATCCGTCACGCCCGCCTTCGATATACCCGCCTCGCCGGCAGGCAGGTCTTCGGCGGGTAAAGGCGCGAACGCGGTAAACCACGCGTGCGTCCGGTTTTTGGGGTCGCCGAATTCCGCCGTACCGGTTTTGCACGCAACCGGAATTTGTTTGAGCGTACCCGAAGAGGACGCGGAAAACCCAAACAGCGGCCAACCGGTGCCGCCTGTCGCGCAAGCTTCCTGCATGCCCGTCGAAATTAGTTTAATCGTCTCCGCTTTAATTCCGATATCTTTACAGTCCCCTTTTCCGCCGGAAATTTTCGCAATCGTCGGCCGGCATAACTTTCCGCCGTTTGCGATACTATTTGTCCACGCATTGACCTGCAGCGGGGTCGTCAACAAATATCCCTGCCCGATAGCGACATGGTACGTATCCCCCAAATACCACTCGTCTTTATGTGCGGCGCGGTCGGCCGGCGAGTTAAACGCCGCCGCCTTCCAGGCGGGATCCGGCACCAGACCCGTTGCCTCTCCGGATAATTCAATGCCAAGAGGTTTTCCCAACCCCACGATATGCGCCCATTTTACAATTTTCGTAATCCCCAACAATTCCCCGACTTTATAGAAAAAGATGTCGTTACTCCGCTTTAAGGCTTTCACGATATCCACCGGGCCTTCGGTCTTGCCATATTGGAGAAAATACCAGTTCGGAAATGTAAACTGCCCGATGGTGATGGTCCCGTTATCCTCAATAATCGTATCGGGTTTGACATATCCTTCTTCCATACCGGCGATGGCAAGAACTATCTTAAACGTCGATCCCGGCGGGTACGTGCCTCCGATTGCCCGGTTAAAAAGAGGCCTGTCCGGATTGGTGAGCAGCGCGGTATACTCGCCTGTCGACATGCCAAGAGCGAACCTGCTGGCTGAAAACGCAGGAGCAGAATACAGCGCCAATACTTCTCCGGTGCCGGGTTTGGAAACAATGATTGCCCCTTTCTCACCGGACGGAAACGCGCGGGCGACCGCCTCAGAAAGAGATGCGTCCACCGACAGCATGACATCTTCACCGGGAATTGCTTCCTGGCGTCCAAGCACGCGCAGAATCTTACCGGTAGCGTCAACTTCGACGAGTTCGCGGCCGTCCCGGCCGCGAAGCTTATCTTCAAAATAGGCTTCCGCTCCTGATCTGCCGACTTTATCGCCCGCCTGATATTCACGGATGGAGTAATATTCATCGTGAAGCTCGCCATCCGTCAGTTCTCCCGTATATCCGGTCACCTGGCTTAAACTATCGGGATAGACATATTGTCTCCGATAATCCGTCTCCATATAATTTCCCACTCGTCGATTCTGTGGAATATTAGCAACCAGCGGTTTACCCGCCCGGTCCAACAGGATGCCGCGCGGCGCGTGGATGATGAGTTCCCGTGTCCTATTGTTATCAGCCAATGCGCGGAATTGGTGACCCCGGATAATAGTAAGATCAAACATCCGCCACATCAGTATAAAAAACGAGACAAACAATATGGTGGCGAATATGAGCGCCCGGCCGGCGCCAAGCCACCAACTCGCTCCGGAATCCCGCGGCATACGGGTCCCTGTTTTTGCAGTAACGGAGAGACTATCGGAAAATGCTTTACCTAGTTTCATGTGAGGATGAGGATGAGTATCCAAGAATATAGTGCTCCCGCAATCACTTGTGCTATCGTATGATCGCGACGTACAACTCTCGCCCACCCGACTAAGGGAACGATCAAAAGCACCGGCCACCATACCCAACCGAACCGAGCAACGATGGTAGCGGTTGCAAGTCCCGCTGCCATCGCATGGCCGGATATTTTCCAAAAATGGGTGATAACGGAAAATCCAATCAGGGCAATAAGAATGGGTATCATCGTCCCAATGTGAAACAGGAAGACACCCAGCGCTTCTATGGCAACAAGAGACCATAATATTTTCGGCCGCTCTCTCCGGTCACTCACATCCCAGTTGGCAACAAATTTTGTTTTCCAGGCGACGAAAAACAATACAAGAGGCACAAGAATCATGCAGATGAATGCAGGGAAAAATACGGGCGTACCGGAAAGAAGAACGACAAATACAATGGCGAGCAGAATAAACGGATCGAATACTCGGGAAATAATTGTCGCAACTTTTTTCATAACTTTCTCGCCGCGACTTTGACTTTGCGAAGAAGCGATTCATCATCAAGGAGTTTGCCGCATCCGCGAACGACGGCCGTCTGCGGATCCTCGGTAATCCATACCGGCATTTTGACTTCGGTTGCAATAAGCTTATCAATGCCGCGAAGCAATGCACCTCCTCCGGCCAGCACAATTCCGTGTTCCATAATATCCCCGATAAGTTCCGGTGGTGTTTCCTCGATGGTTTCGGCAATCCCTTCGACGATTTCATGAATAACCGAGGCAAGCGTTTCGCGGATTTCCGATTCGTTCACCCTAATGGATTTCGGCAGACCCGTCTCTATGTCACGACCGCGCACGACCGTTTGCCGTTCTGTTTTGTCAACCGGATAGGCCGATCCCACGGCGATTTTTATATCTTCGGCCGTCGGCTCGCCGATTAACAGCGAATATTTAAGGCGCATAAAATTCACAATCGCCTCATCCATCTCATCGCCCGCGATGCGGATGCTGCGGTTCACAACAATGCCGCCAAGAGACAAGACCGCAATTTCACTGGTCCCGCCGCCGATATCACAAATAAAACTTCCGTTGGTTTCCTCAATCGGGAGTCCGGCGCCGATGGCGGCTGCCATAGGCTCTTCGATAAGGTAGGCTTCCCGCGCGCCTGCTATGATCGCCGCCTCCTGCACGGCACGCCGTTCCACTTCCGTGACACCCGACGGAATACCGATGACCACTTTCGGGCGGGGAATTTTCGGCAAGAGGGAATGTTTGGGGGAAGCGTGAACAAGCTGAATATAATGTTTGAGCATCGCTTCAGCCGCATCAAAATCCGCAATCACGCCGTCTTTCAAAGGCCGGAACGCTTCGATCGTCGCCGGCGTTTTGCCGAGCATCCGTTTTGCCTCAGAGCCGATCGCGACGATGTGTTTCGTTTTACGGTGCCGAGCCACCACGGATGGTTCGCGGATAACAATCCCTTTGCCGCGCACATACACAAGGGTATTTGCCGTCCCGAGGTCTATTCCTAAATCATGAGAAAGAAGCCCGAATAACCAATCAAGCATTGTGGAATCATTCTATCACACCTGCGTCAGGCAGCTTTTCTTTCTTCGTTCTTTCTCTTCACCGTCCGGCCTGCTCTTCGAACGAGATCTACCCCCTCATCACCAGCTACATAGAGGCCTCCGATTACACCGCCAATTGTTCCGCCAACAACAAACAGTCCTGCTTTTACGACCTCCGCAAACCCTTGTGCGGCGATCCTGCCGAGGTTTGTTCCCGCAGCATCTAATCTCGCAAGCCCTGTTTGTATTTTCAAACGTTGCGCTTCGACTTGAATAGCAGAATTTCGTCTCCATTCAACAGCCGTAAATAAATTACTTACAACACTCATATCTTCCAATGAGAAAGGACATATTTTCTCGAGATGTGTTTCTGCTTCTTGCGGCAGCCCGGTTCGACCGAAAGTTTTAACCACGGTGTAGTCACCGTTTAATAAGTCCAATAATGCCCGTGATTTCCCTGGATCTAATAATATGTGCTGTTGAAGCTTTGTTAAACGTAAAAGTCTTCGCTCCATTATTTTTTCATCGATCAATAATCCTATAACAACACGCATATTATCAACGGTATTCGCCAAAATCATCGCTTTAACCGTCCATTTAATTCCCTTCGGGGCATCCGGCGGCAAAATTTTCCCCACGATGTGCTCAAGATCACCAGTGGTCCCTGTCAGTAATGCGTGTAATCCATTTTGTGCGTGATCAAATCCTACAGTGGTAAGTGCGGCTCTCGTAACAGGAAGTGCTGCCAGCAAATCCTTATATTCCCATCCTTTTTCCTGGCCTTTGGCATCAATCGCATGCATCGCGGCAAGCACTGTCGGTAAATTCAAGCCGATTTCAACATCAGGAGAAAGATACCGTTGAAAATCATATTGACTCTGTACAAAAGCTAATGTTCTTGCAACTTCCGGACGCGATAGTTGAATTTCCCTACCTAAAACCGGGGGTTGTGGTGCTTGCTCTGGCAATGATTCAGGTAATGCCATAGGATGAGAACATAAATTATAGGTTACAATGGCCTCATTGTCAACCATACCGGGCCATAGTATCGATATGGTATACTTAACCCTATGAATGTAAGCATGTGGTGCGGCCGGATTATGCGGAGCAGTTTTTATTTCCTTTTTATCCTCGTCCCCCTTATTCTCACCCCATGGAATTATGAGCTGTTTGAATACAATAAAATGGTCATCACCTATGGAATCACGGCCATCATTTTTGGCGCCTGGCTTATTCAGATGATAACGGATAGAGAGATCCGCATTGCCAAAACACCCCTGGATATTCCCCTCGCCCTGTTTGTCGCGTCGCTCCTCGTGAGTACTTTGTTTTCGATGGACCCGCATGTGTCATGGTTCGGATATTATTCCCGTTTTAACGGCGGCATGTGGTCGATATTTTCCTACGTCATCCTATATTATGCGTTTGTTACACACTTTCCTCCGGTCAAAAAAATCCTCAATGTCATCGTTGCCACAACCGGCGTCGTTGCCCTCTATGGTTTTGCCGAACATTTCGGCATAGATAAAAACTTATGGGTCCAGGACGTCCAGAGCCGCGTCTTCTCAACCCTGGGACAGCCCAACTGGCTGGCGGCGTTTCTGGCCGCCGTTCTGCCTATTTCATTGTATCTTTTCGCCGCAAATATATCGCGCGCCACGGCAATGCAGGGTATAAAATTTCTCTTCGGCGGGATAACTGCCATTCTCTTTTTTCTCGTTATCCTCTATACGCGGTCCCGCTCGGGATACCTGGGACTCGCTGTCGCGGATGTGGTTTTTTGGCTCCTATTATTTCTTTCATCCAAAAACAAAAAATCCATTCGGCTTCCCTTTTTCATTGCGCATTGCGCATTTTTTCTTGTTATTTTTTTCAACGGTATCTACATGGACCAAGTTGACCGATGGTTTACCTTTACCGCATGGAAAAACAGGATTACCCGGGTAGCGACACCCGCGCCGACGGCGGAAAAACCGCAGTCCGGAACCCTTTTGGAATCCGGGGGTACGGAATCCGGAACCATCCGGAAGTATGTCTGGCAGGCCGCCCTTACCGCGTGGCGCGCCAACACGAAAAACATGGCAGTGGGAACCGGCACGGAAACTTTCGCATTCGCCTTTTACCAATACCGGCCCGCCGGGCACAATCAGACATCCGAGTGGGATTTTCTCTATAACAAGGCGCACAACGAATACCTCAATTATCTGGCGACCACGGGTTTATTTGGATTGGGAGCGTACCTTCTCCTCGTCGGTTCATTTATTTTTTGGTTTATCAAAAATCTCAAGAATGAAAAATCTGAACAAAAAATGCTCCCTATCGCTTTATTTGCAGGATGGATATCCATTCTAATAACCAATTTTTTCGGATTTTCCGTTGTCATCATGCAAATTTTCTTTTTCCTGTTCCCCGCCCTTCTTATTGCCCGTTCGGGCGTCGCCTATCGGAATATCAGCCTTGCCGCTTTCAAAAAACACGAGACGATACTGCGCTGGAGTATCGCCGCGGCCACGGCAACCGCACTGATTCTGATATATCGGTATTGGCAGGCAGATACATTTTTTTCCAGCGGTTATCGCTTGGCACGCGCCAACCAATATGCCCAGGCAGATACAGTTGATGTCAAAGCAATTGCACTCAACCCCGGCGAGCCCATGTACCACGATGAACTGGCGACGACGCTTGGATCTCTGGCCATGTCGGCAATTGATGCGAAAAACGCAACGCTTGCGGCGGCGCTCGCCAAGCAAAGCTTGGCCGAAAGCGATAAGGCTATCCGCACGTCCCCGAAAAATGTCAACTTCTGGAAAACGCGTACAAAATTGTATTACACGTTCTCCACGTTTGATCCGCAGCTCAATACTGCGGCAATCCAGGCCCTGGAAATGGCCCAAACGCTCTCACCGGCTGACCCGAAAATCGACTATAACCTCGCAATTCTCTACGGGCGGGGCGGAGACAATACGAAAGCAGTGGAGCTTCTGACCCGCGCAAAAACATTGAAACCTAATTACCGGGATGCATATTTCGGCTTGTATGTGTTTTACACAGAATTGAAAAAACCGGATCTTGCCAAAAACGAACTGCAAACATACCTGGACACTGTCGATCCTACTGACCGCGATTTCCGGGACCGCCTCTCCCAACCATGAAGTTTTTTGCAATACTGTGCTTCCTCCTTATCCTTATGATCGGCACAAGACTTGCAGGTATATATACTTCTCCGAAAGATGTCTTAGGTTGGGATTTCGTTAATTACGCAGTCACACCGTGGTACCAAATTCTTCATGGCCAAACCCCCATCGTGTTCGGATGGAGCTCGGTTCTTTTGGCCGCGGCAGGACTCCGTTACCAAAGCATGGTCGCCGTCAGCATTCTCGGGCTTCTGGTTCTTCTCTTCTTATTTATACAACAGAAAGATACACGCATACTGGCGCTCCTTTTTTTCGGCATATTTCTTCTCGGCGTTCCGATGAACAAAGCCATCGAAGCCGGCAATCCTGATATGTTTCTGTCGGTCTTGTTCGGCATCATACTTCTTTTACTTCAAAAACGAACGCTCATCCGCTCCCTGGCGCTCGGAATCCTCCTCGGTTTTTTCCTGAACGTAAAGGGGTTCTTACTCCTCTTTACGTTGGCCGCTCTTGCCCTTTCCGGCCCTGACATTCCGCTGATTGTTTCATTTCTTATCAGTTTTGCGGGATTTGCCCTGTGGCCGTCGTTGTACGGAATAAAAACCGGCGTCTTTGATGTATTCTTTTTTGCCCTGCGCGGATCCCAATGGGAATCCCAAACGATCTTCACTCAAATTCATTACGGAAACAATGCGCTAGTTTCCTATGTATCGAATATTCTGCAGGCCGTGGCGGCACCCCAAATCCTGATATATGCCGGAAGCGCGGTGCTTGCGGCATTCATATTTATAAAGCCGTTCTTCGACGAAAAAATTTTCCCGTCCATTGCCCTCATCAGACAATCCTATCTGCTTGTTTTTTCCTTTTGCTATGTCGCGATGCTCACCTTGACCGCATGGTCGTATGATTACCGGATTCTCTATGCAGTCCCCCTTCTTTTTTGTTTCTTAGGAAAAACACGCGACCGGCACACAACGCGCCTCCTGTATCTTTCCATCCTGTTCCTTTTGACAAAAAGTCTCTTTATCCCGAAAGACAGGATTATGACGCTGTTTCTGTATCTTCATTTTTATTTCCTGCTTCGGGCGGCCATCTCATTATTGTATAATGAGATCCATGAAACCCATCGTCACCACCCCGCATCCGGTGCTTTCCGCTCCGGCCAGAACCGTCACATTATTTGATAAACGGCTCACCAAACTCGTCCGCACTATGAAAGCAACGCTCCTGGCCGCAACGAATCCGAAGGGAGTCGGGTTGGCGGCCCCCCAGATCGGCGAACCGTGGCGGGTTTTTATTACTAAGCCACTTGCTGATATTCGCGTATTTATCAACCCCGAAATTATCCAAATTTCAACAAAAAAAACGGATGGTGTTCCAGAAAGAGAAAACAAACTCGAAGGATGTCTGTCCATCCCTAAAATCTGGGGCCGCGTTCACCGCGCGGAAGGGCTTACCCTGAAATATCAGGATGAATCAGGCGGCAGCCATACCGAAAAATTTTCAGGGTTCCTGGCCACCATCATCCAGCACGAAACAGACCACACGAACGGGATTCTCTACGTCCAGCGCGTGTTGGAACAAAAAGGAAAACTCTACCAGTCGGCCCGCGACGAAAACGGGAAAGAAATACTTGAAGAAGTGACAATTACATGAAGATCATCTTTTTTGGTTCTTCAACCGATTCCCTCCTGATTCTTGAAAAATTAACGGGCGTTGTTGCCGTGGTGACACAGCCTCCTAAACCCGTCGGCCGTAAACAAATTCTCACGCCCACGCCCGTCGAGGAATGGGCCAAAGATCATCATATACCGATATCCTATCAGCCTCCCGCCCTACCCGTCGACCTTTTGATTTCTGCAAGCTACGGCGAAAAAATTCCCATGGAGTTTATCCGTTCGGCACGCTTCGGAGGATTGAATGTTCATCCCTCGCTTCTGCCGAAATGGCGCGGAGGAGATCCTGTTCCCTGGGCACTTTTATCCGGCGACCGTGAGGCCGGAGTGTCTGTTGTCACCCTCTCCGAAAAATTTGATCAGGGAGAAATTATTGCACAAAAAAAAATTCCTATAACAAATACCGATGTTTCCCCTCTCCTTCGAACAAGACTTTTTCACATCGGCGCGGATCTTTTGGTTGACGCAATCAATAAAAAGAATTTTCATGGAACACCACAAGATGTAACCGGACAACCCTATGCAAAACGGTTGACACGCGAGGATGGATATGAGCCGTGGGAAAAAATCATGGATCCGAAAGAATCGGAACGCATCAACCGTAAATTTCGCGCTTTCCATCCCTGGCCCGGACTGTGGACAAAATTTCACGAAAAACGCCTGAAGGTTTTGGAATTTGATACGAAGCCTACCCTCGTTCAGTTAGAAGGAAAAAAACCGGTGTCATGGGAGCAATTCCGAACCGCCTATTTAGCGTCCAATATCCTTTAAATGTACGTAGATTTCATACACATATATCTATGTAGCATTGAAATCCGCCAAATTGCTAAGAAAATCTAAGAAAATTAAAGAGATTAAAGCTAACTTGTTAAAGTTTTAAGAGATTTATCATTTGACAAAACAATCGATTGTTTGGTTCAATGGGGTTAAACACTCGGTTTGATATTTGTCAAGTTTTGTGCTAGAGTGTTCAATCTGGAGCGACAGTACGGTATAAAATCGTACTTTAGAGGACATTAAAATCTTGGCTTTGATGCGCCCCGCCAGAGAGTCGAACTCTGAACTTAGATTTAGCATATCTGTGCTATATCCATTTAACTAGCGGGGCCTATCAAAATCACGATTTTAGATGCAATAACTATACGCTTTTCGAGCGTAATTTTCAAGGTAATTATGGCTGAAGATTCTGTACCAAAAAAAATAGTTACTCTGAATGTTAAAAGCGGGACAATTATAGGTAGCACCTATTCTCAAGTTGCCGGGGTTACTGTTACAGATAATGAAGTAACAATAGAGTTTGTATATATTAATCCACAAATTAGGACAGAAGGACAGACAGTTGCTCGAATCACCATGCCGAGAAAATCTGCCCAAGAACTAGCAAAGATTATTCCTGAAACAATAACAAAACATGAATCTAAAAAATCTGCTTCTGAATAAGTTAATTACAGTTGATCCGAATATTCGTGATGGTACACCTTGTTTCAAAAACACAAGGATTCCCGTTTCCTATGTATTAAAGCATTTTAAATTAGGATGGAATATTGATGAAATAGTTAAACTATTTCCAGAACTCAGTAAAAGTAAAATATCTCAAGTTTTATCTTATTTTGATCACTTAGTGGAGTATGACAAAGAAAAAATCAACAAGTGGAGAGTTAACCCCTGATAAAGCTGTTTACTCTAAAATAATCTCTGAATTCCAAGCAAATGGGTGGACTATTAGGCCGATACCAAAGACTATTAGAGATACAGCAAGTGATGAATATATAGCGAAAACCGTCGGTAAAGGTAGATGTGTGATGTTAACATATGACCATACAGCTTATACCCACAATGTAAAACGGGGTTTTGTGGGATATATTGAGTATGATCCACCCGAAAAAGAAAAATTTGATAATTTTATTTTAGATTTTAGGAAAGTTAGTAAACCATTAAAAAGAAAAGATATAACTGGTTATAGATTAGTATTTAAAAATGGTAAATATGATAAACAAAAACTTCCAAAAATCAGATAAACAACGAAGCAAATCATAAAATAAATATTTAAAAACGGGATAAT
The DNA here is from genome assembly GCA_963701185.1 of Candidatus Gottesmanbacteria bacterium. Taxonomy (GTDB): domain Bacteria; phylum Patescibacteriota; class Microgenomatia; order UBA10105; family UBA927; genus XYB1-FULL-47-11. Next base: position 550,690 of record OY969569.1, read on the forward strand.
TGTCTATTTAGCCTCTTGACAGTATCAGGCGGCAACAGTACGTTAAGAGTTAGGAGGCAAATATGGCAAAAAGAAAAGTGCGTAGTGATCTCATGTCCTGGAATTTTATTCTATTTCTCACGCTCGCATTTATTCTTCTTGTCGTTGTTCTCTCTGCCATGCGCCGCCTGACGTTTGATGTCCGGTCACGCGCAGGACTTGAATGCCCCCAGGTAATTCTTCCGCGGGCAGAAGACTGCAGCACGGGATGGGTATATAAACGAAATACGACGAATGGATGTTTGGCGTTCTTCTGTAACCCTTAAACAGCAGCCGCGGCTTTTTTGAGGTCAAATCTCACCCGTTTTATACAATTTGTACATGCACGAACGCGGGTATCGAGGCCGCCGATCTTCATCGTGACATAGTGCAAATTCGGCGCAAAGGAGCGGAACGTTGTTTGAGCACGCTTTTTCCACTGTCCGCCGGCAACTCCGGTGTGATGCGTGTGCTGACGGCCGGCCATGGTTTTCTTGGAACAAATCTCGCATTGATACGCCATAAGGGTTATACTATACCATATGTTGGACTTCGTATTCAACCTCATCGCGCTTATTGTAGCGATTGATATCCACGAATTCTCCCACGCGTGGGCAGCAGAGCGTCTGGGAGACCCTACGCCACGCCTGCAGGGCCGGTTAACCCTCAACCCGCTGGCTCACCTGGATCCTATCGGAACGATCCTATTAATTCTCGTACGTTTCGGCTGGGGTAAACCCGTCCAATTCGATCCGTTTAACCTCAGAAATCCACGCCGCGACAGCGCGCTTATCTCCCTTGCGGGTCCGGTTTCAAACATGATTGTTGCAACAATCTGTGCTTTACTTTTTCGTTTACCGATGCCGTCAGTTCTTTCCTACCTTCTTTTCATGATTCTTCAGATGAACGTGGTATTGGGCATATTTAACCTGATACCCATTCACCCCTTAGACGGGTTTAAAATCGTCGAGGGAATTCTACCCGAAGAGCAGGCACACGAGTGGCACGGGCTCGAACGGTACGGCATGATTTTCCTTATTTTTCTTCTCTTCCCTATTTTCGGCGGTGTTGCCCCAATCCAGCGCATCATTTCCCCCGTTATTAATTTCTTTATAAGCTTTTTCCTTCCGGCAACCCCGTTGCTATAACGGCCGATTTTTGCTATACTACAAAGGATCCACACGCAGTCATTTTTATTTTTCGCATATGATGAAGGAAAGACCTCTGGACTCAATGAAAGAATTAACAATTGCAATCCTTGCCATAAAAAAATGCTTTCAGGGTGATGCGGATTTAGTACGCGGGAGTGCTGCAGTCCATCGCGTCGAGGTTACCGAGGGTAATATGATTACCCCCCTTTCGGAAGGCAATTATAATGCCAGAATTCCTGACGGCTCCACAAAGGAAATGAATGCAATAAAACAGGCCAAAATTGTTGCATTTATGTGCGAAGATTTCCGGCAGTCACATAAGGCTGCTCGAGAATTCAACGCGGATATTGTATTCGCTTCGGCAGGCGGCGTCGTTCAGCCGGATGAGGTTCGCCGTGAGACAATGGTGAATTTAGCCCTCGCCATGCACCACGTAAATCCGAACGCAAAATTTCTATTTGCTTTCCATACGGAAGTGTGCGGCGGAGCCAAACATTTTACCGGCGGCGAAGGCGGTAAAATGGATACAATTTACAAAAATCAGGGAGTTGCCGGCGAGCTGTTGGAAATGACCAAGTATGCCAGACGATTTGTGGCTGATTTATTGAAGGCGGGTTTTCCGGAAGACCGTATACAACTTCACGCGGTCCATTTGCACAATGGACACTCATCCGAAGGTCATTCTCATTACATAAAGGAAATTCAGCGAATTTCTCATTAGAAGTACTATAGACTCATGAAAGTCTATTTCACGGCTTCCATCACCGGAAAAAAACAGTATTTGCCGAACTATCTGGCAATCGTCCGATACCTCGAATCCAAAGGGTATAAAATCCAGGCTCACCATATTCTCGATTCTACCGAATCCGAAATGCGCCTCAAAACCAGGGAGGATCGCCTGCGATTTCATAAACAGCTTGCCGCATGGATCCAGGAAGCAGATTTTATGATTGTAGAAGCTTCTTTCCCCAGTATCAGCGTCGGCTATGAGATCTCGCTTGCCCTGCAGAGCCGAAAACCTATCCTCATCCTCTACAGTGAAGGCGACGCGCCAAACCTTTTTGCCTCATTCAGCGATGACAAACTGGTATGTGAAAAATATACCATGGAGACGGTAACAGGGCTCATTGATGATTTCATTGGCTATGCCAACGGCGCCTGCGATACCCGTTTTACCTTTTTCATTACGCCAAAAATCGCGGTTTTTTTGGATGAGGTTTCGGTTGAAGAAAAAATTCCAAAATCCGTGTATTTACGTAAACTTATCGAAGCTCACATCCGAAGCGCCCGCGCTAAAAGCTCCTGATGCATCACGGTGATGCATTGAGTAATACCCGCCTCTCTAATATCCTATAGCTAGTTTTCTAAAACCGCCACCCATGGCCCATTTTTTGTACTCGATAAAGAGCAATATTCTGCAGGCAGTACGCGGCACGATTTTTCTCTGGTCGAATGGGTTTCATAGTGCATGGGATCATCTTTCCCTGACGGATAAGTGCATCTGGCTGTTGTTTTTCAGCAACACCATCGCACTTATTTCCCTACTGGAATATTTGCTTCTCGGACACCCCTAGCCCCCCCCCGCTTGACAACAGTTCATAATGCATTTACGATACGTATGCCCGTGTGAGAACTTGAAGTTTAATTTTTCTCTACAAGTTCAACACAAATGAGGTAGTCCCTTAATTTTTACGGGGCAACAGGACATAGTTCTCGACTAGCTGTGGCTAGGCGGACAGTCCATCCGATTAACTCGATCGGGAAAAATGCTTCAAGTCACCGGGCGAAATAATTAAAACGCACCAACTCTCTTGACATCCCCACGAATTGCCGTTCCCTGTGAAAGTTTAGTATAATTGGATCGTGCCTCCATAGCTCAGTGGCAGAGCGACGGTTTTGTAAACCGCTGATGTCAGTTCGATTCTGACTGGGGGCTCAAAAATTTACGAAGCAACACAATCATTTCTTTTACCGCACCTTCCTCAACGTAATACGTGACAAGCCTGCCGGCTTTGGTCTTCGTTACCAACCCGGCGCCCATTAATTGTTTGAGGTGGTGGGAAAGAAGGCTCGGAGACATCTTCAGGCGGTGGGCTAGCCGTCCGAATTCCATAGGCTCCCGGATCAGTATATACAGGATAGATAACCGGCTGATATTCCCGATGGCATGGAATCGACCGGCGTGGGGTTTAACTTTATTATGCAGGGTAACCCGGGATAGCATAGAGGTTACGGGATAATAGTAATCGTATCCGCGTACAGCGTGTTACCGGAATATTGGCCGGTCGCGGAAACTTTTTTTCCGATGTAATCATCCAGATTCAATGTATAGGAGGCAACACCGACAGACCCTCCGGAATTGATAATTACGTGAGTAAAATCGCTTTGGGCGACCGTCGATTTCTGCAGTATCCCTGTTTTGGTAACGGCGGCTGATGTAAACGTCTGGCCGGGAGCCGGTTTATAATAATATTTCAGCCCGATATACGCACCGGCGCCGACAATAACGAGAAAGAGTATTCCGATAAGAAATGCTTTCATATGTGTCAGGACCAGGATTCGAACCTGGGTAGCCTGTTAGGGCGACAGTTTTACAGACTGTTGCGTTTGACCGCTCCGCCATCCTGACGTACTTTCGTATTATACCAAACTTCCCTCTTGCAATTCTGCAGAAATCCTTTTATATTACTCCTATATGGAAAACGAAGAACAATCCCCACCCATGGGAACAAAACAATATTACGTCCTCGGATTCATTGTTCTTATCGCCATCGTGATTGCCGGATATTTACTGCGCAGCAAATCAACGTCACCCGCGACAACGACGACGCCTGTTGCAGATGTTACAGCGCCAACGCCCACACCGGGACCCATAACGAAGTTAGACTGCGATACTCAGTATTACAATCCGGTTGTCGGTTTTCCGAAATATTATCTGTCGGCAGAAGGCGGAGATATTTCCACAGCGAAAACGGTGACATGTACGTTTACGGTCACTGTCGATAACAAAGTCGTCGCCACCCAGACTGTATCCAGTCCGCTGACGGATAAACCGCAGCGCGGAGGAAGTACGTTCCGCTGCACATCACCCGCTGTCGAGATTGCGCCCAATACGCCGGCTGTTGTCGATGTAATTCTCAAGGATGATCTCAAAGCATCCTCTACCTGCAGCTCAACATTCCTGTTCCCTGCTCCCTAACGGAGATATTTCCCGAAGAACGTGATGTCGCGGGAAACGACGGTGCTCCAATCCGGCATCATATTGTGGTCCGCGACGGGATAGGTAAAATAGTTGATGCCCGGCATTTTCTTCACTAATTCGTCGCTCCATTTTTTGGGCACCGATTCATCTCCCGCACCCTGATGCAATTGCACCGGTCCCGTTATTCTCTCAACATAATTTGTCAGAGAATATAATTCCGTATCGTACTCTTTTTCAAAATCCGCAAGGCGCTTCCGAAGTAATTTCCCGTGATCGTCCGCCTCATCGGTGTAGTACAAAATGGAATACGGAAACGGTTTTGATACCGGTGCCCATAACGTTGCCGGTATGGGACGACCTAATATTTCAAGCACCGTGAGTGCTATCTGCCCCCCATTACTATGCCCCCATATGCCGACCTTCAAAGGATCTGCCATCGGCAGCGACCCCACGGAGGCAAGCAAATTCAGTGCGGTCGTATATGTTTCAAACCGTTCCTCAAACACATCGGGAGAAGGCATGTCACTCCCGCCGTATCCCAAAAAATCGGGTGCAAGAGATATAAACCCGTTCTGGGCGAAGACTTCGGCACTCCTCTGAGTCCCCTCGCCGGGAAAATATTTCTCCCGGTCCGCATATCCGCGAAATTGTACGATAACGGGAAATCTTTTATTTTCCCCATTCGGTATATGAGCAACACCCGTTACTTTTTTGCCATCACTCGTAAAGTGAAACATATATTTCGTATATGCGCTTGTTGTCGCAACCGGCTCATCAAGAATAATCTGACTGCCGGTAAATACCCGCCCACTTAAACGGAGAATCGAATATTTTTCCAGAGGCTTTTCAAAAAATTTTCCGAGGGGAGACACTGTTTGATGCGAGGAAATATAATTCTCAACTGCGCCTTTTCCGTAATATGTGCCAATGACAATGAGGGCACCGATGAAAATTCCGAGGAAGACCTTTCTCATGAAACCAGTCTACAGCACCCCTAACTCTTTTCCAACTTTGGCGAACATGGCAAGGCCGATGTCGAGGTCTTTTTTGGAATGACTTGCCGAGGGCATGACGCGGATGCGTGCGCGTCCTAAGGCGACCATAGGATATTTAATCGGCGTGGCAAACACCCCGTTTTCAAATAACTTTGCCGAAAAATTTTTGGCAAGATTTTCGTCACCGAGCATCACCGGCGTAATCGGTGTTTCGCTGTTGCCGATATCGAACCCGAGCTTCGTAAATCCCCGTTTGAGATATTCTGCATTATCCCAGAGCTTATTGACCAGTGAGCTCGATTTCGTAAGCACTCTGATGGCTTCTATAATTGCGGCGGTATCGGCAACCGTAAGTCCCGTTGAAAACAAAAACGGCCTACCCTTTTGTTTGTAATACTCAATGAGTTCTTTCTTTCCTGCAATCACGCCGCCCAACACGCCGAATGCCTTGGAAAATGTACCGACTTCGATATCCACTTTTCCGTGAAGATTAAAGTTATGCACAATGCCGCGTCCTCCTCCTAACACTCCTTCGCCGTGCGCATCGTCCACCATCGTAATAGCACCGTATTTTTTAGCCAACCTTACGATCGCGGGGAGGCGCGCAATATCCCCGTCCATACTAAACACGCCGTCGGTGGCAATCATGATGATGTGTTGGCCGGGAATTTTTTTTGCTTCTTTCAGTTTTGCTTCCAGATCTCCCATGTCCCCGTGTTTGAAAATAAATTTGTTTTTAATCTGCGCAATTTTTATGGCATCGATAATGGACGCGTGATTCAGTTCATCGGAGATAACGATGTCTTCCTTTCCCATCACGGTTTGGATGGCAACGATGTTTGCAATAAACCCGCCGGGGAGCAAGAATGCCGCTTCTGCATGTTTGAAGCGCGCAATCGCTTCCTCCGCCTGTTCATGTAACTTCAGATTTCCGGAAAGAGGACGGACAGCTCCCGGTCCGACGCCGTATTCGTGTACTGCCGCTACTACCGCATCGACCAGTCTTTTATCTGATGCAAATCCCAGATAATTATTGGAGCAAAAATTCAAAACACGTTTCCCGTTCACCTGTAACCAGGATCCCTGCGGGGATTCAACGGTCCGGAGAGTCGTATACAACCCCTTGGCCTTCATGTCTTCAATCGTATCGTAATATGGTTTCAGCGGATCAATCATAATTATTAATTTTAAATTTTCAATTTTTAATCAATTTTCAAATTACAAATTTTAAATTTCAAATTTGAGTATTACAGAATACCAAATTTACGCTTTAAATTACGAATCATAACAGCTGTCATCTTTGAAAGTGTGTACTCATGTTTCCATCCCCAGTCGCGGCGGGCGACGGAATCATCAATGGACTGGGGCCAGCTGTCTGCTATGTTTTGACGGTGATCCGGCTTGTATGTAACGTGAACTTTTATATGTTTATTTATTTCGCGGGCGAGCTCTTCCGCCGTAAAACTGATTGCTGCAAGATTATAACTATTATGAATCGTTAATTTTTTAGGATCGGCTTCCATAAGTTCAATCGTTGCGCGGATGCCGTCATCCATGTACATCATGGGCAGTTTTGTATCCGGCCGCACGAAACACTCGTACATTCCCTTTTGCAACCCGTCATAAAAAATCGCAACGGCAAAATCCGTGGTTCCCCCGCCGGGCGGTGCTTTCCAGCTGATAAGACCCGGATACCGGACGCTCCGCACATCAACACCATATTTGAAATGATAATAATTAACTAAATTTTCCCCTGCTAATTTCGTTACGCCATACATCGTCGTCGGTTCCAACACTGTCCGCTGCGGCGTCCGGACTCGCGGAGTTGTCGGACCGAATGCGGCAATAGAGCTTGGCCAAAAAACTTTCAGTTTATTTTCCACCGCATAATCCAAAACGGTTTTGAGTCCGTTCATATTAATATTCCAGGTAAGCGACGGATCAATTTCTCCTTTGGCCGAAAGAAGCGATACGAGATGATAGATCGTGCCGACGTTATGTTCTTTAAGAATTGCGGTAACTGCTTTACCATCCGTAATTTCAACTGATTCGACGATGCCGTCAAAATTTTCCGGAATATGATGATGTCCTACGGCAACCACATTATTCTTGCCGTATGATTTCTGAAGCATCGGAATGAGTTCCGATCCGATTTGCCCGAACGCGCCGGTCACAAGAATCTTCTTCATATAACAATAGTCGCTATCATAGCACAAATCATTCAATTTCTGATAAAATACACTGGAAGCCCGGGTAGTTCATCGGTGGAACGCTTTCTTGGTAAGAAAGAGGCAATGGGTCCAATTCCCATCCCGGGCTCCAAATGTACAGAAGTAACTATAAACTGATATAAAGTTACTAGAAACTTACATAAACTAACAATAAGTATAGAATAAAAGTATGAGCAAAGCTAAAAAAATATTGGGTGTGATCATCAGATTTTTTGCGGTTGCCATCCTTTCAATACTGTCACTTCTGAATCTGTTTGCAGTACTACTTGCACCATTATCTCGAGATATTTCTCAAATGCCTCAGATTGTATCCATACTTTATAAGATTTTTAATATTTTCTTCTTGGTTGTTTTTGTTTACTGCACTTATTTGCTCATTAGGAATAATCGAAAGTACTTGAAACTATCAGCATATTTTCTTCCGGCGTATTTTTTATTCATGACTATATATCGCTTTTTCTTTGTAACGCATGGTCAGTTTGAGGGCGCAGATTTTAGTAATTTTTTGTTTTTTTTGGCTCCGCTTGGTTTAATGTTCATTAGTTATAAATTGGAACCTGTTGGAATCAGTCAAGAAAACTTGCTGATGACAGACCATTCTGCAAACGAGCCTTTCTCTCCACTCCGGTATCAAGGATTTATAGTGCGAGGCTTGGCCAACATCATTGATCAGGTATTAGTTATTGTTCCATTTGTTGCAATAGCATCATTAACGAAAACAGGACCTGCCTATTCGGAGACATATATGACAGTTGGTGGATTGCTATTTTTCGCTTATTTGATAATAGCCGAGGCTGTTTGGGGACAAACTCTGGGTAAAAAGCTTTTTGGTATAAAAGTAATGATGCAAGATGGCAGAAAATGTACTGTGTTGGGTGCGATTCTTAGAAACGTTTTCAGGTTGATAGACGTGATATTTGGTGGATATTTGCTTGCAATAATTGTTATGACGCTTACACCCAGAAGGCAGCGGGTTGGCGATTTGATAGCTAGAACAGTAGTTATTAAACCTTAAAGTTTTAAGATTCGGTCTCTGCGGCTAAGGTGGATCACATTTTGTGCCATCAGCTCCCTAAAAAGGTACGTTCACCGCAGAGATCATTCGGTACCCAAATATTACCATATTTTTCTATCTTTGCGCCGTTTGCCAAATACTTCTAGAAATAAAAATGGATTTATTTTCTCAAGATAGTCTTTAAAGACATTAAGTTGTAAAATCAGATCAGCTGTAACGTAATAGCGAAGACCAATTTTAACAGCAGTAATAAGTGGAATATGAGGGTCGAGTAGATATTGTTTGATATACTCGTCCTGGCTAAATAGGTCCGAGCCAATTACGGTATCCAGCTCAAAGATAAATATTTGCGGTGCGTTCGGCGCCGACGGAGATGATGCCGAGGGGAATGCCGAGGAATTTTTCAATAAAGCGTACGTACGTCTGACAATTTTTCGGGAGTTTATTAAATTTCCGGATCTCCGAAATATCTTCTTTCCATCCTTTAAACGTTTTGTACACTGGCGTTAATTTTGCCAATTCTTCATATCCGCAGGAGGAATACGGAATCTTTTTGCCGCCAAGCTTGTACCCGACGCAAATTTTTATTTCCGGCAATCCGCTTAAAATATCCAATTTCGTAATCGCGATTTTGGTGACACCGTTAATTGATGTTGTAAATTTTACCGCCTCAAGATCAAGCCACCCGATCCTTCTGGGTCGCCCCGTCGTCGTGCCATACTCTTGCCCTTTCTCACGGATACGATCTGCTTCCTTGCTGGCAAGCTCCGTCGGCAATGGCCCTCCGCCGACGCGGGACAGATATGCTTTTACCACACCGACAACCGTATCGATATGACCAACCGGTATACCGGCGCCGATATTCACGGCGCCGACAAGCGTATTTGATCCTGTCGAAAACGGGTACGGCGACCAATCCGTATCAAGCATGCTGCCATGGGCGCCTTCCAATACAATAGATTCTTTTTTAACAAGCGCATTCGTTAATACGGGATACGTATCGGCAACGTACGGCGCAATGATTGCCCGGAATTTCTTGAATTTTGCAAGTTCAGCGGGAATATTAACCGGCGCAACACCGAACGTTTTAAGGATTTTATTTTTCATTCCCGCCTGAAAGGTAAATTTTTCGACAAATGTTTGCCAGTGCATAAGTTCATACACCCGCAATCCGTTATAAGAGACCTTATCTGCATACGTCGGGCCGATGCCGCGGCCGGTTGTCCCGAGTTTATTTTTTCCCCGTGCATTTTCGTAGGCGTGATCCAATGCTTTGTGATACGGCAGGATAATATGACACCGGGGAGAAATAATAAGTTTGTTTTTTAACCGTACTCCCGCGTCCGTAAGTAATTTCATTTCACCGATTAACACTTCAAGATCCACAATAACGCCATTGGCGATCACCGCGATTGTATTCGGCTGAAAAATACCGGAGGGAACAAGATGGAAGAAAAATTTTTTGTCGCCGACAACCACCGTGTGACCGGCATTGTTGCCGCCGTGAAAACGGACGGCATACCGCGCCGCAGAGGCATACACGTCCACAATTTTTCCTTTCCCCTCATCCCCCCATTGTGTTCCTATGACAACAGTCGTCATAATTTTAGGGCAAGCTTTGTTAATTGTTCCGCAAGTCCAATATATGTTGCAGGGGAAAGGTTTGCAAGAGGAGGATACGCGCGGGTAAGTACGTGATATGTTTTTGCGTCAAGCTTCTTTCCCATGAGAAGTTTCTTGACGCGCTCATACCCTTTTGCATCTCCATGAAGTTTAAAGTATATCTGCATTGCCTCTGCAAGCATTTCCCAATGATCGTTCATTTCCGCTGCGGCCGCGTCTGCATCAAAAGTAATTTTCGTGAGGCCCGTTTCTATACTTTTCCACGCGACAAGCATGTATGCAACGGCAGATCCGACTGTACGCTTTACCGTGGAATCGGATAAGTCACGCTGCATGCGCGACACAGGAAATTTCCGGGCAAATAATTCAAATAAATTATTGGCTATTTGTAAATTTCCTTCTGCGTTTTCAAAATATATCGGGTTGATTTTTTGCGGCATTGTTGATGAACCAATTTGATTTTTATTTTTGATCTGCTTCACGATGCCTCTGCTGATATACGCCCACATATCCTGACAGAATCCGATAAGTATTGTATTTATCTGGTACAGTAACAGTCCGTACTCAACAACCATATCAGCAGGAACTATTTGCGTGGTCACGAGATTTGGCCTCAGACCAAGTGAGGAAACAAATTCACTGCTGAATCTAACCCAATGAGTTTTCGGAAATGCAAACGCAAGCGCATTGTAGTTTCCTACCGCGCCGTTAAGTTTCCCTTCAAATTGAAACTTCTTAAGCTTCGCATCAAATTTTTTTAACCGTGCGGCATAGACACTGAGTTCTTTCCCAAATGTCGTAGGAACCGCCGGTTGTCCATGGGTACGTGCAGCCATACCGTCGGCTCTGTGCCGAAGAGTCATACGAAATAGCAGCCGAAGAAACGAACGGTATTGCGGGAGCACTGCCTCCTTATGCGCGTCGGCGAGCATGCGGCCATACGCAAGATTATTTACATCATCACTGGTCAGACCGAAGTGAACAAAAGGCAAGAGATCCCTGCATGACGTGGATTCCAGTTTTTCTTTCAGGAAATATTCGATCGCTTTGATATCATGTTTTGTTTCTTTTTCAAATATCTTTACCCGTCGCGCATCGGGAAGAGAAAATTTTCCCGCCAATAATAAAAGCAGGTTTTTTTCACTTTTTGTAAGAGGCCGGATCATTCGATGTTCTGACAGCTGCATAAGATATCGAACCTCGATAAACACACGATACTGTATATATGCGAATTCGGAAAAATATACCCTGAGCGATTCCGTTTGTAACAAATATCGCCCGTCCAAGGGGGAAAGACTCATTAATTCATCCATGATGTTCATGCGACACTCGGTATATATATTTTTTTTGTGTTTGTCAAATCCAAAAATGCTTGACTCCTGTAAAAAAGCATTCATAATAAAAATAGTCATTGACATTCAATGAAAAATGTCATTATCTACATATAGAAAGAATTTATTTTTTACTACTATGTTGAACGCACCGGATAAAAAACACGACCAATATTTCGGACAGGAACTCATATTAAATTTATATGAGTGCAATCCTGAAAAAATTTCGTCCGGAGAAGAAATTAAAAAATTTGTCATTGAACTCTGCGACAACGTCATAAAAATGAAACGATATGGGGAAGCATTCATTCCCCATTTCGGTCATGAAAATCCCATGACGAGCGGCTACTCACTGGTACAACTTATCGAAACCAGTTCCGTGACTGCACATTTTTCCGAGTACAAAAAAAGCGTGTATCTGAATATTTTTTCCTGCGCGTGGTATGATCCGGTGAAAACCCGCGACTTCTGTGCAAAATTTTTCGAAGCAAAACGATTCGAAGAACATCTCATCATGCGCGAATAATCTGCTATGATAGATGTATGAATCCGCTTTCCCTCTTCGCGTTCGTCATCTTTGCCGCAGAGACAGTGATATCACCGATTCCGGACGATATGATAACCGCAACACCCCTCCCGCCGAAACCCGACGTTTCTTTTGGTCAAATTGTTGACGTGCCCACACCAACCCCTGAGATTCTTGGAGTAACAACAATCGCTCCTACTCCTTCGCCAACGCCAAACGTCACTCAAAAGAAATCCTACACCATCGCATTTTTAGGCGACTCGATGATCGATACCATGGGACCGGGACTTCCTGCGGTTACTAATCAACTGTCCCAAACATATCCGGCAACGCATTTTACCCTGTTGAATTACGGTGCCGGCGGCACGAATATTGATTACGGCATTGAACGTATAACGAATGGCTATACGTATTTAGGGAAGCAAATACCGTCACTCGTATCCATGAATCCCGATATCGTCGTCTTGGAATCGTTTGCGTATAATCCGTTTCCCAATGAAAGCGGCGTCGACCGTCATTGGATGGCACTGGCCAAAGCTGTTGATACGGTACGCAAAAATGTACCCGGGGCAAAAATCATTATCGCGGCAACTATTGCTCCCAACAGTACGGCGTTCGGCGACGGGGCACCCGGCATTGCATTTAGCCCGCAGGAAAAAATCCAACGGACAACCGTCATCAAACAATATCTGGACAGTACGGTCAAGTTTGCCGCCAGCCAGCATCTGCCGTTGGCCGATGCCTATCATGCAAGTATCGGCGGTAACGGGGACGGAATACTCACATATATAAATAGCGGCGACCACATCCATTATTCCGACGCCGGACGCGCACTGTTTGCAAAAAAAGTAGTCGCCGCCATCCAGGCTGTGCTATAATACGCTCCTATGGCTAAAAAAGACCAACGAGCACTCTTGGCCCTCGTCTGTTCTGTATGCAAACACCAGAACTACATTTCCGTGCGCAATAAGGTGAATACACCGGAAAAAATAACCCTGAATAAATATTGCCGGTATTGTAAAAAGCACACACTGCACAAAGAGACGAGCAAACTTGATTAACGCTGTATGCATCGAAATACCCTGCTTCTGGTAAGTATCCTTGCGATATGCGCGGCGCTACTTATCGGCGTCAATATCGGGAAACGGCTGCAAAAACAAACACCCTCTCCTGCAGTACTCCAAGACCCTACTCCAACACCGGGTATTACCACACAAACGTATATGAACACGTACTGCGGATTTTCACTCTCGTATCCCACAACCTACACTATGTTGGAAAATGCATCCGGCAGCGCCATTTTAAATAGTCCGACGGATAAAACGCAGTCCATAACGCTCACGTGCCAAAAGGGAATCCCCAGACCGGCACTTCCCGCGGATAAAATTGAAACCCTGACTATTTCTACAACTACCGGATCTAGTATATCCGCGAAGTTGTATCACAACAGTTCCGCAAGTACAGGGACGCCGATTGACGCCGTTATTTTCCGTCACCCGACCCGCGGCATGGACGGCTTCATCGCCGGCTATGGAGATGCATTCAATGCCGCCATCCAAACCCTCCAGATACTCCCTTAACATACCTCTTGTTTCCATAAAACGGACCTCCTATAATGGTTATATAACCTATGTCGTACTCTCAAAAATATAGAAACAGAGCAATCATATTGCGCAAAAAAGGATATTCAGTCAAAGAAATTGCCAAAATAATGAAAATCTCAGTCAGCTCTTCTTCTACATGGTGTTCCACGGTCAAAATCGGTAAAAAAGCTCAAAGAATATTAGCTACCAAACAGAAATTGTCTCTTATCCGTGCGAACCAAACACTTAGTGATAGTAGAAAAAAATTCGACACGTTTATGCACCAAAGCGCGAAACATGAACTATCCTCACTGCGTTTTTCGAAACCACTTTGTAAGCTCTTATGTGCTATTTTTGTCTGGACCGAGGGTGGAAAAGCCGAAAAATATCGAGTAACGTTTACTAATTCGGATCCAATGATGATCCAAACATTTCTTACATTACTTCGTACTAGTTTTGATATCGATGAAAGAAAATTTCGAGGTTTAATTCACGTTCATGAATATCATAATGAAAAACAAATGAAAATTTTTTGGTCATTAATAACAAAAATTCCTATCAACCAGTTTAATAATAGTTTTCATAAAGCTAATACTAAGAAACGAATACGCCTTGATTATAAAGGCAGCATGCATGTGACTTACTATGATACGAAAGTTGCCCACGAACTCCGAGCATTATACAATACGTTTGCACAACAATTTGTGCCTAACCTCAAAACATTGGGGAAAAGAGAATTATAGGGGCGTGGTGAAATGGTATCACAGCAGTCTCCAAAACTGCTTTTTCAGGTTCGAATCCTGACGCCCCTGCCAGACGTGCAATGTTCTACCCGTCCACGAGGGTACCCTCGAATAGCTTGCTGTGGCTTGCTAATTCCTTCGCATTTCAACATTTTTCACTTCAACGGCCTGTAAAACACGGTTGTGGGACTATGTAATGCGGAGTGCGCGGTTGTGGAGGACAAACTTGGCTTGATAAATGCTCTCCCGCTCATCAGACTCACTGGATTTGCGTGCATACAAACAGTATGCAATTGTTGAGGTTTCGGTCGTTATGATATCCATAGGCGTATATGTTTTTTCAGGCGTTTTGACGTCATAAAGAACCGATCAATATACACCCGGTCATGCGTCAGAAGATACTTATAAAAATACCGTTCACACCTGTTCACCCGCTTTTCAAGGATCGCTTTTTCTCTTTCCTTTTCCATCAGGGTATACAGTACCGCAACGGTGGGTGAAGTCTAGAGGGAAAGAGCTATAAGGATAGAACTACGGTAGGGATTAAAAGCCACAACGTTAATCTGATCTATTTTGAAGATCCGTTGAGTAACTGTTTTTTCAATTTCAAATACCTCTCTGTAAAATATACTCCATTTTGGGATTCTCTTAAATCAAACCCAAAAGCACGTCTACTAACGGCAATAATCGGTGGAGCTTGTATTCGTTTAAAATAATTATTCTTAAAAAGCTTCCATTTGTGCTCTAAATCAGCAATAAATTCATTTGCTGTAGGAAAATATTTATTAACCAACCCTTTTTTTATCATTAATGCCTCTTCCAACTTTCCACTTTGGTATAAGTCTAAGATGTATTCAGGATCACGTCTAAATTCTATAAAAGCTCTCATTAGCTTGTCATGATACGGATAGAGAATCGGATCTCCCATCCCTTTTGTAACATCCTGTTTACTACTGAGTTCCGCGGAGGGCACAACATCGATAATCTCTTGAGGGATAATCTTCTTTCCATGAATTTTATTAATGTACTTTGCCAACTGATAGATCTCCCATTTATATAAATCTCCAAGCGGAGCAATTGCCCCGTTAACATCCCCATATAGCGTAGAATACCCCAACGCTATTTCGGTTTTATTGCCGTTGTTTACGAATAATGCTCCTAAACTGGCAGCGATACCAGCCAATACTCTGCCACCTCTGTCTCTGGCCTGAATATTTTCTGAAACAGCCTCCGTTACCGAAAATCCGCCGTTGTTGAGCTCGTGAACCGTTAAATCTACAGACTCCTGTATGGGAAATACGTGATAGTTAATACCTAGATTTTCTGCCAGCTTCTTTGCTGCGGTCCTTGTCAGATTGGAATTGAATTTTGACGGCATATTCACGGCATGGACATTTTCCTTACCTAATGCTTCTGTCAGCAAACATGCCGAAACCGCCGAATCAATACCACCGCTTATGCCAATAACGACTTTCTTGCTTAATCCGTTAAAAAATTTTCTGATTCCGTAAATCAGTCCCCGGTGTAATTCCTCCGTATCGCGTTCGTCGGATGAAGGAAGGGATTTGATTTCGGCTGTTTTTGTCAAACCCACTACAACGTCAACCGTTTCCTCCTTATATTCATTTGCGGTTATCATGATAGAACCGTCGGGATTATATACCGTTGTTCCACCGTCAAAAAGGAAAATATTTTTACCATTATTTTGGATACCAACATTATTATCATAGATAAATGGAATAGGGTCTTTTTCGAGAAGCGCCCTGACAATCCTATGTCTTTTGTCATTTTTTCTCCATGTCCATGGAGATGCTGACACATTGACGATAACTTCCGCACCGTTTCTCACTAAAATATTAGTTGGGTTAACGGCATAATCATTGCACCACATATCTTCACACAGAATAGCCCCGACCATAATAGAATTTTTATCGATTTTGATAGGAAACGGCTTCAGAAGATTATTTAAACTTACCCCTCGTTCTGCCGCCAATTTCGACATTGAATAAAAATGCCGTTCTTCATCGAATTCCCGATATTTGGGCATGAGTGTTTTATATGTATGTCCATCGAACACACCATTAGGTACCCATTCACCTTCCTGAGCAATATGGACTGCATTATATTTTCTCGTTCTCCCATCCTCACCAATTTTGCTAAAATCGGCTTGAACATTTCCCCACATAATCGCAATTCCTGAGCTTGCAGCAAGAATCCGCTCGTTAAACCCCATCAAATCAGCGATAAAACTATCATTTTCCCATTCATCACCCAACAAATATCCCGGAACTGCCATTTCGGGGAAAATAATAATATCAATTTTTCTCTTTTTCGCTAACTCTGTTTCCTTAAGAATTTTTGCAACGTTCACATCAGGATGACCGGGAGATACATCCATTTGTGTTAAGGCAAAATTAATTTCTCGATTCATGGCAAAAAGCATTATATATCACTAGTCTATAAAATATCTAACTTTATCGCCTAATAGAGCCTTCCGTGTATTAGGGTTTGAGTAAAAATGGAGAAATGTATGGCTTTAATAAATGGCGATTTTTACTTTTATCTATATAGCGATAAATAATCTACCATCTTCTGCCAATACCGTTGCGGATCTTTTACATCCATAGCAACTTGGATTGTGTGTAGTCCAAAATCTTTATTTGCCATATACTCACGAGCTGTTCCGATTGCTCCCGTCTGATCTACCATGACTTGCATGGGATAAATTTCAAAATTCCCTGGATCAAGTTGAACAAGTTGTGCAGTTAAATCATGTATGGCAGCACCATCAAAATTGATTCTATTATATGGAGGTCTTCTATTCCCTCTTGTATTTTCAGGAAAAGTGAAGAAATTATAATATGTAGAATCCGAACCAATGAATGTTTTCATTATACCTGCCATTGATTGGGAACCTCTTAATTGCAATTCTTTATAGAGCCATTCAAATCTATCTCGTGTAAGCCCAAGTTTCGGTTTTTGTGTAAGATCAATGGGAACAAGAGTGAAGGGAATTCCTCCTAAATTACAGCTTCGTAAAACCATTTCTAATGCTTGTGGATCATTAGACAAATTCCATTCTACATTCATGCTAAAATTACCTTCTTCAAACAAAGTTCCCCCCATTACGGTAACGCTTTTTACTTTCCCTTCCATATCTGGACGGGTAATCATTCTTGCTAATTCTGTTACCGCTCCTAATGAAATTACGTGAGCTGTTGCCTCTGGATTTGCTGCCAAATGATCATAAATTACTCCAGATGGTTCTAATGTCCGATTTGAAGATCTTTGTATTCCTTCCATTCCATTCGCACCCATAATAAAATCAGCATTTCCTGAATACGCTAGTTTTCCATGTAAAGCTTGCTCAGCTCCAGAATAATAGAATCGTTCTGGAAAAGACGCATCAGATTGACGAAGTTCATCAATAAGTGTTCCTAATGTAAGAAGATTTTTCCCAGTCTGTTTGGTTGAATCATTACCATAAATAGCAATTGAATCAATTTCAGTAAATTGTTCGGAAGCAGCAGCGGTAGCCGCTAAGACAGCGACTGCGTCATCAATACCAGGATCAGTATTTATAACAATCTGTTTGTCAATTTTTATAGTAGTTTCATTCGAGGATTATCGATATATTTTCGTCCAACTTTCGCAATTTCTTTTTTTCCAACTTTTACAATATCTGCGGTAAAATCATTTTTACCATCAAACATTGCAGAACCAACAGCATACACATCTACTGGCGTATTTTTTTGCTCAAACCAAAGAATTTTTTCCTTATTAAATCCTCCAGAGGTAATAATTTTTACATGAACGAAGCCTTTTTTATTTAATGCCTCTCGTACCATTTTTACTAATGTAGGATTTACCCCGCGTAACTCAGTTTTACTTTCAGAAGGTCTTTTAAGACTTTTGTCTACCATGTTTTCTGATGTATCCAATCGTATTCCCCACAATTTCCCTCCAAATTTTTCTGCGGCTTGTAGTGCAGTTCGAACACAGTCATTCTCAAAATCTACAAGTGCAATCAGGTGCCTTTTTGGAAAGTATTTAGCATATTGGCTGGTCGTTTCAATTGTATCGCCGTTATTAATAGCAATGAGTGCATGGGGTATTGTCCCCACTGCTTCACCTTTAAACCATTTACCCTGTGCTTGAGTACAAATATTTGTTACTCCTCCAATTCGCGCAGCGTAACCATCAGCCTCTTGATTAAGAAAGTAGTCAAACCTGTCTGCAAAAAATAATACGGGTTTTCCATTTGCCGCGGTAACTATCTTACTGGCATTTGTTGCAATACGGGTTTGTCTCGCCAATATCCCAAGATATAACGACTCTAAATGTGCAAAGTAGGAATAGGAGCCAGTTATATGCATAACTGGCTCTCCTTTATTTATAATCTTTCCCTCAGGAAGTGTTTTTATTGCTAACGTGTCATATTTGGACACCCACATAGAATCTTCAAAATATCCTGTTCCAATCTTTAGAAGTTCTATTACTTGATTTATTCCACACAATGTTGCGTTGTTTTGTTTTTGGAAAATTTGCATGGTAACTGATTTAAGGTTATTCTCGTGGAGAAGAATTTCTTTTGTCCTATTGAAGTACACAGCAGAATAATATCCCTTTCGAATTTTTTTAATTGTTGAGTTATTCCAAATTTTCATAATAAGCGAAACATAATTGAGTGGATAAGCAATTACCTTCACTGTACATGGCAAGTATTATATATCGACTTTCCGATATAAAAATGGCCAGTTTTTCTAATTTTATTTTTGTGAACGAAGAATAATCGCCGCGTGACGAAGCGCTTTAGTAAATTCTGCTGGATTTCTTAGCACTATATCAGCCGAACGTAAAAATTCAGGTGCATCTTTCGTCATATCAAGATTACCCTCAATACCAATAACAACGCCCCGTCTCATCTTGGTCACTTCTGCAATTGGTGTGTCTCCAAACCCATCCGCCACAAAACCCCAGGTTCCTTCTAGTTTTTCTGCTGCTATTCCCTTATGTATTATTTTTCCGTCTAATGTCCCTTTGATTCCAACTATAGCAAGATTTCCATTTTCTTCGCTTGGTTGCATTCGATAAAAGTTAACAGCGACATCTCTGTCATAACTAAGTCCATGTCGGTCTGCTATTGTTCGAAACACCGGTTCAAATATTGTAGAAACTATCTCAGCGTCATGTGAAGTATCTTCATCATATTCAAACCAAAATGAAGATCTACAGTCTCCTTGCCATTGATAATTACCGGCACAGAAGGCAAATTTACCTTTTTGTGTTGCTACTCGAACATCGTGCCACCTTGAAAGAAATCCCGCGTGATTTTCCAATACGCCCCGCATATTTTCCATGAATAGTCTATGGTTTGGGTGTCCGAGATATTCGATTGCACCGTGTTGGACTATTTTTTGACCCTCTTCTAAAATAGCCGGGCCGGAAAGTTGCAATCCTTGTTCACGTAAATAGTTTGTGACATGTATCCCTCTGCCTGTCGCAGGGCCAATTATTATCCCTTGAGCTTCAAGAAGCTGAAGTGTTGGGATAATATCAAGCGTGGTAAATCGAGGGTCATGAAGGCTATCTGCATGGAAAACTACTCCGTCCATATCCAAAAGTAATTGAGGTTGCGTTTGTGATATGAAATGATTAGCCAATAACTCACCCGCCCTTTTAACTATTGGCTCTCGTTGCGCTGCCTCTTTTTTGTCAGGAACTTGTTGAAACCGGTCAGTAGACATAAGGAGAAGTATATCAATATAGGCAGCTATTGCGGGGCCTACGAGATCGGTTATATCCTCGCCTGCCATCACTTTGGCTCGCACCTCCGTTGATGAAACAGCTACTTCATTTACTCCACTTATAGGAACCATTCCCTTCAGTAAGTTTTCCATCGGATAATTTGGCCTTGGATAAACGTAAACAGTAAACTGTTCCAGCAGCTCACGGTACTTATACCATTTAGGGAAACTTGCAATGTTATCGCTGCCAATGACCCATGCAAATGTGTTGGAGGGCTGCGATTCCTCAAAATGTCTTAAAGTTTCATAAGAATAGCTTGTGGTTTCCTTTTCTAATTCATATTTTTCAATTCTAACTGGTTTTTCCCAAAAATCTTGAACAAAAAGTTGAAGCATCGCCAAACGATGATCCCCCTCAGTTAACGATTTAGAAAATGCATGTTTTCTTGCCGGGATTAACCATACTTCATCCGCGGTATATTTAGCAAGAAGGCCGGACACGATTTCTCGGTGACCGTTGTGAGGAGGGTTAAAGCTGGCACCCACAATCTCAATGTTCATTCTGGCATTATATCACTGTCTTATATTGCATAAGTTACGACACTTTTTAGACATTGCAGAGCAATGTCAGTCTTGAAATACGGTAAATCCGGTGTTCTCTCGCATGCATACCCAATCCTGAGTAGAATCAGAGGCCTCAAGGGGGTGATGCCTGTGATTGCTAGTCTACGGAAGTTTGATCATGAAGAGGTAGCAAAGGAACGGATGGAGGCCCTGCAAAGTATTATCCCGCCAGCTGAAGAATTGCGGTTGAGGGAATTTCAAACCAGTAGGCCGGACCGCGCGATCCGTCATCTTTCGACGTATAGATAATAAGGAGCGTGCCGGATGCCCACCCCGTCGCCTCACGGATCGTGTACGGTATCTTTTTTTCCTTCCATACGGCACCGACATCGATCAATGATCCGCCTGTTGATTTCATCACAAGATAATCCGGCACTCCGCTGTTTATTTCCTCCAAAAATACGTACGTATCCGTCGGATCCCAACTGTTGTCGGGAAGTTTCATAACACTACCGGCGGGCAGTGTTTTTTCAAATAATATTCTCCGATTTTCGCCGGATATATCTGCAACAATATATGAGTACAGTGTCATTCCGCCGGATTGAGGTATAACACGAAGTATTAATTGTTTATCCGCATGTGAGGAATGAACTGAAATTTCTGACGTTCCGCGCGCGGCTTTCGCAGTCACCGCAGGCGTTATCCCTGTTGATGCTTCCGCAGTTGTGGTATTTCGCCCTTGGTACCATATCGTCGTGACAACGGCGATGGCGACAAGAAACACAAATACGAGGAATGATTTGAGAAGCGACTGTTCGTTTCTGTTCATAGATCCAGTATACCATTGGCTAGACCCAAGACAACAGGAATATAAGCTGCAGCCAGTGGGTAACGCCGAGCGGCTGGAACGAGGCAAACACAAACCACGCGGCAAACACGATACACCGCAGCCGGTCGCGGGCCCAAAGCGCTTTCCCGCTGACAATACACCAGCCGGTAAACAGAATCAGCCCGACTATTCCGGACCACAATGTTACGTCTAAAAACAAATTGTGCGACCGATCGACCATAAAATCGATAAGGCGGACGTTTATCTGTTGAAAAGCCCGGTTGTAGATTGCTTCGCCCGATTCCGCGCCATACCCCAAGACCGGCCGCAAAACCGCCTCCCGTACTCCTAATTGCCAAAACAATGAACGGCTTTCATATACGGACTGCGGGCGCACCTGTGTTAAGATTAATCCGATTCCGATGATGCCTAATACTGCCATGACTCGCCTCCCTGCCAGTCCAAGTGTAACGATGAGCGCCGTGGCGATACCAACTCGTGATCCTGTCGCCGCAATTGCAAATAGCGTGAGTATATATAATAGTAACCGTACCCGTTTGGTGAAATCCGAAGAAGCGATCCAAAACAATCCGATCGCCAGAAATCCGGCAACGGCATTGGGCTCACCCAGTGTCCCCAACGGCCGGGCGGACCACCCGATAATTTTCTGCCATATAATAATGAAGCTTTCAATAACAATACCGCACGCAAGCAGGTTCTTCAGTGTCTGATGTTGTTTCAAAGACAACTCCCTGAGCATCAGCAATATCAGGAACACCGTAAAGAAAAATAATACGCCTTGGTGCCGGTAGCTGCCGCCGATTACGGAATCAAAAGGATGAATCCCCGCGATACTTGCAATGAATAAAACCAACAGCCACAGAAGAAACCATGTCATCCCGGTATCGATCTTGGGGAACCTGGAATGAAGTATTCTCATGATCCACCATACGGTAAGAAAAAATCCGCCTATCCACAACCAAAAAACTTTCGGCCCTTCATATGCGCCGTACATGACGATAAACGGAAACGCGGCAAGCCAAAGAATAGCGATACCCATGTAGATGTAGTATACAAGTACTTGCATTTATATTCCGCGTTCATTACGATAAGAATGTGAAAACTTCGTGGATCAAAATACTTTTTGCAGGTTTGTTACTTGCAGGACTTCCTATTTTCATCTGGGCAGTAGCGACGCAGCGAATTGAACTTCGCAAACGGGCAGCAACCGCAGAACCCACGGAAATCTGCTGGAGCCGCGTCGTCGTTTTCAACGATGCCTATAATTGGCCCAATAGCTGCAGGGGGAACCCGGGCGTTCAGGGGTGTATGGATGTTCTCGTCCCTCTGACAGCTGAAGAAATAACCGGGTACAATAGCTGGGTATCCGCAGGCAAACCGTATATCCCCGGCTGCGGATCGACCCCCAAGCCGACCGTACCGCCACCTACACCGACCTGCCAACCGAGACCGCCCTGCCTGGACGCAATACCCCGATGCTTGATGCCGGAAACGTCGGATATGTGTCCGCCGATAGATCAAAATTCCTGTACGGGAGCTAAAGACGGAACATCCTGTGTCGATACGTGTGCGAGGGCTTGCCCGCCGGATGTAAAGTTTTGTACGGATCAGTGCACGACACGAAACGGAGTCTGCATCGGCGGCCGGTGTGAAACATGGATTACGCCCACAATCACCCGGTATCCCACTCCGTCACTTTATCCGACGCTGACGCGGTATCCCACTCCGACATATTATGTAACGCCGACACCGCCCCAAATGTTTACGCTCAGCGTCAACGGGGCAGTACCCGAACTTCTTCCAAATCAGGTTATGCCGCTTACCATAAACGTACAAGAGTACGATGGTTCAGCCGGTACACCAACCGAAGGTTTTAATGCGCAGGTGGCTGTTGACGTTTTACCGCTCGTTGGTACTACGCCATCGGTCTTTAGTCAAAATGCTATCTTTAATCCAAACACACAGCGATGGGAAGTAACCGTTCCAAGACCGCAAAATGAAGGGACGTACCGACTTCAAGTACACGCATATTGCGCACAGGATAATAGTCTGTGTACAACGAGATACGGACGGAGTCGCCAACTTTCATGGGAGTATCAATTTAAAGCCGTGATTCCCCAACCGCAAAATCTTGCCTTTAAGGTAAAACTCGCGGGCGTCTCCGGCGCGGAGGCAAAAGGAGCGACAATAACGGTGAAGCTGAAACTCAAGGACGGCAGAGTTCTGCCGCTGGATAAACCATTGCTTCTGGAATCCGTCGGCAACGGCGTCTACACGGCAACCGCAACACTTACCAATCCTCTCCCTGCCGGTACTGCCCTGCGGGTTCTGGTCAAAGGAGAAAAACATTCGCAGGTCGTCTTCTGCCGGCAAGCAGGACAAACAGAACCATGCAATGACACGGAGTATATAACGCCGGTTTCGTACACATTTGATTTTACGAGCCGGCCGCTGCCTCCGGGTGACCTCAATCAGGACGGAAGAGTGAACACCGGCGATATCACGCTCATTACAGAACTTTTTAAGAAACCAAGTTCGCAGCAGACTGCGCAGGATCTCAAAACCGCAGACGTGAATTACAGCGGAAAAGTCGATTCACTGGATTTGAGTCTTATTTTTCAAACACTGGAGACCAGATACGATGAACAATAAACTGTTCTCATTCCTCACGGCATTCGCGTTCAGTTTTCTGGCGCTCGCGTATCCGGCCGCACACGCACAGGCGGCCCCAAGTCTTCTGTTTAATCCGACGAGCGCCGTCGTCGTACAAAACGACACGGTAACACTGACAATCGGCATCAATGTAGACGCCAACACCGTAAAGACAAGCGACATCACGATCCAGTATGCCGCCAATGACCTGGACTTCGTATCAGCGACAAACGGAAATTTTTTCCCGTTCTTCGATCCCGCGCCTGACCCGGCGCATAATGTCCTTGAACTGCATGCATATACGACATCACCTATCGGGACGACCGGCAACGGCACCTATGCGACGGTTGTTTTTAAAGCGAAAAAAACTTCCGGGAGCAGTACCGTTTCATTTGACTGCGCGAATACGCATATTTACTCTACCGACCTTCAAAACGTTCTCTCCTCGTGTCCATCGCAAACGAACATGGTTGCCCTGACGTACAGCGACGGCTCCGTGCCTACCCCCACACCGACGGTTGGAGCCGGCACGCCGACCCCCACCGCAACCCCGACGCCGACCTCCGGTGGCCAGGGAGGTACGAATACAATCCCCAGCTGTGTCACATTATCAAGCGATACTTCGATCGGCACCGGCACGCCGCTTACCGTACGGTTTACGTGTTCCGGCATGGACCCGGACGGCTATATCAATGCTGCGGAATTTACCTTCGGCGATAATACCCGCGATACAATTTATAAAAATGCGGGCAGTCCGGGATCTATTTCCACGACACACACGTATACGACAATCGGCACGCTGGGCGCTACCTGCCGGGTGCGCGACAACAACAATGTTTTTTCCAATGCCACGAACGATTGTAAAAGGATTATCGTCATCAACCCGAAGCCCGCCAATACAGCTGCAACGTCGTATTACCAGCGCGTCATCGCCGGGGAAAAAGGAAATGTTATTCCGGTCGTTTCACCGACCCCCGAAGAAGTGGCAATCGTCTATGAAACACCTACACCCCCTGTCATCCCGACGCTCGCCCGCGAGCCTACCAAAAATCCTCTCGAAAATCTCATCTGGTGGATAGTGGGAATCTTTGTCGCAATCCTCCTGGCTATTTTACTTCTGCGTAAGAAAAAATCGCCCCCACCGCCGTATATACAACCACCAGCGGTTTAACCTCTCAATGTATGCAATGCCCCGCAGGAGACGCCGAACTAACCAACCACACCACGCAAGGCGCAAACGGTCTGACGGTTTCCTATGCAACCTGCCCCACGTGCCGCGGGTACTGGATGGATTCGTTTTCCGCTAATTACATAACAACAAACAGTCTTGACGCATCAACAACAAAACCCATTGCGCCCGCGTATCACTGTCCGGTTTGTACAAAACAGCTTGTCCGGTCTTCAGGCGCGAATATCCCCGACACAGTGTTCGTTTTTGATTGTCCTGCCCATCACGGCTATTTTTTTCCTACAGGACAACTTGCTGCATTCAAAAAAGCGCAGCAAACCAAAATCGAATACCACAAACTTTGGCAGATCCCCATGCCTAATGTTGCAAGTATTCTCCTGGGCAGTATCGTCCTTCTTCTTTTGTCCGGGGGACTCGCAGTAACCTTCCGGGCATTAGAGCAGCGCCAAACCAGCCAGTCGCAGGCAAAACAGATCCTTACGGGCCATGCAGTCTATACGTCTGCCGACCATACCGCGATACTCATCACGGCAACAACCGGCACGGATGCGGCACTCACGGTTCACATCCCGGCACTTCATAATTTTACGGCTGTCCTGCAGTCCGAAAACAACCGGACGCACCAACTCACGATTCCAAACATCCCTCCCGGCACCTATCACTATTTCTTTACCATTGCGGTATCAGGCAAAGAAATTCAATCAGACACATTTACATTTACCAATCCGTGACCAATAATACATATATGAAGAAATTTATCAGTTTTTTCGTATTATTTCTGGCAACGTTTGTCCTTTTGCAATCCAAAAAACCGCACGTTCAAACAGAGCCGCTTGCAGATCCTCTTTCCCTTTCCAAACTCATTGCCGGTGAAACGCTGCCGGAACCCACGGATGGACAGTATGGAATTTTTCACGGCATCGAAGCGCTTCCGCCGCGCCTTGCAAGCCTTCGTCAAACCAGCCGAATTTTAGGAGTGACATCTCCTACCAATAAACGCATTGAAGTGGATCTTGCAAAACAAAAAGTGTATGCGTACGAGGGCAATACCAAGATATTTGATTTTACCGTATCAACCGGCAAATGGGGCCGTACGCCGACGGGTACCTTCCGCATCTGGGCCAAAGTGAGGAGTCAACTGATGTCCGGCGGCTCTCAGTCAGACGGCACGTATTATTATCTGCCCAATGTCCCGTACGTGGAATTTTTTTACAACAGTGAAACCCCAAAATCCATGGGGTACAGCTTCCATGGCACATATTGGCACCATAACTTCGGCCATCCGATGAGCCACGGGTGCATCAACATGCGCACGGAAGACGCCGCAAAACTCTACGATTGGACGACGCCGGAAGTGACCAATCCGAAAGCCTGGAGCACGATCGCGACACGCGATAATCCCGGAACGGAAGTGGTTATCTACGGAAATCCTCCTGCGGAGTAGTTCTTGATGTCATTCCCGCTTTGGGTTCACTTTTTGAATTAAATTCAACTTCCAATGTGTAAAACCTTTAATAAAATAGACATAATAATGACGAAGTCGCATAGACAAAACCAATACCGATCCTCGCCTTCGCGAGGATGACAACTAAAGACGGAGGCTTTTGAGATATTCGCGGAAATCACCATTCAGATCTTTGTGCTGAAGCGCAAACTCAACGACGGTTTTGAGATATTCCAATTTATTTCCCGTATCGTAGTATTTGGCATGCTCGACCTCGCAGGCATACACCGGACGGGATTTCATGAGGATTTTGATCGCGTCGGTGAGCCAGACTTCTCCGCTTTTTCCGGGGCCTAACTTTTCCAGAATCGGGAAAATGTCCGGCGTTAAGACATAGCAACCATGAGCGGCTAAATTTCCCGGCGCTTCTTCACGGCTCGGCTTTTCGATAAGCCGCTTGATCTGGCCGACGTTTTTTTCAACTTCCGTTATCTCGACAATACCGTACCGGGAGACGTCATCTTTCGGCACGCGGATTGCGGAAATAACCGGATCGCCGTATTTTTCAAATACCTCGATGCATTGTTTTGCCCGCGGCGGGTGGGCGTAAATAAACTCGTCGCCCCATATGGCCACAAACGGTTCATCACCGATCACCGATCTGGCGCAGAGTACGGGCGTTCCGTTACCGTACGGACCTTTCTGCCGGATGTAGATAAAGTTGGCAAGCTCGGCCGTTTTTTTGACCGATTCCAAAAGTTCCTCTTTTCCCTGATCTTTAAGCATTTGAATAAGTTCATTGGGATAATCAAAATGGTCTTCAATGGCGCGTTTGTGCCAGCCGGTGACAATAACGATATCCGTAATGCCGGAGGCAACCAGTTCTTCCACGACGTATTGAATGACGGGTTTATCCACGATCGGAAGCATTTCCTTGGGCATGGCCTTGGTCTGGGGAAGAAACCGCGTCCCGAAACCCGCCGCCGGAATCACTGCTTTTCGGATCGTCTGTTTATTCATGCGTACTCTCAATTGTATCGCTCCTGCAAGATGCTTGTCAATTTGCTATGATGAATGTACATGCGGTATATCCGGAATTTTTTCATTCTGTTTACGATATGCTTCTTTCTTGCCGGAGCCCTGCCTGTCTCTGCGGTTGACTCATTATTTTCCGTTTCCGGGTGCAATGATCCCAGCCAAACCTGCGCAACAACCGGCGACGGCGTCAATACAATCGTACCGTTAAGTCAAACCCAAACTCTGATTGCCAATACTGCGGCCCAACTCTTAGGCCCGAAAAATATTATCACGAAAATATTCGGTTCGTTGAAACCGCTCGGATCATACAATACCGGCAGTGAAAAGCTCACGAATTTTTCCAACCAAATCCAAACTGCGAGCGATTTTGAGTTAAACCCGGCATCACTGCAGTCGATTGAGCAACATGACGAAACCAGCAAATCCGCCTCCATGACCAGCCGCGAGTGCGTGTATAACCCGCAAACCGGCGCACTCGAAGCGGATATAGTAAGCGGCGAAACCATAATAACCGCTGACGTACCGTGGATCCGTCCGGGAGCCGAAGGCGCACGGAGACTCTCATCGTTCACCACGGGATACACACAGGAATCGCAGGACTATAACCTTCCCAATATAACGATCAAACAGAATGCGGCTCTCCCCTGCGGATCACAGTTGAGCGGCATTGAAAAAAATCAAAATCCTACGGCATTTCAAAATGAAAACACGTACGGAGGTCCAGGGAACGGTACTATTAGTTTTGTCGTTAACGTTTTAAACAGCATGATCAAATTATTCACCAGCCCTGAAGGGTCCGCTAGCGCCAAGGCAGATATTACCGTCCAGGCTCACATCGTGGGGACAGCCCAAAATCCGTACACCGGGCACACCGCGGCGCTCACGGCCGGATGCGCAACATCATCGGATTTATCTTCCGTTTCCTACGCAACAGATGAACAAAAACGGAAGCTCTGCGAATCCGGCGGATTTGTCAACAGCATGTACCGTCAGGACCAAATTGATCCCACATATAAATCCGATCTCAACGCAAAAGACCCCAATCAACAATGGGTACAGACGATCACCAACGATCAGCCCACCGCCGCCAACAGCAGCGCATTTGCGGCCCGCGTCGAAGCCGCCGGAGATTATACTAACTGTACGCTCACGCAGGCCGACTACCAAACGACCGCCGTCCCCGACGGCGCCTGCAACACAAACTGGGTGGGTTCTGCGGCCGCCGGAGGCGGATGGAATTGCAGTAATGTGGGCGAACGATCCGTCCCGGGATTAAACTCCGGCGCCGGACAATCATATGCAAACATACTCTATGGTCCATGTACGAGCGGCAAGGAGAATGCATGGGAAAAATGCAAAAATGATGTCATCGCACGTGCCGCAAAAGCATGCGTGGATCCGGTGTTCGCCCTGGCTATCTGGCTTCACGAATCCGGCGCCAGCAACTATACGTGCGGTCAGCAGCTGTCCGGCGGCAAAGTGCAGGATTTTGGTGTTAATATTTCGAGCGTCGCTGAAAATTTTAGCGAGCAACTTGACCGGTTTCTCCAATTGCCGGGCTACTACGGCTCAAAGTGTTCAGGGAAAACCATGCAGGATTTCGTCGCTATGTTTTGGATCGGAGACGGCTGTTACAATACGCTCTCCTCTGCGAATAAGGCTAAAATTGACGGATATATCACGGAATTGCAGGGTATCTACTCCGTTATCGCCCCCGGGAAAAAACTTCCAAAATGGCCGGGAGGCTGTTGATGCAGACGGATACCGCGTCTATCTTTACTTTTTTTGTCCGCTTTGCTATACTGACTTCCGTACCCCTGGGAGGGGGTTTTTCATAGATCCGCCGAAGCCTTGGCGAAGGCGGAGTTGGTAGGATATAATGGAACTATGGATACAACGGTAAAACCAAATATTCCCAATGTGGCACCGGGAAAGTTTCTGCGCGAGGTGATTTCGGAACTCAAAAAAGTCACCTGGCCGACGCGGGAAGAAACAGTGAAGCTGACGGTTGTTGTCATCGTCATATCCGTCCTCGTCGGCGCTTTTATCGGCGGACTGGACTCATTATTTGTCAAAATAACAACAATACTATTTAAACGATAAACCTATGGATACACCATCACATGCAAAATGGTACGTAGTTCACACCTACTCCGGCCATGAAAACAAAGTCGCCGCAAACCTGAAACAGCGCATCGACACAATGAAGCTGGCGGACAAAATATTTGAAATCATCGTCCCAACACGCAATATCGTACATGTCCGCCACGGAAAAAAGGAAGAACAAAAGGAAAAAATTTTCCCGGGCTATATTCTCGTCAAAATGGTTCTGGATGACACGTCGTGGCTGGCGGTCCGCACTACACAGGGCGTCACCGCATTTGTCGGCGCCGGCAACAAACCTACCCCGATTTCCGATAAAGAAGTCGATACGATTTTGAAATTTATGCAGATGGAAGCGCCCAAATACAAGGCATCGTTTTCGGTGGGCGAAGCCGTCAAAATCGTGGACGGGCCGTTTGCGGATTTCTTAGGCACCATTGACACCATTGATGAGGAAAAAGGGAAAATCAAAGTCCTGGTCTCTATTTTTGGAAGAGAGACGCCCGTTGAACTGGACTTCCTGCAGGTTGCCAAACTCTAAAAAATTTGCTATACTTCCCCATACTACCCTGACGCTCACGAGCAGTTGGGTGGGAGAAATCTCAAAGGGGTTTCGCTATGGCAGTCAAAAAAGTCAAAACCATCATTAAGCTTAATCTTCCCGCCGGCAGTGCCACTGCGGCTCCCCCAGTCGGACCAGCGCTTGGACAACATGGACTTCCGATCATGGAGTTTGTGAAGGCCTACAACGAACGCACCGCCAAGCTCAAAGGTGAAACAATTCCCGCCGTTATCACCGTCTACGAAGACCGCACATTCAGCTTTATTACTAAGCTTCCCCCCGTTGCCGCCATGATTAAAAAGCTTCTGGCGTTGGAAAAGGCAGGCGGCAAAGCCGGCCATGAATCGGCAGGCAAACTCACGCAAGAACAGGTCAAAAAAATCGCAACCGATAAATTGCCGGATTTGAATACCGACAACGTCGAAGCAGCCATGAAAGTAGTCAAAGGAACCGCCCGCAGTATGGGCATTACGGTGGAAGGATAAGACTATGGGTAAAATCAGAGCCGTCGCCATGGGCGACGAACGAGAGGAAAAAGAGCAAAAACGCCGGGCCGAAGCAAGGCGTCAGACCAAAGATTCCAAAAAACAGAAGGTGGAAGGCATCGAGGTGGCCGAAGGCACCGATATCAAGCCGGAATTTAAAAAATTGATTGAAGAGGTTGAATCCGGAGAAAAGCCTGCGGTAAAAAAAGCCAAGAAAGAAAAGAAAGCACGCGTCCGCTCAAAACGGTATGTTGAGGCTGCTTCCCTGGTTGATAAAACCAAAGTCTATCCCCTGGGCGATGCAGTGTCGCTCGTGAAGAAAACAAGCCTCACGAAATTTGACGGATCCGTGGAACTGCATATTAATCTCAATCCTGCATCTTTGGGTGAAAAGAAAGATATGCGCGGCTCCGTATCCTTACCGCACGGAACAGGAAAACAGGTACGCGTCCTTATCGCGGACGAATCTATTATTGCCGACGTTGCCGAGGGAAAAATCAATTTTGATATTCTGGTAGCCTCTCCCGCCATGATGCCGCGTCTTGCCAAAGTCGCCCGGATTTTGGGTCCCAAGGGGCTTATGCCCAACCCGAAAACCGGCACCGTGACGGAAGACACCGCCAAGCGCGCCAAAGAGTTATCGACCGGCAAAGTCAACTTCAAAACCGAACCCGACCAGCCGCTCATCCATCTCTTGGTGGGCAAAGTATCGTTTGATGACAAAAAGCTTGAGGACAACATCAGCGCAATCTTAAACGCAGTCGGACGGGGCAAAATTGCCAAGGCTACTCTTGCGTCCACCATGGGTCCGGGAGTTAAAATTCAGATATAAATTCTATGGCTGGCTCCCCCTCAGAATTTCGTATCGGTCACCCTTATGGACTCGTGCGGGATACCAGATATTTTCGTGTGACCCTCATGTCTGTTGACGCATCCGTACAACCACCTCGGGCACATGTTATTATCCAAGAGCACTCGGTCGAATCATTTATTGAGGGGACAGGTACCCGAAAACGCCATAAATATCGTGGCGATCCCGTTCCCTGTGCCAATGTTCCGCTTACCGACCTTATTGATATCGGGTAAATAATCTGCTATACTCTTTTTATCCTAAAGACCGTAGGTATCCCGATCAGATCGGGAGGAAATCCTACCGAGGGAATATTTTCCTCGCTTTTGGCGGGGATTTTTTTATATATATGGCTACACAACGAAAAATAGATGCAGTGACGGAACTGACCGGAAAAATCGCTAAAGCGAAATCCATTGTCTTGGCCGATTACCGCGGCCTCAAGCATAAACAGCTTGAAGAACTGCGCCGGGCCCTCAAAAAAACCGACGCAGACTTTAGCGTGATCAAGAATCGTTTATTTACCAAAGCTTTGGGAAATAAGGCAAAATCCATCGAAAACCAACTCACACAATCGACAGCGGCACTGTTTGCATATGCTGATGAAGTAGCTCCCCTTACCGTCCTGCTTAAATTTTTCAAAACAGCAGGAGCAGGGATTACAAAAGGCGGACTGTTGGGCGACAATGTGTTGACCGAAGCAGATATTACAAAATTAGCGGCACTCCCCGCCCGTTCCGTTCTGTTGGCCCGCTTAGTCGGCCAGCTCAATGCACCGATCCAGGGCTTGCACTACGCACTTTCGTGGAATATAAACAGGCTCGTTTGGGCATTGAAGGAGGTGACTGTACATGGCAAAACTAACTAAAGACGAAATACTGAAAGCAGTTGAAGAAATGACGGTATTGGAGCTTTCCGACTTAGTGAAGGCTCTTGAGGAAAAATTCGGAGTTTCTGCCGCACCAGTCGCAGTAGCTGCAGGAGCAGCGCCGGCGGCAGATGCAGGCGAACCGAAGGAAGAACAAACGGTTTTCAACGTGGTTCTTAAGGAAGCAGGAGCAAACCGCATCGGCGCAATTAAAGCGGTGCGCGAACTCGTACCGACCTTGGGACTTCAGGAAGCCAAAACACTCGTGGAATCGGCTCCGAAAGAAGTTTTAACCGGCGTCAACAAAAGTACCGCTGAAGAGGCAAAGAAAAAGCTCGAGGCAGCAGGTGCAAAAGTTGAATTGAAGTAATAAAACAAAAACGTATAGAAACGTACCCCGCTTCTCGTGAGAGGCGGGGTTTTTTATGACCGCTTTTTCTGATTTGGTGTGTATTGAAAAAGTTTGATCTCATCAAAACGGCTCTTTGACCACGCTGCCGGTTCTACTAATTCTATCAGTGAAGGCTCCGTGGGATCTTTTGCGTCTGTTTGTATAAGACGATACCCTGCATACCTCCCCTGCATGTCATCCAGGAGTTTCTCCATAAATGCGATAAGACCCGACCCCGAAAGGACCGTTCCGTCCATGTCGATACTCTGAAAGGGATAGATGCATATCTCCGTAAGGTGTTCTTCCTCCCCGCGGGATAGGGACAAGACAAATTTTTCCCGAACTATCAGGTTTCCGATGGATCCAGCGCGTACACCGTTCCTCTTTCCGGCGATAAACTCCTCCCGTTCTTTCTTTGATTGAATGGTAATAAATTTCCGCACAGAATCAATAGCCGCTGTTTTATGCGTTCCCGCAACGATAGACACCTGCCACCCCGACCCCGCAAGGAGCGTACGATAATGGTCAAGCAATGCCTCACGAAATTCTTCAACCTTCGCGAGCCGCAATGGTATATTCCTGCGCTCTTCTTCCGAAAAATTATCTTCATGGATAACGAAATTGTGGCTGAAATCATCGTTCACTGGTTCGTGCAAGCTTTTAAACCATTTTCGCTCTTCAGATTTCAAGGGCCGCTTATCATGCAAGAGCAGAAGCGCTTTGCCCCCGACCGGTTTCTCCGTCTGACGCCGAAGTATTGTATGGGTGACATCTTTCAGGTGTATTTCGTCCAATTCGGGCGGATATTTCAAAAACTTCGCCAAGCCGTTTTCAAACAGGCTATCGTCTACAACCATATGCTGTTCGATGACCGGAATTGCAGTAAAAAATTCCGCGATGATCATAAGCATCTCACCGCGCATCCGTTTGGCGGCATCACTCTGGACATTGGACGGAATGTTTTTGTACGGGTGCAAACCCAACACATGCAGCATCTGCACAAACGGCCGCTCGATGGCGCTGGCAACTTCGTTTATCGGGTAATGCTGTTGAAACGAGTTTTTCGTTTTCTGCATTTCACCGGCAATATAACGCGGAATCCGTTCGGGAAATTCCAGAGCACGCTTTACAATATCCCGCGGCTTACGGAGCCTAACGGCAAGTTCATCGACAAACCGCGCGTCCAGATCTTTTAGGAGCTGGGTGTGTTGATCCAGCCGCAGGGCAATCACCTGAGGCCAAATTGCCCGGAGTGCCGCTACGGTGTCGACACCTCTTGCTGAGATAAATGGGGTAATATCTACCCCCATTCGCACATATAGCTCCTGCACCGTCCCGCGAAGCGCATAATTTAATATGTTGCGGGCTTTTCGGACTTGGGCCGTTGGCATAGAAACCAGTGCGTCCGGCAACTGCTCCGGCGTAAACTCCCGCATATATAAACTCGCAGTAAGTAAATCCGTTGACCTGGGCGGCTTTTGACCATTTTCTCTGTCCCGCGTGCGTTCATCGGTAAACCCCATCATCATCTGCGCCGCAAGAAATCCGCGAAGCAACTCATTATGTCCGCATTGACCCAACCCTGAAACCTCCGGCTTTTTATGCCACCTGCGGACGAGGTTAATCTGTTTTTTCATCTCATCAAGAAACGATTGCTCATAACTCCTGATTTCCTGCATCACGCGGGTAAACTCCAAGCCTTGTATCTGCCGCGCGTCGGCGGAAAGTATCACATCACCGGCCTGCGCCTGCGTCAAATGGCCGACGATATGAAGATTTTCCTCGTATCGGGTGGTTACATATCCGTTGTTGAATAATTGTTCTAGTTCGTTGGGTGTGACACTCACAAGCTGATTCGCGCCATCTTCACGCGGTTGGTGGAGAGAAATGGCACCGGACCGCACCGGCATGACGGTAAGAAATGCTTCGCGTCCTGCTCGTTTGCCGTTGACCCGATATGGTATGGGGCTCCCGTGCCCGATGGAATCTTGGAGATTTCGCAGGGACTCGCGTGTAAGAAGTGATTTTTCAAACACTTTCCTCATGCCGGCATGCAAAAGATCTTCTCCCGGATTAATCTCTCCTCCTATTGCAGTGACCAATTTCGTATCGACTTTTTTGACCAAAATCACTTCGATACAAGAAATCTCTTGGAAAGATTTTCCAGCAGCAAGCAATCCTTCTAGTTGCTCAGCCCGTATCGGCGCCACGGCAAACACCCGCACGCTGCGGTGGACGTTTTCATGAGAATCAAGAGATGACAGTCGTTCTGTTTTCGACGGCATAGCACGAATGCATAGTATACCCTAATCATGCCTCATTATGCAAAAAACGACACGTCTACGGGCAATACAGAGGCTGGCGCTCCTTTCCGTATTCTGCCAACATGGTTCAATTACCTATTTACTACAGGTTGATCACCTATGATATAGCCGTGTGTATGGGGCATTTTGCATTTTTTGGTGTTTTCCGCATATTTCCGTATGACAAAGCATTGTGGATTGTTTGTGCGATATTGTGGATATTATTGAACAATATTAGTGTTCAATTACGTAGCTTTGATAATGTTACAAAAAATGGGTTTTTTGAAAAATATTGTGTTGCCACTTTTTGTCACCCCCAAATTTATTTTTCATAGTTTTTTGGACACTCCTCTGAATTTTTTGCCGCCGCTCACTGTTTTTTTCTTTTTAATACTATTTTACTTTTCCGTTTCAATATATATCATACTAGCTGCATGCATTTGATGTCTCTTGACAATGTTTGACTGACGATGTACTGTTGTGATGAATATTGATCTTAAATTCTTGCCCGAAAAAGGAGCTAGTATGGCACTTGGTGATGAATGGCCGGATTTGTTGACCGTGCGGGAAGTGGCAAAAATTTTACGCGTATCTCCTCTGACAATCAAGCGGTGGGGCAAGCGCGGGAAGTTGCCCGCCATCCGCATAAACTCGCGCGGAGACCGCCGGTATAAGAAAGAGGCGGTACTCTGGCTCCTGGGACTTCAGCAAAAAGGGGCGGTGTAAAAGGTTATATCGCAGTTTCTTTAATTTCAGTCGCGGCCTGCGCGGGATCTACGACATTGACGTTTAGGCCGGTCCCCAGCTCAAACCCCGCGCGGTGGATAAAACGCGGAATAATACGGATAAACCAATTGATACCGTGGTAAATGTAATAGTTGTAGACAAACGCATTGTCAGAACGGTCTTTCGGTTTAATCGTCGAAGCCAGATATATTTTTTCCAACCGTATAAGAACGCGCTGCAGGACTCCGGCCAAATCAGGAAGCTCCGCCTCCGGCGTATCGCCGAATTTACTTCCTTCACTTTTGGGCGCGATCCACGTCTCATAGGGCCACTGCGAAAAATCCGGACAATAGGTGATAAAAAAGGTATTTTCATCGACAATGTTGGCAATCGGCTCCCGGTACAGTGAATCCAGGTTAATCTGCTTGGGAACCACAACCAATTGGGAATGCGGATGGATAAGGCTTGCTCCCGCATGAAACCCGTGATTGCAGAAGATAATGACCTGCCCGTCGCCCTCATGAGCGCGGTAACGGTCGCGGTACACGGTCAGAATCCGGGTTACCTGCTCAACCGGAAGGTGTTCCAGATCATCCGTATGATTAGGCGTATGAATAATAACCTCGTGAATGTCGGTAATGGCGTATTTATTGGGGACCACGCGTACCTGCCAGCCCGGCTTATCCTTCTCCCCACTCCCTATCCGGTACACCTCCTGCGGCGTGAGACTTTCGTTTCCCTCGCAAAATGCACAAACTGGTTCACCTGTTTTCGGAGCGGCTGCTTCGTCCGGGCGTTTGCTGCGGGCGGCCGCGATAATCACCCACCGCTGTGTCTTGACATCGGGAACATATTTTGCCACACATCTAGTATTGCGTATTGCGTATCGGGTATCAAGTATCAGGTGTCAAGAGAAGAGGTTATGTTTTCTCCGGCCAGATAACCGTACCGGGAAAACGCTCCTCCACCAAATGGAGTGCCTTTTCCCAACCGGGAGAATCAAGAACCACCGTCATGGGCTTATGGGCCGGCAATCGATAAACAAACGTGGATTTAGATTCTACGTAATCTTTTTGATAGGATCCGAGCATCCTGATAAAAACCTTCATAGCGAACTCTGAATCTTTATGCGCTTCGAATATACAACCCGTTGAAATTGAGGATTCTTCGTAATACTTCAGGTCAAACGGATCCTCATCCGTTAACATAACATGCGGGGTTTTCTCCCCAGCATTAAGCCTATCTTTCCGGATTACGCGAAGATGGTGCTGTTGTAAAAATGTAACTCCGTGATTAAACTCGTCTTGTTGCTCTTTATTTTGGAATATCAGCTCTTGTTTCGCCACCATAGTTCTCCATATATACCACACTAAACAAATTTATTCAACAATTCCTTGGCTTCCGACTGTTTTTCCGGCGTCACGAGAACCTCGACTAATCCCTGTCCGGGCTGACCGTAATAGACGACGGCCCCGGGCGGTCCGTAGGCAATGGCGGGAAGCGCCAGAAGATCTTCTTCCCCGGTCACCGTCAGCACCAATTTCTCTTCCGGATGCAGGCTCCATTTTTTAATGACGTCTATCGCCTCCTGGGCGATAAATCCGGGGCCGCTTGGCACATGAATGCGGAAAATACCTAAACCCGCAAACCGTCCGTCCAACTCCGGATAGGGTTTGCGCTCCACCTGAAAATCAATAATGGAAAGAGACGGGATGACACCGGCAGTCAGAAATGTTTTGGTCGTAATATCGCCCACGGTGACAATAACGCCGCTCCGGTGGGCTTCGATCGAGCTTCCTATGGCGTCGCCGATAAGAATCCTGCCTACAGGCTTCCCAAGCTCCGGCCGCATGGTATCCGGTAGAATCAACCGGCCTGTTTTATCAATCTCTCCGTCGCGAACTCTGGTTGATGAGATCGGTACTGCATCCGCAGCCGGCACAAGCGGAACAAGGAGTAGTCCCAACGGTGCCAGACCTTTTTCCTTACGGATGCGGTTTATTTCCCCGCCGCGCGATGTATTGTCCGGGGTGACCACAAGCACCTCGAGGTCGTGAGGCTCGCCGCCGGCTCGTACGGGTCGTCGATGGAAAGTATCATCGTCTTATCACTATATCCGTTGCTACTCAGCCATTGTTCCAGATCCGCCTTACGATCTGAAAACGCCGAAATCGCATGATCTTTCTTGAATCTGGCAACAAAGGTATCTGACGTGAGGCCTATGGTCACATTCTCCCCCGCCTCATACGCCGCAGTCAGAACAGCCTCATGGCCCGTATGGAGTCTGTCAAACGTGCCGGCAACAAGTACACGGTGGTACATGAGGTAATAGTACGATGAAACAAAGCGGGAGTAAAGAACACCTACGGTCCTATTTCGTTTATGTACTCGCGATATCGCGATTCATATCGATGATAAAAGTCACGTTCTTCAGCGGATAGTCCTTTTTTTCCGGATAATCTTTCCATTTTTCCCATAATGTCCGCCTCAACTGTGTGTATTTGATCAAGAACCGTTCCGATTAATCCCCCGTGGGGAGGGAAAACACCAATTTGATCCACACGTGTACTGACCCCTTTTTCAACATCAAAAATTGTGGTTCTGCGTATCTCACGAATAAAGCCACCTTCCATATGAATACCGCCTGACGTTCTCAAATGTCTTAATGCGTCGTCAAAATATATCGCCAGTTCCGGATGGCGTTCTTCTATGAATGCTTTTGTGTCTTCGTAGTTTTGTCCGTAATGACCCTCTTGGACTTGGTGTTCTCTCGGCATAGGATTTGTATCCCATAATATATCATTATGTACCTGCGGAGTCAATAATTTAGGGATACATCAAAGAAGCACGGAACAAAACTGAATGAAACTGTGATGCTTTGGCCAAGGTAAGGTAAGGTTCAAGACGGGAATTTTTGAATGAATTTAAATAATCTGCAAACTGCTGTATTCGATCAAGAATTTGTCTGGCTTCTTTAAAATATCCGCCTTTAATATCCATTTCCCCTTTCTCAAGCATATCAAGAAGTATTTTGTTGGATTCTGTCATTTCACCTTTAAGAAGACGATGAATATCCGTTTCTGTAATACGTTCGTCAGGCCTACGAAGAGCTATCGGAGCATATCTCTTTGCTGCTCTTGCGATTTCCGCTTCAGTTATTTTGTAGGCTGCTGCTATATCACCTGAATTTTCCTTTTTTGCCATAAACTCAAACATGCCCCGCCACTGAATAAAGCCGGGTGCGGGAGAGCCTGTGAAGGGCATGGAGAGAAAATACCCTGTCCTTTTTTCCGGGATGAGATTACGATCGTCGTAATGAACAGGGATAATGCAAATATTTCCGTCCTGAAAAAAAACGGGTTTTATACGGTTGTCAGCGGCGGAAACCTCGGTAACAAGGGAACCTCCGCGTTCTGCACGAAGACGGGAATGTATCCCGGTGAGGATAGGATTATTCGGATCGGATTGTACTTTTATTGTCGTCTCCGCCAGTTTTTGAAAAACATTCCTGAAACGTAGAGTGGTGTTTTTTGCCGCGTGATGGATATCTGAAATCGTGTGAGGGGCAATAATTTCCCAGTTTCTGCCTTTGAATGCCAAAAGCTCTTTACTTCGGGGTAATAGATCTTCAACGATGCCAACAGTATTATTTGGTTTTTCCGTCATAGTTTTTCTGATTTTACCTTATAGTATGTACTGCATGCAAATGGATATCCGGCTGTATACAGAGTATACTATGCGCGGTATGACACCTAATGAAAAACAGCCAAACAGCGTTCGGCACTACTTTGAAACAGAGGTATATCCTGAACATGCTGCTGCCATAAAGGCAGCAGAAAAGAAAAAAGTCCCTCATTTTATTCCTCGCCGCCGCAGCAGGCATGAAGATGAACCCATGCAAACGAGGTGGGATTGCGGATGTGTCACGACCCTCGCCCCTGATGGGACAATTCTTCGCTCGCAATGCGGAACTGACGATTGCCTCTATGACCAGGGCATGGCCAACAGAGTAAAATGAACAAAGCTCCCCCTCGTTTTTCCCTCTGGTATCTTTTATACTGAGTACATGCATCCCTTTGCCCAATACCTCGATTTTGCCAACCACCGAGCCAGTGCGACGCCCGCGGATATCGAGAACCTATGCGCATCAGTCGTGGAACATGGTTTCCACGCGGCTTTTATGAATGCGTGCTATATTAGTCCCGCCCACACCAAATACGCGGCGGGACTAAAAATCGGAACGGTGGTAAGTTTTCCGCTGGGCCAGGATACGGTTGCCGCAAAGGTGGCCGCGACCAACGAAGCGGTGCAACTGGGCGCGGACGAACTGGATATCGTCCCCAATATCGGCACGTTCCTCTCCGGCGACACCGACGGGTTTGTGGCGGAAATGAAAGCTATTGTTGACGGCGCACGGATGGTAGGTCAGCCCGTGATCGTAAAGTTTATTCTCGACCCCGGGTACATAACTACCCCGGATCAAATGAAACAGGCCGCACTGGCAATCCAGCAGTCCGGCGCGGATTTTGTCAAAATAGGAAGCGGCATGGGGCCCAGAGGCCCGTCCGTTGAGGATGTAAAAATCGTGCGGGACGCAGTCGGTCCGGATATGAAAATTAAAGTCGCCGGAGGCATTGATACCTACGAAGAAGCCAAGGCATTCATCGACGCGGGAGTGGTCCGTATCGGCACGTCGCACGCGATAGACATTGTATGCGCAAAAAGATAACGTCCGTTGAGATTGCCGTTTTTGTCGCCATAGGCCTCATTGCAATCCTTTTAAACCGCATGGGGGTCCGCTTTGATTTACGTCTGCGGGCCACCGGAATTCCGGCAAATATTGTCGTTTCGACGAAAACCGGACTGACCCCCTTCCCTACCGCGTTTTACCATGCATTTGCCCAGGGAGGCGAAGAAAAAACGGACATGCTTTCCCCGGTTGCCTCTGCCGTCCGCGCACTCAAGCCCGCATACATCCGCATTGATCATATTTTTGACAGCTACCGCGTGGTGCACAAAGAAAACGGCACCCTCACGTTTGATTTTACCCGGCTGGATCGGACTGTCGATACGATCCGTGGCACCGGCGCAACCCCGGTCCTTTCCCTTTCCTACATGCCCGCGGCAATTGCAAAAGACGGAATCATCACCAATCCACCGGACAATTGGAATGATTGGGTGTCGATTGTGCGGGAGACAATAGAACATTACAGCGGCAAAACCAATAAAAATCTCTCCGGCGTGTATTATGAAGTCTGGAATGAGCCTGACCTGCCGCAGTTCGGGAGCTGGAAAACCTACGGCAACAAAAATTATCTCACCCTGTACGGCTATGCCGCCGACGGCGCCAATTCTGCCCGCAATGTCAATACGTTTTATTTCGGCGGACCTGCAACAACAGGACTGTACAAAGATTGGGTCACGGCCATCCGTAAAACCGGCTCCCGTATGGATTTCGTGAGCTGGCATATATATAACAGCGACCCGAAACGTTTCAGCCGGGACCGGCAAACCGCAGGCGAATGGGGCATTCCGACACTCATCACCGAATTCGGATTCACCGGGAATAAAGATGAACGCTATGGCACAACGTATGGGGCCGCCTACATGGCTGCGGTCATCCGGCAGATCGTTTCAGACCCGCCGGCCGGCTTGTTTACCTTTGAACTGAAAGACGGACCCGCGGATACGACTGACGGATGGGGGCTTTTGCCGCATGAAAACGCGGGAGGAGATCCAAAACCGCGGTATCAGCTCTTTCCCCTGCTGGATGAATTATCCGGCGACATGCTGCAGGTTTCCGGCGAGGGCACGTGGGTGACGGCGATCGCGTCTACCCGCAGCGGCACCGTCAGGACGCTTCTGGTTAATTTCCATCCCGACGGCAACCACTCCGAAAACGTCCCCGTCACATTTACCGGACTTATCCCAGGGCAATACGCGTTCCGGCAGTACCAACTTTTGGGTCACGATGCAACAATACGGGTAACAATTCCTGCGGAAAACTGGCAGACAAATGTCTTCATGCCTCCCAATGCCGTCACCCTCCTGACACTGACGCGTTTGTGAGGCGTTCGATGGCGCCTGCGACATTGGCAGGGTCTTTGAAGATAAAACTTGTGGAAACCAGCCGCGTAGCACCCGCTTCCGTCACCACACGTACGGTCTTATCATTTATTCCCCCTGAAACTTCTATCGGGAGGTGGGGTAAATACCTGCGGATCGATTTAATTTTTTCCAGACACTCCGGTAAAAACGCCGCGCCGGAAAAGCCTGCTTCCACCATCATCACCAAAACAAAGTCCACTTCCTCCAAAAACGGCTCAACGGTCTCAAATTCCGTGGGTCCGTCGATGGCGATACCCACCTCTACTTCTTCATGTTTCACCGCATCCAAAAAAAGCCGCGGATCATGTGCTTCAACATGGGCAATAAGCCGCCTGAAACCGGCATCCGCGGCCGGTTTTATGTATTTTTCGGGGGATGTGACCATGAAGTGGGCTTCCAATTGGGGAGATAAGGGTGAT
Source organism: Candidatus Gottesmanbacteria bacterium (assembly GCA_963701185.1). Lineage (GTDB taxonomy): Bacteria > Patescibacteriota > Microgenomatia > UBA10105 > UBA927 > XYB1-FULL-47-11. Next base: position 593,407 of record OY969569.1, read on the forward strand.
AAGGGGAAATCGGGAAAAATCTAAAAATGTTGTATTGGGTACCATCGTGTTATCCGCAAACTCAATCTGCACCCAGTCAACAAGACCTGTCACCAGGCGAATTCTCTCCTCGATCATTTCCCACTCTTTTTCTAAAATTCCGGGGATGATATCAATTGTGCTCACTTTGGAAGTTTATTGCCCAATGCTTCGTCCCACTTCGTCCCGCATGGCGGGACTTCGCGGGACTCATATTGTTTATTTAGGTAACTTGTTACTTAAACTTTCGTATGCGCCGTCCAGCTTGGTGAACGTCTCATCGCCCATGGCATCCTGTGCCCAGGCCACCGACAGTAAACTGCGTACGCCCGCGACACTCCCTGCGGCATCGCGGAGTTTCATATCGCGCTCACGTCGGTCCCGGCGCGATACGCCGTCCGCGATGATTGTAAGGGTTTTGAGCCCTAACTTCTGTGCCCGCTCGATAACTTCGTTTTCCCCTCCCAGAGCACAAAGGTCTAATACCGCCGTATACGACATCTGCCACAGTTTATCGTCATGGAAACTCATGAGTAGAATTATAACACACTCACAGGGCCTTGTCCGCCTCCGTAAGCTCGCGGATCGTGGTCACGCGGACACGCTGGCCGCGGTATTGAGCCATTTGACCGCAAATTTCTACGTGTGCTACCGTCCCGTCTTTTTTATGCGCCGTCACGCGGTAGCACCCTGCTGCTTCTTCGGTAATGTGTTTTTTGACGAGATCCTGCGATTCCGCCGGAAAAAAGTCCAGCACGTGTTTACCGATCATCTCGGCAACCGTATATCCGGACATATCGGCAAGCTTCGTGTTGCAGAGTAAAATAATGCCGTTGTCATGGATCGCGATGCCTTCCTGTGCCACTTCTGACAATATCCGGAACCGTTCTTCGCTTTCCAAGAGCGATCCTTCCGCACGTTTCAAATTGCTGACATCTTCACCGATACTTAACGTACCCAGGGGTGCACCCGCCGGATCTTTGAGAACCGCATTTGTCCAGGAAATTTGCCGCAGTTCACCGGATTTTGTAAAAATAGCATTTTCGTACCGTGTATAGCTTTCTTTCGCAAGAATCTCGGCAAATGTTGAAACGAGCATGGAGCGTAACGGCTGGGGAATAAATGTTTCAAACCAATTTTTCCCGATGACTTCTTCCGACGTAAACCCGGTAACCGTCAGAAAAAACGGATTGACATACGTCACCTTGCCCTGGGTATCCAGCCCGACACCCAACAGCGGCATATGTTCAAAGAAGGTCGTGAGTACCCGCTCAGTGGCCAAATCGGAGAAAATGGGGTTCGTCGGCAGATCAGACATAACCTACGGCATCAGTATCACACGATAAAAAGTGTTTTGCAAGACACATTTGCTTACTGAATAATAATTTTGGGGGCAACAGTAGCCGAAGGTGTCGCGGGGCCTATATTGATCGGCGCCACATCGATAATCTTATTTGCATCGACACGGTATAATATTGCTTTCTTTGCCTTCATATAGATAATCACTTTGTCTCCGTTCACCGCATTAGCAAAAAACGGCTGATCTTTCAACAAGGTGATATCCTTCACCTGCATAACCGTAGGCTCCTCTCCCTGCGGCAGCATCATGAGCTTTGAAACGGCGGCAATCGTGACTTTGGCATCCTGCTTGGCGACTTCGGTCGGGTTATCCAATTTAAACTGGGCCTTTTGGTACTGCCGGAAAAAATAAACTGACGGAAAAACGGCTAAAATCACAAGAAGGACGATACCGATTGCGAGTTTATATTTCATAAAACGTATTATAATACAAGCGATGTCAAAACCATACTATTCCGTCATTCTCCCGATCCGCAACGAGGAAGAATCCCTGCCGCAGCTTTTTGCCGAAATAGAACAGGCGTTTGCCGGAAAACAGTATGAAATCATTGCCGTCGATGATGCATCGGGGTATGCCGATCATCCGGGAAAATGGGAGGCACTCCGGGCCGGCATAGACCGGGCAAAGGGATCGGTTGTCATCACGATGGATGCGGACCTCCAGGACGATCCAAAGGAAATAAAAAAACTTCTTGTACCCGGTTTTGATGTGGTGTCCGGATGGCGTTCCCCCCGCAGGGATGCATTCTATAAAATTGTCCTCACCCGTATCGCCAATCTCCTCTTCGGATTTAAAGATTTTTCAAGTCCCTACAAAGTCTATCGAAAAGACGCACTTGCCCGGCTTCCGAAAGAAGGATCACTCCTTCGGTATTCATATCTTTTTGCCCGCAAATTCGGCATGCGTATTGTCGAGGTGCCGGTTTCTCATCGGCCCAGATTGTACGGAAAATCAAAATTCGGAGTTATCAAATACTTCCGGATTTTTTATGATCTAGTCCTCCTCTCTTTGCTATTTCGCGGATCAGGAAGACTGGAGAAACGTATATGATTCCCGTATCCCGACCGCTTCCTGCGCCACACACGCAATCATATCTTATTGATTGTGCGCGATCCGGCTGGTTTTCGTCTCACGGACCGTATGTAGCGAGGTTTGAACAGGCATTCGCCTCATACCTGGGTATTTCCCATGCCGCAGCTGTCCCCAGCGGCACCGCCGCACTACATCTGGCTCTTGCGGCCCTGGATATCCATAAAGGAGACGAAGTCATCGTCCCCACATTCACGATGTTTTCCCCGGTTGCGGCAATTCTGTATACCGGTGCCACACCGATCTTTGTCGATAGTGATCCCCGTTCATGGACACTCGACGTGACCCACGTTGCACAAAAGATAACGAAACGGACCCGTGCAATTCTTGCTGTCCACATCTACGGTCATCCGGCGGACATGGATCCGCTCCGGGCACTCGCCAAAAAACACAATGTCTTTCTTATCGAAGACGCTGCAGAAGGGTTAGGCGCGCTCTATAAAGGAAAAAAAGTCGGAACACTCTCAGATATCGCGTGTTTCAGCTTTTACGCAAATAAGCTGGTCACGACCGGCGAAGGCGGTATGGCGGTAACTAATAGTATACGTCTTTATACCCGCATCAAGAGCCTTGCGGACATGGCCTACCACCCGAAAAAACGGTTTCTCCATACGGATCTGGGATTTACATACCGGATGAGCAACATGCAGGCTGCGGTAGGCCTCGCCTATCTTGAAGAAATTGAGAAAACGATTCAGAAAAAACGCGCGATTGCATCGTTGTACAACCGGCTTTTGACAGACGTGCAGGACATTACCAGACATGAACAGGAATCCTGGGCGTCGCCCGTATGGTGGATGTACGGCATTCTTACCCCCAATCGCGATGAGGTGAGGAAGAAATTATTTGCGCACGGCATAGATACCCGTGATTTCTTTGTTCCCTGCCACCGCCAACCGGCTCTCGGCAAACTCGGGGTCCGTGCATTCGGACACTTTCCTGCTGCAGATATGCTCTCTGCCCGAGGCATCTATTTGCCATCAGGACCTGCTATCGACGACCGTGATATCCGTACGGTCTGCCGAGCGATCAAAAAAATCTATGCAGCGTTGTAGATTGTGTGGTCATCAGACAAAAGCATTTCTTGATTTAGGGCGCGTGCCGCTCCCGGAAGAATTCCGGCTGAAAAAAGATAGAGAAAAACGCATCATCACCTATCCCCTGGGGCTTTCCTATTGCATCCGCTGTTTCCATGTACAGCTGACACGACCCGTCGGGGCGGATCCTATTTACAAAAATAATTATTTTTATGATTATTCCGTTACCGCGGCAGGACGCGCCCATTGGCAACAGTTAGCACGACTCCTGGGGAGCACGCTCACCAAAAAAGATCTTGTCGTTGATGTCGGCAGTAATACCGGTACGCTGTTATCCTATTTCAAAGCGTCGGGCTTCCGAATTCTCGGCGTGGATCCGGCGGGAAAATTGGTCCGTATCGCCCGCGCAAACGGTATTCCCACCATCAACGCATACTTTACTCCCGCGATAGCACAAAAAATAGTGAAACAATACGGCCGGGCACGTGTCATTACGTGCACGAATGTTTTTGACCACGTTGCGGAGCTTGACCGGATCACCAAAGCGTTCCGGCTGCTTTTGGCACCCGGCGGCACCCTTGTTATTGAAGTGCCCTATTTCTACCGAATGCTTACAAAATGTACTCATATTGTCTACCACCAGCAAATCGACTATATGATGCTTACCCAACTCGTTTCGTATTTCCGATCATTCGGTTTGACGGTCGTTGATGCCCAGGAAATCCCTCTCCACGGCGGTTCGATGCGACTCTATGTGAAACATAAAGGAAACGCGACCAAACGCCTCGGACAACTTCTTGTCCATGAGAAAAAAATCATATCGCAGTATCCAAAAAGGCTTGTGCAATTTGGCGAACGGGTACTCCATCAACGGGATGCCTTTGCGACCGCCATCAAAAAACTCAAAAAACAACACAAAACGATCGCCGCCGTCGGGGCATCGGCCAAAGGCATCACGCTTCTGAATTATTCCGGTCTGGGGCCCACAGACATCGCTTTTATCACCGAAAAATCTCCGCTTAAAATCGGACGGTTCACGCCAAACGGCATACCGGTTGTGAAGGACGGTATTCTTCTGACACGCCAACCCGACTATGCCATCCTCCTTTCCTGGAATTTTGCAGGAGAAATCATGGGTCATCTTACATCTTATACCGGACACTGGATCATACCTGTCCCTTCCCTACGGGTACTATCATGAATATTCTGTTTTTATCCCGGAAACGATCACAAGATATCGGTGGATTAAGCCGGTTTATCCTGGAGCTTACCCGCTATTTTCCCGACACCGACTGGCGGCGCCACATTGATTGTATTCACACGACAGACGCGACACTCATGCTGTTGGGCGTCTTTCTCAAACTATTATTCCGGGCTCCTCTTACGGTTACCGCCCACGGCAAAGATATAACGTGGCCCAACGCGATCTATCAAAAGATATTCTTCCTCTGCAGTCCATTTGTCAACGCGTGGGTCGTTGACAGCGAAGCTGCAGCTACTTTGCTCAAACGAAAGGGCGCCAAAAACATTCACATTATCGCGCCCGGCATCTCTGTCAATCACATAAAACAACATACACCGCTTGCACGTCCTGCATTTGACGGGAAAACGATACTGACAACTGTCGGAAACCTCGTTCTCCGCAAGGGTCATGTGTGGTTTATCCGACATGTTCTTACAAAACTCCCGTCACGCTTCATATATATAATAGTCGGAGCGGGAAAAGAGGCAAAACGCATCCATGAGGCGAGTGTACAAAAACGTGTACACCAGCGTGTTTTTTGTTTAGGGCAGCTGGACAACGGATACCTTGCATGGCTTTTTACCCGCGCACATATTTACGTCGCTCCGAATCAGCACGTTCCGGGTGATTTTGAAGGATTTGGCATCGCGGCCGGTGAGGCAGCGGCCATGGGACTTCCGGTGCTGGCAAGTCGTATTGACGGCCTCCCTGCGGTTATTCATCACAACAAAAACGGGCTGCTCGTCCAAACAACACCGAACGCGTGGGCTCGCGCCATTCTGTCTATGGAATCCCCCAACGCACGCACCGCCTTAGGAGCAAAAGCACGAAGATATACAAGGGTACACTTTTCCTGGAAAAAAACGGTCAGAGAGTATTCCGACCTCTTCCGAGAAGCCGCCGGTAAAAGGAAATTGTCCCCGAAGCGGTTTTTTCCCACGTAAGCAGACGGGCCTTTTGGCGGCTTACTTCACCAAATTTTGTCCGGTTTTTAAGCGAGTTTTCAATCTTTTTCGCCAACTCGTGAGGGTCCGTGGGTTCAACGATGTACCCATTCTCCCCATCTTTCAAAATATGAGGGTCTGCTGCGTCCGGCGAAAGTAACAGTGCCAAACCGTAAGCTGCAGCTTCATGTGCGGCGAGAGCGACCCCCCCTTCGGCGACTGACGGAAGCACAAAAATATCGGCTGCAGAGAAATACGGCGAGGCGTCTTCAATAAATCCAAGAAACCGGGCGTTTGACGGCGCAATGGATTCCAAAATTTTCCGCTCTTTCCCTTGTCCGATAATAACCCCTGCAACATGTTTACGTTTTTTTTGAAGAAAAGCAAGTGCATGCAGAATCGTGTCGACATGTTTACGGGCAACCAGACGCCCTACGTAAAGAATCACTGCCGGTCTCCCGGGTATGGCGGGCCTGTTGCGACGCTGTTTTCGAACCCGGGGCGCAGCCAAAGGAACGACAGACATTGCTTGACCCGCGAGTGTATAGCGTTTGACAACATATTGCTTTTCACTTTCCGTATGGAACAGAAGCCCGTCGGCATGGTGAAAAATAAATGACTCCGCCATAATAAGAGGTTGATATATCGATCGTTTTATCGGCGGCGCGTACTGCGCCATTTGGTCCCACGTATTATGTACGGAAACCACTATCCGACCGATATTTTTCGGACGAAAAAGAAGAAAAAATAGTGCGGTGAGTTGATTCGCATGTAGTATATCAAATTGTTTAGTATGATATCGTACTATAAAGTAAACATACTCTAAAAATCCTAATAACAGCTGGTTGCCAAAACAAAATGGCACCAGGTGAATGCTGACCCGCCGAACTGATTTCCAGTAGTGCTTCCGATTGCCCCGTTGCTCCGCAAGCACGGTGACGTTCATCCCTTCCCGGGCCAAATTGGTCACTAATTCCTTCCCCCACACCCCCTGTCCGCCGATAAATGACGGATAAAAGTCTTCCGTAGCAAACAGTACCCGCAGCGCGTTTTTTTTCACACCGCTAGTGTACCATATGGTATACTTCGCCCATGACTGGGTACCGTTTCACTGAACACATAAAAGGGTATGCCTTGGGCGCGACGCTTCAACCCTGGAGGCCGCAATTTACCACAATCATCTCATGGGTGCCGGAAGGATCACGTGTACTTGACATCGGCTGCGGCGACGGCGTTTTGGGTGTAAAACTCATCCGGGAAAAAAACTGCCGCGTGTGGGGATTTGACCTGGATCCGACCGGTGTAGCGGAGGCAAAGCGTAAGGGGGTCCATGCCGTCACTCACGATGCCAACATGTCATTTCCCTACAAAGCCCGGCAGTTTGATATCGTCATCTGCAACGAACTGTTGGAATTTGTTTCCGACCCGAATCTGGTCGTCTCCGAAGCCCTGCGGGTTTCCAAAAAAACGGTCATCATGGAGTTTCCGAATTTCGGATTTTGGTTGTACCGGCTGGAGCTGCTTTTGGGCCGATTCCCGCGGCTTGCCCTCTACGGCCACCGGTGGTGGAACACCCGGCAGATAAAATTTTTCAGCTACCATGATTTCCTTTCATTGCCGGTCATGAAAAAAGCATACGTGTCCCGTATTGCCGGCATAGACTGGCGCAACCGCCGTGTAAGTTGGTTTGCTTCCCGCTTCCCGAATTTTTTTGCCCGCAGCGTCCTTATCATACTGGAGAAAAATACCCGCCTGTGACGACAACGATTCTTATTATCGCCAAAAACGAATCGCGGGGCATCAGGCACATCATCCGGTCGGTGAAACCATACGCGGATGAAATTATTGTCGTTGACGGCCGTTCCACCGATGCCACGGCAACGCTCGCTCAAAAAGAAACCGGTATTGTGCTCTCCGATCATGGGAAAGGCCGCGGCGACGGCGTAAAAACGGGACTGGCGGCGGCATCGGGAGATATTGTCGTCCTTTTTGATGCAGACGGATCGCATAATCCGAAAGATATCCCGACACTGACCGCACCCATCAGGCACGGAAAAGCGGATATTGTCATCGGATCGCGCCGCACAGGAGGAACGCTTGATACAAATAAAGGAGTGGACAGCCTCATCCGCTCTCTGGGAGCCGACATATTTGCCTATCTGGTGAATCGCCGGTTCGATACGCAATTCACTGATATCCTGTTCAGCTTCCGTGCAGTCCGGCGGCCCGTCGTACCTATTCTGCGTCTTACCGCCGACACATTCGCCATAGAACAGGAAATGGTCATCTCAGCACTGCGCCATCGCCTTCGGGTCCGGGAAATACCCATGAGGGAATTTGCACGTGCGTGGGGCAGCTCAAAACTGGCGACAAAAACAGGTATTGGGCTTCTCGTTACACTTCTGTGGCAGTTATGGGGACCGTGACAGATCGTAAAGATATAAATCCGCGTTATCACTGTGCACCGCATCCTTCATGGCCCCCATACGGGTAAGCTGTCCGAGAAAATATTTTTCTTCGTCCACCGGTCCCCAGTTGTAGACGTGAGAAAATAATACCCACACGCGGGGGTTTCCCCGTAATTTTGCAAGATCTTGTGCATACGCAGAGAGATCTGTCGTCCGGGAAATCCCGACAACATACTCTGATGGTTGTATCCCATACCGGTCAGAGTAATAGGAAAACGCATAGGCGCTGGCATAATACAAATACAACGTATCACCGGTTTTCCGGTGCGTTTGGTAATAGGAAAGAAGCGGGGTAATAACCTCAAACCGTTCCGGATGCTGTAATCTGTAGAAACCCAGGTAGGATGTATTGATGACGAGTCCTGCCACAAGCAGCGCGCTTACCACACGCATGCTTACCCACGGACCATGCCATGCCCACACGCCGATCTGCCACAATCCGTACGTCATAAGAAGGATCAGTCCCGGGGAAAAAAACAGCAAAAAACGTCCGGAAAAAGGATAGTAGTGCAGTGCTGATGCAACAAACGCCAGAAAAAGCGGCAGAAATAACAGAACCAGCAGTTTTGGTTTGGTGCGGGAAAGATACCACGCGCCCACCGTCACGCTCACGACCCCGATCGGCCAAAAATCGATGCCTCCGGGCCGGCGGAAAAATTGTACCACGGTATCCGCATACCACGCCCAGTCCGCAACCGACCGGATGGGAAACGGGGCATAAAAATCTGTCCAAACGTCCCGGTAGCGTCCGTAGTAGGCGCCCAGGGTGATGCCGCTTTGAACAAGAAAGCTTATCAGCCATCCCATACTTATCCCTACCCACACAAAAAACAGACGTCCGTTTCTCTTTGTCAGACTGTCTATCATTCCGACTATTCCGATTGCCGCTAATATAAAGACGATCGCCTGCGAAAACCACAGGCCCGACTATCCCCAACATACCTATGGTCGCAAGCATACGGCCCGTTGGTTTGTGGGTAGTGATAAATATCCGAACAGACAGCAAGGTAAGAAATACCCCGACGGTCATATCCAACGCGTACGGTTTCACTTCAGATGCATAATAGATAAGAGGCGCTGAAAAAACAAAAAGCAGCAGCGCCATATGCGCAAACGCCACCGGCAGGACATCAAGGGCCAAAGCCGCCATCCCTCCCAGCGACACAAAACTGACAACGAGCGGAAATGCACGTAAGACAAACTCATCTTTCCCCGCGAGCGTTACCAGAAGTTTCTCAATGATAAGAAACCCGATCGGCGCCTGCTGTTCATACTCCAGGGGAGCAAAAAGGCCGCTGAATGATCGTGTGAGAATGTTCATCGTCAGCATAGCCTCATCAAGCCATAACGGACGATGGGAAAGATACTGGGAGAACCGGAGAAGAATTCCCGTCACAATAAGTATCCACAGAAGTTCTGCGGGGTGTTTTCGCATAAAATTACTGTAGACCTTCAACCTGAATGACATGTATTAATTTTGCACAACCGGTATGTGTTATGTCCCAAAACCGTACTGTGTCGCCTGCCGTACCGGGAAATGAAAGCGTGGCTGATACATCGGAAGATTGAGAAATCCACGGAATCATATAGGTTTCATTTTTCCCGTCGCCGATACTCCAGACGAGGTTTTGTTGAGTAATACACCGGATATCGTCTGCCGATACGGAAACATTCAGTATCCGAAGGGCATTGGGAATACGAACGTCCACCCGATCGGTCCCGCGAAATACTGACGTCTTCGCACGCAGTACGTCTGTTCCGATCGTTTGCCGCGTACCCGTCATCTTTGTGTGCGTACTGTCATTTTTCCAAATTTTGGCGATCACGACGCCGTCCACTTTCACCTCGTACACCGGCTTAACAAACGTTTCCAGATAGTTATAGGGAAAAACTGCCGGCGGTTTAGGATAGACAATGGAAGCGATGTATTCCCCTTTCCCGTCAAATCCGGAAAAATACGACCCTATCCGTATGTCCGGCCGAAGCCAGGTCGGCGAAAGAGCAAGCATCGTGCCATCCAGATGTGCCAAACGTGCATCTTTTTGGGCATGGGCATCCATCCATGACGCAAGCTCCCGGTATGGCGCATCATAAAGCGTTTCCCACGTATACAATCCGACGGATTGGGCCCCTTTGAGACCTCCGATAAACGAATTGAAATAGAGGTGTTCATAGGGATGCAGCCGGACCAGCAGCACCACGTGCACGAGGATAAACATGCCAAAAAATATTCCGTAGAAGATACGCTTTCTTACGCGCTTCAGTATCCATGCACTCCCCGCCCCGACCAATACGGCAAATGCGGGGAGAAACTCCATAAAATGTCTGATCGATCCGAATACTTCGGAGGTCTGCCAAATAACGCGAATGAAAGGCACAATAAACCAAAGAGCGATAAGCAACCCCGTCGCATTTTTCGCGGTATATTTTTCTGAATATCAATCCGACGGCTCCTAGAGATGCCAATATCAGCATAATTGGCGGCGACATGGAAAAGAAAAAAAGCACGGCCTTGGCGTCAAACCCGCCGAAGAGCGGGGTCGGAGACGGCTGTTGTACCCGCAGATCCCGTACGGCAAGCGTTGCATAATAACTGAAGGTATTCAGAAGTTTATATACTGTTTGTGTCCAATAAAACGGATATGCAAGAATAAGGAGGATAAACGGGATGATGACGCAAAGGACGCCATACAGAATTAATTTTCGGAACGTAAAACGCGTATGTAATTCAGACGTATACCATATCCATATGGTCCACGGTACCAATGCAATCGGCGCAAATAGAATATTCCATTTTGTCCCCAATGCCATAAAGACCGAAAGTATGCACAACACGAGCCAATCGACGGACAACCGTCTGGTGACGGTAAAATACCAGGAAACTACTGCCATCGTGTAAAATCCCATCTGCACCGGATCTTTGATATTAAAATGGCTCTCCGCAAATATCACGGGATACATTGCCAGAGATACGACCGCTATGATTGCGGCAAATCGTCCAAAAGCATCCTCAACGAACAGATAGACGAATACCAATGATAGTGCAACGACGATAAGAGAATATACCTGATATCCGTCCACGTCCGACAGAACGCCGAGCCATTCATATGTCACCCGGTTGACCGCCGCCATAAGCATGTCGGATACGGCAGGATGTCCCTGATTTTCCGTAAGCTCCCATATGTTTGCTGTCCACGCATCGTTCTTATAGATGCTGATGCGGCGGCCTGCGGCAGTTTCTTTATTTTGATATGGAGAGATTTGCACGACAGGAGAAAAGAGTTCTTCTGACGCATTCGGCTTATAGACAGAAATCCGCTGCCCGGGGGTAAACATGACCGGAGAACGGGCGGCAGGGATACCAAACTGTCCGGACCTCCCCAGGATACGCTCCAAAAAATATTGCCCGCGCAAAAAATGGAACGGGCTGTCCTCATGCATGCCGTAGTGGGACATGGTTCCCACACCAACAATAAAGAAGGCTCCGGCGAGAATCCATGGAAGAAATTTCTTCATAAACACGTATAGACTATAACAAATTTTGGTACAAATTTGTAAAAACTATGAAACCCAGCCTCATGTCTATGGACCGCCGGCAGATAGCGTGGCTGACGCTGAAGCTTCCACGGTTACGGTCGGGACCAGTGTGGGGATGGCGGACGACGTTGCGGTTACGCCAAGGATATCCGAGACCGGTGGTACAAGAAGAGTCGACGTCGAACCGGTTCCGTCTATACTCTTCCCCACAATCGTCCTCCCGCCGGAAACCGTCAGGGCAAACCAGTTGTATGTCAAATCCCGCGGCACCGGACCGTTAAGGACTATGCTAAAGCCGCTGGTTGTGACATTGGTTACGGCGGCCTGCACGCCCTCGGCAAGAAATGCGCTGTTTGAAGCTTGCGGCAACACCAACGTAATGGTGACAATAGGCGGTGTATCAAAGGAACGTTCAAACGGTACGTCGACACTCATGGTGGACTTCGGAATGACCGCAATACCAGCCGAGTCTGAACCTACCGTCACGTGTCCCTGGAATATGACATCACTCAATACTTTCAGCACACCGTTGACGGTTACCTGCCCCTGAACAATAAGATCCTGTACAAATGTCGCAATCGCATTAACAACAAACGGCCCGTTAAATGTGCTTGCTCCGGAGGCCACTATGTCGCCCGTAACTGCAAGTCCACGGGTGGTAAACAAGATCCGACATGTTGGGCACTTGCCGTCGCAAGCGTACTATATAATGCAGACAGATTTGAAAGTGTGTCGGAATAGATTTCAAGTCCTTCAATCTTGTTGGCCCGGATGCTATCCGCTGTCACCATCCCTTTAAATACGGCGTTCCCTGAACTATCAACGGTAAAGATATCCGCTCCCGCATTTCCTTTCACCGCCAACAATCCGTTCTCCGGCGCCAGTTCAATGGTAAGCGCATTGTTGATAGGCCGAATGACGTTAAGTCCCACCGTATTGATTTTCGCTTGCTGGGATTCTATAAACCCGGCCTTTAAGTTTGCGATGACGCTTTGCGCCCACGCAGAAACAGCGCTCACGGGAGACCCTGTCTCTGTCTTTGCCTGATACGTGGTAAAGTAATCGACATTTGCATCCGGATAGAGGAGCACTTTGTTTAACATGTCCCCGGTAAGGTCACCTTGACTGGCCAGCTCATACCAATCGGTTTGAACTCTGGCAAGCACCATACCCACGTCTGCGGGAAGCGATTGCTGCGGCGCATCAGGGTCCCGCGTTTCCACTCCGGTCCACGGTTCCAGGGCCCAGCCGACAATCCTGCCCGTGGTCGTGGCTCTTGCGGCTATCCCGGACACTGAAGATATTGTCAAAGGATCGCCCGGCGAAACGGGACCATTTTCAAGGGATGTTTTCACCCACACCTGACCGAGCATACCGACGTCTGCATACCGCGGGTCGCCTTTTTTCGTTAACTCTTCCCACCCTTGCTGTACATAATCATTAAATCCTGTCCCGCGGGTGGTCACAACACCCAACATCCAATCTCTGGAATTTGCATCCGCTTTTGTTACTTTGTACGTTGAAGAGCGGGATACCATCATGACATCGCCGGGCTCGCTTCCTCCGACGGGATCCTGATCGAAATATTCTGAATAGTCAGCCCAGCTGTTGACTCCCGACTTAAATGTGTATGAATTGGAGCCGCTGCGTATCCAAATACGGCCGCTGGTTGCGGCGGTACCGACGTTCCCCAGTTTCAACTCTCCGCTTACCACGTTTGTGGCAGCAGGTGCCGCACCGTTATTATCAAAAAAGACCACGTGCGTATCCGCCACGGTGTTACCGAGGTTAATGGTGGTTGCGTTGGCACCTGTTGCCGTTCCAGTACCAATATTGACCGTCACGATACCGCTTGCAGGACTACCGGTACCGATATTAAGTGTATTTGCGACATTTCCTGTACCAATGGAAATGATTTTGGCGTTAGCGCCAGTGCCAATCGAGAGCGCACCTGTTCCGTTGGTATCAATAGAAAGAGTCTCATTGGCATCCGCGGTCGTGATGGTGGCACCGGCATCTCCTGCATAACCCAAAGTCAGATCATCGGTATAGAGATCTGTTGCAATAGCTGCATCCTGATAGAGATACGTTCCACCGTCAATCCAATAATTTACACCGCTACCGGTAGCTCCAGTGGGGCCGGCGGGTCCGGCCGTTCCCGTAGCGCCGGTTGATCCTGATGGACCGGTAGCCCCGGCCGTTCCCGTGGCTCCTGTTGCACCTGTGGGGCCGGTAACTGCCGCACCCTGATTTCCCGTGGCTCCGGTAGAGCCTGTGGGACCACCTGTTCCGGCTGATCCGGTTGCTCCGGTAGAGCCTGTGGGACCAAAGTTTTGTCCGGTTGGACCGGTAGCGCCGGTGGGACCATTGGCCCCTACACCTCCACCTGTTCCAGTGGCTCCGGTTGCACCTGTGGGGCCGGAAGAACCGACACCGCCTTGTGTTCCTGTCGCGCCGGTTGCGCCTGTGGGGCCGGAAGAACCGACACCGCCTTGTGTTCCTGTCGCGCCGGTTGCACCTGTGGGGCCGGAAGAACCGACACCGCCTTGTGTTCCTGTCGCGCCGGTTGCGCCTGTGGGGCCGGATCCGCCTGCGGTTCCCTGGGTTCCCGTGGCTCCGGTTGCGCCTGTGGGGCCGGATCCGCCTGCGGTTCCCTGGGTTCCCGTGGCTCCGGTTGCGCCTGTGGGGCCGGAAGAACCGACACCGCCTTGTGTTCCTGTCGCGCCGGTTGAACCGGTGGGACCGGAGGATCCCGCGGTTCCCTGGGTTCCCGTGGCTCCGGTTGCGCCTGTAGGACCGGATCCGCCTGCAGTTCCCTGCGTTCCCGTGGCTCCGGTATTACCTGTGGGACCCGATCCTCCCGCTGTTCCCTGAGTGCCCGTGGCTCCGGTATTACCTGTGGGACCGCCTGCTCCGCCTGTACCGGCTGATCCGGTGGCTCCGGTGGCTCCGGTTGAACCACTAGGACCAGTCGCACCTGCAGCTCCGCCTTGTGAACCGGTTGGACCGGTTGCGCCGGTTGGACCGCCTACACCATTTGCACCTGTGGAACCCGTTGGGCCATTAGTTCCTGTGCCTCCGGTTGAACCGGTGGGGCCACCTGCTCCGCCGCTTCCGGCAGTTCCCGTGCCTCCCGTTGAGCCTGTGGGACCGGATCCTCCGGCTGTTCCTTGAGTACCCGTGGCGCCGGTTGACCCTGTGGGACCGGATCCTCCGGCTGTTCCCTGAGTACCCGTGGCGCCGGTTGAACCGGTGGGGCCACCTGCTCCGCCGCTTCCGGCAGTTCCCGTGCCTCCCGTTGAGCCTGTGGGACCGGATCCTCCGGCTGTTCCTTGAGTACCCGTGGCGCCGGTTGACCCTGTGGGACCACCTGCGCCCGCTCCACCTGCATTACCTGTGGCACCAGTTGAACCTGTGGGACCGTTACCGCCGGTGGCGCCTGTTGAGCCTGTGCGTCCTGTTGGGCCATTGGCACCTGCTGATCCCGTGGCGCCGGTTGAACCGGTGGGACCGGAAATTCCGGCAACTCCCGAGGCACCGGTTGCACCTGTGGGACCGGATCCTCCGGCTGTTCCCTGAGTACCCGTGGCGCCGGTTGAACCGGTGGGTCCGGCGCCTCCTCCTGCCGCTCCTGTGCCGCCGGTTCCGCCTGTGGGGCCTGCAGTCCCGTTATTCCCGGCATTCCCTGTGGCTCCGGTTGCTCCTGACGGACCGGCCCCGCCACCGATTCCTGTCGCGCCTGTGGATCCTGTCGGACCACTCGCTCCGGCTGACCCGGTCGCGCCGGTTGAGCCGGTCCGTCCTGTTGGGCCATTTGCTCCTGCAGATCCCGTGGCGCCGGTTGAGCCGGTGGGACCGCCTACACCGTTTCCTCCGGCTGATCCCGTGGCGCCTGTTGAACCTGTGGGGCCACCGGCACCTGCTCCTCCGGCAGTTCCCGTGCCTCCGGTTGCACCAGTCGGACCGTTTGTGCCGGTTGCACCCGTGGCGCCGGTTGAACCGGTCGGGCCGGCATCACCATTTGCGCCGGTTTCCCCTGTTGCACCCGTGGGACCCGAACTGCCGGACGCACCGCCGCTCCCTCCTACACCTGTTGCACCGGTCGGGCCAGTGACGGACGTTCCGTTTGTTCCGTTTGTCCCATTCGTTCCGTTTGTTCCGTTTGTCCCTGCCGGACCCGTGGCGCCGGTTGACCCCGCACTGCCGATCCCGCCGGCTGACACAAGCTGAGTAAGCAACTGGGTTAACCCTCCCTGAACATTCGTAAATTGGGGAATAAGTTGAGCGAGGTTTCCGACAGCTCCTACGGCAACCCCCTGCGGAGATCCCAACCTGACAGTCCCCTCATCCAAATCTCGCTGGGCAACGACGGCGTTTGATACAAACGCCCCCGGTTGACTATACTCAGGATTTTCGTCCGTCGTAACACCTAATATATTAATGCTCATATCTCCTTGGCTCTCAAAATATAATTTCAGTATCTCCCGCTCCGTCAATAATGTTGCCGGATCAGGCGAAGTCAAAGTCGGGGTAGCTACCACCTGCGATAGTTGACCCCGCGGCGATACATACCCTGTTACCTGCTTTCTGTCGGCATATTCAAACAAACGAAACCCTCCGACCAATGCTCCGTTGCGGATGGTCGCGTCGCGGAATTCCGCCGGCAAAATCGTCCCATCCGGCAACCGTATGCCTGCAATGAGCGGATATGCTATGAATGCCGTTTCACGCGCTCCCTTTTTCGTCATAAACAGGACGGATTTATCCTCTATTTCCGCCATCATGCCGTAATCCCCGTTGGGATAATGGAGGGTCACATCTCCATCAAAATGACCGTCTATCAGAATGCCCTGATCTACCACTGCATAGGAATACGATCCGTCAATCCGGGTAACGACGACAAGAAACGGTCCGGAAAAATCGCTTTTAGCAAACACATTCGCCGTGAGATTGGATATCGGCACGGGAACGGTTTTTTCCGGCGGCCGCAGATCCAGAGAAGTGATGTACATGGGGACATTCACCCCTCTACGGAAAACCGTGATGCCTACGGACAAGAGAATGATAATGAACAGCAATGCAAAGATGGAAACTGTCCCTGTTTGCGTTTGTATGAATTGGTACGAAATGGTACTTTTTTTAGTATAAACTGGTAAAAACCTGCAAATCCGTGTTTTTGCAGCCACAAACCACCTTCCTAATAAAATGAGAATGCCGCCCGAAGGCGGATTTGCGGAGGGTACCGAGGTAAAAAAAAACCTCATGGACTCCCTCCCTCGCCCACGGATGTGTGCTTCAAGGCATAGCTCAGTTCAAATATGAGCGCGGCAACTATGATACAGAGGATAATGAAACTTGCGACGATAATATTTGCCGTATTGGAAAGAGCATAAATTTTGTTAAAAGGGGCCTTCAGTGCAATCGCCCAATGGAGAGAGGAGTTGATGCTTGTATACACAATCAGTGAATAAATACCATCGTAGGTATCTCCCTGGGCCATGCCTGTTTTTCCCTGAATACCCAGCAGTGTCGGATCATTGGGCTCCGTATCCGTACCGATAAGCGAGGGAACCGGATGCATGATCCGTTTCCCATGGCTGTCCAAAACCACAATATATTCTCCGCGATCCGTCACCGCGATCTTTTGCAATCGGGCGCTGATGGCATCCAGATCGACAGATGCGCCGAGTATTCCGACAAATTGCTTATCAGCGGTAAAAAGCGGCATTGAAATAATAATGACTTTCCGGTGCGCACGGTCTACGAGCGACTCAAAAACATCGGAAATATAGACGTTACCGGTATCCCGCGCCCGGATAAAGTAATCCCGGAACGATAAATCCGTCTGATCAAATGTCCCCAAGGGATACAGGAAAAGCCCTGTGCCGTTCTTATCCAATATGACAATCCGGCGGATACTGTCGCTGCTGTCAAACATGATGCGGCTCAAATTCATCAGTTCCGTTGTGTTGTTCTTTTGTACCGCGGCAACCAGATCCGGATTTATGGACGCGGTCATGACAGTAGATTTAACGCTCTGGATGTCGGTTTCAATCATTGTACGGGCAAAATCCACTTTCTGAGCATCTTCCCGTTTGACGACGGTAACGACATTAAGCTGGCTGACATACACCATCAGAATACCTATAATGATCACGGCAGTTATTACTCCGAACATGCCGATGGCAACACCCTGTGCTTTTCTGTTCCTGGTCATTGAGAGATTTTTCCATGACGGCAGATACATGCACGTCAACCCGACGATCATGAAATAAAACGAACGGGCCCAAAATTGATGTTGCGCGAATGAAAATCCCAGAAGGAAATACGTACCCGCCGCCACATACGAACAAACCCAAAATAGCGCTTTTTTCCGGTACAACCCAAGCCAAAGGAGCAGGATAAATCCGAAACAGACAAAGGATAATCCTATTCCCAGGACAACCGGCGTCACATGCAGCGCGGCTGTTACAGCCATCACGTGGGAATCCGCGGGCGCGGCAAATGCCACGACCGGCGCGACCAAAGCCAGAAGTGTCAGAAGCAGGACAAACGGCATGATCTTCCCTAAACGGACAAACAGGGTAAGTCCGGTGATAAGCGTCAATGTTCCGTAGATACCTATGGCATCAATATCCCGCACCAGCACTAAAATGATCGTCATGATGATCCCGGCAACCACCAGGAGGCCGCGGAATACTTTGTGCCATGTCTGATGGGTATCGTACGCGAGATTGGTTAAAAGTATCCCTATTCCCCCGCCTATTAAGAGGATTCGTATTATGGACACGACCGGCGTAACCGACTGAACATACACGGTGTCAAACGTCTGGTTAAAAAGAAACAACGCGGCACCGGATATGACTGCAGCAATACCGACAAACCAATCAAAGATGTTTGCCGTCACGCCATGAGCCCGGCCGAATACTGAAAAAGAAAACCGCGATGCACTTTCATGCGGGGTGATGACTTCCGTATCCTGTATCGCGACCGCATCGGTCATCGGACTTTGACCCTTGGAAATCAAAAGCAGCCGGTGTAATTCGCTTTGCGGAATGCGGAATCTTCCCTTTCCTACTCGAATTCCCTTAATGCGATGTTCTTTGAGGAAGGTATAAATGCTGTTGGTGCTGTACCCCAATATTTCTGCGATTTGTTTGACGGTGTATGTGGCAGCCATAGCCTCATTTTTTCTAAATTATTACAAGTTTACACAACTCTATATCTACTATGTAATAATAAATGGAGTGTTGTCAATAGGGTAATTAATCTTATCATTTTCTTATCATCCATGATATAATCACGAACACATACAACCATATGCTCTCACTTTCCTACACGTCTACACTTCAATTACGGGACACGCTCAATACCGTCAACCGACTCCGGTCGCAGATTCTCACATTGCCCATTCCGCCGAAAACCGAAGCCAAACTTGCCTGGGAAGGCACGGCAATCCGGACATGGGCAACGCTCTCACTTGCGGGCTATGATATCCAGAAACATGAAGTAGCAACGATTCTTGCCAATCCGGTCAAGCCGACCCCTGCGGTTGCACGGATCCTAGGATTGCGGCGAACCTATGATGCCATACACAGGGAATGGCGCGCCAATCCGCGACCTGTCAGCCTGTCGGCTCTGGAAATGCTGTATTCCTTAAGTTGCCCGCACGATACGGGATCATTTTCGATCATTGAACCCGCACTCAAAGAACTTCTCTCGTATCTCGGAGCCCAGGAAGAACATCCTGTCATTGCCGCCGCCATTGCCCACATGTATATCATGACGATACCGAAATTCACTGAGCCGGGAATATGCGCGCGACTGACCCATTATTTGTTTTTAACCAAATACGGCTTTGACATCCGCGGGTGGATCACTCCCGAACGGATCTGGCAAACGGATGCCGCAACGTATACGCGCTTCATCAACACCTACCAAAACGATCATACTATCACAAAATGGATCGAATATATTGCCCAATCCATGCAAACGAATCTGGAAGCACTCGCCGCTGATATCACGGAATCCCGATTCCACATCGAATACCCGGCGTCATTCTGGACACTCTCCGACCGGCAAAAGGAAATTCTCACGCTTATGAATGTACCCAACGCCTCAATTACGAACAGATACATACATAAACGGTTCAAAGTATCTCAAATCACCGCCTCGCGGGACCTTGCGAAACTCACCGCTCTGGGACTTCTCTACCCGCACGGGAAAGGGAGGGCGGTGTACTATACGAAGATCTAGCTACTTTACTGTCGCGGTACTCCCCAACATTGTGGCTTTTGTTCGAAAAAATTGTTTCAACTCATCAAGTGTTACCGGCGCAATCATGCGTGGTAAGGCGGTAAAATCTTCGACCGTAAGGATATCTGACGAAAAAGTAATCGGGTCGTATGACACATGAAATTTTTTTTCCATACCGGCGACCAGATCATAGAACGATTCCTGCTGCCACAAAAAGTAACAATCAACAAAATCCTTTACATCTTGCCTTTGTGAGAGAGTAACCAGTTTGTTCACCGCTATATCAAACCGACTATCAATAGATAATCCTGCATCAATTTTCACCGGTTTCAGCTGTTTATACGGATAATAGGAAAAATCCACCTTCAATGGAATTCCGGATGGAAATGTGAATACGCACCGATACACGACTTCAATAAACCGGGCAGTGAGTGTACATCCGAGTTCTTTTGCCCACCCTGTCAAAAGAGGAAATAATACATCTGTTTCGATTTTTTCTTCAGAAAAGAAATCCAGATCATCAGAATGCCGGTGATGGAGATAGTAGTGGGATAATACCGTACCGCCGGTAAAATAAAACCGTTTGGTAATATACTCGTTGTGACTTACGAGATGTAGAAACGCTTGTTGGTCTTTGGTGAGGATTTGTATTTCCCCCATATGAGTAACTCCATGAGCCGTCTCGCTCCAATATTCAGATGTAGATACTTCCATTCTTTTTTGACATCAAGTAATTTAATTTTTTTTCCCTTGCCGGGACCATAATTAATCATCCGTTCAAGTATTGTCCGCCTGCCACGGGCGGTTTTTGAAAGCTTTTGTTTGTTGTAATCCCAAAGCAGTACCATATTCCTCATTATAACATCCTTTAAAAATTTAGCTTCGCAAGGCGTCCCCTTGCGAAGCTAGTGGGGACTATTTCGTCCCCGTACTGACGGCGCTGGGAGTGGCACTCGGGGAAAAGGGGCTGACCTCGACAATTATATTGGTCGAGGCGCGGTATAACACTGCTTTCTGCGCCTTCGGAAATACCAGGATTTTATCGCCGTTTTGCGCCTGTTTAAAAAACGGCTGATCTTTCAGTTTTTCCACATCCAGGACTGTTGCCATTTGCGGCTCTTCATCGGGAAGTATGAGCAGTTTGCCCGCGCGGTCAACAACCTCCTTTGTTTCTTTTTTGGCAACTGCTTCCGGATTTTTGAGAAGCGTTTCCGCATCTTTCGCCTGATTGTAGTAATACACGGCCCCGCTCATTCCGCCTATCGTTAATACCGCAAGAATACCTATCACGACATATGTAAATAAACCTTTTTTCATAATGATCACGGCTTTATTGTAGAAGCTGACGGTGTTGCCGCCGCATAATTTTTCCCGACAATAATAAGAATCTCTGCTCCCGTCGGCTTGACTTCTCCGGCCGGCAGCGGCCCCACGTCACCGGCTAAAAACTCCGCAAGTTGTTTGGCTTCCGTTGCCCGTTTTCCGGACACGTCAACAACGAGCGTCTTTGAATAACTCTGTGCTTTCGCATTTTCTCTGGCGACGATGGAAAACCCCTTCACGTTTGCCAACAGGTCTGTCTCCACCTTTGCGGTGAGCCCGGTCGTGATTGTCCCGTTGTACAGGGCAAGCGTCACGGAAGTATTTTGCCCGGCGGCGGCTGTGGGGGCGGGCGTTCCCCCGAGATTAATCGGGGCAACCTGGACGATCTTGTTCGTTGACGGACGGTAGAGAATCGCCAGCTGTGCCTTGGAAAAAATAACCACCTTGTCCCCTTTTTCAGCATTCGCAAAAAACGGCTGGTCTTTGAGCTTCTCTTTATCCAAAACCGTCGCAACGGTCGGGTCTTCGTTTGTGGGAATCACCATGATTTTCGAAAGCCGGTCAACGACTTCTTTCACCTCTTTTTTTGACGCTTCCGTCGGATTTTGCAGAAGATTCCGTGCATCCCGATATTGGGTATAAAAATAGACGGAAGGGGCAAGAAGCAAAACAATACCAAAAACAATGCCTATCGCTTTCACTAATGGTTTCTTTACTAATTTCATATAATCGATTTATACCGCATGCTGAACATTTTGTCCAGAGGCTTATGGCGTTGGCGTCGCACTTGGTGAAGCTTCCGGTGCCGGAGAAACTTCGGGCGTTGGCAGGGGTGCCGCTGACGGAGTCGACGTTGTTGTCGTCATATCCGAAACCAGTATGGCCCGCCAATTATACAGATAATCCCGAATCGCCGTGCCCCTGATGCTTATGCGGAATCCGTTTTTCGTGATGTCCGTCACGTAGGCATTCTGCCCCTCTTCCACAAACAAAGCTTGGTCTGAACTTTCGGGGATGACCAACGAGAACGTCACGACCGGCGGGGTATCGTAGGACGCAGGAAAAACCACATCAACGGCGTTGGTATCCTTGGCGATAATCGCCTGGCCTGCCGTACTGTTGTTGAAGATCGCGACTCCTTTCATGATGAGGTTTTTATGGAATATCACCGTATCAAAATATTCAACAAGAGATCGGAAGAGTGCAGGACCCTGAAACCC
This sequence comes from Candidatus Gottesmanbacteria bacterium, assembly GCA_963701185.1. Classification (GTDB taxonomy): domain Bacteria; phylum Patescibacteriota; class Microgenomatia; order UBA10105; family UBA927; genus XYB1-FULL-47-11. Next base: position 615,902 of record OY969569.1, read on the forward strand.
GACGCCGGCCTTAAACGTCACCGCTCCCGTTGCCTCCAGTTGGTTGAGAGAGGTCAGCACGGGGATCGTGTTTCCTTTGTCGATGAGTGCCTGGACTCCGGCCAGGGCAATACCCGCCGTATCCAGGGCGGCCAGGTGGGTGGCATCCTCCCCGACCCCGAAGATTTCGTAGAATTTCTCTGCCGTGGGGCCGATGTGGGTGACCGTATCCGGATTGGCTTTGTAGTTCCACCGGGTAAGGGGAAGGCTTGAAATCTTGGTCAAGAGATCCGCAGGATCCACGGGGGTGAAGTTCTCTTTCAGGGCGATACTGGAGGTATTCTCCCAGACCCCGACATTGGAGAGGTAGGCGCCGGTGCCGGTATCGATGGGTTTGGTCGGAAGAGACTGCCGTGCCGATCCCCACGTTGCCGGCAAAGTAGGCACTGCCCGTACTCGTGAGACTCCCCAGGACTGCTCCGGTGCTTCCCTGCCATTCCTGCAGGTTGGCGGTTTGGGACAGGGATCCTTTGACAATGAGGCCCTGGAGGGTAGAAAGTCCTGTATTGAGGGTGGTGGTACTTTCCACCGTCAGCTGGCCTAACCCGGTCAGGCTGTTTTGGACGGAGAATGTCGAGGCGAGATCAGAACTGCCCAGCAAGGCCAGATTGTCCAGATACACGGTTTTATTTGCTTTTACGAGGACGCCGTATGGTTTAGAAGATGCAACACCAGTCACCGTTGCCGACATTCTGTACCAACCCGATCCGAGCGATGTGTAGGTGGTGGTTTGTGGAATTGCTCCCGCAATAAGTTGGGCGTCACTGGATGTAACTGCAGCGCCTGTGGTGTAGATGGCGGCGGTGAGTGTATACGTTGACGTGTCGCCAACATTGACGGATTGAGTGAATGCTGCATCATTTGCTCCGGCGACAAGTTTTGTGCTTCCTGCTGATCCGCCATATGTCGTTGCGGTTTCCGCCGTTGTCGTCAAATTCGTATCCAACATTCCCGTGGTATACTCTCCCCCGGTCCCCCGGGCCCACAGGGTAAAGTTGTCAAACGTGTTGCTGGCATATGTTGAAAAAAGACCGTGTTTGGTATTGGTATTGGCCGTCATCGTTAACTCTGCTCCTACAAGAGCATTGTTGTAGTAAACCCGCAATTTGTTACCATCTTTGATAGCTCGCAGGGTAGCCCCGGCGACATATGTAACTGTGGTTGTCTGTTTGTTGGTATATACTCCTGCCACTGCCTCATCTACTAATACTTGAGTGCCGTTGTGATAAATAAGAATAAAGTTAGCCGGACTACCAGTAGAATCCAAGTTTAATACCAATCCTGCTTGGGTGCCTGCAGTCATGGTCACATTCGCATCAGCAATGACATCACTGTCGCTTGTGGCGACCGTGGAGAAGAGGGAGGAAAGGGTGAGAGGTTTGACTGACAAATCATCGAGATATAAACTTTTGGAACCAAAATTGTTTCCCCGTTCGACTCTATATGTTGTTGTGGCGGTTCTAAAGGTCGAAAGATAATTTGCATATGATGTTGTTGGATTGAATTGTGTCCTATCATTTGCTCCAGTTCCCCCAGCTTTAAAATCTGGACTAGATGTTGTACTACTGACTTTTGCCCACATATTTTGGTAATACCAACCCCCTGAAACTAGTTTAGTGGTCTCGTCTATATACATATCGCTATTTCCAGCATCAACATCAAATCTAGCGGCGTGACCTCCCCCATGAATATCTACTGTTTCATCGGCGATAGTTCCACTTGCCTTGGTTTCTACCCAGTTTGCGAAGACATCATTACCTCCAGCACCAGCTGTTTCAAATCCTATATTATCCAAAATCTCACTCCCCAAACTTGGTGTAATCACATTTTTGTTTGAAGAAATGGCTCCTCCTGTCCAGGCTAAAGAGGGTGTGGTTTGAGAATCCGGGCCAGTAGTTTCACTATTGCCAATCGCCCCATCCCCACGGGTAAACGTATCATATGCCAATGGTGTCGGGAGCCAAAGGTTGGTGGGGATGCGGATGTTGTCAGCGGTGAGAGAATTTACATTTCCGGCAGTGCCAATACGAGGTACTAAAGCCCCTGAACCCGTGGAATTTATCCAAAGTAATGACCAATTTGTAAAGGCTCCACCTTTAATAAACCAATATGTTCCTGTAGTACGCATGACTGAAGCGATTTGGTAGGGTGAGGTACTTATTGTTTCTATGTTGAGGGGATAACTATTATAGTTAATTCCAGCATAGTTATATAAAAGATCACCATTCCACCCAAACTGCATTCCTCCTCCACCGCTTGGTTGGTAAACATTACCAATCAATAATTTACCCGCAACTCTAGCTTGAGAGGGATAGTTAAGAGTGGCAGCACCATACGCAAGATTCAGGCTACCTGATCCGATTGAGACGGTATTCGTATCCACCACAGTTCTTACCCCTCCCGTGGGTTCCGCCTGGGTGCCGTTGACGGCTCCTGCGGCGCGGTCGGTCGTAAACTGGTCTTCCAGTACGTTGCCGTAGTCCCAGGAGGAGATCCCGGCATCAAAAGTCGGATTGGTAAACTTGTTGCCCGAGGAACCCGAAGGGATATCAATGGAGGCCGCGGCATCAGCGGTATAGCGCAGGGCCAACTTCGAGATACCGCCGGAGATAATCTTCAGCGCTTCCGTTCCGGCGGCAGATTCGGCGGCAATGGTACCGGTGACCTGCAATTTCGATGTCGGTGCCGTGGTGCCGATCCCCACCAGGCCGGACGCGGTGATGCGCATCTGTTCCGTGGCCCCGTTGGTGGTGAAAAGAAGGGCATTATTGGTTTGCATCGTCAGGTTGGTGGTGCCGGAGAGAGAGTTCGTCGTCCCCAGGGTGAGGGTCCCGGCCGTGGAGGTGAGGGTGCCGGAGGCTTTGATATTCCCGGTGACATCCAACACTTCCGAAGGCGCGGTGGAACCGATCCCCACCCGCCCGTTGGTGGTATCAATATCCAGAACTGCAGTTCCTGCTGCATTGTTGAACTGATAGGCTGTCGTGGTATTGGTAGACCGGGAGAAGGTTAATCCGCCGAGGGCATCCACGGCTCCCAGGACGGTTCCGGATGAGCTCTGCCACTCCTGAAGGTTGGCGGATTGTCCGGAGAAGCCTTTGACAACGAGGGCCGGGAGGGAAGCAAGACCGGAGTTGAGGGTGGAGGTGGATTCCACACTCAGGCCTCCCAGACCCGTGGTGGAGTTGGTAATGGCCAGGGTGGTACCGGCGCCGGAGGAACTGAAGAGGGCCAGATTATCCACGTAGACGGTCTTCCCTGCTTTGACCCGGACCCCGTAGTTTTTGGCACTTGTCACCCCGGTGAGAGTGGAGGAGAGTTTGTACCAGCCATTGCCCGCGGACGTATAGGTGGTGGTCAGGGCGGTGGCGGACACATCACTGAAGAGCTCGACATCCGCCGAGGTGACCGCCGCACCGGTCGTATATGCGTAGGCGGTGAGGTTGTAGGAAGACGTATCCGGCAGGGTGACACGTTGGGTGTAGGCATTGTCGTTGGTGCCGGCAACCAGTTTGAGCGAGGCGGTTCCGGCATATGGTATGGTTGTATCGCGTGTTGCCGTCAGATCCACATCCGGCAGCCCGGTGGTATATTCCCCTCCCGTCCCCCGGGCAAAGAGGGTAAAATTATCAAACGTATTGCCGGAATAAGTGGAAACAGTCCATGTTTGGTGTTAGTATTGGCCGTCATCGTTAACTCTGCTCCGACCAGGGCATTGTTGTAGTAAACCCGAAGTTTGGTACTCGTCCGGCACGAGACCCGGAGCGTCGCTCCGGCAACGTAGGTAGAGGCGGTGGATTGTTTAATTGGTGTAGACTCCGGCGACGGCTTCATCCACTTTCACATTCGTGCCATCATGGTACACAATGATGAAGTTGGCAGGAGAGCTTGTTGAATCCAAATTCGTTACCAGTCCTGCCTGAGTCCCAGCAGTCATCGTCACATTCGCATCAGCAATCACATCAGCATCACTGGTTGCGACAGTGGAGAAAAGGGAGGAGAGGGTGAGGGGTTTGAGGGTAACATTATCAACTGTGCCACCAAATCCATCTAATGCTTGTAAAAGTAGGTTTGTATTTGATGTGCCAGATCGACCAGTTCTTACTACTGCCCCGGTTGATGTAGAAAATGGGAAACTACCAAGTCCTGCGAAAATATATAATTCTCCAGCAGTGCGTGTCATGTCGGTTGTAAACTGGTACCAAGTCCCACCAGTTACAATTGAAGATTGCGTCATATTATTGCCAGCACCTGCTCCTGCAGTTGCAATTCCTGCACCGATTGTCCAATTTGCATCGTGTGTCCACACCGTATCTGAATCAAAAGTACCGTTTACAACAACATCATTTCCAATCGTCGGTGTAATAGAAAGAACTCCCCCCGCCACTGCTCCGCCGGTGATGGCGAGAGCGGAGGTCGTTTGGGAATCAGGCCCGCTGGTTTCCGTCGTCGTTGCCCCCGGAGTCCCGAAAGTCGAATATGCCAATGGTGTCGGGAGCCAAGTGGAGGTGGGGATATGGAGGTAGTCAACTAAAGTTTGGGTTGTATTTAGACCATATAAAAGAGAAGCAGGATAGAGAGTTGCCGTATTTCCCGTACTCCCAATCCAGTTCAATTTCCAACCAGTTCCGTCATTTAGAAATACATAGTTTCCCGTAGAACGTAATACATTAGCTATTTTATAGGTAGTGTTGTATGCGGTATTTGCCGTTAAGATTGTACTGCCATTTGCGACTGCATAGAAACCAGACGTCGAGGATGGTGTATAGAGATAACCCGCAGAGGCAAAGTTTGCAAAGCTTGTTGGATTACTTATATTTGACCATCCATGCACTGAAAATATGTTTCCAGATGGTCCTGTTATTGCATCCGTAATCATCGTCTTTCCAGCAACACGAGTAACACCACTATAAAGCAACCTCGGATCACCAAGAACACCACTACCAGCAGAGAAATTAGCTAAGCCAGATGATATTGATAACTTTCCTGTCACATCCGTCACCGTTCTCACTCCTCCCGTGGGTTCGGCTTGGGTACCGTCAAGGTTGGTAGTGATGAGGAAGTTGGTAAAGCTATTACTTGCGTACGTACTAAATAATCCCTGCAACGTGTTGTTGACAATACCTGCATCAGAAATCGTTTGATCAGCTCCGATTTGCGCGCCGTTGTAGATGAGTTTATAGACATTCCCTACTTTCGCTACTTTCAGCGTCGCTCCGGCAACATAGGCAGCGGCGGTGTTAATGAGGGAGGTATATGTCCCCCCCACATTTTTATCCAGGTGAACACTGGTTCCGTCATGGTAGGCAATGACAAAGTTGGCGGGAGTACTGGCTGAATCCAGATTAAGAACCAGTCCTGCCTGTGTTCCTGCCGTCAGCGTCACCCCGGCAGACATAATCTTATTCCCCGTCGCCTCGGCGACCGTGGAGAAAAGGGAGGAAAGGGTGAGGGGTTTGGCGGAAACATCGTCCATCCTGCTTTCCAATCCAATCGTATTTAATTGATTTGTAGTTTGAAAGCGTGAAGTAGTCGAAGTCGCCCTCCCTGTTATGATTTTCTGCGTCCAGCTTGTTGATGAGTTAATAAGGGTTTGACTCAACCCCTCAAATGAATTATTTGCCGTTATTTTCTTTAACCAAACCGATGCAGTATACCAGGTTCCCACCACGGTTGTCGTATTTTGAAGAGCTATTCCATAGTTTGCTGCCCCGTTAGTAACTGATAAACTTTGAGAACCGCTTCCGCCCGTTCTTTCATCGGCTACTCCAGCAAGTGTAGCCGAGGCGGCAGCCGTCCAGTTATTAGGCGGATTTCCCGTTTCCATATCCCCATTTGTTAACAACTCACTCCCCAGCGCTGGTGTAATCACGCCACTATTTGTCAGTGTTGAAACGCCGGAGACCAGGGTCGTCGGGGCGGCGGTGGTAAACTGGTCCAACAGGGTATTGGTATTCCACCCGCCGGTCGTAATATCCGTGTCAAAGGTGCCGTTGGTAAATTTATTGACGGAAGAGGCGCCGGGGACATCCAGCGTTGCTCCCGATCCCGTCCACTTCATCGCCAGTTTGGCCGCATCGGCCGTATCCGTGAGTTTTAATCCTTCGACTCCGCTTGCGACTTTTGCGGCCATGTCCCCCACGACGGTGAGGGTATTGGCGGGAGCCGTGGTCCCGATACCCACACGGGAGTTTGTGGTATCAAACGAGAGAATATTGGATATATTTTTGGTCGTGAGGACCGCCGTATCAACCAGGGTGAGATTGCCGGTTGTATCAACCGAGGCCACGATGGTCCCGTTATGGCCGTAGATGGTTAAGGGGGTATCCGTGACCGGGGCATTCACGGCACCGGAATACCCCAAGACGATATCCCCATCCTCGTCCATCAGCGCTTTCTGATACCCGGCAATGGCAAACGCAAGGAGCTGTCCGTTGGCAACCGACGTCGTCGGATTAATGAGGACCGATGCCTGGGCAAGCGTACTGTCGGTAGGCGCATACGTAAACGTGGTCTGGCCGGAAAAAATCTGGGACAAATTTGAGTGGAGATTTGCCACAAGCAGATTATCAAACCGTTTGCCCGCGGACCCCAAATCACTGCCCAAATCCGTATCAGGCAAGATGTCGTGCCCGTTGGTAATCGTCGCATTTCCGAAGGTGAGGGTATCCATCACGACGGCGTCCGTGGTTGTCGTTAACCCGACCGTGGTGCCGCTGTCGGTCCAGCCCGAAAGCGCGTAGTTGGGCGCTTCCATATTAATGGTTACGGTTTTCCCTGTCGCGTCGGTGGTGATGGTGACTGCCCCGCTTGCGGCCAAGGTCAGCGTATCGGTATTACTTCCGGCCGCGATACTGGTTTGGCCGGACACGGCGATGGTTTTAAAAATATTCTGGGCCGCGCCGGTATCGCTGTTGGTGATTTTTAATCCATCGACGGTCATGCCGCCTCCCGCAGTTAAGGATAAAGCACCGGTACTGCCCCCTAACGATACCACGCCTGTATTTGTTATGACGGGAGTCTGACCGGTAGAGACACTCACGCCTGTCCCGGCAGTTAATCCGTGGAGAATGTTTCCTGCCGTAATGGATGCAAATGATCCGGTACTTGCAGGAGCCTCGATATCCCCGGAGACGACCAGCCCGGTATCAAACGTTGCCGTGTCTTTAAACTCTGCCGGCACATGGACGGTGAAGATGAAACTGCCGGACCCGCTGGCAATGTTTTCACCTAAAACATTTACAGACGGCAATGACGATCGGGTAAAACCTGCGATACCGGCGACGGCCAAAATAGCCACAAATGTCCCTATTTGTCCAAGTTTTGTTTGTAATAATTTCATGGTGCTGTCTCCCCTGAACCCGTAGATTCCACTGTATCAGAATTATCCGGCGCAAGCGCGACCCAATTGAACCGGTACTCGTGCAGTGCCCCATCCGGAACCGTGATGCGGAAACCTTTTTCGGTGACATTGGTGATGAATGCGTTCTGCCCCTCGGAGCCGACGCGTGAGAACGTCACGACCGGCGGGGTATCGTAGGACGCAGGAAAAACCACATCAACGGCGTTGGTATCCTTGGCGATAATCGCCTGGCCTGCCGTACTGTTGTTGAAGATCGCGACTCCTTTCATGATGAGGTTTTTATGGAATATCACCGTATCAAAATATTCAACAAGAGATCGGAAGAGTGCAGGACCCTGAAACCCGACGCCGGCCTTAAACGTCACCGCTCCCGTTGCCTCCAGTTGGTTGAGAGAGGTCAGCACGGGGATCGTGTTTCCTTTGTCGATGAGTGCCTGGACTCCGGCCAGGGCAATACCCGCCGTATCCAGGGCGGCCAGGTGGGTGGCATCCTCCCCGACCCCGAAGATTTCGTAGAATTTCTCTGCCGTGGGGCCGATGTGGGTGACCGTATCCGGATTGGCTTTGTAGTTCCACCGGGTAAGGGGAAGGCGTGAAATCTTGGTCAAGAGATCCGCAGGATCCACGGGGGTGAAGTTCTCTTTCAGGGCGATACTGGAGGTATTCTCCCAGACCCCGACATTGGAGAGGTAGGCGCCGGTGCCGGTATCGATGGGTTTGACGGAAGAGACTGCCGTGCCGATCCCCACGTTGCCGGCAAAGTAGGCACTGCCCGTACTCGTGAGACTCCCCAGGACTGCTCCGGTGCTTCCCTGCCATTCCTGCAGGTTGGCGGTTTGGGACAGGGATCCTTTGACAATGAGGCCCTGGAGGGTAGAAAGTCCTGTATTGAGGGTGGTGGTACTTTCCACCGTCAGCTGGCCTAACCCGGTCAGGCTGTTTTGGACGGAGAATGTCGAGGCGAGATCAGAACTGCCCAGCAAGGCCAGATTGTCCAGGTACACGGTTTTCCCGGCATGGACGTACACGCCGTAGGGTTTGGCACTTGCTACCCCCGTGACCGTTGCCTTCATCCGATACCACCCGCCCCCGACAGCCGTGTACGTGGTGGGAAGGATATTCGGGCCTGCAGAGAGTTCAGCGTCTGCCGCCGTGACCGCGCTCCCGGTCGTATAGATGGCGGCGGTGAGCGTATACGTATTGGTGTCCCCCACGTTGACGCTTTGGGAAAATGCCCCGCCGCTTACTGCCACGATTTTTGTACTTGCCGGGCTGCCGCCGTACGTTGTCGCCGTATCACTCGTCACCGTCAGATTCGTATCCGGGATATCCGTATACTCTCCTCCCGTCCCCCGGGCCCACAGGGTAAAGTTGTCAAACGTATTGCCGGAGTATGTCGAAAAAAGACCGTGTTTGGTATTGGTGTTGGCCGTCATCGTTAACTCTGCTCCTACAAGAGCATTGTTGTAGTAGACCCGCAGTTTAGTGCCGTCCCGGACGGCCCGAAGCGTCGCTCCGGCGACATAGGTCACGGCCGTAGATTGTTTGTTGGTATATACTCCGGCGACGGCTTCATCAACTTTGACACTTGTCCCATCGTGATACACAATGATGAAGTTGGCAGGGCGGCGGTACTATCCAAATTTAGCACTAGTCCCGCCTGTGTTCCGGCAGTCATAGTTACATTAGCATCCGCCACCACATTACTGGTTCGCTGCGGGGACTGAAGGAGAAAAGGGTGGAGAGGGTGATGGGTTTAATTGAAACATCGTCAAATTGTGCTGTGCCATTTGTACCATCCCTGAGATATATAGGTTGAGGAATGGAAATAGAACGGGCGGAACGAATTTTTTGTGTCCAAGTAGAAGATGTGTTGTCTAAATATGGATCTCCGTTAAACACAAGACAGGCATTAGTTCCGTCATAGACTTCTATTCCATGCATTTATTTGATACCATGCTCCAACAACTGTTGTTATATTCTGGAATTCCCGCTTGGGGAGTTACTGTTCCCCCATAAGCAATTTGAAGAGATTGTGTTCCTGCGCACCAGTATGTTCCGCTACGGTGGTTAAGACAGCATTTCTATCAGCAGTCCAGCTGCTTGGTGGGTTACCTGTTTCCATGTTCCCATTTGTTAACATCTCACTCCCCAATGTCGGTGTGATAGTCATTACTCCACCGGCTTTGGTGCCACCTGTCCAGTTGACAGTTGGGGGTGGTTTGGCCATCCGGCCCGGTGCGCTCGGTAACTGTGGCCATCGGCAGATGAAAAAGTATCATAGGCCAGAGGTGTCGGCAGCCAGGTGGTGGTGGGGATACGGATGTTATCAGCGGTACAATGCTGCAGTAGCACCACTCCAAGCGCTTACACCTGGGTACATTGTTGAGGTTGCAGCAGTGGACTGAATGTATACGAGAGTCCAGTTAGTGTACGCACCGCCTTTTATATAGTAATAGGCGCCATTAGTTCGTAAAACTACAGCTATTTTGTAGTTCGTAGCATAACTAAATGCTCCCAAAGAGGAACTATTATTGCCATTATCCGTGGCATATAATACTTCCAGTTTCACTAAAATAAATACCATTGGCTTGGACTCGTCCTGCACTGGCCATCATCAAAACCTAGACCAATTCTTCCCGACGAAGCAATATTAATGTCCAGATAAGACTGTCCTTCCGGCAGATCTTGTTATACTGGGCCACCAAATACCGGGATTACCATCACCTACAGTTGATCCTGAAACAGACAACTGGCCACCTGTTATAGACAGTAGGGAGGTTGTATCCACCACTGTCCTTGTTCCCCCCGTGGGTTCAGCTTGGGTGCCGTTGACACTGCCTGCGGCCCGGTCGGTCGTAAACTGGTCCTCCAGTACGTTCCCGTAGTCCCAGGAGGAGATCCCGGCATCAAAGGTCGGATTGGTAAACTTGTTGCCCGAGGAACCCGAAGGGATATCAATGGAGGCCGCGGCATCAGCGGTATAGCGCAGGGCCAACTTCGAGATACCGCCGGAGATAATCTTCAACGCTTCCGCTCCGGCGGCAGATTCTGCGGCAATCGTACCGGTGACCTGCAATTTTGACGTGGGTGCCGTAGTGCCGATGCCCACCAGGCCGGACGCGGTGATGCGCATCTGTTCCGTGGACCCGTTGGTGGTGAAAAGAAGGGCATTGTTCGTTTGCATCGTCAGATTGGTGGTACCGGAGAGAGAGTTCGTCGTACCCAGGGTGAGGGTCCCGGCCGTGGAGGTGAGGGTGCCGGAGGCTTTGATATTCCCGGTGACATCCAACACTTCCGAAGGCGCGGTGGAACCGATCCCCACCCGCCCGTTGGTGGTATCAATATCCAGAACTGCAGTTCCTGCTGCATTGTTGAACTGATAGGCTGTCGTGGTATTGGTAGACCGGGAGAAGGTTAATCCGCCGAGGGCATCCACGGCTCCCAGGACGGTTCCGGATGAGCTCTGCCACTCCTGAAGGTTGGCGGATTGTCCGGAGAAGCCTTTGACAACGAGGGCCGGGAGGGAAGCAAGACCGGAGTTGAGGGTGGAGGTGGATTCCACACTCAGGCCTCCCAGACCCGTGGTGGAGTTGGTAATGGCCAGGGTGGTATTAGGACCGCTTGTTGCATATAACGCGAAACTGTCAATATAGACGGTTTTGCCTGCATGAACTGACACGCCGTAATTTTTGGCAGAGGCCACACCCGTCAGCGTTCCGGTTAACCGGTACCAGCCGCTGCCGACGGATGTAAATGTTGTGGCAATGGCCGACCCGTCGTAAAACAGATCCAGATCCGCAGTTGTCACGGCACTCCCGTCGGTGTAGGCGTAGGCGCTTACTGTATATACTGATGTGTCCGGCAATGTCACGGATTGGGCGTAGGCATTGTCGTTGGTGCCGGCAACCAGTTTGAGCGAGGCGGTTCCGGCATAGTGGACGGAGGTGTCCCGGGTGGCCGTAAGGCCCGTATCCGGAATATTTATATACTCATTCCCCGTCCCGCGGGCAAAGAGAGTGAAGTTGTCAAACGTGTTGCCAGAGTAGGTAGAGAATAATCCGTGTATGGTATTGGTGTTGGCCGTCATGGTTAATTCAGATCCGACCAGGGCATTGTTGTAATACACTCGTAGTTTGGTTCCTTCTCTAATGGCTCGGAGTGTGGCCCCAGCACTATATGTTACTGTCGTTGTTTGTTTGTTGGTATATACTCCGGCTACTGCCTCATCAACTAATACCTGCGTGCCATTATGGTATACCAGGATAAAGTTTGCCGGACTACTTGTGGAATCTAAATTTAATACTAACCCAGCCTGAGTTCCTGCAGTTAAAGTTACATTTACATCAGCCACCACATTGGCAGTATTGGCTGGCACAGTGGAGAAGAGGGAGGAGAGGGTGAGGGGCGTAACTGATACATCGTCTGTTCTGGTCTCTTGGCCTAACGTTGACGACTGACTTTCTAGTTGTATATAATTGGTAGTTGAAAGTGAACGCCTTACTCCTAGTCCATAGGTCCATGATGTGCTGGCGATATTTGCAAATGTGAACCAATTTGTTCCGTCATAATAACGCAAAGCCATTGATGGAGCATTTATATTTTTAGCCCATCCAGATGCTTGATACCATGTTCCGTTTGATACAGATAACGTTTCTCTAGCGCTTGGATAATTACCGCCATTATGGATAATTGACATTGATTTCGTCCCACTACCTCCAGTTCTTTCATCATTTACGCTAGATAGTGTGGCAAGATTGAGAACTGCCCAACCAGAAGGAGGATCACCAGTTTCCATATTCCCATTTGTCACCATCTCACTCCCCAATGTCGGTGTGATACTCAGAACTCCTCCCGCCACGGTTCCGCCGGTGAGGGCGAGGGCGGGGGTCGTTTGGGAATCAGGCCCGCTGGTTTCCGTCGTCGTTGCCCCCGGGGTGCCAAAAGTTGAGTATGCCAGGGGAGTAGGTAGCCAGGTGGTGGTGGGGATGCGGATGTTATCAGAGGTAAAGGCGCCATCATAATTTCCAATTGTGGGGTAAAGAGTACTTGTTGAATCTTCATTCCCTGTCCACAAGAGAGTCCAGTTAGTATATGCCCCACCTTTAATAAAGGTGAAACTACCAGTGCTTCGTAAAACAGTAGCAATGTTGTAAGTACTGTTTGAATAACTTCCAATACTTTCAGATGCATCGTGACCTGCAAATATTGTATTACTTGAGTGAAATGTCACGTAAGAATCTGAAGATAACTGAAAACCGTAATTTGGAGCTGAATTCGTTTTAAAACCGATTCTCTTGAACGTCCCTGTGTTAGGTGTTATTTGACTTACCATCATTTTGCCGGCAGATCTGGTTACTGAACCGTAGCGTATTCCCGGGTCGGCGTATCCACTTAATCCACCAGAAAAATTTAATACTCCACTTCCAATACTAACTTTGTTTGTGCTATCCACAACAGTTCTCACTCCTCCCGTCGGTTCGGCCGAAGTGCCGTCAAGGTTGGTGGTGATGAGGAAGTTGGTAAAGCTATTACTTGCGTACGTACTAAATAATCCCTGCAACGTGTTGTTGACAATACCTGCATCAGAAATCGTTTGATCAGCTCCGATTTGCGCGCCGTTGTAGATGAGTTTATAGACATTCCCTACTTTCGCTACTTTCAGCGTCGCTCCGGCAACATAGGCAGCGGCGGTGTTAATGAGGGAGGTATATGTCCCCCCCACATTTTTATCCAGGTGAACACTGGTTCCGTCATGGTAGGCAATGACAAAGTTGGCGGGAGTACTGGCTGAATCCAGATTAAGAACCAGTCCTGCCTGTGTTCCTGCCGTCAGCGTCACCCCGGCAGAAATAATCTTATTCACCGTCGCCTCGGTGACTGTCGAGAAGAGGGAGGAGAGAGTGAGGGGTTTGACACTAAGATTATCAATCTCCATTAAATCACCCGCATTATTACCAACATAAATTCTAAGATTGGGACCAGTTGCAGTTGTTCGGCCGGAAACGGTGAAATTAGCCCACAAACTACTTGTTGCGGGATATAGAGCAGGAACCATGTTCCCCCCATATATACCTGATGAAGAATGTCCCGTCCATTTTGCTGCGTAAGTTAGCATGAACCAAGTATTAGCTGTTGTTGTCCATGCCCAATATGCACTTCCACTCACACCTGACCCCGGATAGGCAAGACGTATATTGTATGAACCGGTGTTTGGTGCACTTGCATCAGATGATAGTGTTGGAGCGGGAGACCCTTGAGAAAACCATCCGGTTGTTGCATTTGCTTCATTTCCATTTGGATCGGAAGCTGCATTTGCGGTAGTATAAAATTCACTCCCCAGCGTTGGGGTAATCACGCCACTATTTGTCAGTGTTGAAACGCCGGAGACCAGGGTCGTCGGGGCGGAGGTCGTGAATTGGTCATTGAGAGTGTAGCCGTTCCAGCCGGTCAGGTCGATTTCAAAACCGGTATTAGTCATGGTACTGGCAGACATATCAAGGGTTACCCCGGTACCCGTCCACTTCATCGCCAATTTGGCCGCATCGGCCGTATCCGTGAGTTTTAATCCTTCGACTCCGCTTGCGACTTTTGCGGCCATGTCCCCCACGACGGTGAGGGTATTGGCGGGAGCCGTGGTCCCGATACCCACACGGGAGTTTGTGGTATCAAACGAGAGAATATTGGATATATTTTTGGTCGTGAGGACCGCCGTATCAACCAGGGTGAGATTGCCGGTTGTATCAACCGAGGCCACGATGGTCCCGTTATGGCCGTAGATGGTTAAGGGGGTATCCGTGACCGGGGCATTCACGGCACCGGAATACCCCAAGACGATATCCCCATCCTCGTCCATCAGCGCTTTCTGATATCCGGCAATGGCAAAACCCAACAATTGGCCGTTGGCAACCGACGTCGTCGGATTAATGAGGACCGTTGCCTGGGTATTCGTTGTATCGGTGGGCGCATAGGAGAAGGTGGTCTGGCCGGAAAAAGCCTGGGAGGAATTGGAATTGATATTGGCAACCCACACGTTATCAAACCGCAGGGCATTGGACCCCAAATCACTGCCCAAATCCGTCCCGGGAAGAAGGGATTTTCCGTTGGTAATCGTCGCGTTTCCGAAGGTGAGGGTATCCATCACCACCGTGTCCGTGGTTGTCGTTAACCCGACCGTGGTTCCGGTTTTTGTCCAACCGGAGAGGGTGTAATCCGGGGTATCGGCATTGATGGTGAGCGTTTTCCCTGTTGCATCGGTGGTGAGGGTAATGCCCCCGCTTTGGACAACGGTGAGGGTGTCGGTATTACTTCCGGCGGCAACACTGGTTTGGCCGGATACCGCGATGGTTTTAAAGATATTCTGGGAGGTTCCCCGATCGCTGTTGGTCACTTTCAACCCGTCGACGGTCATGCCGCCTCCTGCAGTCAGGGAGAGGGCGCCGGTTGAGCCGCCCAGAGACAGGACACCGGTGTTGGTTACCGTCGGAGTCTGGCCGGTGGAGACACTCATCCCCGTTCCTGCCGTCAGTCCATAGAGGATATTGCCTGCCGTGACCCGGGAAAATGATCGCGGAGCTCTGGGCAGCCTGAACATCTCCGGAGATGATCAACCCGGTATCAAACGTTGCCGTGTCTTTAAACTCTGCCGGCACATGGACGGTGAAGATGAAACTGCCGGACCCGCTGGCAACGGTGTCGCCGAGGACCGTTGCGGGGGTTTCGACCGGGGGGATAGTATGTTTTATTCGTATCATCCCTCCACCAAGGAAGAGTAAAACAAGACCAAGGGAAACAAGAATCACCTTTGTCATTCCCGGCTTGACCGGGAATCCGCCTTCTGTTTTCTTTACAACCAATACCGATCCCCGCCTTCGCGGGGATGACAAACCGTGCGAGGCAGAATTTCTGAGTTCTTCGATCTGCTCCGGGGTATACCGGCGCTGGTTGCCGAAAGTCCGCTGCGGGATGACCCGCCCCGCCTCTTCCCACCTCCGAAGGGTTTTTGTGGAGATGCCGAGGATCCGCGCCGCATCGTAGATCGATAAAAGTTTTGTCATGGAGTGCCTCCGAAGGGCGAAATACTTTTTGTTGTCTTCATATCCGCAACCGCTACCGCGTTCCAGTTGTACAAATACTCCTGCATTGCGACGTCGGGGATAACGATGCGGAATCCTTTTTCCGAAACATTGGTCAAGTACGCCTTGTGTCCGTCCGAATCAATCGGTGAGAATGTCACGACGGGAGGCGTGTCATACGGCACGGCAAATGTCACATCAACCTGACTTGTTGCCGTCGCCATTTTCGCCTGACCGACGGAATCTTTGTTAAATGACGGCGTCCCCTCAATGGTTACATTTTTGTCATAGGTCACCGCACTAAAGTACTCAGTTAACGCCCGGAAAACCGCGGAACCGATAAATTCCGCATCCGCCCGGAACGTCACCGCTCCCGTTGCCTCCAGTTGGTTGAGAGAGGTCAGCACGGGGATCGTGTTTCCTTTGTCGATGAGTGCCTGGACTCCGGCCAGGGCAATACCCGCCGTATCCAGGGCGGCCAGGTGGGTGGCATCCTCCCCGACCCCGAAGATTTCGTAGAATTTCTCTGCCGTGGGGCCGATGTGGGTGACCGTATCCGGATTGGCTTTGTAGTTCCACCGGGTAAGGGGAAGGCGTGCAATCTTGGTCAAGAGATCCGCAGGATCCACGGGGGTGAAGTTCTCTTTCAGGGCGATACTGGAGGTATTCTCCCAGACCCCGACATTGGAGAGGTAGGCTCCGGTGCCGGTATCGATGGGTTTGGTCGCAGAGACTGCCGTCCCGATCCCCACGTTGCCGGCAAAGTAGGCACTGCCCGTACTCGTGAGACTCCCCAGGACTGCTCCGGTGCTTCCCTGCCATTCCTGCAGGTTGGCGGTTTGGGACAGGGATCCTTTGACAATGAGGCCCTGGAGAGACGCAAGACCGGAGTTGAGGGTAGTTGTGGATTCTACCGCCAACTGCCCCAGTCCCGTGAGGGTGTTTTGGATAGCAAGAGATGTGGTGGAAGAATCGGGAATGAGGGCAAAATCATCCAGGTACACGGTTTTCCCGGCATGGACGTACACGCCGTAGGCGCGGGCTGTCGCGACGCCAGTCACGGCGGCCTTTGCTCTATACCACCCGCCCCCGACAGCCGTGTACGTGGTGGGAAGCGGGCTTGCGCCGGCATACATCTGTGCGTCCGCCGACGTGACGGCACTCCCGTCCGTGTATATGACGGCGGTGAGACCATACGTATTGGTGTCCCCCACGTTGACGCTTTGGGAAAATGCCCCGCCGCTTACTGCCACGATTTTTGTTGACCCCGCCGAGTTTCCGTATGTCGTTGTCGTATCCCGCGTCACCGTCAGATTCGTATCCGGGATATCCGTATACTCTCCTCCGGTCCCCCTTGCAAACAGCGTAAAGTTGTCAAAGGTGTTACCGGAGTAGGTAGAGAACAGACCGTGTTTGGTGTTAGATATTATTCCTGCATCGGATACTGTCTGTTCCGTGCCAATCAAAACATTGTTGTAGTACACCCGCACTTTCAGGGCTCCTCCGGAAGTGGAGGTGATCACTCTCAAAGTAGCTCCTGCCGAATAAGTAGCTGCTGTATTTATTAAAGATGTATATGTTCCCCCAACATTTTTATCCAGTTTGACATTGGTTCCGTCATGGTAGGCAATCAGGAAGTTGGCAGGAGAGCTTGTTGAATCCAAATTCGTTACCAGTCCTGCCTGAGTCCCAGCCGTCAAAGTCACATTAGCATCGGCAACGACATCAGTATCAGAGGTGGGGACAGTGGAGAAGAGAGAGGAGAGGGTAAGTTGTTTAAAAGAAGCATCGTCAACTATCACCGCATCAAAATTTGAAGTGCCTCTTTCTTGAGCAGGATAAAAATTGGTTGAGTTTCCAGCTGTCCGGCCGGTTTTTAAATATTGGGTATATGAAGATGCTGTGATGTACCCCAAAGTTGTTGTCCCCACTGTTAATTCTGTCACATCTGCGGATACTGTCCCGCCGGAACCGGAAGTCCTTTTAGCCCACACATATCCCTGCCACCATCCCGCGGTTGGAGAAAAGGCGGGAAATCTAAGACCGTTCCATTGGGCAACTCCTGTAAAAGCTTGGGCTTTGCTTCCCCCATGGACATCCGCACTTTGAGAAACTGTTGGGCTTCCGATTTTGGTGAGGTTGTCATTTAAACCGCTGGTGTAGTTTCCCTCTAACCCCGGATCGGTTAAAATTTCAGCTCCTGTTGTGGGGGTAATCACCACTTTATTTCCACTTATTGCCCCTCCTGTCCAGGCTAAAGAGGGTGTAGTTTGGGAGTCCGGGCCGGTGGTTTCGGAAGATCCAATCGCCCCATCCCCACGGGTAAACGTATCATATGCCAGCGGTGTCGGGAGCCAGGTGGAGGTAGGGATTTTAATATAATCAAATGAACTAGCTAGATTATTAGTAAATATACTTGGGGTTAGTGAGGCATTTGTTCCAATGTCTGATTTCCAAATAAACGTCCAATTTCCGGAAGTGGGTTTAAAAAATAAATAAGCACCAGTCGAACGCAATATTATAACCACTGTGCCGCTCTGGCCATCATAAAAAGATATTTGTGGAAAGCCCCCACTCCAACCTTTTAATTTATTGTCGATAATATAACTTTGATATCCATTTGTGGCGTTCCATCCGGCAACATAATAATTTGCAGGACTACCGTTACTAAAAGTGGGGAATATCAACATTTTTCCAGCAGCCCTGGTAACCGATGGGTATGTTATCGTTGGATTACCTGTTGTGCCTCCCGTTGCGAAACTCAACTGTCCGCCGGTAATACTTAACTTGCTATTGGTATCCACCACCGTTCTTATTCCCCCCGTGGGTTCCGCTTGGGTACCGTTGACGGCTCCGGCGGCGCGGTCAGTGGTGAACTGGTCCTCCAAAGCATTGCCATAATCCCACCCGGTTAAATTCGATTCAAACGTATAATTGGTGAATTTATTCGCGGAACTTACGGATTGCACATCAATAAATCCTGTGGAACCGGCTCCATACCCCAATGCCAGCGTATTGTTTCCGGAAAGAATTTTTAGCGCGGCGGCCCCGGCTCCCGCCTCTGCAGCTATCGTTCCCGTCACCTGCAATTTTGACGTGGGTGCCGTAGTGCCGATCCCCACCAGGCCGGACGCGGTGATGCGCATCTGTTCCGTGGACCCGTTGGTGGTGAAAAGAAGGGCATTGTTCGTTTGCATCGTCAGATTGGTGGTACCGGAGAGAGAGTTCGTCGTCCCCAGGGTGAGGGTCCCGGCCGTGGAGGTGAGGGTGCCGGAGGCTTTGATATTCCCGGTGACATCCAACACTTCCGAAGGCGCGGTGGAACCGATCCCCACCCGCCCGTTGGTGGTATCAATATCCAGAACTGCAGTTCCTGCTGCATTGTTGAACTGATAGGCTGTCGTGGTATTGGTAGACCGGGAGAAGGTTAATCCGCCGAGGGCATCCACGGCTCCCAGGACGGTTCCGGATGAGCTCTGCCACTCCTGAAGGTTGGCGGATTGTCCGGAGAAGCCTTTGACAACGAGGGCCGGGAGGGAAGCAAGACCGGAGTTGAGGGTGGAGGTGGATTCCACACTCAGGCCTCCCAGACCCGTGGTGGAGTTGGTAATGGCCAGGGTGGTACCGGCGCCGGAGGAACTGAAGAGGGCCAGATTATCCACGTAGACGGTCTTCCCTGCTTTGACCCGGACCCCGTAGTTTTTGGCACTTGTCACCCCGGTGAGAGTGGAGGAGAGTTTGTACCAGCCATTGCCCGCGGACGTATAGGTGGTGGTCAGGGCGGTGGCGGACACATCACTGAAGAGCTCGACATCCGCCGAGGTGACCGCCGCACCGGTCGTATATGCGTAGGCGGTGAGGTTGTAGGAAGACGTATCCGGCAGGGTGACACGTTGGGTGTAGGCATTGTCGTTGGTGCCGGCAACCAGTTTGAGCGAGGCGGTTCCGGCATATGGTATGGTTGTATCGCGTGTTGCCGTCAGATCCACATCCGGCAGCCCGGTGGTATATTCCCCTCCCGTCCCCCGGGCAAAGAGGGTAAAGTTGTCAAAGGTGTTACCGGAGTAAGTGGAGAAGAGTCCGTGGAGGGTGTTGTTGATTATCCCTGCATCCGTGACTGTTTGCTCAGTTCCAACCAATGCGTTGTTGTAATACACTCTGACTTTTAGAGTATTAGCATCGGAGTGGTAGGTGATGACTCTTAGGGTTGCTCCTGCCGAATAAGTAGCCGCCGTATTTATCAAACTGGTATATGTTCCCCCAACATTTTTATCCAGTTTGACATTGGTTCCGTCATGGTAGGCAATCAGGAAGTTGGCAGGAGAGCTTGTTGAATCCAAATTCGTTACCAGTCCTGCCTGAGTCCCAGCAGTCATAGTTACATTCACATCCGCAATCACATCAGCATCAGAAGTGGGTACTGTGGAGAAAAGGGAGGAGAGGGTAAGAGGTCTATATGAAATATTGTCGATTGTTCCGTTCCAAGAATTGGAATAAACGCCTATGCTAGTTTGACTAGCTCTTAATGTATTTGTATAAGAGCCAGGCGTGTTTCGAGCAATAGTGTTTGCACCCGCGTATGTCCATATGAATTGCCCTACTTCTAATACTAAATCAAAACCAGCTTGGTACCAATTATTAATAGTCCCAACTGATTGCGTTAGAAGACCAGCATTCCCGTTGTTGGATGCAACTCCACCTGAAATCGTCCACCCAGTTCCTTTAGCCCAGCTCGTATCAGTGTCAAAAGTGCCATTGATAATAACATCACTTCCCAGTGTCGGGGTGATAGTCATTACTCCACCGGCTTTGGTGCCACCCGTCCAGGTTAATTGGGGAGTAGTTTGAGAATCCGGGCCAGTGGTTTCGGTAGCGGTTGCCCCGGCAGTAGTAAACGTATCATATGCCAGAGGGGTGGGGAGCCAGGTGGAGGTGGGGATACGGATGTTGTCAATATTGAGGTCGTAATTACCAGTTACCCCAGCATATAAATTGGAAGTGTTGCCTATAAAATCAGTATATAATAATGTCCAATTAGGATATTCTGTTCCGCCCTTTATAACAAAATATGTACCTGAACTTTTTAGAATTACCGCTAATTTATAAGTAACATTAAAAGTATATGTTCCTAGAGGAGTAGCATTGGCTGTTTGAATCACGCTTGAGTTGCCACGTAAATAAAAACCGCTTTGCAAGGTATTGGATTGAGCCGTAGTAAATCCAATCTTTACATCTTTAAAAGCAGAAACAAGTTCTTTATAATCAAAAATTGCTATCTTTCCAGCTGCTCTTGTTGTGACTGGATACCATAACCCGGGATCACCCAGCCCTACTCCACCAGTTGCAAAGACTGCTACACCACCAGAAATTGACAGCTTGGAGTTGGTATCCACCACCGTTCTCACCCCTCCCGTGGGTTCGGCGGGGGTGCCGTTGACACTGCCGGCTGCACGGGCGGTGGTAAACTGGTCCAACAGGGTATTGGTGTTCCACCCGCCGGTCGTAATATCCGTGTCAAAGGTGCCGTTGGTCAGCTTGTTGACGGATGCGGCTCCCGGGACATCCAGTGTTGCTCCCGATCCCGTCCACTTCATCGCCAGTTTGGTCGCATCAGACGTATCCGTAAGTTTAAGACCCTCGACTCCGCTTGCGACTTTTGCGGCCATGTCCCCCACGACGGTGAGGGTAGTGGCGGGAGCCGTAGTCCCGATACCCACACGGGAGTTTGTGGTATCCAGAGAGAGAATATTGGATATATTTTTGGTCGTGAGGACCGCCGTATCAACCAGGGTGAGATTGCCGGTTGTATCAACCGAGGCCACGATGGTTCCGTTATGGCCGTAGATAGTTAAGGGGGTATCCGTGACCGGAGCATTCACGGCATCCGAATACCCCAAGACGATATCCCCATCCTCGTCCATCAGCGCTTTCTGATATCCGGCAATGGCAAACGCAAGGAGCTGTCCGTTAGCAGTCGAGGTGGTGGGATTGATAATCACCGACGCCTGCGAGAGTGTCGTATCGGTGGGCGCATAGGAGAAGGTGGTCTGGCCGGAAAAAGCCTGGGAGGAATTGGAATTGATATTGGCAACCCAGAGATTATTAAACCGTTTGCCCGCGGACCCCAAATCACTGCCCAAATCCGTATCAGGCAGAAGATTATGGCCATTGGTAATGGTTGCACCCCCGAACGTGATTCCGTCTACCACGACCGCATCCGTCAGTGTCGTGAGACCCACGCTGGTACCGCCGTCTGTCCAACCGGAGAGGGTGTAATCCGGGGTATCGGCATTGATGGTGAGCGTTTTCCCTGTTGCGTCGGTGGTGAGGGTAATGCCCCCGCTTTGGACAACGGTGAGGGTGTCGGTATTACTTCCGGCGGCAACACTGGTTTGGCCGGACACGGCGATGGTTTTAAAGATATTCTGGGAGGTTCCCCGATCGCTGTTGGTCACTTTCAACCCGTCGACGGTCATGCCGCCTCCTGCAGTCAGGGAGAGGGCGCCGGTTGAGCCGCCCAGAGACAGGACACCGGTGTTGGTTACCGTCGGAGTCTGGCCGGTGGAGACACTCATCCCCGTTCCTGCCGTCAGTCCATAGAGGATATTGCCTGCCGTGACCCGGGAAAATGATTGCGGAGCTCTGGGCAGCCTGAACATCTCCGGAGATGATCAACCCGGTATCAAACGTTGCCGTGTCTTTAAACTCTGCCGGCACATGGACGGTGAAGATGAAACTGCCGGACCCGCTGGCAACGGTGTCGCCGAGGACCGTTGCGGGGGTTTCGACCGGGGGGATAGTATGTTTTATTCGTATCATCCCTCCACCAAGGAAGAGTAAAACAAGACCAAGGGAAACAAGAATCACCTTTGTCATTCCCGGCTTGACCGGGAATCCGCCTTCTGTTTTCTTTACAACCAATACCGATCCCCGCCTTCGCGGGGATGACAAACCGTGCGAGGCAGAATTTCTGAGTTCTTCGATCTGCTCCGGGGTATACCGGCGCTGGTTGCCGAAGGTCCGCTGCGGGATGACCCGCCCCGCCTCTTCCCACCTCCGAAGGGTTTTTGTGGAGATGCCGAGGGTTTCGGCGGCATCCTGAATGGAGAGAAGCGTATCGACAGTATATGAATTCATTTATTATAATAAGAAAAAATCCGTATATTTTCAGTTAACCGTGTTTTTACTCCTCTGTCAAGGAGAAATGTCCAAGTTTGGGTAAGTTTATGTCACTTGACATCACCAGTGAAACGCAGAATGATGGAAACATGCCCGCCATCCTTATTCTGCTGTTGTTTTTTGCGGTACCGGTATTCGCGCAAGGGACATCTTCCGGTATTGCAATATCGCTGCCGGTTGCCGGAACCAACATCGTCAACGGATCCGTTATTTCCTCCACTGCCACCGGGTATGCACTCACGACGACCGCCTTTGACCCGAACACCTACGGGGTTGTGACGGATACTCCTGCGGTATCGTTCCGGGACAAAACGTCCGGCACCGGCATGTATGCGGTTATTACCAACGGAAAAACGGCGGTACGCGTGTCCGGTAAAAACGGAGGGATCAAACCCGGTGATTTTTTGGCAAGCTCTGATATTCCGGGAGTGGCCGTCAAAACCGAGGGCACGGGGTTCGTTATCGGAACGGCGCTTGAGACCGTTACGTTTACACAGTCAGGCGATATCAAACTCGTTCTTACCTCCATTTCCCCGCGCTACAACACCAATGTATCCGCCGGCGGACGCGGCATTAATTTATTAAAAAACGTTAAATCCGCCGCGTCGTCCCCGTTTTTGACGCCGTTAACGTCCATGCGGTACCTTTTGGCCGTTATCGTGACGGCGATTGCGTTCGGCGGATCGTTCTGGTACTTCGGACGATTTGCCAAAACCGGCATCGAAGCGCTCGGAAGGAATCCTCTGGCCGCCAAAATTATTGCCGCGGGAGTTGCCTTGAATACATTGTTGACGGTTGCCATTTTGGCAGGGGGATTATTTCTGGCATACTTAATACTGGTGTTATAGTCTTTGTGTCATTCCCGCGTAGGCGGGAATCGGTATTGGTTTTATTGAAGAAGGCGGATTCCCGGTCAAGCCGGAAATGACAAGAAAATCATGCTCCGTCATTATTATGTATACATAATGGCAAATAATAGACCGACGTTATATGTCGGTGTAACAAATAGTATTGAAAGAAGATCAGTTCAACATAAATATAAATTTATCGATGGGTTTACAAAAAAATATAATCTTTCAAAACTTGTATATTTTGAACATTATACTGATGTAAAAGAAGCGATCAAACGGGAAAAACAATTGAAACATTGGAATCGGAGTTGGAAATTAAATTTGATACAAAAGATGAATCCTGCATTTGAGGATTTATATGATAAGCTGATATTAGGCGGGATAAAACAGAAGGCGGATCCCCGCCTTCGCGGGGATGACAAGCAATAATTATGATTCACAGTTTTGATTTTTGCGTTAAAGAAACACATGATGTCGGCGAGGTCGTGCAGGTACATAGCTTCCTTGTGAGCGTATCGGGTTTGACCGGCGGGACAATCGGCGAAGGGGTCACCTTTGAAACCGGAGCCCACGGCCGCATCATGGCCCTTGCCCGGTCAACCACCGAAATCCTCGTCCTGTCACGCTCCATCATGAAACCCGGTACGCGGTGTTCCCGAACAGGCAAACTTATCTCCGTTTCCTGCGGAACCGGGCTCTTGGGAGAAGTCATCAACAGCATGGGGCACCTTCTGTCCACCGATAAAGCTGCCAGCCGTGAAACCGAGAACCGCCCGATCGAAGCGTCCCCCGTCGGCATGACGGGCAGAATGCCGGTCGACACGTTTTTGGAAACCGGCATTGCCGCGATTGACTGCATTGTCCCCATCGGCCGCGGCCAGCGGGAACTGGTGATCGGCGACCGGACCACCGGCAAAACGCATGCGCTGCTGCAAATTGTAGCCACACAGGCGAAGATGGGTACGGTGTGTATCTGGGCGGCAATCGGAAAACGGAAGTCGGATATCAAAGCAGTCGAAACATTTTTAACACAAAACGGGGCCATGAAAAACACGCTGATTGTCGCCGCTGATTCGTATGCGGCGCCGGGCGAAATATTTTTAGCGCCGTACACCGCCATGACACTCGCTGAGTATTTCCGGGATACGGGAAAAGACGTGCTGTTGGTTTTGGACGACCTGACCACCCATGCAAAATATTACCGTGAAATTTCCCTCCTGTCCGGCCAATTTCCCGGGCGCGAATCCTACCCGGGGGATATTTTTCACGTTCATTCGAAACTGCTGGAACGCGCCGGATCGTTTGACATCCATAAAAAGCCGGTCACCATCACATGTCTGCCTGTTGCCGAAAGCGCCGGCGGCGACATGGTCGGGTATATCCAAACCAACCTCATGTCCATGACCGACGGGCATCTGTACTTTGACAGCGACATGTATTTTCGCGGGATCCGTCCGGCCCTTAACGTCTTTTTATCCGTGACGCGCGTGGGCCGGCAAACCCAAACGCCGCTCCTTCGGGATATCGGCAAAACCGCCCTGTCGACGCTCAAAAAATATGAAAATGCGCAGAGCTTCCTCCGGTTCGGGCCGGATATCTCCCCCCAACTCCAGGAAGTTATCAAACTGGGAGATCACATTACCGCATTTTTAGATCAAACCGGATCATGGAGCATGGCGGATTCTTTAGCATCGGTGTTATTTGCCCTTATCACCGTGCACGCGTGGGACGGGACAAACGGCCGGGGTATCGCGGAGCGTTTTGACAAAGACGCAGCATTTCAAACAACAATCCGGAGCCTGGCTGCCCGCGCCACATCGCTTGAAACACTCACGGCCGCAGTACAAAAGGCCAAACTAACAGTCATATGAAATCCGTCACCGATATCACATTTGAAACCAACAGCCTCCTGCAAATCCGGGGCATGGTGGAGGTGTACGAAGAACTGGCGGCCATACGCCTGTCAAAAATCCGGGAGGATATTATCAAAAACCGCGAATTTTTCGAGCGGTTGGAACAGCTGGCAACGGCCGTCGGGTCCGATACGGAAACAGCCTATGCGAACGCTCCGGCGGAAAACCGCCAGACCACCGTACTGGTCACCGCCAATGAAGGGCTCTACGGGGATCTTATTGAACACACATTCCGGCAGTTTCTCACCTTCATTGAAACCCATCCGGCGCCTATTTTCGTGATCGGAAAAATGGGCGCACAGCTTATGCACGATGCGGCAGGCGGCAAACAGTTTACCCTCATTCCCCTGTCCGACACGGCAATTGATGAAGCCGCGCTTGCCGAAACGCTCACCCAATTATCAACCTACCGGACGGTCAATATTTTTTACGGCAAATTCCGGTCAATCGCCACACAAAATCCCGTCATGTCCACCATTACCGGGGAAACGGCAAAAAACTATGCGGATACGCCCCAAACTCTTGCCAAAAAACATCTTATGTATTTGTACGAACCGTCCATCGCGGACGTATCGCTTCTTTTTGGGACGGAAATCAAGGCTTCGGTTTTAAACCAGGTGCTGCAGGAGTCGCTTTTGGCCAAACACGCATCCCGCATGATGCATTTGGACACGGCGATTGAACGGATGGATGAACAGCTTAAAACACTCGCGGATCAAAAACGGGCCAGCCTGAAAAAAATCACGGAACGGAAACAGCAGGCGCGTATCGCCGGGTTGATGGCACGGGGAGGCATATGAAAATAACAGGAATCATTCGGGCAGTCAAAGGAGAAATCGTTGAGATAGAGTGCCGCGAAGGGACGCCCACCATCGGCACGATGATGAGCGGCACGGCGGACCCGTCCGTCGTTGTCCAGCTGACGGCGTCCGAAAGCCCTCAGGAGTTTGCCGGCATTATCCTTTTAGGAAAACACCGCGTTCGGCGCGGTATGGAAATCACCCCCGTGTCGGAACAATTATCCATTCCCGTAGGCCGGGAAATTCTGGGGCGCGTCATGAATATCTTCGGAACGGCAATAGACGGAAAAGCGCCGTTTCCCGATACCCTTGAGCGCCATACAATCATCCATCCGCCGCCAAACTACCATGATACGACATCGGACAAAACCATCTGGGAGACCGGCATCAAACCGATTGATTTTTTTGCTCCGCTGGTGCGGGGGGGAAAACTGGGTTTGTTCGGCGGCGCAGGGGTGGGCAAAACCATATTGCTGTCGGAAATTATCCATAACATTCTCACCCTGACGACGGGACAAAAGAAGAAACCAAACGGCCGTGTTTCCGTTTTTGCCGGTGTCGGCGAACGCATCCGGGAAGGAAAAGAACTTGTGGAGGAGCTTGGATCCCGCGGGGTTCTGGACCGCGTTGCCCTCCTTTTCGGCCCCATGGGAGAAAACGCGGCGACCCGGTTTCTCACTGCCATGGCGGCGGTTACGGTTGCGGAATACTTCCGGGATGAGGCGGGAGACGACGTCCTCTTTTTCATTGATAACGTATTCCGTTTCGCCCAGGCGGGCAGTGAGCTCTCGGTGCTTACCAATAGCATCCCTTCCGAAGAAGGATACCAGGCGGCGCTTTCTTCGGAAATGGCGGGGTTCCATGAACGATTAAGCAGCAGAAAATCGTCGGTTGTGAGCGCGGTTGAGGCCATTTATGTGCCATCTGACGATCTTACCGATCCGGGCGTCCAGGAAGTGCTGCCGTATTTGGATTCAATCATTACCTTGTCGCGCGATATTTATCAGGAAGGGCGACTGCCTGCCATTGATCTCCTCCTGTCCCGCTCCACCATCATGTCGCCGACGATGGTCGGAGAAACGCATTACAATGCGGTCATCCGGGCCCAACGGATCCTGAAAAAAGCGGCCGCACTGGAACGGATGGTCGCGCTTGTGGGTGTCGGCGAACTGTCCCATGATAATCAGGTTATATACCATCAGGCCACGATGATTAAAAATTACATGACCCAGCCGTTTTTCGTTACGGAGCGTCAAACCGGACAAAAAGGAGCATATGTTCCGCTTACGACGACCATCAAAGACGTCACCCGTATTTTGGACGGGGGTCTGGATTCGGTAGACCCGGATACGGTAAAAAACATAGGAAGCATCACATAACAACAATTTTCAATTTTCAATGATTCATTGACCAATTGTTCATTTATTGAAAATTGATAATTGAAAATTGATAATTGATAGTAACTATAACGTATGATATCAAATACCTCCATCAGTGTGATCGTCCGGAAGAAAGACGGCGTCATTTTTAACGGGAATGCCGAGAGCGTCTCGTCGACAAATGACAAAGGAAATTTTGATATTTTACCCATGCACACCAACTTTGTGGCGATCATCAAAAATACCCTCATTATCCGGCCGCCGCAAAAAACTCCGGTCACATTGTCGGTCCCGCGCGGGATTATCCACGTCAAACAAAATGCCGTGGAAGTCTTCGTAGGAATTTAGCTTCGCAAGGCGTCTCCTTGCGAAGCTAATTTTTTGTAGAGGGATTTGTATCGTTTCGCGCTCACGAGCCAGGAAAAATCCTGCCGCATGCAATTTTCCGCCATTTTTTTCCACCGTTTGGGATTGTTGTTCCAGAGGGCAAACGCCTCTTTGAGTTTGGCAAGTAATGCCGTTTCGTTGTAGTCCTCAAAAACAAATCCGGTTTTCCCATCAACAACGGTATCCGCGAGGCCGCCGGTCTTGCGCACGATCGGTATCGTGCCATACCGCATCGCGATCATCTGGGTGAGGCCGCAGGGTTCAAACTTTGACGGCACCACCAGATAATCCGCACCGGCGTAAATCCGGCGGGCCAAGCGTTCATCAAACGTGGGCACGAATACGAAATGGTCCGGATATTTTTTGGCAACTGCCGCCAGCGTCTGTTTAATCTTTTTCGGACCGGTGCCTAAAATGATCACTTGCGCCCCATCGGGTAACAGATGCCCCAATGCCTCGATAAGAATATCTATACCCTTTTGCCGGACCTCCAGGCGCCCCACAAACCCGATAAGCGGCATCTTGGCAACCGGTAGTTTCAGGGTTCTCTGGAGATATTCTTTGTTTGCCTGTTTGCCGTCTATCATATCATGTTTCCCGTAATGCACCGAGAGCGACACGTCGTCCCGCGGATCCCAGGTGGCATCGTCGATGCCGTTGACTATGCCTACGACATCGCCGCGGCGGCGGGCAAGGACCTCGTTGACGTGCTGGCCGTAATCGCCGGTCAAAATCTCCCTGGCATACGTCGGCGACACCGTGGAAATCACGTCCGCGTGCTCCAACCCCTCCCGAAAGAGTTTGATCGTCGGACCTTTTTTCGTCGTCAGGATGTGAAAAATACGTTTCGGCAGGTTCAGTGTTTTTATAAGCGAAACCGGTGCGGTCCCCTGGTACAGGAGGTTGTGGATGGTGAGAATGGTTTTGGTGCGGATGGACTCAAGCGTCTCTTCTTCACGGCGGAGCTTGTTACTTTCCCCCAAAATGAGCGGCACAAGGGCCGTATGCCAATCATGGCAATGGACGATATCCAGTTTTCCCCCGATGACATCGGGGGAAAACTCATACAGGCGGCCGACACAGCAGGAAAAGAAGGCAAATTTTTCAATAATATCTCCCTCATGGTAGTCGTTGAGCTTCGGATGGCGGAAAAGGTAGAGGGGTACCTGACTATCAGGGATCTTTGATTCGAAAATAAACACAAGCTCCCGGGAACCGCCAAAATCAACCGCGATCTGGCCCACACAACGGACGGGCTTGATGGCGATGGCCTTGTAGTATGGCATTGCGACCCGTATATCCACCCGCAGCTTCTTTAAAGCAATCGGGAGGCTGCGTGAGACATCCCCCAGCCCGCCGATTTTATAGAGGCCCGCCAACTCACTGGTAACAAACAAAACTCTCATGAATTAGTACCCCCGAAATGATTTTCTTGCCTGATACAGCTCCTCTGTCAAGCCTCCGTGAACCCGATGCCGTTCTTTGAGAGAAAGAATAAGTTTATCCAGGAGAAAATTTGCCTGGTGAACGAGGGTAATCATAAGATTCACCGCTTTTACCTGAGAATCGGGGAGATAAGGGAAATTGGGGTGATCGGGTAAAACAGGAGATTTTTTTATCGTCTCCCATATCTCCCCTATCTCCCTGATCTCCCCTACTTTTTCTTTTCCCCAAAGCGGCAACTTTTGCTGCCGGGCGAAAGAAAGATAGTCTTGGTAGCCTTCCGCAACCCGCCCGCCACGCAAGCCGAGCGTTGCGAGGCGTTGCGGGCAGGTATTCTGCGTCCCGCTTCTTGCTGCTTGTACCATCTGGTCCGTTGTTCTACTCTTTGGACTAATCCATCGCTTGCAAAACTCTACTGTGTAATCATAAATTGGAACAGTAAGTTTATAACAAAGAAGATATTCGTAACCGGCATTAGGCATTACTCTCACGGTAACACAGAAGTGTGAACGCGTTCAAGGAGAAAGAATTAGCACTCTATTTAGATAAGTGCTATACCTCTATACGCGGGTTATTGGGACAATATTTTTTCGTAAACCCTCTCGTACCCTTCCACCATTTTTTCTACCGTAAAATGTTCCTCCACGTGTTTGCGGCATGCGGCACGGTCGATTTGATCAATCTTTTTAATCGCCTCCACCAATCCGGGAACGCCCGCCTCCGGCGGGACGACAAATCCTGTCACACCGTCTTTCACTATTTCGGCCACCGAGCCGCGGTTGAAAGCAACAACCGGCGTGCCGCAGCTCATGGATTCTATCATCACCAGCCCGAACGGTTCCTCCCACTGGATCGGAAATATCAGCGCCTTCGCTTTTTGATAGGCTGATGCAAGACTTGCTCCCTGCATCAAACTATTAAGTACTATATTCTTCCCATCCACAAACGGGGCGATTTTCTCTTTATAATAGGAAGATTCTTTAATGGCGTCATTCATCCATGTGGCAAACGTGAGAGGTAAACCCGCCTGTTTGGCCGCCGCAATGGAAATATCATGACCTTTGACCGCAACCATGCGTCCGACCGCAACAAGACCGCTTCCGCCTTTTGCGTCAAACGGGAACGCGGCAGGATCTATCCCGTTGTAGACCGTATCAATAAAATGCTCCCCCAAGGAGCCCCGCTGGCTGTTGCTGATGGATATATATTTGTGCGTGGGAAACCGGTCAAACAGCCAATGCTCCAGCATATCCGGGGTCGGCACCGGATCATGAAGCGTGTAAAGCGTTGGAACGCCGGTAAACTCCTCCCAAAAATGGGCAAAATAGCCGAATGAGTGGAAATTATGAATAAGATCTATCTTGCCGTCGCGGGCCTCCCCGTATGCGCGCTCGACTAAATCCAGTTCATAATACATTTTTGTCCCATACAGGGACATTTTATCCTGAATTTCCGGTGATATGTCCTGAAAAACGCGGACTTTCAAGTCCTTTTCAAGTAATATTGTATCACCCGTGGTCAGTGTTGACCCTGCGGGATCTTCCGGCGCCGTAAACCAGCGGACGTCATGACCGCGTGCGGTGAGCCCTGCGGCAAGATGGCGGACCAAATCACCGGGGGCAAAAATGCGGTCCTTATAGCGGGTGGTATACATGTAGATAGAAGGCGTGAGAATACCGATCTTCATATCATCTCCATAGGCTCTTGTAAAAACTTGTAAAATTAGCCTCGTCTATCGTTGGTGGACATCCCGGTAGAGTTTATCAAACCGCTCGGCGATTTTGGTCCAGGTGAATTTTTCGGCAACCAGTGCGTGTCCCCGTTCGCCCATTTTCCGCCGAAGTTCGTCATTGGCAAAAAGCTTGTTGACCGCCTCAGCAATCTGGGTGCTGTTGCGGCTGCGGACAAACAGACCCGTCACCCCGTCTTTGACCGCCATCACGACCCCGCCGCGCCGGGTCACAACCACGGGGGTTTTGGCGCCCATCGCTTCTATAATAGTAAGTCCCAACGGCTCATCCCACACCGCCGGCGAAACGAAGACGTCGGCAAGATAAAACAAGTCCAGATATTCTTCATATTTACGGACAAACGGGAGCATCAGCACATTTGTTAAATTGAGGTGTTTGACCATATCTTCCAGATGCTGCCGCTGGGGGCCATCTCCTGCGATAATAATGTTGCCGTTAATATTTTTTGCCGCCTTTACAAAATACTCCACACCCTTTTCCGTTATCAGTCGGCCCGTGAAGAGTGCTACCTTTTTACCTTCCAGTCCTAATTTTTTCCGAAGATCCCCCACTCCGGGCCGCTTTGACGGGAAAAGTGAGAGCCGGATGCCGCCGGGGATTGTCCGGGTTTTTGCCGACAACTCTCCTCCGAACATCCGCAAAAGCTTGGCGCGCGTGTCTCCGGAGACGACGGTAATCGCCTGCGCGGCCCGAAGCGCATCGCGCGTCATACGCACATATCTACGGTCTTTGGCAATGGCGGCAAGACAGCTGCCGTGGGAGGTGAGGATAATCCGTTTTCCGTAGATGGAGCGGGCATACCGGGCGGCCCAGGAATTGATCATGACATGATGGACGTGGATGATATTCGGCTGAAATGCTTCGATGGCGCGGGAGAGTCCGTCAATATTGGCCGCATAGAGCGCCGCAATCTCCCGGTCCGTGAGCTCACTGTATTTTTTTGCACTTTCCAGCCCCGGACGGCCCACATACACCGGAATCTGCGGCAATTTCAGTTCAAAATGTTTGATAGCGGGATGGATAATTTCCGTATCGGGCCGGACAATACCCAGATCATAGTGGTATGCCTCGACCAACCGGAGCATGAGATACTTCACATATGCGCCCGAGCCGCCGCCGTGCAGGGGAAAATCATAAAAAAATAGCACGCGCGGACGCCCTCCGTTTGTCATACGATAAGTATACTAAATATGGGAGTTAAAACACAAGCGTTTCGCGCAGGACGAGCCAGACAAATTCGGGGATGGCCAGCTGACGGCGGATGCGCCGGGGCTCAAGAAGTAACCGCCAGAACCATTCGAGACCCAGGGAACGCATCCAAACCGGCGCCCGCGGCAGACGGCCGGAGATAATATCAAATGATCCGCCGACTGCCATAAAGATAACTCCATGCACATCCCGCGAAAGCCGCTGGATAAAATATTCCTGTTTCGGCGGCCCCAGGGCGACGAAGACTATTCGGGTACCTTCACGTATAATTTTACGGGCCAACCGTTCAAAATATATTTTCTCATTTGAATTATGAATGATGAATAATGAATTATGAATTTCAATTTCTGGTCCATCTTCTGCCCAGGAATCCTGTAGTAAATTATACTTTTGACGTAAGCACTCGAGTGTCTCCACTGCCAAATTATCCCGACCTCCTATAAGTCCTATCGGGACGTGACATTTTTCGGCACGTTGAACGAGGTTCTCCATAAACTCTACACCCGGAATTGGTTGTACCATACGGTTTTTTGTCAATATAGTACTTGCCCACACGACGCCGACCGTATCGGGGAGCGCTATATCGGCCCGATTTAAAATATCTGCAAAAGAGGGGTCATGCCTCGCGCGGACCAGCTGTTCGGTGTTCGGCGTGAAGATTTTGAGTGATTTTTGACTGGTTTTTCGTTCTTGAGATAAATACTTCTGAATTTCCTCTAGGATTTCATTTTTAGAAGCATTTGTAATCGATATTCCCAGTATTTTTACCGCATTTAATCTCATAGTTTACTAATAGTGATTAGCACTTAGTACTGAGAACTTAGAGCTTGGCGCAAATGAACACTTTTTTCCGTACCTAATTCTGAATAATGAATCATGAATTATGAATTATGAATAATTAATATGAGCTTAAATCAAACTATATCAATTTTACCCTATTTTTGCTATTTTCTTGCGACTGTCCTTTTATATAGGTCTATATTTTCCAGCGCAACTCCGGTCCCCCGCACAACGCAGAGCAAAGGGTCTTCCGACACATGACAGACAACGCCGGTCATGTGGGTCATGAGTTTGTCAAAATTCCGAAGGAGACTTGTGCCGCCCGCCATGACAATCCCCTTGTCAATAATATCTGCGGCCAATTCCGGCGGCGTTTCTTCAAGGACTCCTTTCACCGCAACGATGATTTGGTGCAGGGTCGGGGTAATGGCTTCTGAAATTTCACCGCTCGTAAGTTCCACCATGCGCGGCAACCCCGACACCGTATCCCTGCCGCGGACCTCCATAGATGTCATCCCCGACTTGATCGGGGATCCGCCGATTCCCGCCTTCGCGGGAATGACAACCGGGAGAGCATCTCCTATGGTCATTTTTATCGTCTCTGCCATCCGTTCCCCGATAATCAGGTTATATTTTTTCTTGATGTAATTGAATATCGCCTCATCCAGTTTGTTGCCCGCCACCCGTGCGCTCTTGTGAACGACGACCCCGCCCAGGGATATCACCGCGGCCTCCGTTGACCCGCCGCCGACATCAACAATCATGTGTCCCGAGGCCTGGGCGATGGGAATTTTGGCGCCGATGGCTGCCGCAAGCGGCTCTTCGATAAGATACGCAACATTGGCGCCGGCAGAGAGCGTGGCATCCAGAACTGCCCGGCGCTCGACCTGGGTGACGCCGGACGGCACGCAGATCATGACTTCGGGTTTAAAAATACGGTTGCGGCCGACTACTTTATCGATAAAGAAGGAAAGCATTGCCTCGGTAATCCGGTAATCGGCAATCACGCCGTCGCGCATCGGACGCGTCGCCATGATATTGCCGGGGGTCCGCCCCAGCATTTCCTTGGCCTCGTTGCCCACGGCCACCACGCGGCCGTCATCCAGGGTTATGGCCACCACCGTCGGCTCGTTGACGACAACACCCGAGCCCGCCAGCCACACGAGGGAATTTGCCGTCCCTAAATCTATGCCGATTCTTTTACGCCACTTGTTAAACATACTTTTAAATTTTCAATTTGAAATTTTTAATTTTTAATCAATTTTTAATTCTTAATTTCAAATTTTAAATTTTAAATTTCGAATTTTTTCGTGTATTGGTATTCTACCATACATGGGTATATAATATATCCGTCCCTATGCCCAAATTCAGACCCATTCTTATATCTATTGTTACGGTATGTTCTATTATCGGCATCGCTATCGCAGTCATTGCCTACGGCCGCGGATACCGGTTGGACCTCAACAAAACCTCCATTAAACCTACCGGGCTTATCAGCGCCACCAGCGATCCGATCGGGGCGCAGGTTCTGGTGGACGGCGTTCTCAAAACTGCGACAAATAATTCCTTCAATATCGATCCCGGCTTCTATACCATCCGTATCACAAAAGAAAGCTATATCCCCTGGGAGAAGAAAATACGCGTGCAGGGAGAGGTTGTGTCTGCCGTGAGCGCTTTCCTGTTTCCTACCAATCCGAGCCTGTCGCCTCTCACGACGCTGGGCATCGTCAACCCGGTGCTTTCTCCTGACGGCACGAAGGTGGCCTACCTTATTCCGTCCCCCGCGTCCCGGGCCGGACTGTGGTATTACGGACTCTCCGAAGGCCCTCTCGGAAGAAACCGCGATCCGGTACACATAGATCAGAATACGACGCTGAATTTCACAAAGAGCACGATTACCTGGTCGCCGGATGCAACACAGCTTTTAGTGGAAAATGATGCGAGTAGCCGCCTCTACACGCTCGAGAAACCCAATACATTCACGGATGTGACCGCCACACGCCTTCTGCTTCTTGCTGACTGGGCGGCGGCGCAGGCCGATACGGACAAGCAAAAACTTGCCGCGTTTAAGCCGGCAATTGTCAATCTGGCCACCTCGAGTGCTAAAATTATTTCTTTCTCACCGGATGAAACGAAAATTTTGTATGAAGCGACCGCGTCCGCGACTATCCCGCTCGTTTTGGTACCGCCTCTTATCGGTACAAACTCTACACCTGAAGACCGGAATATCAAACCGGGGAAATTCTATGTGTACGACAGCCGCGAAGATAAAAACTATTTTCTTCTCAATAAAAAAGAAATTTCCGGAGCCATTCAGTGGTTCCCGACAAGCCGCCATCTCCTCCTTACCCTGAAGAGTAAAATTGACGTCATCGAATATGACCGGACCAACTGGATCACGATCTATTCCGGACCGTTTGTCGACGACTTCGTGGCGCCGTGGAGTAACGGAAGCCGGATTATTATTTTGACGAATCTCAACGGAGACGCCCTGAGTCTTCCTAATTTATATACCGTCAACCTGCGGTAACCACAATAAGCGCCTCTAGAAGGAATTGAACCCTCATCTGAGCGCTCCCGAGAGGAATCGGACCCCTATTAGACCCTTAGGACGGGCCAGTTCTATCCATTGAACTACGGGAGCCTACTTTGCATTTTACTGTGAATCCGCTTTTTAAACAAATTTTCCGTAAATCCCCCATGCGCGACAAAATCCGATTCCGCTTTTGCGATTTGTTTTGAAAGGAGAAACGTTGCCATGTGGCACAAGGTGAGCATGAGGTTTGCCGCAGTTTCCGGGTCTTTGGGTAAAACCGGTTTTACCTTTAGGTCACCTAGGGAGCTTAGGTTACCTAGGTGAGTTAAAAATGCCGCGCGCTTCCGAAAGGTTTGAATTTTCGGGTGGGTTTTCGGCCAAATCCGGAGACTTCTTTGTCGTAAAAAATCCTCATAATCCGTAATCAGCTCCTCAATAGAGGCTTCTGCAACTCCCAAAAGCTTAATCTCACCCTTTTTGCTCGTCCAGCTTTGGCCCACTCCCTCAACGATATTCTGTTTGCCCGAACGGGCTGCCTGAACCATTTGATCGATTGTTCTTTTTTGAGGAATTTCCCGTAGGTGACCTAGGTTTCCTAGGTAACTTAGGTATTTCTGACAAAACTCTACCGTCAGATCATGGATTATCTGGGCATACCGGTAGGTAAGAAGATACTTATGTTTGGGCAGGCTCATATATGCTACAATACTAACATATCGGGATGTAGCGCAGTTGGTAGCGCGCTTCGTTCGGGACGAAGAGGTCGGCAGTTCAAATCTGCCCATCCCGACAAAATATTTAAATCCTTCCCCTGGTAAATAACCCAAAAATGCGGTATAATAGCCCCCATGAAGCTTCAGTTCAGCCGTAAAGACGCAGATCTCCCCCCGCCCCTGCCGGATGTCATTTTAGCCTCCCAAAGTATCGGCCGCCGCGTTCTGTTGGAAAAATTGGGCTTAAGGTTCCGCGTCGTCGTTTCCCGTGTGGATGAAGATGCCATTGTCGACCGCGACCCGTTCAAAACCCTGAAAATGCGGGCCGCCGCCAAGGCCAGGGAAATCGTTTCGCACTCCCGCGTGTATTCACTGCCGGAAACACGGGAAGCCCTCATCATTGCCGCCGATTCCATGGCGGTTATCGGGAAAAAAACCTATGGAAAATCCATCGACCGCGAACAGACGCGGGAGATGCTCAAAAGCCTTATGGGCCGCACGCATATCTTCGCAACCGCCATCGTGATCGTCCTCTTTGACGGGACGACCGTGAAAAAAACCTGGGAAAAAACCGTCAAAACCCGCGTGACGATGCGCCGCCTCACGCCGGTTGAAATAGACAGCTACGTGTCGCGCTTTGACTTTACCCGCTTTGCCGCCGCCTACGCGATTAACGAAGCGCCGTGGGACGTGGTCACCAAAATCGACGGCAGTTATACCAATGTCATCGGACTTCCGTTTGAAGTAGTACTCCCGATCCTCCGCCAGCAAAAAATCATTGTGTAACTTCCCTGGCCGCGACAAGGACGTTTCTTGACATCCTCCCAATTGTATCATATAGTATATACATGAAGACCCTGCAGGAACCGCTCGCATTCCTTTGGGATCGCGGAAACAGCAAGAAAAACGAGCGTAAACACAGAGTTTCAGATCAGGAAGCCGAAGAGCCATTTTTTGATAAGAAAAGAAAAATATTTTCAGACCGACTGCATTCAGGAAAGGAAGAACGATTTCGTATTGTAGGAAAGACAAAAAATCACCGATTATTGTTTGTCGCTTTCACGATACGAAAGGGAAGCGTTCGCATCATATCGGCACGTGATATTAATAAAAAGGAGGTATCTCTCTATGAAAAAACCACTTAAATTACCTACATTTAAAAACGAAGACGCGGAGCGTGATTTTTGGGCAAAGCTGGATCTGTCGGAGTACTACGAGCCTTCCGATCTTGAACCGGTGAGTTTCCCGAATCTCAAGCCTACCAGCCGGTCTATTTCTATCCGCATGCCGGAATATCTTATTAATCGGGTGAAAGAAAAAGCCAACGAATTGGATATTCCCTAT
This sequence comes from Candidatus Gottesmanbacteria bacterium, assembly GCA_963701185.1. Classification (GTDB taxonomy): domain Bacteria; phylum Patescibacteriota; class Microgenomatia; order UBA10105; family UBA927; genus XYB1-FULL-47-11. Next base: position 653,664 of record OY969569.1, read on the forward strand.
CAGTCGCTCATGAAACAATACATCAGCCGCGGAGTATTTTCTCAATAAAGCTCTTCCTTTGTAAACAACAGGCCTATTTCTTTTTGGGCGGCTTCGGCGGAATCGGAGCGGTGGACGACGTTGTGGGGTTTGTCCACGCCGAAATCTTTGCGGATTGTCCCCGGCGGAGCCTGCGCCGGATCGGTAGGGCCGCAGATATCAAAGACTTTTTGTATCGAACCCTCCCCTTCCAGGATAAACGCAACCACGGGCGTGGACATCATCTGGGCGGAGAGTGACGGGAAAAACGGTTTATCTTTGTGATGGGCATACCAGATGTCAAGGATGCCCTGAGTCAGCCGCACCATTTTGAGTGCGGCCACGGTGAGCCCCGCCGTTTCAAACCGATCGATAATTTTTCCGATGATATGCTTCTTGATTCCGTCCGGTTTAATTAATACCACTGTCCGTTCTGTCATAGAGAGAGTGTATTATATTGTGAGCAGCGCCGCAAGCTTGTCATCCTTGGGTTTATTCCACACAACCGCCAGATTCAGGGTCTCCTGCCGGATATATTTCGGTAGAAGTATATCAATATCTTTTTTCGTAACCGCTTCGATTTTGGCAAGGTAGCCGTCCAGGGTAATAATTTTCTGGCCAAAGAGTTCCTGCCGGCCGTAAAATTCGCCCAAAAATTCCGGGTCTTCGCTTTTAAAGGCCAGCATGGTTGCCAGGCGCTTTTTGGCAACCCGCACTTCCGCATCCGTGACGCCGCCGGCGGCAACCTTGAATAACTCATGCATGACTGCTTTCACCGTTTCTTCAACTTTCGCGGTCGCCACTCCGGCATAAATGGACCAGTACCCCACATCCTTCCAACTGTCCGCAGTCGAGCGGATGGCATAACAGAGCCCCCGCTTTTCACGGATTTCTTTAAATAACCGGGAGGTAAACGAGACGCCCATAATGAGGTTAAAGAGGTTCCAGGCAAACCGGTCATGAGAATCGCGGTTGAAGGCGCGCAGTCCGAGGGTAATATGCGCCTGCCGGGCATCGGGTTTGGTGACGACTTCGACCTTCGGCTCGGATTGCCTATCGACAACAAGCTCAATATCCTTCAAGGACTCTCCTTGAAGTCGCCCGAACCATTCTTTCGTTTTATTCATGATTCCTGATTCATGATTCCTGATTCTTCCTGCCAGCACCACAACAAGCCGATCCGGCGTGTACCAGCTATCGTGATATGATTTCAGTTCTTTTGAACCCACTGCCCGCAGGGATTTTTCTTTCCCGATAATCGGCATCCCCAATTTCGTCCCGGGGTAGAGCATGTGGTGAAACGTCTCGCCGACTTTCACTGCCGGTTCATCTTCATACCGTTTCATTTCTTCCCTAATGACATCCCGTTCGCGGTCAACGTGTTTTTGTTCCAGTCGCGGTTTTGTCGCAAGCTCTGTATTCATCTCGAGCGCCAACGGCCAGTCGGAGCTGAGTACTTTATTGTGGTAACTGGTGATATCAATGTCCGTATACGCGTTCTGGAGGCCTCCGGCCCGTTCGATCGTATTGACATCCTCCGTCGTCGGATACTTTTTTGTCCCTTTAAAAACCATGTGTTCGAGAAAATGCGATATGCCGTTGACTTCCGGCGTTTCGTAGCGGGAGCCAGCCGCGACCATCACGGATGTGGCGACAGAATTGACGCCCTCCATGGGGATCATCAACAGGCGCACACCATTTGACAGGGTTACTTTTTGAAAAGGAAGGGTCATAAGCGCCTCGGAGCCGCAGGAGACATAAGAAGTGATCCGGGAATCGGTACAATGCGCACATTCTCTCCTAAATCTCCTTCGATATCCTTCGCGATCCCCATAGCAGATAACGCATGCAATGCACTCATTTTTTTCGACCGGTTTCCGTCGGCATGTATCGGATATTCCTCCCCACCATTATGAATATTCAGGAAGCCATGGAACCCATTTCCGGTTGCATCGCCAGAATTACCCGTTGCCTGCCTATTGGCATCGACCATCCACCGGAGTCCCGGAAAATCTCCGTGTGCCTCATCGAATGAGAAAGGAAGTTTTAATGTTCGTGTCTCTTCACAATCGCCGCTCACGAGTAAACCATATAATATGGCATCCCGCATATGTATTTCTGTCAAAAACAGCGTATGACTGCCCCATACCCTGGCATCCAACCAACTGCGAAGCTCGGGATCTGTTTCCCCGCGAATACCCCGTCTTCCTATGTTTTCCTCATGACATCGATAAAAATCCGGAGATGGTGACATACTATGGAGAAATATATACCAAAAAGACCGTATCGTCAATCTTAACTTTATTATTTCCCTTTACCCCTTGATACGGAGACCATTTTCCTTGATACTCATCGTATGACCCCTGATGACATTCGCCAGCACATAGAACTGCAGATCGTGGATCTTATCAAAAAGAAACTCGCCGATGGCTCGATGACCGAAGAGCGTGCCCAACAGGCATCACAGATCGTCTTGGATACGCTGACGCCCGGCATGGGCTATGAGGAGTTGTATCAGGCCGTGGGCAAACTTGATGACGTGGTACAGGAACTGGCGCCGGTCGTCCTCCCCTTGATGCAGCAATATGAACGGGAGATCGTCAAGCCGATCCAAAAAAATGTGACGGAACTTATTATGCAGGGACAATATGACGCGGCAACCAATCTCGCCAAACAAGCCATCGGGCAGGATGTGAAGCTTGAATACGTCGGAGCAGGAAAACCGAGTATGTCAATTTCCGTGAGATCTTTTTGAGGGACGACCGATTATCGCCCGATGGATATCATCGGTCCATTCAAGGATATTACCAACTGCGGGAACAATAAACTCTGTCAATTCATCAACTTTCTTCCCTACCTTGTCGACTTTCTTCTCTATCCCATCAACTTTTGTTTCGACGGCAGAAATCCGTTTATCGACGTTATCAACTTTTGTTTCGACGGCAGAAATCCGTTTATCGACGTTATCAACTTTTGTTTCGACGGTAGAAATCCGTTTATCGACGTTATCAACTTTTGTTTCGACGGTAGAAATCCGTTTATCGACGTTATCAACTTTTGTTTCGACGGTAGAAATCCGTTTATCGACGTTATCAACTTTTGTTTCGACGGCAGAAATCCGTTTATCGACGTTATCAACTTTTGTTTCGACGGTAGAAATCCGTTTATCGACGTTATCAACTTTTGTTTCGACGCGCGCAACATCTTTTTTAACCGGTTCAAGTTTCTCTTCCACGAGAGAACCAATATTTTGAAGATCTTTTTTCGTTAACATGATTTCACTGTACGTCGTGAAAACTTGCGAGTCAACAATGGATTTCGGGATATTTCGGTCGAAGTGGTATAATAGTGATCATGAAGTATTTCCGTAAACACCCGGACCTACTTATCATCGCCAACTACCCGGATGGGACGCATCGCGTCCGCCACGGGCGGCTGACGACCCCGGCGCAGTTGTCCAAAATACTCGTTCACACCATCCTCTCCATGCTTGCCAAAACCAAAAAAATTCTTCTTCTGACCGACGCAACCGAAGAAAAAAAGCATGCCGGTTTTATCACACGCACCTCGTGGGTCAACGGCAAACCCCTTTCGATGTTTCAGCTCATCAGCCGCCTTATTTATAATCATGAAACCCATACCATCTGCATCCTTTTTCACCCCGACCTCTTCGGCCGGTTCTGGACCGATTTTATTACCCTGTTTCTTATCGCGACACTCCGGATTACCGGCAAGCATGCAATGATTGTGTTTTTAACAACCCCCAAACTTTCTCTTCAACCGACGATGGTGCAAACATTCAGGTATTTTATACGGGTCGGACTGCTCGGCGTCCTTACGACGATTGCCACACAGGCAGTCGTGGGAGAAAAACCGTTTGCGGGCAAACTCATACACATGACCGGGAAAAAGACTGTCCTTGCCATCCCCATGAAGTTCCGGTCCATGAAGGAACGGAGAATCGTAGGGAAGCTCATGGGCGAAGTACTCTTCCCCTCGCCGACCCACAACCTCGGGCTGGCGAATATGCTCAAAAAAGAATCGTTAACGTAATTTAGCGACAGCCTGTTGCTTTTGAAAATCCGGCCGCGGCTGCCTCCCCCTCCGTACAAAACCACGAATCTCCGAACGCTTCATCCACAATGACCTGCGTGTAATTGTCGCAGCCCTGCACATGATACGTTTTCTTTCCGTCACGCACATTGCCTTTGATAAGACAATCTGTTGAAGACGTTCTACATGTGGATGAAAATATTCCTATCTTTTTTGTTTTCGCCTCATCATATGCCTGTTTCAGCGTTGCTTTATAGTCGTTCGGCGCGGAAAACGTATTTCGTGCCAGTCCAGCCGAGAGCATGGCGCGGTTTACCAGAGGATCACCATGGTGTTGGAGGTAGGCAATCCATGTACGAAAATCTTCCACAATTACAATAGCTAAAACTCTCCCATAATCATCTGTTACTATATCTTTAAGCCTCACATGTTTACCCAGTACTAAGCCGCTAAGCTCTTTCCTTGCTTCCTCTGCCAGACATCGTCCCCGCTCCGGCGCATCGATTCCTAAAAGCCGCACGCGCCTTCCGTCCGCAAGCCGGATACTGTCCCCGTCCGGGACCGAGACGACGCGGGTGCGTTCATAGTTTTGCCGGAGGAAAAAAAGGTTGAGTACTATGGAGAGTATCACCAGTACCCATAGACCCTTTTGCATATGATAAGCATAGCATATACTACAGACATGGGATTTCTTCTTCTGTTATTTGCTGAACTTTTCTTTCTCTTTTTCCTTTCCCAACGGCTCACGCAATCGGTCTTTGACCTGTGCCTCCTTCTTTTCCGCGCCCGGTCGGTGGCAATCACAATTATTACGATCATTAATTTCCCCGGTACCGTTATCCATGAGCTCTCGCATCTGTTTACCGCTGAAGTGTTGGGGGTGCGGACCGGAAAACTGACCCTTGTTCCCGAATCCATACAATCGGATGAAATAAAAGCGGGCAGTGTGATGATCGCCCAAACTGATCCATTCCGGCGCTATCTCATCGGCCTTGCGCCGATGGTCACCGGGTTGATTACTATCTCTGCCCTTTCCTATGCATTATTCATGATTCATTATTCATTATTCACCTACGGTATTTTGTATCTCCTGCTTGCCGTATCCAACGCCATGTTTTCTTCGCCCGAGGATCTTAAAGGGTTCCTTCCGTTTATCGTGACATTGGGTATTATGGCTGCGGCCGCGTATATAGCCGGCTTCCGGATCGGTATCACAGGCCCGGCGCTTTCCGTCGCCACACAGATTTTGGATGCGCTGACCAAAAGTTTGGGGATCGTCCTGGCCATCAATATCATCGGGATTATTCTGACGAAGCTATTGATTGCTCTCACGGAAAAACTCACGCGGAGAAAAATATATCATAATTTCAAAGCTAAGCTTTGATTTTTTCTAGTCCCGTTTTAACACTTCAAAGAATGCCTCCTGGGGAATCTCGACCCGGCCGATGAGTTTCATTCTCGCCTTGCCTTTTTTCTGTTTTTTCAGGAGTTTATCTTTGCGCGTGCGGTCGCCGCCGTAGAGCTTCTGGATGACGTCTTTGCGGAACGCCTTGACATCCGAGCGTGCCACGACTTTGCCGCCGATTGCCGCCTGTATGGGCACCTCAAACTGATGGCGCGGAATGACGGCGGCCAGCCGCTCGGTAATTTCGATACTGCGCGTATGCGCCTGATCGCGGACCACGAGAAATGACAGCGCGTCGACTTTTTCGCGGTTGACGAGAATATCGATCTTCGCGACATCTACCGTCTGATAGTCGAAAAATTCGTAATCGAGGCTGGCGTAGCCCTCGGTAATGCTTTTCAATCTGTCAAAAAAATCAATAATCATCTCGGAAAGCGGAATACGATAGGTAAACTCTACTTGGTCTGCCGTATATTTTTGGTCCACATACGTCCCCCGCTTTTCCTGCGCCAATTGCATAATGGGCCCAACGTACCGCTTCGGCGTGTAAATCGTGACTTCCATAATCGGCTCTTTCACCTCTTCAATAACCGTGGGGTCCGGAAATTCCGACGCCGATTGGATAAAAACCTCTACCCCCGATGTTTTTTTCAGATGATATTCGACCGAAGGCGCCGTCGCGATCATGTTGAGGTCAAATTCGCGGGACAACCGCTCCTGCACGATTTCCGCGTGGAGTAACCCCAAAAATCCGCAGTGGAAGCCGTTGCCCAGAGCCAGTGACGAAATCGGCCGGAAGGTGAACGCGCTGTCGGAGAGCCGCAATTTTTCCATCGTCTCCCGGGCGTAACTAAACTCTTCGCTGTTTATGGGAAACAAACTTAAAAACACCATGGGCTTGGGTTCTTTGTAGCCCGGAAGCGATGATACATTTTCTGTAGAAATTGTATCCCCGACCTTGGCAAATCGTACATCCTTAAGACCCGTTGCAATATACCCCACTTCTCCCGCAGACAATTTTTCCCCGTTGCCGATTGTGTGCATATGAGGAAGAAAATACCCCATCTCGATAGGCGTTACGGAGGCGCCGGATGCCATAAACTGGAGCCGGGTGGACGAAGTAAACGGAATCTCCCCGTCGACAACCCGCACAAACACGACGACGCCTTTATGTGCGTCATATTGCGAGGAAAAAATTAACGCGCGGGGTGGTTTTTCCGGATCTCCTTTTGGTGGAGAAATTTTTTCAACAATCGCCTCTAAAACTGCTGCGACGTTTTCTCCTGTTTTGGCGGAAATCTTTATTATGTCTTCTTTTCTAAATCCCAGACTCTCAAGCTCTTGTATTGTTTCTTCTATCCGTGCTGTCGGCATGTCTATTTTATTGATAATCGGAATAATGGTGAGACCGTGAGAGCGCGCCTGATGGAGATTTGCCAGCGTCTGGGCCTGCACACCCTGGGTTGCGTCCACCACCAAGAGCGCGCCCTCACAGGCCGCAAGCGACCGGGATACCTCGTAGCCGAAATCGACATGACCGGGGGTATCGATGAGATTTAATACAAAAGTGTCATTCTCGCGAAGGCGAGAATCGGTTTTGGTATTCGGAGAAAAGGCGGATCCCCGATCAGGTCGGGGATGACAACGGTAAATCATCCGGACAGGTGCGAGTTTAATGGTAATCCCCCGTTCCCGTTCAATGGGATTGCTGTCGAGGATTTGCGGCCGGCAGTCGCGGTGCGCGATTGTCCCCGTCACCTCGAGAAGCCGATCTGCCAGCGTCGATTTTCCATGGTCAATGTGCGCCACGATTGCAAAATTACGGATATGTGATTGATCCATACGTTATGGGCTAAGTATAGCACGCAGGGCCTGAGCATTCTGCTTTAAGGAGGCATCGGCGGGATTAATGGCCAATGCCTGTTCGATGTACCCCAGCGCCTTCTGATACTCTTTTTTCTCTACTGCAATACCCGCTAAATCCTGATATGACTGCCATAGGTTCGGATTTATCGACAGCGCTTTTTCAAAATACGGCACGGCTTCGTCATATTTTTTCATCTGTATATACGTATTGCCGATATTGTGATATGCGTCGGCATACTGAGGGTTGATTGTAACGGCTTGAGTAAACGCCTCAATGCTTTTGTCAAACTCCCCGTGCCGCGCATAGACATCCCCCATATTATTCCAACTGCGCGGCTCTTCCGGCGACTCCCGGAGTGTCGCCGCGTACAGGCTGTCGGTCGTCCTCCACTCGCTGCCGCGCACTATCGTCCGGATACTCAGTGCAATGAGAATAATGACACCGGCAACCACCCCCGAAACTTCCCATTTTTTGACAGACACAATCCGCTCAAAAACGATCGCGGCAACAACGCACAAGCCGATGAGGCCAAGATACACATACCGCTCTGCAACAACCCACGCAATTTTTATCGGCAAAAGGGTAACCCCGAGGGTGACAAGCATCCACATCAGCCAAAATCCATACGGTTTTTTCCGTACCAGACCGACGAGTGTCGCCCCCAGATACACGACTGTTACCGCTATACGGACCGCAGCCTCTTTCCCTGAATGAAAGAGGCTGACGTGATAGAGCGTGAGATGTTTTGGCCACACAAAAAGCTGAGCATACCAGCTGACGGCAAACGGCAGCTGAAGGAGCGGATTGTACAACCCCGAACTTTGTCCGTGCGTTGTTCCATTTACTCCTGCGATGCGGGAATCTATTCGGGTAGCATAAAAAAGAACAAACGGGATCGTGACCGCGATATACGGAATCCAGTGTCCCCAGTGTTTCTTCACATCACCAAACACCCATTCATAGAGGCCGAAGATGATAACAAGTGATATTGCTTTTTCTGAAACAAGAAGCGATACGACAAACGAAAGAAGTGATCCGATCCGTTTTATACGGGAAATATCCCGATACCAATACAGCGACAGAAGGAAAAAGAATGCCGAGTACGCATACACCACGCCGCCGGCTATCCAGGTCACCGACTCAACGGCAAGCGGGTGGATGGCGAATAGCAGTGCGGCAACGGACGCCACGAGCGGCTTCGTATGTTTACGCAGAATCAGCCAAACCAAGATCACATTTCCCATATGGAACAGGATATTGACCAACCGGTAGGGCCACGGGACAGGGCCGAATATATGATAGATCCAGTAGTGAACAAGGCCGCCCACATGGATAGCCGACGGCAAACCGATCGCGCTCATCCATGTGCTCCGGAGATCGCCCATCGCAATGACGCTGGAATCATCGGAAACAAATCCGTTTCCCAGAAACGGGAGGTATAACAGGGCAACGATCCAAAAAAAAATACCCACCACGCGGCGCGATTTCATATGAGTAGTATACCACGGGTTTTTCCCCTCTTGACACTCAAAAAACGAAAGGTATAGCATAAAATCGTGAGGCAGATCAAGTTCCGCCCCCGGAGCTTGATTTTTTTGTTATGCTGTACTTTTCCGAGTTAAAAGGGAAACGCGTCTGCACAGAAAGCGGAGTCATGCTCGGGAAGCTCATTGACCTCGTTTTTTTAGCACAAACGCAGCCGTTTGTTACGAAGCTCGTCACCGGTACCCCCAAAAAACCCCTCATCATCCCCCTGACGTATCTGATAAAACTGAATACGAAAATCTACCTTTCCGATAGCTTCACCCCGACAGCACTGGCTGAAAATGAACTCTATGTCAATAAAAACCTTCTCGACCAGCAAATCATCGATATAAAGGGGAACAAGGTGGTGCGCGTCAACGACGTGGCCCTGCAGGAAAAGCCCCAACTTATGATCGCGGGTGTGGATATCGGTGTCGTCGGGCTCCTGCGATGGTTTGGCTTGGATGAAACATTCGGCAGGCTTTTTCGACTCCTGGGATTAACCATCACGTCGCGCTTTTTATCCTGGGCGGATATCCAGCCGCTGGCTCTTTCCCGGGGAAAAGTCGTCCTGCGTAAAGAAGAAGGAAAACTTTCCCAGCTGCGCCCTGAGGATCTTGCCGACCACCTGGAAACAATGGGGCTGCGAAACGTCACACGCATTATCGCGCTTCTTGACGACTTCCGCGCCGCACGGGTTATTGAAAGTCTGAATGTTTCCTACCAACAAAATCTTTTTAAACAATTTACTCCGCAACGGTCAGCAAAAATTATAGAAAGCATGGATCCTGATGACGCTGTCGATATTCTTCTGACACTCACACCCAAACGAAAGGAACATATCATCGAATGTCTGTCGCAGGGAAAACAGCAGGAACTCACCAAACTGCTGCATCTTTCCGTTACGCCGATCGGCGGACTGATCACCAGTGAATATTTCACCGCTGCACCGGAAGAAACCGCACTCACGATCCGGCACCGGATACGCAACCAAACGGGTGAATACTCCTGCCTCGATTACGTCTATGCAGTCAACAAAGACCGTCAGCTTGTCGGAGTTGCGAATCTCCACGAGTTGTTATTACAGAAAAGTGATACGCCGCTTTTTAAATATATGAACCCGTCCGTTATTGTCCTTCACCTCACAACACCCATGGAAATTGCCATCAAACGGATGCTGAAGTATCATCTGGAGGCATTACCCGTCATCGATGATAAAAAGGTGCTGTTGGGTATCGTTACGGTAGACGATCTGACCGAGATCATTCTCAAAAAATACACATGAAGAAACAGCTTGCCGCCTGGCTGTCACGTACGCGCAGCCGCATACTCATTGCCCTCGTCATTATGGGACCGGGGCTTGTCACGGCATTTGCCGACAACGATGCGGCAGGAGTCGCGACATATTCCGTTTCGGCGGCCCTCTATGGCTATCCCATGCTCTTCGTGTTAATCCCCGTCACAATCGTTTTGGCGGTCACCCAGGAAATAGGAGCCAGGATCGCCATCGTCACCGGGCAGGGACTGGCGGATCTTATACGCGAACGATACGGTATCCGTCTCACGGTCGTCCTGTTCGCTTTGCTTTTTACCGTCAACATGGCGGTTGTCGTTCAGGATATCAGCGGCATGAAGGCGGCACTCGAATTATTTCATCTCTCATCGGCTATCTTTCTGCCGATGATCGTCGGTCTCATTTTCTTATTTGTGGTGGCAGCCAATTACAACGTTATTCAGCGGTTTTTCCTTCTTCTTATTGTCTTTTACATCACGTACATCGCATCGGCAATTCTTGCCAAACCCGATTGGGGTCTGGCCATGCGGTCCCTGGTCATCCCTTCCTCAGACGTGAACCCCGCATATATCTTCACGGCTGTGGCGGTCCTGGGGACCACCGTCACCGCCTGGGGCCAATTTTTCGTCCATAGTTATATAAAAGACAAGCATATTACCGTCGAACACCTGCGGTATTCCCGTTGGGAAGTATATATCGGCGCAATTTTAACGGACGTCTTCTCATTTTTTATGATGGTCGCGGTGGCCGCCACCCTGTTTGTCAATCATATCCGTATCGCCGACGCTGCCGGCGCAGCTCTGGCGATTAAACCGTTTGCCGGTCAATTTGCAGGAGTCCTCTTTGGCGTGGGACTTCTGGTCGCCGGGATGTTGGGTGCCATCATCGTGCCGCTGTCCACCGCCTATGTATTTTCGGAATTCTTCGGCGTATCGGGAAGCCTGGATGAACATTTTAAAAAAAGTAAAAACTTTTATATCCTCTTTTTTATTCAAATCATCATCGCGACACTCATCGTTCTTCTGCCGAGCATTAACCTCTTTACCATCACGCTGGCTGCCAACTTTATCAACGGATTAATCTTACCCATTATCTTTTTCTTTCTCTATCAGGTGTCCAATAATAGATATATCATGGGACGCTACAAAAACTCTCCCCTCCAAAACATATTACTCGTAGGCGCAGGAGGGATCATCTCTCTGGCATCTCTCTTCGGAATTATCAGTCAGCTGTTCCATTGGTAAATACACCATGAATCACGACCAGGAATATTTTCTTATCCATGAAGCACGGTATAAGAGAATCCTCAGGGAAATACGGGAAATCGGGGAAGAAAAACTGAAAATACTGGATGTCGGGTGCTTTCCCTACCATCTTGGTGCGGCACTGGAAAAGGCGGGGCATGACGTGTGGGGTATCTCCAGCACCCACGAACCCATAAAAAACAAACACGTCGCGATCCTCAACATCGAGACCGATCCGTTCCCGTACAAGGACAATTTTTTTGACCTGGTCCTCTGCAGTGAGGTTCTGGAGCACCTGCCGCATTCCCCCATGCCCGCCCTGAAAGAAATGTATCGCGTCGCCAAACCGGGCGGCCATGTCCTTATCACGACGCCGAATATCAACGGATCCATCCACCTCATCCTCCGGCTTTTCGGCCGCGCACCGTTGACCGGAGACAACGCGGAGAACGTATACCACCGCCATAACCACGAATACACTCTTGGGGAACTTTCCGGGGTCGTGAAACGCGCCGGATGGACGGTAACGCGCGCCCAACATTTTATCGCGTATCCCCCCTTCCGCAGAAGAAACAGGCACGATAACCCAATACTCTGGGCCGGAAAATTCGCCAATTTTCTGGCGATGAAGGCCGTGCCGTACTTTCGCGATACCCTCCTGGTGATCGGGGAAAAGGAAAAATAAGATTCCTTACATCTCTTCCATTGTTTCTATTCCCAATACATATAATCCATTGTGAAGTACTTGCGCCGTTGCGGCGGTGAGGGCGAGGCGAAGATCATTACCGATGATCGGGTGTTTGGCATAAAATAAATTAAATTCCTGCGCCAGATGGAAGAGATACGTGCAAATGGTGTTGGGTGAGAAATTTTGGGCCGCTTCGGCAACAACATCCGGAAATTGCAGGATCTGACGGGCAAGATTGCGCTCTTCTTCATTCATAATGTCATTCCCGCGCAGGCGGGAATCGGTATTGGTTTTAGAAGACAAGTCAGATCCTCGCGTTCGCGAGGATGACAAATCAGCCGTCTTTCTCAACACACTTTTGCACCGCGCATAGGTATACTGCAAATACGGGCCCGAATCCCCTTCAAATGATACCGACGCTTCGATATCAAACGCTATATCACTGATCGCATTGACCCGGAGCATGGAATATTTGATTGCCGCGATGGCGGCTTTTTGGGCAATGTCGTCTTTTTCGGAAGAAGAATATCGAGATGATCCATTTTTATCCAGTATTTTATAGATTGATTTCTTTGCTTCTTCGATAAGCCAGTCCGCGGTAATCACGTCTCCGGTACGCGAAGACATTTTTCCGGTGGTCAGGCGTACCATACCAAACGGCATATGGCGTGTGCGGGCGGCCAGATCCGGATTAATTTCCAAAAGAGCCGCAAGCATGACTTTAAAGTATTCCGACTGCTCGTTGCCCGTCATGATAATGGACAGGTCATACGGCCATTCGGAATATTTAAGCGGAGCCAGCGCCAAATCTTTCGCCTCGTAGGTGGCATGGTGTTCTTTCGTGATAAACACCCGCGTATGCAGGCCGACTTTTTCGCCCCGGTAGATAATTGCGCCGTCACTCTTTTCAAAGATGCCGTCAGCGATATGTTTCTCGACCAGCGCGATGCCGACGGGAGCGGCTTCCGACTCGAAATAATACCGCTCAAAATGCGTGCCGAGTTTTTCATAGATCGTATCAAAATATTCGAGACTCCATTGCCGGCCGCGGCGCCACCCTGCAATAATGCTCTCGTCCATGGCATATATTTTCTTGTTGAGGGCGGTAATATCCTCCGCAACTTGTTTTTCCGCCTCAAATGCCTTTGATCCGACCGCGTAGGCGCGGCCCAGAAGGGCGGCTTTCGCCCGTACATCCAATCCCACCCCGCTTATATCCACCCCGTCTTTGGCGAGCCTTTCAAGGCCCCACAAACTCTTGGCAACGTGCATACCCACGTCCCCTTCATAATTCACCCGCCGGACCGTACTCCCGGCGGATTCCGCAAGCCGGCTGTAACTCTCGCCCAGGGCAATATTTCGGACGTGTCCGATGTGAATTTCTTTGAACGGATTGGGCTGGGCAAACTCTATCGTTACCCGATTCTTGCCGGATTCGGGAATTAATTCCGGCTTGACCCCACTTGTACCTGAGGCGTTTTGACGGGCTAAATTTCCCTCCGCGGCTGTTTTGCGGGGAAAATTTAGGGGATGGAGGAGGGTTAGGGAGGTTGGGGAGACAGGCAATTCTCCCCCCTTCTTTTTCCCCTGTTTTTGCCCTGTTTTTTTAGCCTCAAAACTTTGTATTTTGAACTTTTCACTTTGAACTTTGCCTGCTTTTAGCACGGACCCGTATGCATCCTTTGTTTTTAGCACTTCGGAGACTTGATTGATAAGACTAGCCTCGGTAAGGTATATGTTTATGAACCCCGGACCGGCCACTTCTACCCTCTCAATAATTCCCGCATTTGATATAGTCTGATCTTTTATGATCGCATTTTTGAGCTCGTCGGCAATTTTCGCCGGATTTTTTTTCAGAGACTTCGAAAGAAGCATTGCGACGTTGGTTGAGTAGTCCCCGTGCATGGGATTTTCCGGGACGGAAACGGTCGGCAGAGCAACATCCTCAACCCCCATCCCCTCCAAAACCCGCTCCAGTAAATCCGCAATCGTTTTCTTCATTATTTTTATACTATCACTTCCCTATTTGATTCGCCAGCTTCATCTGCAGGCTATAGATCTCGATAAACCCCGCCGATGCATTCACATTAAACTTGTATCCGTCGGTATTCGTAAATGACGTATGGGCAAGCCCAAACGGCGACTTCATCGTGACGACATCGACCTTGCCTTTCAACAGTTTGACCGTCACCTCACCGGTCACCTTTTGGTTGACAAAGTCATTAAACGCATTGATAGACTGCATGACCGGGTCGTACCAGAGAGCGTTGTAGCAGAGATAGCCCCACTTAACATCCATTTCGTCTTTGAGCTGGTTCAACTTCTGCGTCGACACGTATTTTTCCAGGGCTTTATGCGCCTCGATAATGACGTGGGCCGCCGGAAGCTCATACACGCCGACATCTTTGACGCCGACGAGCCTGTCCTCTACCATGTGCACGACGCCGACGCCGTGGGCACCTGCAATCAGGTTCAGCTTACCGATGACGGCCGCAAGAGATAATTTTTCGCCACTCAGCGCCACGGGAATCCCCTTTTCAAACGTCAGCGTGACGAATTCCGGCGCGTTGGGCGCGTTTTCGGGAAGCGTATAGGTCGTGAGGAATTTCTCGATCGGCGAAATAATGGCCGGATCTTCTATCTCCCCGCCTTCCCAGGTCATGCCCCACATGTTATCGTCCACGCTATACGGAAAATCTATACGTGCCGGGACCGGTATCCCGTGCTTTTTTGCATACGCGATCTCGTCGTTTCTATCCATGCCCCATTCACGGACCGGCGCGATAATCTTAATCTTCGGGTTGAGCGTCAGCGCATACCCTTCGATACGCACCTGATCATTTCCCTTGCCCGTACAACCGTGCGCAATCGCATCCGCGCCGTATTTTTTGGCCATGTCAACGGCGACTTTGGCAATAATTGCCCTGCCCATGGGCGTCGACAAATGATAATTCCCCTGATAGCACGCGTTAGCCTTAATCCCTTTTGCCAAATACTCATTGGCAAATTCTTCTTTCACGTCCAACGTCATTGCCTTCACCGCGCCAAATTTGAGGGCTTTTTTCTTGATGGCGGCCAAATCATCCTTCTGCTGACCGATATCCAGCGTGAGCGCGATAATCTCTGCCTTGTACTGATCTTTGATCCATGTGAGCATGACGCTCGTATCCAGCCCGCCGGAATAGAGCAGAAGCACCTTTTTTACCTCGCCTTTTTTGGCCTCGTAGGAGGCAGCTTTAATGTAATTGGTTTTCGTTTTCATACAGTTTAACCTCCTTTCTGAGCTTTGAAAGTCCCAGATTACCTGGTCCCCCACGATGATTTGAAGCCTTAAGAACTGTGAGCGGATCAACGTTTGTAAGGCACGAAAGCGACATTCCAATTTTTTTATACGCATCCCTAAAGGGCATTCCCTTTTTTACCAATTCATACGCTGCGTGTGTGGCAAAAAGCTCCGGCGTGCAGGCATTGTGTAAAATCTCGATATTCGGTTTTACACCTGAAAGAACAAGATTAACAATCGCCAGTGAAGAGATAGTCGTTTCTATCGCATGCATAAACGGCCCCTTGGTTTGACCAAAATCCGCGTTATACCCTGATGGCAATCCTATTGAGGTCGATGCGACGAGCCCTTCATCTGCTGCAACTGCGTGCGCATTTGCCCGTAGATATTCCATAACATCCACATTGTTTTTCTGCGGCATAATGCTTGATCCGGTTGTTATATCCGGTGCGACAGTAAAAAAACTAAATTCACTTGTGGTGAACAAGAGAAGATCCGATGCAAAACGTGAGAGCGTCAGCATAATCTGCGTAAGCGCCGCCATCACTGCAAGGTGACTTTTGGGGCGGGAAACCTGACAGTACAGTGAGTTATTCTGCGTTTTAGCAAAACCAAGCAGTTTTGAGGTCAATTCTCTATCTATCGGCAATGAAACTCCGTACGCGGCTCCAGAGCCCAACGGATTTTGGTCATTTATAGCGAAAGCTGTCGCCAGTATCTTCACGTCATCAAACAGACTCTCCGCAAAACTTCCCGCCCACATACCTACCGATGAGGGCATTGCTTTTTGCATGTGCGTGTAGCCCGGCATAGGAACAAATTCGTACGTTTGCGCAAACGAAATAAAAGCATCAATAAGCGGGAAAACGGCAGCAGTGATTTGCGTACACTGATCTTTTGTATAGAGCCTCAAATCAACCTGAATTTGATCGTTGCGGCTTCTGCCGGTATGAAGTTTTTTGGCGACATCACCGACTTTTTCTGTTAGGAACCCCTCAACCTTTGTGTGTACGTCTTCATCCCCCATCTGAACGGTAAATTTACCTGCTTTATGAAGCGCCGAAATTTTATTGAGGCCATTCACCAATAGTGCACATTCTTTTTTTGTGAGTATGCCGATTTTGGTAAGCATTTTTGCATGAGCAATAGATCCCATCACATCGTAGGGGATAAGTTTCGTATCCAGCGCAAGCGTATCGCCGAAACAATATGCCTCGGCAATTGGATCCTGTTTGATATTTTTTTCCCAAAGTTTTTTCATATGTTCTCCTTTTTTCCCACAAAAAATCCCCTTGAGCCTCAATCCCTAAAGAGGGATGGAGGCACAAAGGGACGTTTAAAACGTGGTGCCACCCTGATTTTCAACTCTAAGTCCCGAGGGACAAAAAAATCTGCTGTAAAAGCCTTGACAGCAAATGAGTTGACTCATTTAATGCTTCTTACTTGCCACCTTTCGATGACTTTCTTCAGAAGCGGGCTCCGGTGCTCGACACCATCATCGCCCTATTAACTTTTTAAGTACAAAAAAGTATTATACTACGAAAACAGGGTTTGTCAAGAGCTAAAATATCACCGGGTATGTGACAGCGTTTCGTTAAGAAACGGAAGGATAAATGTGTCTAAAACAAGATGGACATGCAGTTGTTTTTCCGCTCTGGTCCCACACCCCGGAATCTCAAAAACAAATGCCCGCTTCACCGACCCCAGACCCCGCGCGCCCAGATCGACCAGATGCGTCTCGTATGTCGTATCATAATGGTCCGATGCCGTCGTCTGCACATATCCGTCGGTAATCCAATTTCCTAAATCCGGAGCATCCGATCCCGTAAACGTTCCGAACCCTTGTTTTTTTATGACTCCGACGAGATTCTTCCGTAACCGGTGCACCAGATCTTCCGCGATTGAATCATCCGTATGCTGCGGAATATCATAAAAATAAAACGGGGCGGGGCTGTCTTCATGATCTTCGTGGAAAGAAAACATATAGTGAAGCGGAAATTTGTCTGTACATAACCGTAACAGCCGCGCTCTCGGGTGCGTGGGCATCTCTCCGGGAACTGGAAATTGGCGGTTTATATCTACGCCGTCCCCATCGCGTGTTCTGGCGTGTATGGCCGCCGGATGAGCGTGGGAGATACGGATGTGGGAATATTTCAGCTCACCGGTAACCGTCCGGTGATTTAATGCCGTACGGACAATGCCGATAACGACGGCTTCATGTCCATGAAGCCCTGTCACAAACCCCACCTGCGGCTCCCCAATCCCCTGAAACAGGTCATATGCCAGCGATGATTCCCCGTCGATGAGGGTGTTGTGTATCCATGGCGTCTGAAGCTCTTTTCCCATAAAACGCGTATGATACCTTATCTCGCTGCGACAGTCCAGTGTAATCCATCTGAGACAACCTCAATGTCCCCTTCTTTATCCGTCCGATGAATGGTAGATCCGGACTTTTGGAGCATATCAATGGCCTCCGTGGACGGGTGGCCGTAGCTGTTTTTCCCGACGGAAATGACGGAAATCTTCGGTTTAAGCCAGTCAATAAACCCTTGCGTCATGCCGGTTTTTGCGCCGTGATGCGGAACTTTTAGCAGTTCGACGTCGCTGACTGCTAAATCCTGACGCAGTGTCATGTCGCCGGAGAAAAGTGCATCAAATGTCCCGTACCGCAGCAAAAAAACAAGACTTCCTTCGTTAAGATCCGCATCTGTTGTAACCCCCAGGACACTTTCTTGGGTAGGCCAGAGGACGGAAAGGGAAGCGGGGCCGATGGAAATTTTTTCTCCACGCATCACTAACCGCTGCGGAATGTGATGTGCTTTGATTGCATCAGCAAATTGGGTGTACACATCGGACGAACTTGCGACGTCACTGCGTACAACATAGTCAACGCGGTACCGATTCAAAACGGAAATAAGACCTTTGAGATGATCATTTTGCGGATGCGAGTTCACAACCAAATTTATTTCCCTATCCCAAAACGGCATAGCACGCCCGAGGCACGAGAGCACCGAATCGTTGGGTCCGCCGTCAACCAGCATGTCGCGCCCGTCGGGAAATCGGACATACGCGGCGTCGCCCTGACCGACGTTGCAAAAGAATATATGCAGCTTTCCGTCGGGTAATGTGGTGAGAAAACTAACTAGCAGTATACAGCCTGTAATTATTCCGCTTATCACATATCCCCAGCGCAGTTTAAACATAACTAGTAGCCTCTAGTAAATGGTTTTACGCCCAATATTTTTCCTGTTTTACGCATGCCGTGTTTAGTTTGATCTAGTTATTTTGAAGCTGGCTTATTCAATAACTCACCATCCGAGACTGGAAAACGGTAGTTTTGCTGTCCACTCAACCATCACAATCAGGTATTCCAAAAATACCCAACTGACCCAACCAAAGACAACCCCCATCGGCAACCAGATCCATCCGAGTATTGCCCCCGCCATGCCGATGGCAGTGACGGGAGCGATGACCCACCCGATGAGAATATTGGTGAGGGGAGCGACCAGAGAAATTCGTCGGAACGTTACGAGAATCAGGGGAATGGTAAACACTTGCGCCGAAAGCGTCGTCTGCAGCGTGTCCTGAATAAAATTTTTTTGTTTTTTTCCAAATAGAATAATTCCCAAAGTCGCCAAGGCTGAAAGCTGAAACGACAGGTCGCCGATCCATGACGGTTTCACCAAAAGCATGATGCCGACGGTAAGAATGTAGCTGAATATGCTCCAGTTGGGCCTGCCTACGAGGACGGCAAATAATGTGAGACAGCCCATGATGGCGGCCCGGACAACACTTGCCGACGGCCCGACAAACCAAACAAAACCTATAATAATCAGTATTGTCAGAAGACTGGCGATGCGGCGGCTGACAATCCGCAGAAACGTCGTGATGGAAAGATCGGCTAAAATCGAGATATTCATGCCGGAGAGCGCGACAATGTGCAATGTTCCGGTTGCCGTTAATGCATCCAGAAAATCTTTTGATAAAGTAGCCTTGGTACCGAATAAGATACCGGCCAGCAGGCCTGCGTGAGGCTCCGGAAGGACCTGATTGATAACGGATGTAAATGTCGAAATGGTCATCATACGACGTCCTGGGGCATTACAGTGACAGGTTGTCTTTTAGTTTATCGTATAAAGACGCACTGATTGCCTTTTTCGTGACCAGCTCGTCCAACGTCTGATACGGCCGATTGTCGATGATTTTTTGCGCCGTGACCGGACCCACGCCGGATAAACCATCTAATTGGGTGAGCGTTGCAAAGTTTACCGACACCAACCCATTTTGTGTATTACTAATAATGTGCGACGTCTGATCCGTACCTTTGGGAGGGATATATAATTTTGCCCCGTCCGTCATTTTTTGCGCGCGGTTCACCGTTTTTGCAAATAATGCCTCATCTGCATCTTCCCCTAAACCTCCGGCTGCCGTTATGGCATCCTCTACTCGGCTACCTGTTGGCAGGGTGTAGACGCCGGGATTTTCGATCGCCCCCTCGACGTCTACCGTGAGTGTCGCGGAACCCGTAGCCTCAACTCGGTCGGACGAAAATTCAATGGGCGTGGTCGTTTGGACCGATTGGACAAGAAGAATGATGGATATGACGATCGCGGCGACGCTCACTCCCCCGAGAATCATGGGGATTTTATACGAGCGAAAGATTACCGGCACATCCATAAGCGGAACCTACATAACGAAGTTTATCAGTCTCCCCGGAACAAAAATTATCTTTTTCACCGCTTTTCCCGCGAGATATTTTTTAATATTTTCCCGATTTTTTGCTTCCGTCTCTATATCTTTCTGTATAGAAGCACTGCCCGCTGCTACGGTAATTGTATCGCGAAGTTTTCCATTCACTTGAATGGCAATTGTCACGTCCTCACGAAGTATTTTAGACGTATCACTTTTTGGCCACGGCTGGAGATGCACGGATTGTGATGGTTTGAACTCTTTATATCCATTTACCTGCTGCCACAGCTCTTCGGCACAATGCGGCGCAAGCGGCGCCAAGATACAAATAAACTTTTTGAGATCATCAATACCCACTGTTGTCTGTTCATCACTCACTCCATTCGTCCACTCCATCAAACCGGCTATCGCTGTATTATACCGACGCTTTTCAAGATCATCACCGACCCGACGAATGGCCTTCTCAAGCGCCGAAGATATTGCAGCGCTCGATGTCTGTGACTGCTTACTGACCGATGCCTGTGCCATACGCCATATACGACCAACCCACCGGGACATTCCCTCCATGGCGGTATCACGGAAATCGCCACCCTGATCGAACGGCCCCATGAACATTAAATAGAGCCGCAATGCATCAGAACCATACAATTTTATATATTCATCGGGGTTCACGACATTCCCTTTACTTTTGCTCATCTTCGCGCCGTCTTTGATCACTAACCCGTGGGCATAAAAACGGGTAAACGGCTCTTCGAAATCTACGTATCCCCAGTCATGGAGGGCCATCGTGACAAAACGGGCATACATAAGATGCAACACGGAGTGTTCTGCCCCGCCGGTATATAGAGAAACCGGAAGCCATTTTTTGGTAATCGCGGGATCCCAGGGTAATTTTTGCTTGTCATCCCCGACCTGATCGGGGATCTGCGTTTGATTTCCTTTAAAACCAATACCGATTCCCGCCTTCGCGGGAATGACAACAGAATCGAGGCCAACAGAAGGGTAACGAAGGAAATACCAGGAACTATCTAAAAATGTATCAGAAACATCTGTTTCCCGTACAGCTTTCCCCCGGCACCCCGGGCAAGTGGTTTCATAAAACTCTTTGTGTTTCGCAAGCGGCGCCACGCCGTCATCGCCCGGTTTGTAATCCTCAATACGGGGCAACAGAACAGGAAGGTCGCTCTCCGGCACCGCATACCACCCCGGCATGTCTTTCCGTTCCCCTTTACCTTCTGACGCACACTTCTTACAAAAAATCATCGGAATGGGCGGACCCCAGTAACGTTGGCGGCTGATAAGCCAATCACGCAGATGATAGGTCGTCACGCGTACCCCCCACCCTTTTTTCTCCATATAGTCCATAATTTTTTCCGTAGCTTTATGAATATCCATTCCGTCAAGGAATCCGGAATTCATCAGTATTCCCGCTTCCTCCTGCACCTGATCCGCCCGTGAAATGTCCGAGATGTCAGCGTCTGCACCTTTAACAACACGAATGATAGGTATATCAAACTGTATCGCAAAGGCAAAATCCCTTTTATCATGACCGGGTACTCCAACCACCGCACCGGTCCCCACGCTGGCGAGCACGAAATCGGAAACATAGAGCGGCATACGGCGCCCCGTGAGTTGATTGATACAGAAGAGATGCGTGAATACACCGGTTTTTGTCTGACCCTCAGCGATCCGAACACTTTCCATTTTTACTTTGGCAGCCTCAATATATTGGGTCAGTTTGACACGCTCTTCCTTTTTTATCACTTCCAACACCTTATTGATAAAGGGATGTTCGGGTGCAAGCACTACAAAAGTGGCTCCAAAATTGGTATCAGGGCGAGTTGTGAAGCATGTCACGTCACCAACGTTCTTACCATTTTCATCAACAACATCATAGGTAATGTTCATTCCCTCTTTTTTCCCGATCCAATTGGTTTGCGCGACTTTTATTTTTTCTGACCAATCGAGGCTGGATAAGTTTCTCAGTAATTTCTCCGCATATGCGGTAATCTTAAAGAACCACTGTTCCAACAATCTTTTCTCTACAATATTCCCGCAACGCTCACATTTCCCATCAATGACCTGTTCATCGGCTAAAACCGTTTTATCCGAAGGACACCAGTTTACACTCGCCTTCCTCCGATATGCTAACCCGCGCTTGAACATCTGAACGAATAGCCACTGCGTCCACCGGTAATAGCCGGGGTCGTACGTTTCGAGCGTCCTGTCCCAATCAAACATCGCACCGATTTTATGCAACTGATCGTAAAATTTCTTTTCTGTCACAACCGCATGGTCCATGGGATGACGGCCGATTTTCAGCGCGAAATTTTCGCTGTGAATGCCGAATCCATCCAGTCCGATCGGCTCAAACACATCGTACCCCAGCATCCGTTTGAACCGGCCGTAGATATCGGATCCCGTGACAGCGTACATATTGCCGACATGCAGCCCTTCCGCGGACGGATACGGGAACATCATAAGGTTATAGAACGGCTTCGTAGCTTTAGAAATATTCGGAGAATCAAGCTTTGTTTGGCGCCACGCCTTCTGCCATTTTTCCTCGACCTCTGTATGGTCATACAACGGCATCGTCATATGATATCCATTATATATGATAAAAAAACTGGACGCCAACTATATCCTGACTTCCAGATGGAGTAAATATTCCTATAAGCTTCTTATATACGCGTGAAATCATCATGAAATATCCAAATATACAGAAAATCAGCTTCAGAAAACAGCATATATTATGAGCACGCTCTGGATAATCCCTACCTTTTCCCGATCCCCTTTGGCAGTGTGCAGCCAAAAAATGCGTATTCTTCTAAAATGTTCGTAATGAGATGACAATAATAGTCTATTTATAAAATAGCACTCGAATAGTTGAACTGCCATTTAGCCTCATCTCAAAAATTAGACTCCGAATTCTCTATTCGCAGCATAATCAGTATTTCACAAACACAATTTCACTATATTATATTACTGTAACGATCCAAATCGTGTATAGCACTATGAACATATGATTGCCATTTTGTTCTATACACCATAAAATCCACCCTTCCCCCTACTTTTTATTCAATATTATTATAAGTTATTTCATTTTAAAATGCATCCACTATAAGACAAGAATTATCAATATTACAGGCCTCAGTATTAATTTAGGCCGTTCTAACAATCCTTTCATATATCCTCATTTTTCTTATATAGTTACATTTATTTCATGCCGTAAAGCATGAAAATTCCAGCATTCATTCAATAATTATTGAATGATGATATTGATAGTATGTAGATGGTATGCGTAATATTAACATGCGTTAATTCGTGAAATGCGTAATTTTAAAGAAATCTCTATTATTTCTCCTTTCTTTGATCATATCCTTACTCCATCATTTTCCCGTTCACGCTTTTTTTCAAAAAAACAGTCATAAGCTTGACCGGCCCCCGACTCTACTCTTCGCCGATATATATGTAAACAAAACTGCATGAATTTTGTCGATTTGACGGGCTAATCTCAATAATACTCAGATATATTTCATATTTCACCCGATAGTAATAGTTATAACATATAAATATGCTCTCCCCATGCAGAGCTTATAGTTTAGCCTCAACACGCTCATTTTCCCGCACTATTTTTGACAAACACAGCCTCTTCCCTTTTTAATAAGAGTAGGCCTAAATTCCCCGATGACATCTATAGACAAAGTAGTGACAACCGGAAGCCGGTTTTTGCTACGAAATTATTTTTTGGTATGACAGTTGCTGTTCAAAGAAAAAAGTATACTATAAGTCAAGCCGCGAAGCTCGCTGGCGTTTCCCGCCGTACCATTCAACGCTGGATAACCGCGAAAAAACTTCCTGCTTCTGTTGATTCCTATGGCACCCATCTTATTTCTTCTGAGGCTTTGGCCAGCCTCACTCCACTTGTGGCAGCAACTGCCACGCCACTACCCGATTCCGTTTTTGGCGTATTAACTGCCGCCAAAGCGGCTAGCAAACTCGGCGTGTCCAAACGGACATTGCTTCGCTGGGAAAAAGCAGGGTTAATAACCAGTAAACGCACGGTTGGCGGAGTGAGACGGTATGATCCTGCAGATCTGGAGAAACTCGCCTCATCGCGAACAATCTATCAGCGGGGGCCGGAAGTCCTGCTTCTTAAAGATGTCGACCTGCTCCCGGACGTTCCAATACTAAAAGAGGTTAATCTACTCCCTGACATCCCCATACTTGCGGCGCCCCCCATCGTCCCAATCGTCCCAATCGTTCCTCCCATCATCCCTACACCAATCCCCGTTCCTATTCCTCCTGTGGTTCCTCCGATTGCCGCTGTGCCCATGGCACCACCACAAACCGTCATTATACCTGAAGGAGCGCCTCCGCCAATGTCACCTGTTCCGCACAACTTTGCGTCGCCTTTAGCATTAGGCATTATTTTACTTCTGGCGCTCTTAGGAACAGGGTCGTTGATTTTACAAATTATCGGTATCCGCAATGGCGCCCAACAGCAAAGCGCACAAACTCCGTGGGCAGTAGGTACCAGTGGTGTTATCGGACAAAACCTTTTAGTAACCGGTGGCAGCGGTTCTCAGGGTCAGCAAGGAGTCATTGGTGCCAGCGGTCCGACAGGAACGACCGGTGAAAAGGGTCCGACTGGGGCGACCGGAGAATTTGGCCCAACCGGGCCGACCGGCGGCATCGGACTTTGGGGCCCTACAGGAGGAACAGGTTATGCGGGAAGTTCCGGTCAAACTGGTCCGACAGGGGCCACTGGTAAAACGGGAACTGCAGGAGCCACGGGATCAAACGGACCCACAGGGACGACGGGAGCAACCGGGAGTGCCGGTTCAACAGGTGCCACAGGAGCCAATGGCCCCACCGGATCAACCGGAGCCACCGGGATAGCCGGACCGACGGGGTCAACGGGAGGGACAGGAGCACAAGGTCCTACCGGACCCACCGGTATAGGGGGAACCGGAGGAGGAGGATCGAGTGGGCCGACAGGAGCAACCGGCAGTACGGGCTCAACAGGAGCCACGGGAGATAATGGCCCAACCGGATCAACCGGAACAACCGGAGCAACCGGGAGTGCCGGTTCAACAGGCGCAACAGGAGCCAATGGCCCCACCGGATCAACCGGAACAACCGGAGCAACCGGGAGTGCCGGTTCAACAGGTGCCACAGGAGCCAATGGCCCCACCGGATCAACCGGAGCCACCGGGATAGCCGGACCGACGGGGTCAACGGGAGGGACAGGAGCACAAGGTCCTACCGGACCCACCGGTATAGGGGGAACCGGAGGAGGAGGATCGAGTGGGCCGACAGGAGCAACCGGCAGTACGGGCTCAACAGGAGCCACGGGAGATAATGGCCCAACCGGATCAACCGGAACAACAGGAGCAACCGGAAGTGCCGGTTCAACAGGCGCAACAGGAGCCAATGGCCCCACCGGATCAACCGGAACAACCGGAGCAACCGGGGCCAATGGCCCCACCGGGAGTACCGGTTCAACAGGCGCCACGGGAGGAGCCGGACCGACGGGGTCAACCGGGGCAACCGGAGCGACAGGCGTGACAGGCCCTACTGGAGGAACCGGTGTTGCCGGACCGACAGGGTCAACAGGTGCCACAGGAGCCAATGGCCCCACAGGCTCAACCGGAGCCACCGGGATAGCCGGACCGACGGGGGCAACAGGAGCCAATGGCCCCACAGGCTCAACCGGAGCGACCGGGATAGCCGGGCCGACGGGGGCAACGGGAGCCAATGGCCCCACAGGCTCAACCGGAGCGACTGGAAGTGTTGGTTCAACAGGCGCAACAGGAGCCAATGGCCCCACCGGCGCAACGGGAGCGACCGGAGATGCCGGAACTACGGGAGCCACAGGGGGTAATGGCCCAACCGGCAGTACGGGCTCAACAGGAGCCACGGGAGATAATGGCCCAACCGGCAGTACGGGCTCAACAGGAGCCACGGGAGATAATGGCCCAACCGGCAGTACGGGCTCAACAGGAGCCACGGGAGATAATGGCCCAACCGGCAGTACGGGCTCAACAGGAGCCACGGGAGCCATTGGAAAAACCGGACCGACCGGAAGTACCGGTTCAACAGGTGCCACAGGAGCCAATGGCCCCACCGGATCAACCGGAGCCACCGGGATAGCCGGACCGACGGGGTCAACGGGAGGGACAGGAGCACAAGGTCCTACCGGACCCACCGGTATAGGGGGAACCGGAGGAGGAGGATCGAGTGGGCCGACAGGAGCAACCGGCAGTACGGGCTCAACCGGAGCCACGGGAGCTAATGGTGATTATGGACCTACCGGCAGTACCGGTGCTACAGGTACTACCGGTGCCACCGGTTATTATGGACCAACAGGGAGTACCGGTGCCACCGGTTATTATGGACCAACAGGATCCACTGGGAGCACCGGCGCGACGGGTAGTGTCGGCTCGTCAGGACCTACAGGTTCAAGTGGAGCAATAGGAACAACCGGGGCGACTGGAGCCAATGGACCGACGGGGTCAACGGGTGTTGCCGGAACTACAGGAGCCAATGGCCCCACCGGATCAACCGGAGCCACCGGGATAGCCGGACCGACGGGGTCAACGGGAGGGACAGGAGCACAAGGTCCTACCGGACCCACCGGTATAGGGGGAACCGGAGGAGGAGGATCGAGTGGGCCGACAGGAGCAACCGGCAGTACGGGAGGTAACGGACCTACTGGCAGTACCGGTGCTACGGGTGCCACAGGAGCAAATGGCCCGACCGGAGCTACTGGATCAACGGGAAGTACCGGCGCTACTGGAGCAAACGGACCTACTGGCAGTACCGGTGCTACGGGTGCCACAGGAGCAAATGGCCCGACCGGAGCTACTGGATCAACGGGAAGTACCGGCGCTACTGGAGCAAACGGACCTACTGGCAGTACCGGTGCTACGGGAGGCGCCGGAGCATCCGGTCCTACAGGAGCAACCGGAGCGACCGGAGGCGCAGGAGGAGCCGGACCCACAGGTTCCACAGGAGCAACCGGAGCGACCGGAGCCAATGGTCCCACGGGAAGTACCGGTGCCACCGGAGGCGCAGGTGCATCCGGACCCACGGGCTCAACGGGAGCCACCGGAGGAGCCGGAGCCTCAGGACCCACAGGAAGTACCGGAGCGACAGGAAATATAGGAGGTTCGGGTCCCACAGGCTCAACGGGAGCCACGGGAGGAATTGGTGCATCCGGGCCTACCGGCTCAACAGGAGCGACCGGTGGAGCCGGAGCCTCAGGACCGACCGGCAGTACCGGAGCCACCGGAGGAGCCGGAGCTAGCGGACCCACGGGAGCCACCGGAGGAGCCGGAGCCTCAGGACCCACAGGTTCAACCGGAGCCACGGGAGGCGCAGGAGCATCCGGACCTACCGGGAGTACGGGAGCCACCGGAAATATAGGAAGTTCGGGTCCCACGGGAAGTACCGGAGCAACGGGTGCTGCCGGAGCTTCCGGGCCAACCGGGAGTACGGGAGCGACGGGAGGCGCAGGTGCCTCAGGACCCACAGGTTCAACGGGAGCGACAGGAAGTATAGGAAGTTCGGGTCCCACGGGAAGTACTGGAGCGACGGGAGCTGCCGGAGCCTCAGGACCGACAGGCTCAACAGGAGCAACCGGAGGTGCAGGAGCCAGCGGACCCACGGGAAGTACCGGAGCTACGGGTGCTGCCGGAGCTTCAGGACCAACCGGATCAACCGGTGCCACGGGAGGCGCAGGTGCATCCGGACCTACCGGGAGTACCGGAGCCACGGGAAGTATAGGAAGTTCGGGTCCCACGGGATCAACGGGAGCCACGGGAGGAATTGGTGCAAGCGGACCCACGGGATCAACCGGAGCGACCGGTGGAGCCGGTGCCTCAGGACCCACGGGGAGTACGGGAGCCACGGGAAGTATAGGAAGTTCCGGACCTACCGGGAGTACGGGAGCCACGGGAGGAATTGGTGCATCCGGGCCTACCGGCTCAACAGGAGCG
Source organism: Candidatus Gottesmanbacteria bacterium (assembly GCA_963701185.1). Classification (GTDB taxonomy): domain Bacteria; phylum Patescibacteriota; class Microgenomatia; order UBA10105; family UBA927; genus XYB1-FULL-47-11. The sequence goes on from OY969569.1 coordinate 681,732, forward strand.
ACCGGTGGAGCCGGAGCCTCAGGACCCACGGGAAGTACCGGAGCCACGGGAGGAATTGGTGCATCCGGGCCTACAGGCTCAACCGGAGCGACCGGTGGAGCCGGAGCTAGCGGACCCACGGGAAGTACGGGAGCGACAGGAAGTATAGGAAGTTCCGGACCGACCGGGAATACCGGTGCCACCGGAGCTGCAGGACCAACAGGACGTACCGGTGCCACCGGAGCCAATGGTCCCACAGGGAGTACCGGAGCTACGGGTGCTGCCGGAGCTTCAGGGCCAACCGGGAGTACGGGAGCTACGGGAGGCGCAGGTGCATCCGGACCTACCGGGAGTACGGGAGCCACGGGAGGAATTGGTGCATCCGGGCCTACCGGCTCAACAGGAGCGACCGGTGGAGCCGGAGCCTCAGGACCCACGGGAAGTACCGGAGCCACGGGAAGTATAGGAAGTTCCGGACCTACAGGATCTACCGGAGCGACCGGAGGCGCAGGTGCATCCGGACCTACCGGGAGTACGGGAGCCACGGGAGGAATTGGTGCAAGCGGACCTACAGGATCTACCGGAGCGACGGGAGGCGCAGGTGCATCCGGACCTACCGGGAGTACGGGAGCGACAGGAAGTATAGGAAGTTCGGGTCCCACGGGATCAACCGGAGCGACCGGTGGAGCCGGTGCCTCAGGACCGACCGGGAGTACGGGAGCGACAGGAAGTATAGGAAGTTCCGGACCTACAGGATCTACTGGAGCCACGGGAGGAATTGGTGCAAGCGGACCCACGGGATCAACCGGAGCGACCGGTGGAGCCGGTGCCTCAGGACCCACGGGAAGTACCGGAGCCACGGGAAGTATAGGAAGTTCCGGACCTACAGGATCTACCGGAGCGACCGGAGGTGCCGGAGCATCCGGACCTACAGGCTCAACGGGAGCGACGGGAAATATAGGAAGTTCGGGTCCCACAGGCTCTACGGGAGCCACGGGAGGAATTGGTGCAAGCGGACCTACAGGCTCAACGGGAGCGACGGGTGGAGCCGGTGCCTCAGGACCCACGGGAAGTACCGGAGCCACGGGAAGTATAGGAAGTTCCGGACCTACAGGATCTACCGGAGCGACCGGTGGAGTCGGAGCCTCAGGACCCACGGGAAGTACCGGAGCCACGGGAAGTATAGGAAGTTCGGGTCCCACGGGATCTACTGGAGCGACCGGAGGCGCAGGAGCATCCGGACCTACAGGATCTACCGGAGCCACGGGAAGTATAGGAAGTTCCGGACCTACAGGATCTACCGGAGCGACCGGAGGCGCAGGAGCACCGGACCTACAGGAAGTCAACGGGAGCGACGGGAAGTATAGGAAGTTCCGGACCAACAGGATCTACCGGAGCGACCGGAGGTGCCGGAGCATCCGGACCTACAGGCTCAACGGGAGCGACGGGAAATATAGGAAGTTCGGGTCCCACAGGCTCTACGGGAGCCACGGGAGGAATTGGTGCAAGCGGACCTACAGGCTCAACGGGAGCGACGGGAGGAGCCGGTGCCTCAGGACCCACGGGGAGTACGGGAGCCACGGGAAGTATAGGAAGTTCCGGACCTACCGGGAGTACGGGAGCCACGGGAGGAATTGGTGCATCCGGGCCTACCGGCTCAACAGGAGCGACCGGTGGAGCCGGAGCCTCAGGACCCACGGGAAGTACCGGAGCCACGGGAGGAATTGGTGCATGCGGACCTACAGGCTCAACCGGAGCGACCGGAGGCGCAGGAGCATCCGGACCTACGGGAATACGGGAGCGACAGGAAGTATAGGAAGTTCCGGACCGACCGGGAATACCGGTGCCACCGGAGCTGCAGGACCAACAGGACGTACCGGTGCCACCGGAGCCAATGGTCCCACAGGGAGTACCGGAGCTACGGGTGCTGCCGGAGCTTCAGGGCCAACCGGGAGTACGGGAGCTACGGGAGGCGCAGGTGCATCCGGACCTACCGGGAGTACGGGAGCCACGGGAGGAATTGGTGCATCCGGGCCTACCGGCTCAACAGGAGCGACCGGTGGAGCCGGAGCCTCAGGACCCACGGGAAGTACCGGAGCCACGGGAAGTATAGGAAGTTCCGGACCTACAGGATCTACCGGAGCGACCGGAGGCGCAGGTGCATCCGGACCTACCGGGAGTACGGGAGCCACGGGAGGAATTGGTGCAAGCGGACCTACAGGATCTACCGGAGCGACGGGAGGCGCAGGTGCATCCGGACCTACCGGGAGTACGGGAGCGACAGGAAGTATAGGAAGTTCGGGTCCCACGGGATCAACCGGAGCGACCGGTGGAGCCGGAGCATCCGGACCTACAGGCTCAACGGGAGCGACAGGAAGTATAGGAAGTTCGGGTCCCACGGGATCTACTGGAGCGACCGGAGGCGCAGGAGCATCCGGACCTACAGGATCTACCGGAGCCACGGGAAGTATAGGAAGTTCCGGACCTACAGGATCTACCGGAGCGACCGGTGGAGTCGGAGCCTCAGGACCCACGGGAAGTACCGGAGCCACGGGAAGTATAGGAAGTTCGGGTCCCACGGGATCTACTGGAGCAACCGGAGGTGCAGGAGCCAGCGGACCCACGGGAAGTACCGGAGCTACGGGTGCTGCCGGAGCTTCCGGGCCAACCGGGAGTACGGGAGCGACTGGAGGCGCAGGAGCTTCAGGTCCAACCGGGAGTACGGGAGCCACCGGAAGTATAGGAAGTTCGGGTCCCACGGGAAGTACTGGAGCGACGGGAGCTGCCGGAGCCTCAGGGCCAACCGGGAGTACGGGAGCCACCGGAAGTATAGGAAGTTCGGGTCCCACGGGAAGTACTGGAGCGACGGGAGCTGCCGGAGCCTCAGGGCCCACGGGATCAACAGGAGCGACCGGAAATATAGGAAGTTCGGGTCCCACGGGAAGTACTGGAGCGACGGGAGCTGCCGGAGCCTCAGGACCGACAGGCTCAACAGGAGCAACCGGAGGTGCAGGAGCCAGCGGACCCACGGGAAGTACCGGAGCAACGGGTGCTGCAGGACCAACAGGACGTACCGGTGCCACAGGAGCTAATGGTCCTACAGGCTCAACCGGAGTCACTGGTACTGCAGGTCCGACAGGATCAACGGGAGCGACGGGAGGAGCCGGAGCTAGCGGACCCACGGGAAGTACCGGAGCGACGGGAGGAGCCGGAGCTTCAGGGCCGACCGGATCAACCGGTGCCACGGGAGGCGCTGGTGCAAGCGGACCCACGGGGAGTACGGGTGCAACCGGAGGCGCCGGACCAACCGGTTCTACAGGGGCAACCGGAGGAGCTGGCGCAAGTGGACCGACAGGAAGTACCGGAGCGACGGGAGGCGCAGGTGCATCCGGACCTACTGGTTCAACGGGAGCGACGGGAGGCGCAGGTGCATCCGGACCTACCGGGAGTACGGGAGCCACGGGAGGAGCCGGAGCTAGCGGACCCACGGGAAGTACCGGAGCGACGGGTGGAGTTGGAGCCTCAGGACCGACGGGATCAACGGGGTCAACCGGAGCTGCAGGCCCAACAGGACGTACCGGTGCCACCGGAGCCAATGGCCCAACCGGCTCAACCGGTGCCACCGGAGGTGCCGGAGCCAGTGGACCGACAGGGAGTACCGGAGCCACCGGAGGTGCAGGGCCGACAGGATCAACCGGAGCGACCGGAGGAGCCGGTGCAAGTGGACCGACGGGAAGTACCGGAGCTACAGGCGACGCAGGGGCTTCCGGACCAACCGGGAGTACCGGTGCAACGGGAGCTGCAGGACCAACCGGGAGTACCGGTGCCACCGGAGCCAATGGGCCAACCGGGTCAACCGGTGCCACCGGAGGCGCAGGAGCCAGTGGACCCACAGGATCAACCGGTGCCACGGGAGCTGTTGGTGCATCCGGGCCAACCGGGTCAACCGGTGCCACCGGAGGTGCCGGAGCATCCGGACCCACGGGGTCAACCGGAGCAACCGGTATTGCAGGACCGACTGGAGCCACGGGAGGCGCAGGAGCTAGTGGACCCACAGGCTCAACCGGTGCCACGGGCGGAGCCGGAGCTAGTGGGCCAACCGGGAGTACCGGTGCCACCGGAGCTGCAGGACCAACAGGACGTACCGGTGCCACCGGAGCCAATGGACCCACAGGATCTACGGGAGCCACAGGAGGAGCCGGAGCTTCAGGGCCGACGGGTAGTACCGGAGCCACCGGAGGTGCAGGGCCGACAGGATCAACGGGAGCAACCGGAGGAGCCGGTGTAAGTGGACCGACGGGAAGTACCGGAGCGACCGGAGGAGCCGGAGCCAGTGGACCGACAGGGAGTACGGGCGCCACGGGAGGAGTTGGTGTTTCCGGACCCACGGGAGCAACCGGAGGAGCCGGAGCCAATGGACCAACCGGAAGTACGGGTGCAACCGGAGCCACGGGAGGAGCCGGACCCACGGGGTCAACAGGTTCAACCGGCGCCACGGGAGCAGCAGGACCCACGGGGCGCACGGGGGCAACAGGAGCTAACGGGCCAACCGGCAGTACCGGTGCAACCGGCGCCACGGGTGTTGCTGGACCCACCGGATCTACCGGCGCCACGGGTGTTGCCGGACCCACGGGCGGCACAGGACAAATGGGTGCCAACGGAGAAAATTTATTCACCCAAACCGACAACCTCATCTACCCCTACCCTGTCGTTGACCGCTCCATAGCACTGGGAAGCACCGTGGGAGGCGGCCAAAGCACAACGGCTACCTCAAGCGCTCTTATTTTGTTAAACGGCACGACCGGCACGGCAAGCATTTCCAGCCAGTTAACAATCCGCGGAACTAGCGCGCTTATTGACACAACCAATATGGTCCCGCTCCAACTCGGAGACAGCGGCACCGGCCCCATATATTTCTATGGATCATCGTATACGTTAAATTCTTCGGGTACCTTCACCGCACAAAAATTTGTCGATACCGCGGGGAGCGCCTACTTCCTGGATCCTGCCGCAGCCGCGGGAACGATATCATTAAATACACTCGGAGATATCACCGTCGGCGACGGCACGGGTAAAATTACCGCCGGAACCTATGATCCTGCCTATACGATTGACGGGGCTAAGTACGCCACGTTCCTTCCGTCTATGACCGGTGTGAAAGAAGAAACGACCGGTGTTGTCGCCACCAACGAACTTGTTCCGGGCGTCGGATACCGCTCAATCATTGACTTTAGCAATCAACCGGTAGGGAGTGATATTTGGCTGTTTAGTAAAGCAACGGATTTGAAAACCAATATTAATACTCTCGTCGTCCTCCTAAATCCCGAAGGGAATGCCCGTGTGTGGTACGACTTGGATATAGCCAATTTTAAACTTGCCATTTACTCATCGTTACCGTCCCGGATTTCCTACCGGCTGACGGCCCCGCGGTTTGACTCTCCGCAATGGACCAACACCAGAAACGGCGGCGTAACGGGCTTCGATCTGACACCGCTTATTACCCCAATTCCCAATAGCGGCCCCATTGCCACGCCGAACGCAGACGGACTTGCCGGTATCATAATCACCCCTGCGGCTACTGCGAGCGGAGTGCTCTATCAAGTGCAGGATTCATTATCACAACTCATCTATAATGTGGGCATATTCTCCCAGGCGGCAATTGCCAACCTCACCGCAGGCCTCGTTGATGCACAAAAAATCGTTTCGCCGGTTGCAGAGGTAACTGAACTGAAAACAAACGTTATCTCTCCCCTCTCCTCCGACGCTGTTACGGTAAAACTCGGGCCAACACAGACATTTACCGTCACAGATCAAACGAACACTCCTAAAGTTTCCTTTGACAGCGTCGGTAATGCAACGATTGCAGGTTCTTTACAAACAAACTCGCTCGTTGTATCTCAAACAACAACATTGAACGGCGATGTGAGCCAAACCGGAGGGGTGAGCGGTATGCCGGATCAGGAAAGCATGGTCGCCAATGCCGGATTTGAACTTGCACAGGTGAATCCGTCCATGCCCGATGCGTGGAGTTGTACCAATACCGGCGCCGGTACCGGTTCCTGCAGCCGCGATACGACGAATTTCATTCAGGGATCAGCGGCCATGGCGGTCACCAAAACAAATACTGCAGGCACACTGGAATTTGCCTCAACGTGTATCCCGGTCACCGCTGGTATGACATATAATGTCAACGCTATGGTCCGCGGCAGTGCGGCCTTAAACGGCGGCGCATTCCAGCTGGGGTTATGGGATTTTGCAACCAAATCCAATTGTGAAACAGCCACCAATCCTGTCGCTCATCTAACCAGCCGGAACGTCAACACATCGTATTCCGTGAAATCGACAACGCAAACAATTGATGCCGGCGCCACGTGGGCCAGAGCCGGAGGCATTGTGAATGGTATTGCGGCTAGCCTCTACGTTGACTCGTTCCGTGTGACACCGCAGGCTGCCACCAGCGCCATAGACATTGCGGAAAATTATTTTGCCTCGGAGAATCTGCCGAAAGGCACTCTGGTTGCCATTTCGCCCACGAACGATTCTGCTGTAGAAAAAGCCGCAACAAGCGCCGCTCTCATGGGTATTGTTTCCACACGACCGGCAATGATACTGGGCGAAGGAATTCAGGGTGAGTCGATGCTGACGCCGATTGCCCTCTCGGGCCGCGTTCCTGCTATTGTCTCAAATGAAAACGGTCCCATTACCAATGGTGATGCCATGACATCAAGCTCTATCCCCGGCGTCGGAACCAAAGCCGTCAACGCTGGCATGACGGTCGGAAAAGCATTGGAAGCATTTGCACCTACTGATGCCGCCTGCGCCGCGGCCGCATCGCCCGACAGCATCGTCTGGCCGGAAGATGACGGAACGAATACTGCCAAACCCTGTTTCAAACTCCCTGACGGCACGTATATCGGGAAAATCATGACCTTCACGAATGTCACCTGGTTTGCCCCCGCCGTGACCCAAGAACTACGTACCGACACCCTCTACGCCGACCGGATTATCAGTAAATTCGGCTCATTTGATGAACTGAAAACAACAACCGTATCGGCAACCTATATAACAAATATCATGAACATCTTTAACGCCACTCCTTCGGCGGACATCGTTCCTTCCCCGCTTGACGCGTCGCCGTCTGCCGCTATTGAGATCCATAAAGACGTCACAATCACCTCATCTTTGGGAGTCCTCGGGATGACGACTCTGGGGACAACATCCATTTCCGATTCGCTTATGGTTGACGGATCGCTCCTGTTAACGGGAAGCAGAATTGAATCCGCCGGAGATACGCTCTATTTGCAAAAAGGGAAACTTGCGGACGTCAATATCATGGACGGCGCCCTTGTTGTGGATACGCACGGCAACGTGGCGCTTGCCGGTGATCTCGCTGTATTCGGCACCATCGCGACCAACACCATCTCGCCTCTGGGCGACGGAAACGTGACGGTGGACCTGGCTCACTACCAGCCGTCGGCATCCGGCTCCGGACACCTGGCGAGCTCCTTCGGACAATTGATTGTCACCGGCGCCAATAATATGCCGGTTGTTGCCTTCGACTCCGGCGGTAATGCCACACTCGCAGGCGCTCTTATGACCAGCAAGCTCTATATCGCGGACGCTTCCCCTGCAGGCGCAACGGAGTCAGGAATACTTACGGGCAATGAAACTATCGGGGTGGCAACGTTACCGGCGCGGGAGACACAAGTGACTATTTCTACAACGAAAGTGACAAGTAATAGCTTTATCTATCTCACACCAGTCACAAACCCGGGCAACCACGTCCTCTATGTCATAACGAAAGAGCCGGGTGTCGGATTCACCGTCGGCATATCAACTTTATATAATCAGGACATGCAGTTTAATTGGTGGATTGTCAACTAGTTTTTATTCATGATTGACAAAGAAAAAAAATCACACTACTGTATATATATATGAAGCCTGCTCGGCTGTTTGGTGTTTTTTTTGGCGTCCTGTGTACTCTCCTGCTGGCATTCGTCTATACACAACGGAGTTATCTGCGCTTTCTCATCCCCGCACCGGCATTTGCCGCACCCAGTCCCGGCACCGCAAAGTTCGCCGGCAGTTATGCCACGTTTTCAGGGACACTGCGCGGGACGCAGTTTATCGATAATGATAACAACGCGTACCTTCTGGACCCCAACGCCACCGGCAATTCTCTCCTCGTGGCCGGCTCCGTCGGCATTGGTACCACTGCCCCGGCGAGAAAACTTGATATTGTCCAATCATCTGATACGTATGCTGGTGGATTAGGCATTGCCAACTCCGCTATCACCAAAAGACTAACCTTATGGGTTGATACCAACAATGTCTCCCGAATAGAAGGCGGCGGTTTAGGAGATTCTATCGTCGCTATCAACGGCACCAGTACCGGTAACGTCGGCATCGGCACCACCGCTCCAGCCCAACCATTACATGTTTTTGGATATAAAGGAGTTAGGTTGGAATCTGACGCTGCAGGCCAATATGGATTTATGAATAGCACCGGAAATTTACACCTCACGCAAAATGCATATTATGATGGAGCCTCATGGAAATCAATCGCAGCAAGTCCAACTCTTGCTGCTGGCTTTCAAACCAACGTTGGTGGAACGGAAGCATTTAGGATATTCGCTGATACGAGTATATCCGCAGCAAACGAGGTTCTAACTTTAGATCCCCTCATGGTGGTTAAAACGAACGGCAATGTCGGTATCGGCACCGCAGCCCCAGACACACCTTTACATGTTTTTAGCCCTACAGTAAATGGTGGAATTGCCACTTTTGATAATGCAGCAACTTCTACTCAATCATATTATAATTTTAAGGTGGCAGGCACTCTTAGAGGTTCTTTGCGAATAGATAATGGCGGTAATTTTATTATAGATCCAACTGGTACGGGTGCAACGTATCTTAGTTGGGATAGTGGTAGTAACGGTGTAGTATTTGGCAATGGTTCTGGCGGCGCCGTCGGCTCTGTATCAGGTGGAGGCAATCTTTCGATGAATGGAACAGGTTACTTCGGAGGCAACGTCGGTATTGGAACAACAAATCCTACCTACACGTTAATGGTAACTGGCTCCACAGCAGGCAATATTACCTCAGGAAGCATAAACGTATTAAATACTGCATCAACGGGAAATTCTGGAGCCATTGTCAATATCGGGTCGAATTCTAGCTCGGGATATATCGGCGCCTTCAACTCAACTCACACATCAATTCCCCTTGCTGACCGCTTCGTCATAGCTCCAAATAGTATCGCGGCAGGTCTGACTATATACGCTTCTAATGCCGGTCAGGACATTCGATTCTTTTCCGGTTCAACCACTGAAACTATGCGTATAGATAGTTCTGGGAAAGTCGGCATCGGCACCACCAGCCCCGGATATCTCCTTGACGTTAATGGTTCCATTAATATCGCCAACAGTGGATTATTACGTATCGGCGGAAACACGGTCACTAATTCAGCAAATAACCGAATCAGTATGTATTATGTTGGTTGCGGCGCCTCTTGGAACAGTACGTGTGATAGTGGTTCTAGTGGATGGCCCGATTACGCTGACGCACTTCTTTCCGACAATAGACTCAAAACCATCACTAAACCTCTCGATAATGTTATGGATAAAATCATGCAGCTAAAACCCACGTACTACACATGGAACCAAAACTATGACGCTTTGGGTCTCCCTAATCACGGTCAGGAAATCGGCTTCATCGCCCAAGACGTTCAGCAACTCTTCCCTGAAATGGTCTACAATGCGGGCCCCAATGATCCCTATCTTCACCTAGATTACCAAAAAATGACCGCAGTCTTGGCTCAGGGCATCAAAGAACAGCAAGGGGAGATTGATGAATTGAAAAAAATGGTGGAAGATCAGGGGCAAATAATTCGTCAGCTGCAAACGGAAATCCGGCAGTTAAAAGAATAGTAATGATGCCGAAAAAGGTTCTTATTATCCTACTGGCTATCCTGGGAATTGCCGCGTATGTTGCGGGATCTTTTTGGGTTATCGGCATTATGCAGGGCAAGGGCACAACAGTACCGTTTATCCCAAAGCAAAATACTGCGGCAACGACGACAGATCTGCCGCAAGGCCCGATAGCCACACCAACACCCAAACCCACACCAACACCCATGCCTACCCCGACCCCGCTGCAGGGCCCGGGCAGATATGCGTGTGATGCTGATGGGATATGCGGAGATTTCAGCGATGAGAGGCGCAAGTCCTGCCCCAAAACATTTGCCGATCCCCATTGTCTGGGTATGTGCGCCGCCCAGTCCGTCCGCTGTTCACAATAAGTTAATCTGCGCAGACGCAGTACCGGCCGGTCGTACTGCAATTAGCGCCGCACGCTGATGCACATCTTGTTTGGCTGACGGCAATATCAGGATCAGATAAATTATCAAGTACCGCTCTGAGACAAAAATCATTACCGCCCGTTGTTTGATAATACATATAGGTGTTCGGTGATACCAAAAATCCCGCCGGAAGCGACTTCATATAGACAGCATCGCATGCAGCCCCTGAGGCAAACGTCCTCGTCCCCGTACAGGGACACGCATTCGTTCCCCCTGCACCGCACCCATTCATCACCATCCCCGTCGTACCTCCCGGGTAACTGTTGAAATCGTTGTAATAGAGCCGTAAAGCAGTTTTCAGCTGGGCCATTTCCTGTTTTTTCTTCACGTCATTCGCCCGCTGGCGGGCCGAGAGGTAGTTGGGGATCGCCATCGCAATAATAGAGGCAATGATGGCAATAACAACCAAAATTTCAATCAGGGTAAAGCCTGCTCTTTTCATATCATGATCGTATCATTATGGACTTATATTTGCACTGGACAATCCCCAATTACACGGCATTCCGGTTCCGCAGTTCGTCGGTGATGCCTCAGGCGTCATAATCGCCGGATCCTGGTTATTTTCCAAATGCGCGTAGATTTGATACTGCTTTCCCGCAGCATCGGAAACATAATAATATCTTTGCGTACTCACCGGGTCTGCCGGAAATTTCGCCATATATATCGCCCCATTGACGACGGAATCCTTAAAGATGGGGTACTCCGTTCCGCATGATCCGGTATTTCCCAGAGCATTGTAGCAACCGGGAATCGATCCTGCTCCATCCCCTACCGGATACTTGCCTTTATCATTATAATACATTTCCACCGCATTGGTAATCGCCCGTACATTGGCTTTGCGTGTCGAATCCCGGCCTTTTCTCATCGAAGAGGTAAACGCCCCTGCGCCGATCCCCAAAAGGATTGCAAGAAGTGCCATGACAACCAACAGCTCTATGAGTGTAAAACCTTGTTTTTGATTCATATCATCAGTATACACCGTTAATCAGCACAACGGTTTGCAATAATTGCACACGCTCCGGCCGGGCAATTTATTTCCCACGAAACCGGACAACCGTGCAATGACGGATCATCATACCAATTACAATCCCCTCCCAATGTGCACGAAATATGATACACAGGATTAAGGGTTGGCGTGGGTGTTCCCCCGCCCCCGCCTCCGCCGCCTCCGGGTGTGGGGGTGCCTCCGCCGCCTCCGGGTGTGGGGGTGCCTCCGCCGATGATCTCATCCACCGTGCCTACGGCAGAGGCTGTGACGCCGGAAGCCAGGCAAAAATTATATCCGCTGCCGAGGCCGCACCCTGCCGCGCCTCCACAATTCATCGCGGCAATGGCAGGATCCGTTGTGTCGGACAGCTTCGCACAAATTCTGTATCCTCCATTGACAGATGGAAAATACCCGTAATGCGTTTTGGATACCGGATCGCAGGGAATTCTTTTAATATATGGTTCCATCGCTCCTGCGCAATTGTTGACAACGGATTGATTCGGAAATGCATCGTTATCATTACGATAGTCCTCAAAAAATTTACTCAGTATATAGATATCCGATTTCCGTTTTATATCGTTGGCCCGAGCCGTTTGACCACGGAGATTCATGAAAAGGACCATAGCCAGGAGGATAATGATGGTGACGACGATAAGAATCTCAAGAAGGGTAAAGCCTGCATGTTTTTTCATGCTTCCCTTAGTATCACACATCAGGGGAAAAATGCAATCCCGTTATAGAGTATGGTTTGATACCTATTGTTCCATAATTTTTACCTTATTGATATTAAATAGTCTCTTGTACAACGTAACGATAAACTTGATATATTATCTATATAAATCACTATATATTTTATGTTCTCGCATTTACATTTGCGAAATATTCACTATGATGAATACTATCATGGCGAAAAAAATTTCCATCGTTGTGCTGGGCCTTACTCCCCTCTTTTTCCTCCCCGTAACCCAAAATTTTTATGACACGAATAAGTGGATACTCCTGGGAATCGGAGGACTGCTCGTCCTGATTTTTTGGGCCATAACGCTGTTTCGGGTAAAAATGCCTCTACGAGCGGCATTTCCCTGGGGATCTCTCGGATTCGCGGCATTGACAATCGCATCCTTCATCGGCCTTATCGCTGCTTCGACCAATAAAATCGAAGCTATTCTTTCACCGCTGGGGCCGATAACGTTTCTTGCGCTCACTATCCTCATTCTGACCGCCTCTTCCATGACGAAACAGGACAAGGTGTACGTGAGATGGTTTCTCTACGGGATAATAGGGCTCTTGGGGCTTATCGCGCTGTACCAATTCCTTGGCATCAGGTATTTTTCTGACCCTTTGTGGACCCCGACCGGATCCGTCACCACCACAATTGTCCTGTTTTTTATCACGCTGTCTCTCCTTATCCCCGATATCATCGCATCGTTCAAAAAACGTGAAGAGCATGGTACAACAGCATTTCTCATTATTTCTTGTATCATCATCGGAGTCGGCACAGGCATAACGCTCTTCCAATTCATTCCGAAAATACCCTCCCTTCTGCCGTTTGATGCTGGCATGATCGTGGCGTCCCAAATTTTCAAAAATCCTACTGCTGCCGCTGTCGGTATCGGCACGGAAAACTTTGTTGCCGCCTTCACCGCGGCCAGACCTGCGAGCTTCAATACCGGACCGCTTGCCGCCGTGACGTTTACGACGAACGCGGACTTTTTTCTCCATATCCTCACCGTCTATGGCCTTACCGGACTGGCTGCCGCATTGGTTCTTGCGGGTTCTCTTGTAACCGGAAACAAAAAAGACTGGCTTTTCTTCACTAAATGCATCTGTCTGGCAAGCTTACTGTTTATTCCGCCGACCATACCGCTTCTTGCCGTTATCGCAATCATCCTTATCCTTGCGGAGGGAGAAAAAAATCCAAAATCGTTTGCTGTCAGGCCATCCTGGATCCGGATCCCGGCCGGCGCTCTGTTGATACTCGCGTCCTTAGCTTCGTTCTATTTTTTGGCCCGCGCATACGCGGCGGAACTATACTTTTTCCAATCACTGCAGGCGCTTGCGGCACATGACGGAACCAAAACGTATAACCAACAAATTCAGGCAATCCGGACCAATACGTTCTTAAGCCGATACCATGTTTCGTATAGCCAAACAAGTTTGGAGTTGGCCAACAGCATCGCCGGCTCTGACAGCAAAAGCGACCAGGACCGGCAGCTGGTAGGACAACTTCTGCAACAATCCGTTAACGAAGCAAAAATTGCCGTTACGCTCAACCAACAAAACATCACTGCATGGGAAAACCTGGGTTTTACGTATCAAAATATTATTCCGGTCGCTTCGGAGGCCGCCAATTGGGCACTGACGGCCTACGGGTCTGCCATAAAATTGGACCCGTCCAACCCCAATCTGTTCCTCAATATCGGCAGCGTCTTCATCGCCCAGAAACAGTACGATGATGCCATTGCCATGTTTATCCGGGCTATCCAGCTTAATCCGTCGTACGCTAACGCCTACTACAACCTGGCAAACGCGTACAAACTCAAAGGCGATACGGTTAATCAAGGAAAAGTCCTCACTGATACGCTGAAGCTCGTTGCTCCGGAAAGTTCGGATTATGCGAAAATCAAAAACGAACTGGATGCACTGGAAAAGAAATGAAACCGCTTGTTCTGACCGTCATCCTTTTTATCCTGCAACTCGGATTATTTCTTTGGATTACCCTCCGGCCGTTTTCCATAAGCCCGCAAGGAAGTTCGTATTATGTCCTCCACGGACAGAGCGCGTACACGGCATATATACGTGAGTCCAAAGAAGGCGCATGGAAGGTCACGAATCCCTACACCACCCGGCCGAATCCGCCAATCTACGCGCATCTGTTTTATGTATTTTTAGGTAAAATTGCAGCGGTATTTTCGTTTGATACAATCGCCACCTCCATGGTAACCCATGTCGTTGCCGGCCTCATTCTTTTTCTTGCCACCTATTGGTGTATCGGCAAAATCCTTCCCGCAAATCTCCAAACACTTGCGGTTCTCTTCACCCTCGGATTGGAACCCGGCCCGCTAGTGTCAGAAATAAAAAATATCGCGTCACTGGCATTTGCGCGGCCCGTTATATTCAGCTTTTTCCCACAGGAAGTGGTACTGCGGCACTTCGGGCTCCCGCATCATGTTTTGGCGGAGGCACTCGGTTTATTGATACTGGGGAATGTCTTTTTATTTGTAAAAAGGGCGTCATGGCAGCGGTTGGCGGGTATCGCACTCCTTACTGTCGCCGGGACACTCATTATGCCGGTATACAACAGTATCTTAATGCTGACAGTAGGCATTGCGTGGTTCGTATGGTCTCTTATACATGGCCACATCAAAAAAAATCTGCCGGCCTTTATCACGATTTTTGTATGTTTTGGAGCCGCGGCACTATTTATTAAACTCCAAATGGACACGAGCTTCATGTGGAAAAATTATAGCCTGGACGAAAAACGCTGGGTGACGGATGGTGATATTGTTATCAATTACCTTTCGTCGCTCGTTCTGTACCTGCCGGCAATTGTATTCCTATGGGCGACACTGCTACGGCGCTCGTGGCATCTGATGGTCGTACTGTTCACTACATGGATCGTAGGACCTCTTCTGTACATCCCCCTCACACATATGTCCCTCTTTCCGTTTGCCAATTTTCGGTTGGTGGACGGATATTCCTATGTTCCTGCAGGAATTCTGGCCGCCATGGGAATATCGGAAATCAGCCGTTTGAGCGGTAAAACCATCGCGAAGTTCGCCGTCATACTCATGCTTGCCGCCTCACTGTTCCTCACGGTCAGCTATACGAGAAAAACGTTTGAAGACCAGCAGAGGATCTATACGAATGTCTATCTGTTGCGGGAGGAGTGGGATGCAATCCGCTTCCTTTCAACCATCCCGCGTCACAGTGGCGTTATGGTCATGAAATATGTCGGGGAGATTATTCCTGCGTACGACTCAGTGCGTGTTTTTCTGGGTGAAACTCCCGGCGCTCTCGACTGGCAGGAACGCTACGACATCGCCGTCCGGTTCTATTCCGGGCTCCTGACGGATAGTGAAGCACGCACTATCCTCCGACAGGAAAATATTTCCTATGTTTATTGGGGACAGGATGAAAAAGTATTCTCAAAAACTCCGACACTGTACCCCAATGTCCTTATTCCTGTTTTCCAAAATCCCGCCGTTACTATTTTCGCGCAAAAACAATAAGATCATCCCAGGGGTTTATCGGATTCTTCAATTTAAACCGGTCCAAAAATTTCCCGATGGGTTGTAAAATCCCTGCTGCCCACGGGAAATAATCGGCCGCGCGGGTAAATACAAAAGATAACGGGAACGGCCGTGGTGAATCGGGGCGGATGATAATATTTCTGAATCCCGCCCGTTTAAAAAGTTCCCGTAAAGACTTTCTATCCCAAAATGTCACATGTTCCGGGTGATGATACCCTACCCACCATTTTCCCATCATTTTTCGCCAAATGCTGTTATGATTCGGGGTTGTCAGGACGGCCTCACCGCCTTTATTGAGCAGTTTATATACCCGCTTCATCATGCCTAAGGGATTACGCTCATGTTCGATGATTTCAAACGCGGTAACGACATCAAACTTCGATGTGGGCCATGTTTGAGAAACACGAAGTCCCCTTTTTTTGCAATAGGAAACTGCGTCTTTGGAAATATCTACCCCCTGCGCTCTTATCCCTACTTTTTTGGCTTCTTCCAGTAATACTCCCATGGCACAGCCGATATCAGTAATATTGGTCTGTCATTCCCGTGAGGCGGGAATTGTTATTGTTGTATTGTGAAAACTAATATCGATTCCTCACAGGCGCGGATGATAATTGAAGCGTTTTCCTAAAATATTCCCTATGCACGGGAATCTGGGCGATGTACGGCTCAAAATGCTCCAAATCTTCGTGATACAATTTTTCAATCTCTTTTTCACCGGGCATCGGCACCATCTGTACCAATCCGCAGGTCGTACATTTTTTCAATCTATAAATAACGGAAAATCGGGTAGACCCGCACAATACGCACCTCATATAGTCTTTTTTAACAGATAATAGGCCGCGCCCGCAAGAATAACGACATACAATACCAATCCGGCCCCCAACGCTTTCAGCATAAATCCACTCCCCTTCTCACGATAACAAAACCACAGAAACTTGCGAAGAAGAAGAATATGAAAAAGAAAAAGAACGGCGGCAGAGACGATCGTGACCATACGTACCCAGGAAAACGGCAACACAAAATACAGAAGTATCCCCATGACGATAATCCCCAGAGCTCCTACCCCCGCGGCGGCTGTCGCGGTCTCCGACATGGTGGTTGCGACTGTATCAAATTTTCGATGGGTGCCGTAGAGCTTCGTCCAGTAAAAACTGCGCCAGAAATATTTCCTGGCAACCGCAAAAAACCCTTCAAATTCATGGTGAACCCTCACATCAGGCGCGAAGATGATCGCATAACGCTTGGCGATCCGGTACGTAAGCTCCACATCCTCCATCTGCCGGAACGCCTCGTTAAAACCTCCCAACCGGTCAAATACATCGCGGCGGATGGCGGCGTTCCTGGTGCTGAACAGGTAATAATATCCGTCGCGGTCGCGTTCGTTGGTCCAATAACTCCAGTCGCGCATGGCTTTAAATTGGGGGAAAAATGATGTGGTACGCTGGTGTTTATCCCACACGCCTGTCAGCGCAATCAAATCAGGGTCTTCACAAAATTTATTGGCAATATTGGTTAACGTATCGGGGTACACCGTCACATCCGCATCCAAAAAAACTAATACCTCGCCCCGTGCCCGTTTCACGGCAGCATTGCGGGCTGCAGCCGGACCGCGGTTGTGTGTCAGGCGGGTAACAGTCAGCGGGAACCGCGGGCGGATGCCCTGAAGCTTCCTGACGGTCAGCTGCTCGTTTGATGCGTCATCACCGATAATCACTTCAAAGTTCTTATATGATGACGTTGTGAGCGATCCCAGAAGCTTCCCGAGCGTTTCGCTTGCATTGTAGGCAGGGATGATAATCGAAAGATACGGTTTACCCCTCATGTCTTGTCTTTGTATAGCGACGGAGAGAATAAGTCAAGAATGTAATTATGCCTTAGCCGTTACGATCATAATATCAAGAGGAAGTGGAAACTGAAGATACGACAAAGGAGTGATACGGAATACTTTTTCGGCCCATACGCATAACCCCTTCGACCATGGGTGACCAACAACATGCATGACTCCACGGAAAAGAAAATGTATCGGGTACCAGCGCGTTTCGTCGCCCACAGAGCGGATATGATGAAATCCTGCTTTTTTCAAAAGCAACGTCATTGTCTCACGGGAAAAAAAGTACAGATGCTCCTGATGACGGTAATTACGCCAATGCTTTCCCAAAAGATGTTGCAGATACCCTCCCTCCCGCGGTGTTGAGAAAAGTATAACCCCGCCGGGTTTTATCACGCGGTGAATCTCGCGCAGGAACGCCAACGGGTCGGAAACGTGTTCGATAAGATGAAATCCTACCACGCCGTCGAAAGAATGCGACGGAAATTTCGCCCGAAATAGGTCTGTTGCGCGGGCATTGAGCCCCTGATTCTTCGCATACGCAACAGCCTCCCACGAGATATCGATGCCTATGCAGTCCAGATGTGCGCGTTTCGCCTCCTCAAGAAAAAATCCATACGATGAGCCGATTTCCAACACTTTCTTGCCGAGGAGAATCGTCCGTAAGAATGTAATTTTCCGCCTGAAATATGACAAAAGCAGTGGTTTCTCGGCCATATAGTCGTAATACCCCACGGATGACGCCGTTCGTGTTTTATCCGACGCAAAATAATTCTTGTTATACATCAGGGTAAGCTCATGATCCGTGGGCTGCGGATTAACATAGACAAGTCCGCAGCCGGCACAGCGGACAATCCGATGATGCGGCAGATTAAGATAAACCGTGTACGTGTCGTGTCCGCACAAGGGGCACACCATGTCGTTTTTCATTCTTTAACCCTGTAGATCACGATACGCGGATTGTTATATACCGGTTGCAAAAATGGGTACACAGAATCAAGCGCACGAATATGTGCCACTTCAGCCTCCTGGGGACCGAAGTACACGTACGATATTCCCGCGCCATGAATCCATCGTAGGGCAACATCCGGCTCCATAGTTCCCGCAAAAAAGGATTCCACGAGAGGTTTTTTCTCTTCATATTTCACGGTATTTGCGTGGCCGTAGTAGACCGTATTGCCGGCATACACCGGAATATAATTCCCGGTTGTTTGCATAGACAATACAACACTACTGCGGGGTGTTGTCGCTCCCAAAAAGGTCATCCCGGCGACAAAATCTTTCAGCGGGTACATCACATAACTGCCCGACGGCACGAGCGGAAGCGTTGCTACTATCTTGTGATCGACAAAATCACGTTGCCATAACCATGATGAATACATAATGCCCAAACCGACAACAATGACGACGACTGCTATTGTTTTTGCTATAGCTTTTCCTACGTTACTTACGTCATTTAAGATACTTAGAAGATAAGCCGTCAGTATTGCCAATGGGACGTGCGGAAGCGTTTCCGCAAACCGGAGCGGATGCTGCTGCGGAATAAAATGAAATCCGATAAATATGGTAAAGAATGCAAGAATCCACGCCATTGCACTTTTAAGAGCCGTTTCTTTTTTGAAAAGTGCTACCACTAACCCGATAAGTCCCAACGGAAGTATCGGGCCGATAGCAAGAATATATTCCCACAGGTTAAAGGCAAGAGGGTTAAGGACATCAAATTCAACGAGCCGTTTCCAGGGATATATTGTGAGCATGAGGAAAAAATAAAGGACTGCCGGGATACTGATAACTCCGATAACCACCCGCGGCCAAAAAATCCGGTCAAATAGCCAAAGATACGCGCATGCCACAGCAACAACGGCCAGCCCCGGCGGATAGATGATGTACAAAAGTGACGCAAGACATCCCAAAAAAATCCAGTTTCCCGACCGCGCAAGTGTTTTACGGCTTGACACCGCAATAATCAAAAAAATCATGAGAGCCTGACCGATAAGAATATGGGGAATAAACGTAATCCGCTGGAGTGAATCCATGACTGAAAACCACGGCATGTACCCGCCCAATCGCCATCCGTCAAACGCCAAAACCAGTTTCGGCCATGTTGAGGCAGTCACGGCAAGTAAAAATCCGATGATCAGCCACCCTGCGGACGTCAATTTCTCAAGCGTTTCGCGGACAAATCCGCAATAAGCGCAAAAAGTGTCCCCGCGAAAACGATTCGTGCAACGTGATAAGTGTCACCCGCCGGTGCCACGGAACAGTCAAAAAATCCCCCACCCACCCCATAGCAAGATACACAATTTGAAACAGGGACCCCTATGCGGTTCTGAGGTATATTTTTCCTGAACCAAAGGAGTGCCCTCTATCCCCTGGCGTATCCGCGAAAGGTAAAAGTTATAGTCCGTATAAAAATTGTGCACCAACTCAAATTGACGGTCGGGGTGCAGGTCGTTTTTACGCAGAAGCTCGTACCCCGTCGGCACGAGGGAAAACAGGACAAAAAACGTGATCAGTGCTCCCCACACCCATTTTATTTTCATAGTTTTTTCAACAATCTCCCGCCGAATCCTGAAACGGGAGCATAATGCGCTTTGATATAGGCGGAATTATCCGCCGTAAACGTGATAAACCTATTGCTGTCTCCCTCATAAATATACTCTATGGGGGGCTCCGTATGATACTGGGACAGCGGTGCGGGTCGACGACTCACAAAGGATAAAAATGCGTCAAACGGCAGGCTGGAAACCGGGTACCCGTCCCGCCAAAACACCATCCTGCCTTCAAGGTCCACAACCCGCGCACTCAGTGGAATTGTCTTTATCATGATCGAAAGCTCCGTCATCTGGGGTCTATTTGTCGCCCATAATTTCGGCGCATTCACGTCTCGGGTTACCACGATCAAAAGATACGTACATCCGGCAAGAACCAACACCAATGATGCCCACCCGCCCGCGCGTTCAAGCCAGTCAAAAAAGCTTGCCAATGCTCGAACCCGCGTAATAGGCGACAAAGACGGCAATCGGGATAAGGTATTGGCTGTGTTTCAAAGGATAAAATTTAACATATGCGATGGCACTCACAAAAAATATCCCGCTGATAAGAAGTTCAACGAGCGCCTTTTTCTTATCCCCCTCCCGAAATGGCGTGACAATCCGATACGCTCCGAATAGTACTCCCAATATCCAGATTGCGTGGTTTACCAGTAACCCTAGCGTTATTCCGTTTCCGCCGTAAAAATCGGCATTCGGGTAAAAAAATAAACTGGGAATCATAGGGTAATTGACCGAGGTTTTATAAACTTCAAAAAGCGGTGTAAGCGAATACCACACAACGCCGAAGTTGCCGGATATCCCCGCCCCGAGGAAAAAGAAAAACCAGGGAACGATAACGGGCAAGACAAACACACGGAGTTTCTTTGAAAACGCGGCAATGATGGTTCCGACCAGGACAAACGGCAGGGTTTTTACTAAAACAAAAAGAGAAAGGCCGTACGCCAACCCCGAGACCGCCCACAGCCAGTTTTTTTTCTCCCTAATCGCCCTAATCTCCCCTATTACCCCTACCAGCGCCAGCAGTGTCGCGAGGTTATCCGGCCGGATTTCCAGAAATTTATCGTATGGCATCGGCAAAAAAGCCAGAATGACGGCCGGCAGAAGCGCCCACTTCCACCCTCTTGTTATTCCCCATAAGTAACTTAAGGCACCTAAAATACTTAAGAAAATAACAAACGAAAGCATACGCCCCGCCGTAAATACCTGCACGCTCACCCCATATATCCAAAAGATCGGCGCAAATACCCACATGAATCCCGGGGTAAAGTACGAGAAAAAATCCGTATACATGTGCTCTCCCCGTGCCACCTGTGCCGTCCAGTGCATGTAGGAAAATTCATCAACGTCAAAAAACCGCATACTACTTACCCGCCAACTCCACCACAGGAGGTAGACCAGTAGTCGCTAAAAGAAGTTTTCTTACGACACGCATAGATCCCATTGTAGCAAATCACGGAAAGAGTCTGCGAAATATACCAATGACACCTTCACGAAAGGTAAAATAGGATGTTTTTCCGAGCATAAATGTACCCTGATTTTTCATGATCTCTCCCGAATACAAAAGCCGTGCGATGCGCCGCCAAACAATGTGTGATGTGCTGAAGGTCTTTGCAAATCCGTCACAGTATCCGCCTCCCGAACGTGCAATATCCGTAAAGATCCGTAATGTCACGGAGGCCTCCATGTTACTAAATGGCCCAAGGACAAAGAGACCAGTAAGAAGTCCATAGAGGCTTGCCCACCAGATATACTCAGTAATACCCCAGGAGCCCGCGCTGACGCTGCTACACCCGCCCGATACCCACAAAAATCCGAATCATCCAGACAATAGCTGCTTCCTGACGGGTCATGCGGAATGCGACAGCAAGAGCCGCAAGAAAAAGGAAAAATGACAAAAGTGCAGCCGATAGTATACGTATATCCATAGTTATCGCGTAAGTGTCCGATGAAATACCCATCTGTATATTTCCATAATCCTCCAGAGTACTTTTCCCCGCCGGGTAAGCGTGAGCATACCTTCACGACGCGTCACCATGGCGCTTTGGATAAGATCATCCAGACGTTCACGTATAAGCCCCTTGTTTGTAAACAGTGCGGCTAACTCATTCAATGTCTGATGTTTTTTTCTTTGAAATGATTGCAAAATAATCGATGAAGGAATTTCAGTTCCCAGAGAGATCGCAAGATAAAACAAGATGACGGTAGCGGATAACAGAATATAAAGGAAACCGGACGACCATGGGAGGGCAATACTGCCCATCCTGCCAAACCCGTACAACAGCACGGCGCCCGCAAGATACACTCCTATCGATCGTAACCGGATAATTCTGTGTGCGACGATATGCAGGATGAGTGAAAACGAAAAACACAAAAGAACGATAAAAAATGATGCCATAGTTATTGCACCTGATATATGATTGTCCCGCCTTTATTGTAGCGCGCCGTCAGGAAGGGATAATCCAGGGTTTGCTTTCCTGCTGCAAACATCTGTTCCTGCTCGGCATACACAACATACGATATACGTTCCCGCGTAAGAAAAGCCTTCGCATCGCTCTCTGACATTTCCCCGCTGTAAAATGCCGCGATGGACCGTTCCGTATTTTGTATGGTCGGGGGCTCAACAAGTCGGTACCACCAAGTTACGTAGGGGTGATTACCTGAAAAAGCTGCGATGAGGGTGCCGGCGTAATATCCCGATAACACAACATCACTGGGCTTTGTATTGCGCTGAAGCCAAAAAACCCCATCCATGACCGTTTTTTTCGGATACGCAAAATCAAAAAATTGCTCAAAACAGAAACACAGATGTTCACCCTTCCATACTGAAACATACGTGCCAATACTGGTGGAAAGAAGAACAGCTAAAACAGATACACATATCCATTTTTTTGCCCCGCGGGCAATGGTTGTTACACCAACCGCAGCAAGTATTCCGAACGCTACATAATATGGGGTGAGAAAATATCGGATGGCATTAATGTGCAGGAGCGGCGATAGAATAAACTCCCCGACCGGATGCATCACAAGCCATGTCCCCAACAACATGAGCAGTGGTTTTCCCTTCCGAATGACTGACGGCATGGCAAAAAATGATACAAGATACAGGATACCGACTGCGACAATATACTCAATCGGTGTGACGTGAAACGGATTGAGCTGTTCCATTCGTGCGGGTCTCATATCGCTCCACACAGTGGTCGATACGTAGTGTACGTAGAGTATGGGTGCGATGGTCACGGCTGCATAGGAAAACAGTATTCCCGCCTTGATCATATCTATCCGCAGCCGCTTTGTCCGAAGATACGCCGATATGCTGTCAAACACCATGTACAACGGAAAACCTGATACGAAAAGTACGCTATCAGGCGCATACAGAAGGGACGCGGCTATGCCAAAAAGAAGTGAGAACAAAAACCCGCCCATTCTTTGTGGGTTTTCCAGCGTACGTGAAAGAAAAAGGAGTGAAAGGAGAACTGCTCCCGCGCCCAACACATAATGAGGCATCGCTTGAGTCAGCCGCTGGAATACCTGCGCATCATACATTCCGCTGGTAACAATCCTGTTTGGTATACCTGGTAGAGTCATACCCGCCCCAAATATCACGAAGATAAAACTGATGATCCGTTGCCAGCGTTCCCGAAAAACACTGCGGATTACCAAATATATGACTGCAAGAACACACAGAGAGATTATAAATCTGCTGATTATGAACATGGGGAGTGGGAAAATGTTGAACGCCCTCCCCAGAATCCCGATAAGCGTATATTCCATTTTTACTATGGACGGATGACCTCCGAGCGTCGTGCTGTAGTTAACAGAAGGAAGGAGATTCCCATGATACCCCTGCTGGATATATGCAAGGTCTCCCAGCATATCAATGGGATACTCCAACTGCCCGAAATAAAATCTATCCGGCGGTGCCGCCTGAAAGTTCTGTACGATGGGAGCATACGAAAAAAACAGCAGGAGAACGGTAGCAAGGACAATAAATATATGCGTTTTCATTATATGGAGATGATTGCGGGGGTATGGTGTATGTATTGCTTTTGGTGATGTACGAGCAAGTTGTTCCGCAGCCTCTTCTCTACGGCCGTTGTGTATATACGTGTCGATAAACTCCTGGCGGATAGTTTCTTTGGAAACGGGTTGGGTACGGGTATTCATATACCTCGAAAGGAAAACGGACAGTGACCGGTCTCCTGTCACGGAACGTGGGTGAAAAAAATAAGGTTCACGCTCCACACCAACAGGGCGCTGATGATGATATCGCGTACGGTCCATATACGAAGACGGCGTTTCAACCACACCAAAAATATAGCCAGAACGCCCGAAGCAAGTGAGAAGAGTGATACCACGGTAAAAAAATACGAGATGAGAAAATAAAAGACTATAAAAGGACAAAGAAAGACTGCCGTTGCGATCACGAAAAAACCCGCATGTAATAAAAGGATTCTTATGACTGTTTTATCCATACAATAACTCCTCTCACTACCTGATAACACAACCAGTACGATACCACGATTAGAAACGGCACGGCAGGCATCATAAGCCGCCCGTAGTCATTGTACGATAGATACACGGCGTGATAACGTAATACAATCCGACAAAAGAAAAAAGCGCCAGGCTCACGTTGTAGAGAGATTTTTTCTTCCACGCGCGGTAGGTAAAGACCGGCAAAGCGGCAAACAAGAGCACATATCCCATCCGCAGATAACGGCTAACATATTTTAAGAAACTAAAAAAAAATGTGAGGAAAGGCTGTGTTGCTGGAATGTATTCACTATCTCCAAATGTGAGCATGGCAACGGGAATATCCCCTGCCGATCGCAGCACATATGGGCCAATATTGCGTCCGAGGACGTCCATAACAAATTGGTGCGCGGGTTGGGCAAACTTCGCATCATACATCTGCGGGTTTTCACGATAAACCACCCATGGATCAGTCTGATTACCGCGGATGTATGGCGCGACGATGTCTTTGATTGCCCCGTCCTTTACCTGTTGAACAGGCAACCTATATTGTAGAATTTTACCCAACAAATTGATGTCGCTGATTCTTGAAATCCCGGGATACGAAAAATACCGTACGTTCATCCCGCTATACGTCACAAAAACACCGGTGTAGAGGATCAGGGTCACGACCGCCCACACCACAACCGCGCGTTTGCATACGTACCATACAAGAAAACAGATAAACAGAAATGGCAGAAGGATTGTGCTGGGACGCAAAAAAACTCCCGCAATAAACAATGTGGTAAGTCCTATCCCCTTCCCGATATGCCAATGATGCATCGCGCTGACTTCAAAAATACCGTTGCGACAAGCCACAAAAGGGAAAGCGTTTCCGTAAGCAAAATACCTTCATACACCAAGATGGACCAATTGCACGCGAAGAGGAATGAAAAAATCCATGCTGGTTTTCTTTTAAAACCAATGGTAAGAAGTAATAAATAAAATAGCAAAACTGTGACGGCCCCAGCAACTGACTGAACAATCCGGAGAAAGATAAATTCAAGTATAACGTGCCTGTAATAGGTATTAGGGAGCGGTTTCCCCTCCAGGATAAATGGCAGAGAGAGAAACACAGGGTATCCAGGTGTGAGACAGGGGTCAATGAGCACATGGGTAGTGATATCTTCAGGGCAGTAGAGTAGTAATTTGCAGTATAGCAGTTGATATATATGTGAGTGATAAGTTATAAAATGAAATAAGGATAAAGAAGGAAAAAAGAAGAAAAGATAAAAGAAAGAATTCAGATCATTTTATACAACGTGACTTCACCCACGTATCCGCCCCGGTACAAAAACGCCTCGGGAAGCAGGCCGCACTCAATAAATCCGAATTTTTTGTAGAGCGCAAGGGCGGCCGTGTTATTTTCAAAACAGTGAAGCATAAGAACCCGCAGTCCCATCCGATTTCCCCCGGCAATAAGCTCGGACATGAGCCGCCTGCCTATCCCCTTCCGGCGGAATTCCTTAAGAACCGATATGCCGATTTCCCCAACGTGATGCCGGCGCAGCTTCCCCCGCCGGATCTCCCCTGATCCCGCGATAACGCCGGAGACTTCTGCAACAAGATGTATTTTTTCTTTCTTTTTGATAAACGAAAGCGCCTCCGATACATAGCGGGATTCATGCGCCAATGTCAGCGGTTTGCCGCTAAGCAGCACAAACGTATCTTCTTCAATAAGTGAATTCGCAAACGCTAAAAGAGCACGCGTATCACCGGATTTTAGCGGCCGGATAGTCAATTCCATTACTGCGTAGTATACTACTCCGGAAATGAAAGTTTCATCCCCTAAAAAAATCATCTTCAACAAACACGGGGTACCGGTCATCGGGTATTTAACTGCGCCGACAGATAGTGAAATCCCCTTCCATATCCGGCGTGTATTCTGGACCTATTTTACTCCGGAGCGGATTACCCGCGGACGGCACGCGCATAAAAAAACGTCGATTATTATTATCGCCCTCACCGGAAAAATTACCGTCAATACGGAGATGCCCGACGGCACGAAAAAAACATTTATCCTGGATAAACCCAATGTCGGGCTTCTTATTCCTCCCATGGTGTGGCACATCCAGCGCTACTCCCATACGGCTATCCAGCTGGCACTGGCCTCCCACCCCTATAACGAAAAAGAATATATCAGGGATTATAAAACGTTTAAACAATGGAATCATTGACGTTTATCATTCCCGCATACAATGACGAGGAGACGATTGAAACGGTCGTCAAAAAAACCGTTGATGTCGGTAAAAAACTTCAAATTCCTTTTGATATTCTGATTATTAATGATGCGAGTTTCGATTCCACTGGTGTAATACTGAAAAAATTATCTAAAAAATATGCCAACCTGCATATCATCACCCACGCCAAAAATGCAGGCTACGGCCGGACGATCAAGGAATTGTACCGGAAAGCTGCATCCGCGTGGCTCTTTTCCATACCGGGAGATTATCAGATAGAACCAGGTGAAGTTCTGAAGCTTTGGTCTCACCGGGGAGAAGCGGATATGATCATCGGATGGCGCAGGGCCCGCCACGATTCCACGGTGCGGCTGTTCCAATCAGATATCTATAACCAACTTCTGCATCTGTTATTCGGAGTTTCCGTCCATGATGCAAACTCCGTCCGGCTTATGAAAACATCCGTCATGAAGTCTGTCCGTCTTACGACTTCGTCGGCATTCGTGGATGCGGAGCTTGTCATCCGGTCAACGCGTGCCGGATTCCGGGTTATGGAAATTCCCATTGCGCACCGTGCGCGCCCCGGCGGTAGCGGCGAGGGCGGCGGCGGCAGTCTAACGACAATTTTGCCGACCATCCGTGATATGATCATCTGCTTATTAAAACCATGATTCCTATTTTCGATCTCACCCGTGAATATAAAACTATAAAAGCGGAGCTGACTGCTGCATTTACCCATACGGCAAAAAACGGCGTGTTTATTCTCGGGCAAAACGTTGCGTGCTTTGAAAAAGAATTCGCCGATTATGTCGGCGTAAAATACGCGGTCGGCCTCGCCAGCGGAACGGATGCGCTGACCCTGGGACTCAAAGCGTTCGGCGTTGGTACGGGCGACGAGGTCATTCTTCCTGCCAACTCATACCCCAGCGCATTTGGCGTAGCGCAAAGCGGCGCGCGCATACGCCTCACGGATGTCAAAGAAGATGGTACGATGGATCCGCACTGTCTTGCAGCGTCTATCACCCGCCGGACCCGTGCCGTTATCCCCGTCCATCTGTACGGCAATCCCGCGGATATAGGATCCATACAAAAAATAATAGGCAGGAAAAAAATTGTTG
Organism: Candidatus Gottesmanbacteria bacterium; assembly: GCA_963701185.1. GTDB lineage: Bacteria > Patescibacteriota > Microgenomatia > UBA10105 > UBA927 > XYB1-FULL-47-11. Next base: position 709,502 of record OY969569.1, read on the forward strand.
TGGTTGAAGATGCAGCGCAGGCTCACGGGACTCCATCGGCGGGATCTCAGGGAGACATCGGCTGCCTTTAGCTTTTATCCGACGAAAAACCTCGGTGCACTCGGCGATGGCGGCATGGTTGTGACAAACAGAAAAAATATTGCCGACCGGCTTAAACGCCTGCGCATGTACGGGGAAACAAAACGGTACGAGAGTGTTGAGGTCTCCGGCGTGAGCCGGCTGGACGAACTGCAGGCGGCGTTCCTGCGGGTGAAACTGCGCCATTTGAATGCCTGGGTTACCCGGCGACGGGAAATTGCCAAACAATATATCCGGGGTTTATCCGGCGTTGGCGACATTCAATTTTTAGCAGCAGAAGGGTCTTCCTTCCATCTTTTTGTTATCCGGACAAAATATCGCGATAAACTACAACACTACCTGACCAAAAACAACATCGGCTCGGCAGTCCACTACCCCATTCCGCTTCATTTGGTCCGTGCATTTAGGACCTTGGGCTATACGAAAGGTGACTTTCCCGTATCCGAGGCACTCTCAGAGGAAGTTCTCTCGATCCCTCTGTTTCCGCTCCTTACTGATAGGGAAATTTTTCGGGTTATCCGCATCATCAGGAAATATTTCCAATAACAGGGAAGTTTTTATGATAATATGTTTGTGTGGAAAACGATATGTCTCCGTATAAAAAAGTCATTGCGATAGCGGTCGCGATTACCGTTATCGGTATCATTCTTGTCCTGGTCCATTATCAGCAAATTTCAGGCAGGACCGGCTCCATCGTCATTCCCGCCGGCAATACCTACCTCGGCCCCACACCGACACAATCCCCGACGAGTGACACATGGCAGACGGTCAAAGGAAACATCTATCCCTACGCGATGAGTGTTCCTGCATCGCTTACGCTTACCACGTTCCCTAATGACCCGTACGATATGTACGCGATTGCCGGCCGCGACCCTGAATCAAATGTCCTCATCGGTATTGACACGAAAGCCAATCCGTCAGAGACCAAATCAGCGTATATCCAAAGCTGGCGGAAACAGTTCAGTGTACTGACCGGCGTCAAAAGCATTGATCCGTTTACCAACAGCAAGGGGCTCAAGGGATACAAAGTAAAATTTCTCAACGCCGGCGGCGAAAGCCCGAATTCCGATATCTTTTTTGAAGTGCCGGACAAACCTCAATACGTCATTCATCTGAGTAACGGACCGCTTGACGGAACCGTATTTGACACCATCGTTGACAGCGTCGGATGGAACCAATAATGAAAAAGTCATCCCTGCCGATCCTGATGACTGCCGGCTTTATTATTTCCTTATTTATCCGGCTTCTATTGATTCCCAATCCCGGTTTTGAGGCGGATGTCGCATTCTGGAAATCGTGGGGGCTTGCCGTATTGGATTTTGGGATCGTCAAAGGCTTATTAGTCACCAATTTCAACTACCCCACCCCATTCGGGTATTTCCTTGCACTCATGCCCGCCGCGTACCGGCTATTTGCAGACCCCCATAATTTCAGCCAATATTGGCAAAATACAAACCTATTATTTTTAATCGTGGCCAAACTTCCGGCAATTATCGCCGACTTCGGCATTGCGGGTATTATTCTCTGGATCGGGAAAAACGTTCACTCCGATAAAATCGGAGCAGGAAAAATCAATTTTCCCGATATGCCATATACGATATACGCTCTTTTCGCTCTTGTCTATCTTCTCAATCCCGTTTCCTGGATGGACAGCGCATGGTGGGGTCAGGTCGATAGTCTCGGCGTCATTGTCTTTTTAGGAGCGTTTCTCCTTGTTGTCACCAAAAAACCATTTCTGGCAGGCATGATCTATATGTTGGCCATGATGACCAAACTCCAGAATATGATTTACGGGCCCATCTTTTTCCTGTTTATCTGGCAATATATAGGGTTTGACGGACTCGTAAAAAGCATTGCGGGATCACTCATCACGTTTGCCGGCCTGAATATCGAATTTATCCTTTCCGGCAACTCATGGAAGGTTATAGAATCTCTGACAGGCAATTACGACTATTTCCCGTGGCTGTCCCTCAATGCGTTCAATCTCTGGTGGACCGTCTCCGGCGCCCGGGGAATGCAGTTTTCCGACAAATTGCTTTCGGTGGGACTTGCCAATGCAAAAACCGTCGGACTCACTCTTTTTTCCGCCGGTTATTTATTGGCGGCGCTGATACTAAAACCATTTGCATTTCTTACAAAGCATACAGACGATGCCCCTACCATCACATACCGGTTTCTTACCGCCCTTGTCGTTGCTAACGCGTCTTTTTTCCTGTTTCAGACGGAATCGCATGACCGCTATGCGTTCCCGCTCATTGTTTTCTTACTCCTTTGGGGTATCTTTTGGATCCGCCGACACCTCACGGTAAAAGAACTCCCCCGCGTTTTTTCAAGCTCTCCGTTCCGTTCATTCATGATTCTTTATTCATTATTCAGTATTCCTTATTTCTACAATCTTCATACGGCACTGGTCTTTAATTATCCTCATAACGGCATGCCCATCCTCTCGACCTTCATCCAACCCAATCTGACTATCAGTGTTTCCCTTCTTTTCATCGGGTTATTTTTCTTCTTTGTATACGTCATACGGCGCGACACGGGAATGTGGACATTCGCGATACCTGCGGCGCTGGTGATTTTTGCACTGCTTGCAAAAAATATACCGCTTGTCACCCGTACGCCGGTTTCCCTTACGGCCATGACACCGGTGTCTGCATCCCAGGATTACGGAATACGGCAAATAAATATGCCGGTCAACGCATATGCAGGATTTGATAAATGGGGATCTCTATCGGTCCAATATGCATTCTATCGACACGGGATCGGCACCCATGCCAAAAGTACGCAGATATTTGATCTCCAGAAATATTTTACCAGGTTTTCCTTCGACTACGGCATTGACACCGAGGCCGGCCCCAGAGGAAGTGTTACATTTGAAGTCTACGGTGATGACAAAAAACTTTTCGCATCGGAAAAAATCGGCCGGTATGATTTACCTCGCCACGCTGACGTAAGCGTGGCGGGCATACATCTGTTGAAACTGGTCGTCACGGATGCAGGAGACGGCATTACGGACGACCATGCCGATTGGCTGAATCCGAAATTATATCCATAGTTTTGGGTTGTCATTCCCGCGCAGGCGGGAATCGGTATTTGTTTTGAACGCAGATCCCCGATCAAGTCGGGGATGACAAGAAAAATGAAACATATTGAAAAATATATCAGTATCGCAATGCTCCTTTTTGCCGTCGGATGTAACCTGTGGTTGTTCCGCTCCGAACCCACGGCAAAAGTGGACCCGAATGACAATACATTCCAGTTTGCTCTGGTCTACCGGACAAACCAAATATGGGATTTTGCACAGCAAAAGTGTTCATACAATCCCGTATGTTTTTTCTCCTATCTTGCCGATCATTGGGTCCCGAATTGGAACGAAGGGTACAATCTCCCCTTCTATTATTCTCATATTCCCCAAATTGTCATTGTAGGCACGTGGCGGTTACTATCTTCGACTATTTCGCTTTTTGCGTATTACCATCTCGTCATCTATCTCCTCCTCTCTGTCTTTCCGATTTCGGTATTTTTGGCGTTGCGGGTCGCCGGATTTTCATGGCTTACCGCCGGTTTTGGAGCGATTCTTGCATCCCAAATCTCGACAGACGGGCTATACGGCCTTGACCCGTCGTCGTTTTTGTGGCGTGGCTACGGCCTCTCGAGCCAACTGTTTGCCATGATCTGGCTTCCGATTGCTCTCGCATACTGCTATAAGGCGCTCACAAACAAACGGGCAATCATTCCCGCAATTATTTTCGTACTTTTTACCACGGCGGGGCATCTTGGTATCGGTATGATGACATTTTTGGCCCTTATTCCCCTGGCTCTGGCCGCGCCCATCCTGGCATTTTTTCAAAAACAATCAGTACAAAACATATTCGGCCCTCTGAAAAAAAACGCAGTGACCATCGGTATTATCGGGGCAGCCGCAATCGGGTTCTTAAGCTACTGGATCCTGCCGGCAATGTCCCTCGACCGGTTCCACAACTTTTCCTTCTGGGATCCGGTGTGGAAATTTAATTCCTACGGCGTCAAAGAAGTAATCATACGATTATTCAACGGCGCGCTGTTTGATTTTGGCAGACTGCCGGTCTTTACTGGGTTGGTTTTTATTGGTTTATTCATTATTCATGATTCATCATTCACTATTCTCTTTATTTTCTTTCTCCTCCTCTACGTCGGCAGAACAACATGGGGAAATTTGTTTGACATCATCCCCGGGATGAAGGAATTCCATTTATCGCGTTTTATCGTCGGCGTACATATCGCAGGGCTCTTTTTAGCACCGATCGGACTTGCATGGATTATTGAGAAGATTAAAAAATTTATTGGATTATTTGCTTATTTGCTTATTGGATTATTGGTAGTATTCGTTTATCCCCAAACCGTCCGCTATGCCGCATACAACGATACGCTTATTGCGAAAGCCAACGACAACTATGCCAAACAGGCAACGGGAGCAAATAGTTTGATTGCGGCTCTGCAGGAACTGGAACAAAAAGCCCCCGGCCGGGTATTTTCAGGGCGCGGCGGCGGCTGGGGAAAAGATTTTAAGATCGCCGAAACTACGATGACGATGTATCTGGGGAACTTTGGACTACCCACGGTTCTCTGGATGCCGGAGACGTGGTCACCAAATGCCGATACCGAACAGTATTTCAGGGAAGATAAGGAAGAAGATTATGACCTGTATAATATCCGCTACGTGGCAACACCGGTAGGTATAGCGAAAGAAAATATCCAGCCGTTCTGGAAAGTAATACAAGAAAATCCTTCATGGAAGATCTATGAGGTACCGACATCCGGTTACTTTACTGCAGGTGTACGGCCTGCGGTGGTTGCATCCGACAAATACTCCCGCGCCAATGTCGTCCGGCTCTGGATCCAATCCAGCGACCCCAAAAACGGCCTCTATCCGGAACTCTCGTTCGACACAAAAAAATACCCGGTCAATGTCGGACTGCCGAACTTCAAAATGATTGATGAAGTAACGTTTCAGGTGCCGGACGGCTCCACCCACAACCTTTTTTCCGAACCACCAAAGTATCTCTCCCTTATCACCCCTAGCTCCCTTATCTCCCTTAGTTCCCAGACTAATGATACGGATATGGTTTTTTCTACTCATGTGAAGGTAGCGGAGGGCTGCACCGAATGTATAGTTATATTAAAACAAACCTACCACCCCAACTGGCAGGTCACGGTTGACGGAAAATCAGTAACCCCGATCATCACGTTCCCGTTTTTCATCGGGATTCCGGTAAGTGCAGGAAACCACACTATTGTGGCCTCATATAAACCATCGAACGTAAAAGTTATATTGTTATCTATCTCCCTGATTACCCTTATTTCCTTTACTCTTTGGTTTCTCGCCCGAAAACTGGGGATTGACATGAGCACACAAAATACTGCAAACTAAATTTGTATGAAAAAGCGTTCTGTTCGTCGGGTTCATCACAGATCGACGCACCACAAAGCACACGCCTCGGAAAACTACCTTGTGGTAGTGCGCTCGTGGATGTTTGTTGTCGCATTTGCCCTCATGCTCGGGCTTGGCGCGATTGTTGGGCAGTTTATTAGCACCCAACTGGCCGCCTCTACCCCAGTCGTTGCAGGGGTTACAACGACAAAGTAACACACCTCTTTGAGGGTATTTTCTGGTATAATAAACAGGTCTTCGGGCCTGTAGCACAGCTGGTAATGCGCCGCATTCGCATTGCGGAGATCAGCGGTTCGATTCCGCTCAGGTCCACACCGGGCCCGTAGTATACCGGTAGAACGACTCCATGGCATGGAGTAGAAAGGGGTTCAATTCCCCTCGGGTCCACAAAAAGGGTATCAAGTTCTGTTAATTATCCTTTGGAGTAACGCGCGAAGTCCTCTATCGGATGGTCTTTCGTAAAACCATTGGTTGTCCGTATCAACATCATCCAGCTTGCCGATATAATCCTGAGCGGGGTCAATAATAACCACAATCCCATCCTCGCTTCTGTACCGTATCCAGGCGTGACCTCCGCGGCCAGGAACAAAGTTTCTGTCAATCGATACTTTTCCTCTGATATAACCCTCTTTTGCCAACCTTTCAAGCATGTATGCCCCCAATAATGCCTCGTGTCTACACACACCGGCTTTTTCACGGATGAAAACATCAAGGAGTATCTTTTGGTTGTCTCCTGCATCATGCTTTCTAACAATATCTTCTACTTTTTGCTTGTCAAAGGGAAGTTCTTTTTGAACCGTATCCAAAACATCACCAAGTATTCTTTGTTTAAAATGACCTCCTTCTTCAACTATTTTTTTCCGCCCGGCTAGAAAATTTTGGTAGATCCGTTCCAATTCGGAATTCTTTTTCGTATCGTCCACCACGATTGCCTCACGATCCCCACCACCAACATAGACACCACCCTGGATCGGCGTATCCCTGGCGATAATAGGTCTTTCCTGAAAATACCCGTATTTTGAGTCCTTATCGCTTTCTTCATAAAATCCTTCCAGTTTAATATTGCTTATTGCCAAACGTGTTTTATCCCAGTGAACAGATTTATGCGGTTTTCTCAATAAGTTTGTCAGAGAAAATTTCGGGGCTAATTCTGTTTGGGCTATCTCATTCATATCTCAATTATACACAGCTCTTTTACCGGAAGAATTGTGTGGGATTGACGGCAACGCCGTTGACGCGGGTTTCAAAATGCAGATGAGTGCCCGTACTGCGGCCGGTTGAGCCCATGCGCCCGATCACCTGACCGCGGGATACCCGATCTCCCGTACCGACATAATATTCGGACATGTGGCCATAGAGCGTCGATAATCCCCCGCCGTGATCAATAATCACATAGTTGCCATACCCATACCGGTCAAAGCCCGTATACACAACGACACCGTTGTCGGCGGCCATAATGCCGGGCCCGGACGGATTGGCAATATCAAACGCCATGTGGTACCAGATCGGATATTGAGTGATCGTGCCGCTGGTCGGCCAGAGGAGTCTGCCCGTGCCCATGGGAGCCGTCAAAAATGACGGCGCGGTGAATGCGATAGCGGCAGCAGCCGGCGGCACGCCGTCGGGCACAACAAGCGTTTGGCCGACGTTCAATGCGAATGTTTCCAGATCCGCAAAGTCGTTGAAGGGAAAGTTAACGATCTTTTGCGCATCGGTTTTATATTTTTTCGCGATACTCTGCACTGTATCGCCTTCCTGCACTTTATAGACGATACCGGTTACGGGCGGAATTTTAAGAGTGTCTCCGATTGATAAATCGTCCGTCCGCAAAGAATTTGCCCATCGGATGGTATCCGTTGAAATTCCGAATTTATCCGCAACGGTTGAGAGCGTGTCACCCTTTGCCACGGTATAACTTATCACCTGATCACGCGGTTTTTGGGATACCTGCGTCTGAATCCCGTAATCGGAAAAATCCAGTGACGTGGCGACTGCCGAAGACGGGGTAAATTGCGCGAGCTGATTGCCCATGCCGCCGGGATAGGCATTGGCAATAATGGGCGCGCTCATGACGCCCGCAACCAAAAGAATTCCTAGAGAAATGGTTAAAAACGGCCGTTGATACGTCCCGCGTCGGGCCATGAGGATATCAACGATGATATTTTTCTGCGTTTCAAAACCCACTCCCCACCGTTTCAGTTTCCGCTCGATGTAGTGGCTCCACCCCTCGCGCCAGAGAGTGATATCTTCAAACAAATTTCGGAAGTATTTTCGCATATAAAAGGGTGCCCTTCAGGGTACCACGAAGATTACCCTTGAGCAAGTGTATCGAGGAATTCCGCGTTGTTTTTCGTTTTTCCCAGCTTCTCAATAAGCATCATGGTGCGCTCTTCATCCCCGAGCATCGAGAGCATGTGGCGCAGGGTCGTTACCTTTTTCATCTGGTCCTCGCCGATCAACAGCTCGTCGTGACGCGTGCCGCTTTTGCCGATATCAATGGCCGGAAAAATTCTCCGCTCCTGCAGGGCACGGGATAAGTGCAATTCCATGTTGCCGGTCCCTTTAAATTCTTCGTAAATAAGATCGTCCATGCGGCTGCCGGTTTCCACCAATGCCGTCCCGATAACCGTCAGGGATCCCGCTGTTTTCCCTTCAGAACCTTCCACACACCGTGCGGCGCCCAAGAATTTTTTGGCCGGATATAACGCAGCCGGATCAAATCCGCCGGACAATGTGCGGCCGGACGGGTTTACCACCAGGTTGTATGCCCGCGCCAGCCTTGTAATCGAGTCCAGAAGGACGACCACGTCTTTGCCCATTTCCACGAGTCGCTTTGCACGGTCCAAAGTCACTTCCGCAATCCTGGTTTGTTCTGCCGGCGATTCGTCAAAGTTGCTGGCCAGCACTTCGCCTTTGATGCTTCTGGTCAAATCCGTGACTTCCTCCGGTCTCTCTCCGATTAACGCCGCCATCAGATGCACTTTCGGATAATTCTCCGTAATGCCGGCCGCAAGTTCTTTCAGGATTGTTGTTTTCCCGGCTTTGGGCGGCGACACGATAAGACCCCGCTGTCCGAATCCGATAGGCGCGACAAGATCAATAATACGCGTCGAAAGGGGTTGCTGGCTGGTCTCCAGCTTGAGTTGTTTATTGGGGTACAACGGTGTGAGATCTTCAAATTTCGGACGTGAGGCCATATCTTCCGCCGGTTTGTCATCCACTTTTTCCACTTTCAAAAGTCCGTAGTACCGCTCGTTATCTTTCGGGGCGCGGGCCTGGCCTTCCACCATGTCGCCGTTGCGAAGGAGAAACCGTCGGATCTGGGACTGGGAAATATAGACATCTTTTTCGCTGGGCGTAAACTTCGGGCGCAAAAACCCATGGCCCTCCGGCATAACGTCAAGAATTCCCTTGACGGTTTCCGTGGGAACATCTATATCCGGAGTAAAATTTGGATTTGAGTCAATTTGCGGTCGCGGCACCCACTCACGGCGATATCCTCCTGCCGCCGGGCGCGGGTATCCCCCGGAGCGGCCCTGGAAATTACCGCCCATGGGTCTACTACGATATCCACCCTGAAACCCGCGATTGCGGTCATAGCCCATTCTGGGTCTATCCTGTCGCGGAGGAGGCGTATACGGAAGCGGTGCGGGATCTGCGGCTTTTGGCTCAACTGGCTCGCCTCGCTGAGTCGAAGCGGGTTTTTCTTCAGTTTTTGCGGGTTCCTTGGGACCCCCAACGAGATCGTCAATCGATAAAGAAGGCGCCACAACAACCGGCTCGTCTGCAGGCGAAGTCTCCGGAATTATCTTCTTCGGTTTTGCTGATTTAGTGGATGCGCGGAAAGCCATAAAACGATACGAACAAATGTTAGGGATTCATGAAATAGATTGTCACTACGAGGAATCGCTTAATCTAAAGGTGTATTTAACCATAGTTTCCCCACCTTGTCAATGACCGTACACATCAGTATGCTTCCCTATTGCCAAAAAGAAAACGGTAGATTTGCCTAGCCAGACAAAAACGATACGGATGTCATCTGTTACAGAAAATGAGTATTTCCCCTTCATCCGTTTTTTCAAGCGATGAGTTTTGAGTCGAGTATCTTTAACATTTTTATGAAATAACAAAATTCGATCAGCAACTATTCGTGCTAACTGAGGATCATGTGCAATAACCTTCGCATACATCCGATCGTATTGACCAGATACTTCAACTTTCATTGTCGCATTTTTTTATATTTAGCCGGGTTTTCGAAATATGCACGAATGTCTTTTCTAGATTTTAAAATAATATCATTCTCTCTTGGCTCTTTTTCGGATTTAAGCACTTGCTTTTCAAATTCCGGCGTGAAACCGTTCACGGTAATTCTCGGGTATAACCATTCGCGTACCGCGTCGCGGATAAGCTCGCTCACCGAGGCATATCCCCGGCGTCTGACGTGCTTTTTGGCATCCTCATACATCGTGGTGGGTAATGAAATATTGACTGTTGTAATACTCATATACAATTATTGTATACTATCCATACAATTATTGCAACTGGTAAATAACGGTTTCTCCCGACGTAAATACCGCCTTCCCCAATTCTTTAAACTTCGTTTCCTGCATGTTGGTAAATTTCTGCCGTTCCAGCGTTCCCACAAAAATATATCGGACGTTGTATTTGGCAAGGATTTGCTGTGTTTGGACACTATCCGGCGACTCGTATATCAGCCGCACCTCCTCTTTCCGCGGCGCCACAACATCGTAACTGCCGCGCCAGAGCCATTCATGCACCGACCAGCCGACAATCGTCGGAAACCCGGTAAACGCGCTCACCTGATTGTAATCGGTATAACTGTCCCCGTCCGCCTCGACTATAACTGGTAATCCAGTTGTAGTCGCCCCGCGAAGCTTTAGCGAAGTGGGGCTACCTATTTGTGTATTGAGCCATTGAATCGCAGCCCAATTATCCGGATATTGAGCCTTAATCCACCCGGCCCCGTTAATCCCCTCATAGACCTTCAGGCTGTTGAAATACGACCGGACACTGAAAATGGGGTAAATGGACACAAGAAATAATTGCGGCAGAAGCAGAAGCAAAAAGATTTTATTGCGGAAAAATTTGACAATCGCGTATCCTGCGACGATCGAGAACAGGATAAATGCGTCATATCCTAGTTTGAACATGGTATTACTTCTGAAGTGCATGGGATAAATGTCTTTAAAGTAGAAAAATTCGGGGAAGATGATAAGAGCAAGAGAAAAGAAGAAGAAAACGGTAAGAAGCAGATTTTTTTTCTTCGAAAACAAGAGCCAGGCGCCGCAATAGATGAAAAATCCCCACAGAAGCCACATCATCCACAGCGGGCTGTGCTGACACTTCTCCACTCCCTCAAACAAAATCGGTCCGATTTTCGTATCGGCAAGCCCCGAGGGAGGACAATTGACGGCAAGACCCGTGACAAATGATTTGAAATACAGGATAAACGGCAGACTGCACAGGATTGTTGTAATAATGGTGATGCCGCCCACAATTGCCGTCTTTTCCCAATTTATTATTTTAAATTGCGCATTGTGCATTACCAAAATTATCAGGAATAACCCGAGGTATATCGGCCCGTCGAGCGCATTGGTCATCAGAAGTACACTGCATAAGAATCCATAAAAGATAAGAAAAAAATAATGGATTTTTTTGTCCCCCCACATTTTTATCAGCAGCGCTATAGCAAGCAATACAAACGGGATCGACAGTACGTGCCCGTGGACATCCGATACCACAAACGAGTAGCTCGGAAATTCATGGATCGTATACGGGATAAAGCGTGTGGCATTGGCATACCAGTAGCGGGCAAAATCCATCTTCCCCAAAAGCGTCCAGAACGGCACAACCTGGTCCCCATCATACCCTTTGGTAAACGCATAAATCGTTTGCATGTTTCCCGCGAGGGTCACAAGAAATGCGGTGAGTATCCCCCCGGAAATTTTCTTGGTCAGTTGTCTTCCGATTGTAAAACTCATGGTGAAACAGAAGGCAAAAATCGCCGCCAGCATGAGATTAAACGTGTAGGTGAGATCAATGCCGGAAAGGCGGGTTAAGACTGCCATGACGGTATGTCCGAAGTAGTAGTAATTGATGGAACTCCCGGCATACCACATGTCGGGGGCCGGAAAAAAGCGGCTATCCAAAATGGATTTGGTAAACCCGAAGTCCATAAACTTTTCGAGGTTATGGATACTCGGTTCATGCGCCTTCACCCAACTCCAAAACAGAAGACACAAGAAGAAAAAGATTTCTTCCAGAATTATCCCCTTATCTCCCCGATTTCCCTTATCTCCCCTATTGCCTACAACTCCCCCAATAAAAACAATAAGTAAAGCAAAAAAAATAGACAATTGCGTAAACGGAATAATGTGGAGAACGCCTCCCAAATACACAAGATACGTCACCGCCGCCATCCCTACGGCTTTGGAAAAAGAATACGATAGTCCCAATCTGCGGGTTAACGGATATGCCGCCGCACCGACTAAAAAAAGCATCCCCCACCATTGGAAAACAATAAGAAAGTCCGACATCGGCATATGAGTGTGATTATACGTGATACAATCTTCTCATGAAAGTTGCCGTTATCGGGGGTGGATTCACGGGACTTAGCGCAGCCTACGAACTCACCAAACGCGGCCATGCCGTCACCCTTTTTGAAGCCGGTCCCGTCTTGGGCGGGCTGGCGCACGGATTCAGGCAACCGCATTGGCAATGGAACCTGGAATATTCCTACCATCATTGGTTTACCAATGACCGGGCGGCATTGAAATTAATCGAAGAGTTAGGGCTAAAAAATAAAGTAATTATCAAACGTCCGGTAACGGCAAATCTCTACAACGGAAAAACTTATCAACTCGACTCTCCATTATCTCTTCTCCGATTTCCCCTATTACCCTTATTTGATAAGGCGCGTACCGCGGCGCTCTTAGGATTTCTAAAAATCACACCGTTTTGGAAACCATTGGAACAAATTACCGCTGAACAGCTTTTAACCTCAATAGGAGGAAAACGTGCATATCAGGTGCTTTGGGAACCTCTCTTGGTTGGCAAATTCGGCAGCTTCGCGCCAAAAATTCAGGCGGCCTGGTTTTGGGCAAGAATTAAAAAACGGACATCAAGCCTTATGTACATGGAGGGCGGATTCAAAACGCTTATCGATGCACTGGAACGCGCTATAATAAAACAAGGCGGGAAAATATATACAAATAAGAAAATCTCTTCAATGAAAAATATAAGCGGTTTTGATACAACGCTTTTTACCGGTCCCACACCGCACACTCCCATCCCCCACCTATGGGCACAGACACTTGTTGTAGAAACAAAAGAACCGATTCTCGGGGATATCTATTGGCTCAATATCACCGACCGGTCTTACCCGTTCCTTGCCGCTGTCGCACACACCAATTTCATGGATAAAAAATACTACGGCGGCCGCCACCTGACCTATTTCGGCAACTACCTGCCGGAAGGCCACAAATATTTATCAATGACGAAAGAAAAATTATTAAAAGAGTTTTTGCCATTTATTAAAAAAATTGGAAATTGGAAATTGGAAATTGTGAATTCTTTTATGTTCACCGCACCCCACGCCCAGCCGGTCCACGAACTCCGGTATTCAGCGCGTGCGCCGAAGATGGAAACAGCAATCCCCAACGTCTATCTTGCCAATATGGACAGTATTGTCCCCTGGGACCGCGGAACAAATTACGCCATTGAACTGGGCCAAAAAGCCGCGCAAAAAATCATGGAGCAATGAAAAAAATACTTATTCTCATCATTCTCTCCGGAGCAGTCTTTCGCTTTACGGCGGTCAACTGGGACTCCTTCGGCGCGTTTCATCCGGATGAACGGAATATTTCCTGGGCGGTAACACGGATTCGGTTTTTTACCCAAATGAATCCGGGGTTTTTTGCCTATGGGGGTCTCCCGATTTATCTCTATCGCGCATTGGGTGAGAGAGTCGTGGCTATTACCCATAATCCTCTGTGGCTCACCGACTGGGGATATATTGCGGTCATAGGACGGTACGTCTCGGCAACATTGTCGACGTGTAGCATTTTCCTTATCTATCTTGTGGGTTCGTTATATTTCTCCTCTGCGGCCGGAGTTCTGGCGGCCGCATTCCTTGCTTTTTCTCCGTGGGCTATACGGGAAGCACATTTTCAAACAACGGAAACCATGCTCGTGTTTTTTATACTTCTCCTCCTGATTCTCGCAAAAAAAATAACGACGAAGCGCGCCCTGGCGCTTGGTTTTGTTTGGGGTCTGGCTATGGCCGCCAAAACTACAAGCGCTCTTTTCGGAATTATTCCCTTCGTGGCAATCTGGCTTCCTCATTTTCCTAAAAAATTTCCGAGAAAAATTTTGTATACGTACTTCCTGTTGGGTTTCGCCGCTATTATCTTTTACATATTCTCCCCATATACCATCCTGGATTTTACGCATTTCCGGCAGTCCATGACCTATGAATCAGGAGTCGCCCTGGGGCGTTTTACGGTACCGTACACGCTTCAATTTTTACACACCGCCCCGTACCTGTATCAACTGCAAACAATGCTCTGGCAGGCGGGACCTCTCCTTATCCCGGGAATATTCGGTCTTATTGGAGTATTGATCACGGCGCTCGTCAGAAAAAAATCATTATTTTTTATATTTTTGGTATTCCCCTTTCTCTATTTTGGCTGGGTTGGCTCATGGTTTGCCAAATTCAACCGGTATAACGTGCCGTTTTTGCCATTTGTGACTCTCGCCGCAGCATGGCTCTGTGTTGTATGTATAAAACATTTTCGTCTTGCCGGTCTTGCTTTCACCGCTCTCTTCCTTGGCTCCACTCTTGTATGGGGACTGGCCAATTGGACGGTGTATCTACGGCCCCAAACACGCATGAATGCAACCGAATGGATGCTTACTCATATTCCCGCCGGCGCCCGCATCTATACCGAACACTGGAATGACGGTTTACCAGTAGATGTCCCTCATGCAGTTCCGTATCAACGGGAACTATTGATGATCTATGATGAGGATAATGCTGACAAAAAAATCTACTATGCGGACAAACTGGTGGCGGGCGATTTCATCATCCTCTCAACGCGCCGCATGTGGGCCACCATGCCGCGGTTGGGTGAAAAATATCCGCTGACGAAATTGTTTTACCGGCGTCTGTTGGATGGATCATTAGGATACAAAGAAGTGGCAACATTTACGTCCTATCCTCATCTATTCGGCGTGCAGATAAACGACGATTCTGCGGAAGAATCCATCCAGGTCTTTGACCACCCGACGGTACGGATTTTCCAAAACACCGGACGTTTTACCCGCGAACAATTCTTCACATTGCTCACGCCATAAAAAATGTCCTGAATGGGAAGTTGACAGCCTGCCCAACTATCAACTCCCCAATCAAGACACTTTATTGCTCAAAAATTCACCTTTAGCACGACTCGCCGCGATTGTATATCGAAATTTTTTCAAAGTCAATAGGAGTAGAGGAAAAAATTAAGGAAGCAAAACGCAAATAGAAATATCCCGAGTCAACGGGCTAAACAAAATATTCAGCTTCAGTTTTTTATTTGACAACGCAGAGAGGCGTTGATATCGTGATCAAATAGATATTGTTCTTTTGCCCAAAAAACAATATCCACACTAAAAGGCATTACTACTCGTAGGCAAACCTAAGTCTAGCGGTAGTGATGCTTTTTTTTCGTCAGAGCGTAAACACCGGTATACTTAATCCCTTGTCTTTTAACTTCTGAAACTGCTCTTTCACCTCTGCCTCAAACCGCTCCCTATCCTGTGCAATCGGAGATTTCCGCTTGTCTATCCCAACCAAACCTAATCGCTGAAAAAAATATTTTATGTTCATACACCCATTCAAACACGTCAGCAATTCCTTGTCAAGTCCCATAGGTTTTTTACTTACGTAAATATCGATAACTTATAGTTTTATATAGCATAAATAGAACGTTCTATCGCTCCATAATTTTTTCTGAAAATAATTGTGGATAACTTGGGGAACGTACCCGCCTTGCAAAGTCAATATTATTACTATACTGTGTTAGTAGGGAATTTTGGAAAATGAAAAAAATATTTGTTTTTATCTTATATTATTTTCTGATACTGATATATACTCCTTATCCTGTGTACGCCGCTCCAAAACCACTGACGGGCACATTTATTTTTCCTGATTTTTCGATAACCGATCAGAACACCATGGATACATTTTTGGACGGCATCAAAGCACTTGGTATGGATACGTTGATCTGGGGTTATTCAGGTGTAGTCTATAAATCTGACTGTTCCAGCCCGAACTACATTGAGAATAATTTTTTCACTGAAAATCGTTCTAATTATTTAGAAAACGCGGATAAATTATTGACATCGTTACATAATAAAGGACTGTCTGTCTATATAGGACTTGCCGGAACATGGAAATGTATTAATGTCGCTTCCGGAAACCCGAATGATCCGAATACGGATCAGGGGAGAGTGATCGATTTATCAAAACGGTTGATAGGTAAACTTAAAGAGTTGAGTCTTGCTAAAGGTTGGGAGTGGGACGGAAATTTTATCAAAGGATTTTACATCCCTGAGGAGCTGGAGATCCATAAATTTTATACGGGGCCGGGTGCCTGGACTGACTACTTTAATTTTTATAAAAATTTTTCCTCTACGATAAAAAATCTTTATCCTTCAAAACTTATTATGCTTTCTCCCTATCAATATGAGTGGTATAGCTACCAAACTGTGTATGACAATATGAAATACGCCGTACAAAATTTAGATATTGATATATATGCTCCTCAGGATTCTGTGGGAGCCGGGAATGTTGTCAGTTATACCAGCGATCAGGAACATTTTCGCGGACTATCTGATGCAGTCCGTGATGGCAATATCCAATACAATAAACGGGTGCAGGCGTGGGCAAATATTGAAACATTTTCACCGTCGCTTGATGGCGGTGCTAGTTTTCCGCCTGCAAAATTCGAAACACTCAATTGGCAGCTTCAGGCGGTTGATGGTTTCGTTTCTAAAAAAATAACCTGGTTGTATTCCTGGGGTTTTGCCAATGACCCAATCCTTACCAATAATGGGCCGCATTACACTCCTGATTATGCGATAAAACGAAACCAACTAAGAAATGCTTATATCGCTCTTATCCCCTCTCCTTCTGTAACAATCACCCCCACTCCAACGTCTACCCCCACCCCGACCCCTACACGTACTCCAACTCCTACTAACACTCCACCCGCTCCTAAACCAGGCGACCTCAACAGAGACGGCAGGGTAGATATTTATGACTACAACATATTGGTTGCCGACTTCGGCAAAACCGGTTCTCCCGGTTGGATTCCGGCAGATATCACGAAAGACGGCAAAGTGGATATTTATGACTATAATCAGCTTATTACATTTTTCGGAAAGTAATATACTGTGTAGGAAGCGCGTGTTACGATGTGTATATGACAAAACGTAAACCTATATATAGCACTCCGGATTCTGATGGTCCGATAGAACCAGCCGGCCAACAGGAAACGGCGCCAACATCTGCAAAAATCCGCTTTCGGTATACAAAAAAACAAACGTTGTCTCTCATGGGTATTCTGCTCCTGCTTCTTACGAGCATGGGAGTGGTAATCCTGGTACAAAAGAAAACACAGGACTTGCGGAGCCGGGCTACGCTCTCCGGCCCGAAACTTTCACTCTCACCCGCTGCGAAATCCGCAGAAACCGGGGAAACATTCTTTCTGGCAAGCACATTGGATACCGATACGGACACCGTTTCTGCCGCGGAACTGCACGTTTCGTACGATCCTACCGCCATACAAATACTTGCGTTTACTCCGGGTGCTATATTGCCGGTTGTCCTAGTGCCGGAAACGCACGGCAACGGCGCCATATCCGTCACCCTCGGCGCGCAACCTTCGAATCCGTATAAAGGCATCGGTATTTTGGGAACATGGACAATAAAAATTCTTGCCGCAAAACAATCATCCATCAGTTACACCAACGCTACCACCCAAGTTGCAGCCATAGGAAAACCAACGAACGCACTCGTTTCAACGGCCGGAAGCACAATTACCGGAGGCACAGGCAGCACGATAACGCCTACTCCTACATCAACCCGTACCCCCACACCCACCCCCACACCGACCCCAACCTCTACACCCTCTCCTACGTCAACACCTTCCCAGGGCGCGCCCACTGCCACACCGACCCTCACCCCCACGAGTACGCCAAAACCCACACCCACACCCACACCCACACCAAAACCCACACCCACACCAAAACCCACCCCCACACCCACACCAAGGCCGTCATTTCATCCTTTGGGCTTTTTGTACCCCACCTCAACACCTACGCCGGTCCCGCCAAAGACAACGCCATCAACGGGATTCGGTCAATTTGGTACGACGACTCACTATCCGGTTATATCGGTGACGCCGTCTCCAACTGCATCATCTGTACCACCTGTATCACAGGCATCAACGCCAACATTTATTGACCGGCTTATCAATTCGATCGTTTCGTTCCTCAAAAATCTGTTCGGGAAATAAAAACAAGCAGAACTACTTCATTCTCGCAAAAAACAGCTGGCCGGCGGCAGTCTGGTGGACTTTGGTGACAATCACGAGGATATCCTGTCCCACCCGGTCACGGGCGCCGTCTACAACGACCATAGTCCCATCTGCCAAATACCCTACTCCCTGGACCCGTTCTTTCCCTTCGTGGGTAATTTTTACGGTGAATTCTTCGCCTGGCATCAGCGATACTTTTAACGCCTGGGCAATGTCATTAACATTGAGAATCTTGACTCCCTGGGCCCTCGCCACATGTGCAAGGTTAAAATCAACCGTCAGTAATCTGACCTGTCTTCCGGCAGGCAGGTTTGCCCACCGCTTGGCAAGGGCAACCAGCTTCGCATCCACTTCTTTCACTTCTGCGGGATCCGAAGACGCAATCTTGACGCGCATGAGTTTATTTACTTTCTGTCCTTTAAGTTTATTCACGATATCCAGACCCCTCCGTCCTTTGGCGCGGCGGAGTGAATCGTCTGAATCGGCAATATGCTGAAGCTCGCCTAAAATAAACTGCGGAATAATAAACGTACCGCTAATAAACCCGCTGTTGGCTATGGCAAGGATCCTGCCGTCAATAAGGACGCTGGTATCAACAAGAATCGGATACTCGCCCAACACGTCGTCTTTTCCGTTGGTTTTGGGCCGGCGAATGAAGGGACGCGCAGTAAACCGGCCGATATTCGTCAGATTCTTGACGATCTCGGCAGCAAGAGCCTTCGTGAACGCCTCCGGCGGCTTTACTGGTACCAATAAGTCTTTTTTGCTTTTCACACCATGGATTGTACCACAAAAAAAACAGGGGAGAACTAAGGAAAATCATCACCCGATGGCCTGGCTTGCCCGTGTTACGTTATGAACAGTTTTCGAAGATATAATCGTCGTAAACCCGAGGCGGTTGGCCTCCTTCGCCCGCCGTTCATCAGAACCGATGGACCGGATTTCCCCTAAAAGTCCTACTTCGCCGAACACTGCGGTTTTAGGATCCAACGGTTTATTTTTGAATGAAGAAAGAATTGCCAGCGCCACAGCAAGATCCGCGGCCGGTTCCTCAATCTTCATTCCTCCACTGACGTTGACAAAAACATCAAAATTCCCGAGCGGAATATTTAATCGTTTTTGCAATATCGCGACTAACAATTGTAAACGGTTATAGTCGATCCCGTTGGCAATCCTGCGTGGCATCGCCAACTGTGACGGCACCGCAAGCGCCTGAATTTCGACGAGCATCGGCCGGGTTCCCTCCATAATAACGGTCACAATACTCCCGGGAACATTTTTTACCCGGTCCTGCAAAAATAGAGCGGATGGATTTGCTATCTCCTTCAGGCCTGTCTCGTCCATTTCGAAAATTCCCACTTCTTCGATGGCCCCGAACCGATTTTTGTACGTACGCAAAATTCTGGCATTGGCAAACCGTTCTCCCTCTAAATACAAGACCGTATCTACCATGTGTTCAAGGACTTTCGGCCCTGCAATCGTCCCCTCCTTTGTTACGTGACCGATGATGATAATGGAAATACCTTTACGTTTGGCAACGCCCACCAAAACTTCGGCGCAATGCCGGATCTGCCCCACCGACCCTGCCATACCATCCAAATCCCCTGACGATAGTGTCTGGATGGAATCCACAACAACAAGATTTCCCTCCAGTGCATTGACAATACTTTCAACAGACGTCTCCGCCAGTACGCTGATATTCCCGCCTTCGACACCAAGGCGTTTCGCGCGCAGTTTAATCTGTTCCGCCGATTCCTCACCGGAGACATACAAGCCGCCGCATTTAGCAATAACATGAAGAAGTAGGGTCGACTTTCCGATCCCCGGATCGCCGGCAAGAAGCGTCACCGATCCCGGCACGATCCCCCCGCCCATCACGCGGTCAAATTCCGTAAATCCGCTTTTGAGACGGTTTTTTTCAATATGTTTTACTTCTGATAGCTTTTGGGGTTTTGATGAAGAAATTTTTTTTGAAAAGATATTTTGTGTTTTTACATCTTCCTTAACTGTCTCAACCAGCGTGTTCCATTCCCCGCAATTGGGACACTTCCCGTACCAACTGGGGCTCTCAAACCCGCATTGTTGACACACATAGGACGTCCGGAGTTTCATTGTGGGGATATTCTACCTTATCTTAACAACATTTGGTACATCTTCTACGGGAAAGTAGACGGTATTGACTTTAGTATTTGGGTAATGCATTATGGAACGTAAGATATAACTGTATGCCAGACAAAACCTCCGCAGCAACGCATCCGCAGGATTCCCCACAAGGGAAACATACACGTGATTCTGTCATTGTCGCGGCACCACCGGAACCCTGGTACCGACGGGCTATGAGAACGGTGAAAAATCCCAAAGTCGCCCCGTACTTGGGGATCGGTTTATTTTTGGTCATCGGTCTCGTATTCACTATGGCAACCCTGTATCCACAACAGGTCACCACTCGAGCAACAACTCATCAGGCGACGGTCACGGTACTGCCGGCAATGCTTTCCCTGCCGCCAAATGGAACCATGCAGTTATGGGCGACGACAGACAGTCCTACGGCATTTGTCAACGTTCAACTAACCTTTAATCCTGCGGTCGTGAAGTTAACGGCGGAGATAACCCTGACGACGTCAGCCTGGGGAAGAGTCATCAAACAAACCACCATGGCTGATGCCAACGCCTCAGGCAAAATAGATCTGGTCATAGGACTGGATCCGACGCACGTCCAAACTCCCCCCAACGGGACATTCCAGCTTGCAACCCTGCAGTTCGGAGCAAATACAACAAATCCTAATGTAACCACCACCGTCGTCGCGTCTGCCTCGTCCCAACTGGCGGCAGTAGATGCGACAGTTTTTACCCTTACCTCTGTCGGCAGTACCATTACCGTGAATCCTCTCACCACCCCGACCTTAGGGGTCACTCCAACCGTGACACCGACACCTCCGCCCAACGACACTACCCCGCCGGTGGTGACCATCACAACACCTACAGACGGATCCGTCGTCCCGGATAAAGGCAGTATGTCCATTAAGATCACGGCATCCGACAGCAGCGGTATTGCCACCATTACAATCGCCCTGGACGGCACCGTCACCAAAACCTGTACCGGAGCAACCACTTGTCAGGTCAATACCGCAGTCAATAAACTTGCGGTCGGGAGCCATACGATCACAGCTTCCGCCACGGACAACAGTACGAACAAAAACACCGCCTCAACAACCATCAGTGTGACGAAATAACTGCGGGTAGCAAATTGTTACCGGTAGCCGATCGGCTTTTCGGTGAGCGTCATGGAGAGGCTGATTTTCCGCTGATCAGGCTTGATGTCTTCAATGATGCACTGAATCTCATCCCCGGTTTTTGGCTCTTCGCCGGGCGAAATCTTGCTGATGTGGATGAGTCCTTCAATACCGGGCGAGAGAATGACAAAAATACCGTATGGGGAGACGCGGGAAACTGTTCCTTTGACCGTCGTATCCTTCTCAAACATATCCAAAACGTGTTCCCATGGATCAGGCAGAAGCTGTTTAAGAGATAATGTCAGCTTCCCAGAGGCCGCATCAATGCCGATGACTTTTACCTTGATGCTGTCCCCTGTTTTGAGGTACTGGTTCGGATCTTCGACCTTTTCCCAGGCAATTTCGGAGATATGAATAAGACCTTCAATTTCGTGCTCTGTCCCATCCTTGACGACTTTTAATTTGGCAAACGCACCAAACGGTACCACGCCGGTAATAGTCGCGGATACTGTTTCTCCGACCGTCAGGGCCGAGAGTACTTCTTTTTGCTTGGCAAGCGTCGCCCCTTCAGTCACTGCACGTTGGGAAAATACTAAGCGGTTCGTGTCCCGATCAACCTCAACGACTTTCGCCTGAATTCTGCGGTTTATCGCTTTATCCAATTGCTTGAACGTCGCCCCATCCAGCTGCGACTGCGGAATATAACCGCGCAACCCGCCGAAATCTACTAAAATACCTCCGCGGACCGGTTCTTTCAGCGTAACTTCAACGACTTCACCGCTCTTTTGCTTTTCATCAAGGGCCGCCCACCGTTTTTCAAAAATACTCCGGCGCAGGGACAAGACGGACTGTCCGCGGTCATTTTCTGCAACGATAACCTGTGCCACCACCGTATCGCCGACTTTCAGGGCCATAAGCATGTCGCGGTACGTCTCAAGCTCCCGGTCGATAACCACTCCCTCGGTTTTGCCGCCGATATCGATCGTCATTTCTTTCCGGGATACACGCGTGATTTTCCCCTCCACAACATCGCCTTTTTTTACGCCTTTGAGGGTATAGGAGGTTTGCGCAAGGAGCTCCTCCATTGTTTGTGGATTTTGCTTGTCCGTCGTAGCTTTAGCGGAGGTGGATTGCTTTTTTGTAGCCATTCATATACCTGCTTTCGTTAGGATACGGGGTATTATACCGGATTTTTCCTGCTGAGACAAGCGTTTGTTATGATACACTTGAAACCATGAGCCGCAGTGAAAAAACAGTCTTGTCTATCGTTGTCGGACTCAGCCTTCTGGCTACACTTGCCAATGCCCGGTTCTTCTTCTACGGTCTTTTCCATACACCAAAAGGCATGGTGTATCTGGGATTGATTCATTTTTATGAAGACTATTTTTTCTACCTCAGCCACTTTACCCAGGGCGCGCATGGTGCATGGCTTGTGGCCAACCGGTTTACCAGTGAAGTCACTCAGCCGGGATTCGTATACTGGACCAATCTCATGATGGGAAAAATCGGCGGGTGGCTAGGGCTCTCTCCCGCGTGGTCCTACAACCTCTGGACGATGGTCATGGTTTTTCTCAATCTTATTCTCTCGTACTTCATCATACGCGTTTTTTTGCCGAAGCGCGCCGTTGCACAACTGACGGCATATGTATTTTCGCTCGTTGCCACCTCTCCCATGAAAATCACTGGGGGGCGTATTGTCTGGACTCCCCTCCACGAACAGGAGGCACCGCATTTTGCCTTTGATAGACTCGGCGGAGCGCCGCATCATGCAACCGTAATGTTTCTTTTTTATGTCCTGACGCTTTTAATCTTTCATACGCCCAAAACGAAACCGGGGCGGATTGCACTGGCTATACTTGACCCCCTCGGTATACTCCTTTTGACAATAACCAACCCCGTCACGGCAGCACTGTGGATCGGTTGTGTTTGGACATATGCCGCTGTTGCTGCTGCCGTCAAACACATAAATTTCCTGAAACGATATGCCACGCCCGTTATCCCATGGAGGCGTCTTATTATCCTTACTGTCGGGTTTCTTATTGCATTCGCGTACATGAATACCACGCTCAATACGCTCCCCCGGCTCCAGGCAAAATTATGGGAAGCAGCGCAATCAACGCACCCCGCGATTATGGAATATCTCATCTCAGGAGGACCCCTCTTCTTCCTGGCAGGTATCGGCATCGTGCTATTCTTCATATCTCCACGGCCCCTCATCCTTTTTGCCGTTCTTCTCGGGCTAGCCTCGCACATCGCGTATTTCTCCCCCCTACCGTCACTCCTAGGCATAATCAACGGCAGATTCGTGGCTCCTGCCCTGTATCCGTTTTTGGCGGTTCTTGCCGTCTACGGCATACTCGTCTTCAGTAAATTTCTGGCCTCAATGATACGCGGGCTTCTCCCTCAGACCATGTGTATCCTCGCCCTTACCGTATTTCTTCTGTACAGCGCCCCTACCATCATGTGGGAGTTCGACAGAAAAATGCCGGCGGATGTCGGCACGAATAGTCTTGCGTATATACTCAATTATTTGCCGCAGGATACGTACGACGGCTTCTCATATTTATCGCGGCTGCAGCCGTTTGATGATGTCGTTTTAGGCTTCCATTACTCCTACACGGATCTCTTTATCCCGGCGCTCACCGGCCACAGCGGATACTCCGGTCACATGCTAGAAACCATCAACGCGGCCGAAAAAGATGCACGCAATGATTCCTTTTATACCCTAAAAATGTCACCGGAAGCTGCCCGGCTTTGGATGCGGGATAACCGCATACGGTATGTAGTCCTGACGTCGAGGGAGACAAATAATCAGATCTTTGAAGCGCATTATCCGTTTCTCAGAGAGATCTATCAGACGACAAATATAACAATTTACACGCTGCGGTAACGGGAGGTCAAGCGTACATCTCCTCTGTCACCTTATACGTGTTCCGCTTTTTCCGCAACCATGGCCTCCGCTTTGGTCTTGTGGATTGTCCCGTCCGGGTGATGGGATGGGGCATAAATCGTATAGAGTTTCAATGGGTTCGTTGATGACGTATTGATGACGTTATGGTCGCTTCCGGCGGGCACGATAGCCACATCTCCGTCTTTTACGATGTGCTCCTCACCGGCAATAATCACTTTCCCCTCCCCGCTCTCAAAACGGAAAAACTGATCATTATCGGGGTGTACCTCCATGCCGATTTCTTCGCTTGGCGCGAGCGCCATCAAGACCAGCTGGTGATGCGGGCCCGTGTATAAGACGCGGCGGAAAAACGTATTCTCCCGGGTAAGTTCTTCTATGTGACCCGTGTATCCAATCATAGGTTTAATCCCCCCTTCTTCTCTAAGATTACCAATTTCCTACTCCGATATCAAACGGGACGGCGGTAGAAAAAATTTTTTCAAATAGGATTTTTGACCCGACCGGCGCAATCATGCCATCCGTATCGATATACCGTTTGCCCGATCGCCCGACATAGGTGTGGTTCTGAAGCAGCCTCCGGAACCCGAATTCCTCATAAAACTCCAGCGCCTTCAGGGAATGCGTGTCAGCGCACAGGTATGCCACATCGCAGTGTTTTTTTGCCAGTAAATCCATCCCTCTTCTCACCATGCGTGTCGCGATCCCCTGTTTCCGTTTATCCGGATGCGTCGCCACACTTCCTATACCGCCCAGCACAATTTTCTGTCCGTTATAGACAATGGTTCTCTTAAACACGCGTGTTTCACCAATAAGCCGACCGTTTTCCATCGCCAGAATGTAATAGAGTAAATCTCCACTTGAACAAAACCTGTCATGCCCGTCGGCATGCTGTTTGTCCGTGGGTTCGCCATGATGGCGAAAGCATAGAAGGTCGAGCTCGGTAACCGAGCGTGCGATAAGAGTCGGAAGAAACGACGGATGGATAGTTAGCTTAACCATACAATCCATTGTACTCTTATAGCCATCAAAAAACCGCTCCAAAGTCCCCCAGCCTCGACCTATCTTCCCGGTTCCTTGCGAAACAGGTATTGTCAGCGCTGACGCGTTTCACTTCCGAGTTCGGAATGGGATCGGGTGGGTCCACGTCGCTCAAAAGACTGGAAGACACTGGAGCGGTTAAGCTCAGTGTCAGTAGTTGATTCGTAAGGGATAACCCAATGGTTTACCCATACTGCAAAACAATTTGTTGGAATAAAGAACGAAGGATTTCCCTTTGTTCTCCACAACATCGATCGATTAGTACGAGTAAGCTAAGCACCTTACGGTGTGTACACTTCTCGCCTATCAAACCCGTATTCTCCGGGTGATCTATAACGATTCTTCATCTTGGGTTGGGCTTGGTGCTTGAGATGCTTTCAGCACTTATCCCGTCCGGATCTAGCTACCCAACGTTGCCTGTTGTCAGACAATTGGCACACCAGGGATCCGTTCCTCCCGGTCCTCTCGTACTAGGGAGAACTCCCCTCAAGAATCTAACGCTTGCACAGGATAGAGACCGACAATTGTGTTACCTGCATATCGCTATGCAGTTCAGACTATATCTTCCCAGCCGTTCGTGAACAGCTGTGGTCTGACGTGTAGTCGTTGAGGTTCCCCCGATATGATCGGGGTTACCTGCTGATTGACTGCAATGAACGATTGTCACCTCGACTTTTGGTCGGGGTACGTTCATATACTCAGTGTTTCCAGCAAATAGTCAGATTTATTTTAAGATTTCAAAATATAACAGTTAATCTCCTTCGATGGGGTTCATATAGAAGTCGGAAATCGGACAGCATATAGCGCGTTCTAATGCGCTAAGTCTCACTGTCTCACGACGTTCTGAACCCAGCTCGCGTACCCTTTTAACCGGCGAACAGCCGGACCCTTGGGACCTTCTCCAGCCCCAGGATAGGATGAGCCGACATCGAGGTGCCAAACCGCCTCGTCGATATGGACTCTCGGAAGCGATCAGCCTGTTATCCCCAGAGTAGCTTTTATCCGTTAAGCCCGCTACCTCCCACGAGGGTATGCGAGGATCACTAACACCTACTTTCGTATCTGCTCGACTTGTACGTCTCGCAGTCAAGCTGGCTTATCGCGTTTGCACGACAAGTCCTGGTTTCCATTCAGGATTAGCCAACCTTTGTACGCCTCCGTTACACTTTTGGAGGCAACCTCCCCAGTTAAACTGCCCACCAGACAGTGTTCTTCTCCCGGATTTTTATGCGGGATAAGTAAGATTTCGTCATTTCGAAGAGTGGTATTCCATGTTTCGCCCGAAGGCTCCCACCTATGCTCGACAGTTAAAATAACGTCCTCAGTGCCAAGTTACAGTAAAGCTTCACGGGGTCTTTTTGTCCATGTGTAAGTAGGCCGCATCTTCACAGCCATTTCAATTTCGCCGGGTAACAGTTCAAGACAGTCACTAAGTCGTTCAACCTTTCGTGCGGGTCGGAACTTGCCCGACAAGGAATTTCGCTTATTCGTGTTAACTGCATATCGCTATGCAGATCAGACTATATCTTCCCCGATTTATTCAGGGTTGCACGTATAGTCGTTGAGGATTTTAATTAATCTTCTTTTTTGAAGAAAGCGCGGAAAAAGTTGTCTTAGCTTGTACTGATAAAACAGTGTGTTAAGGCTCTTTCTATATTATGCCTTCCTCAATAAAATGTTATCCAAGAGTTACTTTTTCTAGAAAAAGAATTATTCTTGGGCATAATAAAGAGAACCGCTAAATCAAAATTTGGTTAACATAACCACCCCCCTTCTGATTTAGATTAATTAGTCTTTCCTGCTGATTGACTCCACTGAGAGGATTTTTACCTTTCGGTACCTTCAGATACAGAGTGTTTCCAGCATTTAGTACAATTTTTCATACACTCATTTTTCCTTATGCACATGAGTGTTGAGAGGTTTGAATACCTCACTATGGCAGCGACCCACTTCGTCTACCATAGAACAGTTATAGTTACTGCTGCCGTTCACCGGAGCTTAAAAACCAGCCTTCCATCTTGCGAGGTCAGTCAGCCATTTAACTTACCGGCACTGGCAGGTGTCAGCCCCTATACGTTGCGTTTCGGCTTTGCAGAGACCTGTGTTTTAGTTAAACAGTCGCTTAATAATCTTTTGTTGAAACCCCGATTTACATCGGGGCAAGGCATCTCCCATAAGTTACGCCTAGTTTTTTTGCCGAGTTCCTTGAACTGCTGTCTCCCGCTCGCCTTGGTATACTCGACCAGCCCACCTGTGTCGGTTTGCGGTACGGATAAACATATGCTTCTCAACGGAAACTTTTCTCGAAAACAGAACTATCTCTGTTGCCCGGCCTTACGGCGCACGACTTCCCTACTTCTCAATTAAACGCAATAACGGATTTACCAATTATCACTATTTCGAAGCATTAGATCGGCCAACGAATCAACCGCGAGACCAATCCCCCTTTGTCCCTCCTTTGAGTCTTAATCAACATACACTTGTAACGGAATATCAACCGTTTATCCATCGAGCTACGCCCCAATATGGCCTCGCCTTAGGTCCGACTAACCCGAAGTCGACGAACGTTGCTTCGGAAACCTTGGGCATTCGGCATGAAAGATTCTCACTTTCAAACGCTACTCATACCGGCATTCTCACTTCTGTCCGCTCCAGCTGCCCTTACGGGCTGACCTTCACTGCAGAACAGAACGCTCCCCTACCACTCACTCCCGATAAATCGGAAATAAATTTCAATCTTCGGTAACATACTTGAGCCTCGATCATTTTCGGCGCCACGGCTTTCGTCCAGTGAGCTGTTACGCTTTCTTTAAAGGATGGCTGCTTCTGAGCCAACTTCCTGGGTGTCTTAAAACATGACTTCCTTAACCACTTAGCATATATTTAGAGACCTTAGATGAGAGTCTGGGTTGTTTCCCTTTTGACACACGCGCTTAGCCGTGCATGTCTGACTGGCCAGGTACATACAAAAGTATTCGGAGTTTGATTGAATGCACGATTCCTTGCGAAACACGTATCATTCAGTGCTCTACCCCTTCATACGAATAACTGACCGCTATACCTAAATATATTTCGGGGAGAACCAGCTATCTCCAGGTTCGATTGGCATATTACCCCTAACCACAAGTCATCTCACAGATTTGCAACTCTGACGAGTTCGGGCCTCCTCTCGACTTTCGTCGAGATTCACCCTGCTCATGGTTAGCTCACCTGGTTTCGGGTCTACCGACTGCTGCACTATTTCGCCCTATTAGACTCGCTTTCCCTACGCCTCCCCAACTTGCGTTGGTTAAACTTGCAGTAGATCGATAACTCGCCGGTTCATTCTTCAATAGGCACGACGTCATCCCGATAAATCGGGACTTCGTCTGTTTGTTAGCAGACAATTTCAGGTACTATTTCATTCCCCTTCCGGGGTGCTTTTCACCTTTCCCTCACGGTACTAGTTCACTATCGGTGTATTCATGTATTTAGCCTTGGATCGTGGTCGACCCGGATTCCCACAGACCCTTCGTGCTCCATGGTACTTAGGAACCATTAGAGGAAATTGTCAGTTTCGAATACAGGCTTTCACTCTCTCTGGTCGCCTATTCCGAGGCGTTCTTCTATCAACAATTTCATCCCATATCACTGGCCCTGCAACCCCAACCCTTGCGGATTGGTTTAGGCTGTTCCGCTTTCGCTCGCCGCTACTGACGGAATCTCTATTGATTTATTTTCCTCACCTTACTTAGATGTTTCAGTTCAGATGGTATCCCACGCAACACTATGATCATCTTTCGATAATTTTTATGTTGCGCTCCCCCTTGCGGGGTGGGTTGCCCCATTCGGAAACCGCCGGATCGGAGGATTATGGCTCCTCCCCGACGAATATCGCTGCTATATGCGTCCTTCCTCGGCATGAATACCCTGGGCATCCATTGTCAACTTGTAGCGTTGCAGAGAACAAAGGAGGCATCCGCCAGCTGGCGGATACACGCCTTGTTCTTTCTCCAACAAAATTGATTTGCAAGTAAGAAATAACCCTTTATGATTACCCCTTACGATGCAACTACTTGTTAATTTACTTTCTTTCCATAATAGGAATTGCACCTACGCTATGGAAAAAGTCGTTACGATTTTAATGAGCGACTCGCGCTCTTGACGCGAGAATAATCTCGATTTTATCGGGACTAATCTCGAAACAAGAGCTGGTGGACCTGACCGGATTCGAACCGGTGACCTCAGCATTGCAAATGCTGCGCTCTACCAGCTAAGCTACAGGCCCGGTCATGTCAATAAAAAACCCCGCCTTTGATGCGGGGCTACATTCACTCATTCGAGGCGACTACACACGCAAACACTGCCAAATTTGGTTTCGGTTTGAATATGGTTGGTTACGTCTCATGAATTGAAATATCGGCCTTGCATCTAAGGGCAAATATGAATTATAACCAGCTTAGCTTCGCTTGTCAACCAGTTATTTCCCCAGCCTGTCTGCCTCGATAAAAATCGCTGAATGCTTTCAGTAGTTGATCACTATTAAGCTTCATTGCAGCAACAATAAAGGGTTCTAACTTTTCCAAAGAGAGCATCTTCCCCTCAGTTCGAAGTTCGTGCATTCTATCAAACATCTGAATATCCAATCTTATACGATCAGCCGTATCTGTTGTTGCGGATTTGGTTTCGGAATACCTCCTTGAAAATTCTGGGTCTGCAAATTGCAAATCTGTTCTTATTAAACCTTCAATAACGACGGTCCTCTTTCTGGATTCTGGTAGCGCTTCCCAAGCTGTTTGCGTGAGACTTTCAGTCATAAAATACTCCTTTGGTGACTTATAGTACACTCTCTCCCTGAAAAATGCAAATTGGATCGTATGGACCTACTTCATTGCTTTGAGGATACGGGTGAGGGCGAGGTAGAAGGCAGCAGTGCGCAAATCTGTTTTGTGCTTTTTTGCGGCCAGCCAGACGTTAGTCGCTTCTTTCTTCATCTTGGTTTTCAGCTTCCGGTTCACAACCTCTTTCGTCCAGTGCTGGCCCTTGAGATTCTGTTCCCATTCAAAACAGGAGACGGACACGCCGCCGGAATTGGAGAGTACGTCGGGAATGACGGGAATTCCGCGCTTATATAATATAGTATCCCCTTCCGGCGCCGTCGGGCCGTTGGCCATCTCCAAAACGACTTTTGCCTTGACCTTCGACGCGTTGGCGCCCGTTAATACGTTTTCCAATGCGGAGGGCACGAGTATATCAACAGGTAATTCCAAAAGTTCTGCGTTTGTGATCGTCTTCCCTCCGTTGAGATACCCATGTTTCTTTTTGCTTTCGAGAGTCAGCTCCGGATTTAGCCCTTCCGGCACGTAAATACCGCCTTTGCTATCCGATACTGCAACCACCTTAATACCCGCTTCGTCCAAAAACTTTGCCACGTTATACCCGACATTCCCGAACCCCTGCACGGCGGCGGTTAACTGTTTTCCCGCTAGTTTATGGTGCTTTAGGATGGTTTGCAAAACATACAGTCCCCCCAACCCCGTTGCCTCTGCTCTCCCTTCCGAGCCGCCGTCTTTAATGAGTTTTCCGGTAAATGTGGCGCGGAGTTTTTTGTCTTTCGATTTCCGCATCTTCATAAACTCATCCAGCATCCATCCCATGATGACGCCGTTGGTGTTGACGTCCGGTGCCGGCACATCTAATCGCGGTCCGATGCACTCCCATATTGCCCGTACATATGCGCGCGAAAGACGTTCCAGTTCTTTTTCAGACAAGGTTTTGGGATCCACGATGATGCCGCCCTTACCGCCGCCCATGGGGAGATTGGCAACCGAACACTTAATGGTCATCCAAAATGACAGAGCTTTGACCTCATCAAGGTTCACGTCACGGTGATACCGGATGCCGCCTTTGTACGGGCCGCACGCATTATTAAACTGCACGCGGTATCCCTGGAATATTTTGGTTGACCCGTCATCCAGTCTCACCGGAATCGTGACAGTAATAATCCGCTGCGGTTGGGAAAGAAGGGTAAGAAGAAGCGTTGAATCTTTTTTAGGAAATAACTTGGCTGCTTTTGCAAGTTGCGCCATTGCACTTTCAAACGGGTTGATGTGTTGCATAAGCACCGAGTATACGCTACGGAAAAAAATTTTCAAGAAGGAAAATCAGATATGTATTATATGGCCTAAATGTTTTGCTTTATGATAATACTCGCCGTCTGCCGTGAGATACTCACTATTCCGGGCAATCGCCAGGATATGATAGGACGCATCGTATACCGTTGTACCGCACATATAGGCTACAGAAAGCGATTTTCGAATTTGAATTTGTGTTAAAGGAATAATATCTATGGGTAATTTTTGAAATTGTCCCAGCACGTCATCCGCAAGAGTTGGATCCTTGAGCGTAAACCGAAGACCGTTTCCCGCTTCTAACGGTAAAAGACTGGTCGACAAAATCTTCACCTTTCGCTTCTTTGCATTCCGCAAAAGTACAGTCACAGTTTCCACAATCTGTGGATGATCTTCCAACAAAAATCGGAGAATAATCGAGGCGTCGATGACGACTGTTTTCATAGCCTTCCCTGTCCGATCGCCTCTTTGAGAGCTTGCCCTGTCACTTTAGGCAAACGCCGCCGGAGTGCGATAAACGCTTCCACGCTATCACCAGCGCTCACATCCAGTAGTTTTTCCTCCACGGCGCTTGCAATAAAGCTGCTCACTTCCCGCTTCCCGAGTTGAGCCGACAACTGTCTGTAGATGTAGCTGGGCATACTGATGCTGAATTTGCTTACAGTATTACTCATAGTATGAATTACAGTACTACTTATTATTGAAATTGTCAAGCGCGGCGCTACTGATTAATAAAATAATTCAAATTTCACTTGGGTATCGGGTACGCCTGCATCCTTCAATTTCACTCGCACATCCTCCACCATCGCTTTATTACCACAAAGGTAGTACTCCGATTCTCTGAGGTTTGTCCGGGAAAATAGGTGATCCTGTACATGCCCCCGTTTCCCTCCCCATACATCGCTGGGTTGGGAAAGAATAATATGGAGTGCGGCGGCGCCAAACTCTTTTTGCCAAAATATATCTTCTTCATGCCGCAATCCCCAATACACTTCCATCATGTCGGAGGGGTGATCCCCGATCATGGAGTGAAACGGGGCAATCCCCGTCCCTGTCGCGACTAATATCTTCCCACGAGGAGACTCCTTGTAGGTAAAATTCCCCAGCGGCCCCATCAATTCCATCTGATCTCCGACCTTGGCTGCCAAGGTCCATTTCGAATACACTCCCATGGGCGACACGTCATGGATGAGCATAATGGAAGTTTTTTCCGACGGAGGCGAGGCGATGGACATTGTACGGTTAACTCCAGGCGCAACATAGAGCATCACCGTCTGTCCTGCAAGAAAGGTAATTTCTTTAGGTTCGATGAGTTCGAACCGCTCCAGATACACCTTGCTCGATATTTTTTCGATCGCGGTGAGCCGGGATTTAAATTTTTGCGGTTTAGGAAGCAACATATTTTTGTACGTCAAGGG
Source organism: Candidatus Gottesmanbacteria bacterium (assembly GCA_963701185.1). Classification (GTDB taxonomy): domain Bacteria; phylum Patescibacteriota; class Microgenomatia; order UBA10105; family UBA927; genus XYB1-FULL-47-11. Next base: position 742,323 of record OY969569.1, read on the forward strand.
CGGCCATACATCCCATGCCGGCCGCTACCACGGCTTGGCGGTATTGGAAATCCACACAATCCCCGGCGGCAAAGATCCCGGGGACCGTGGTTGCCGTATGGTAATCCCCGGGTTTTTGCAACCCGTGGACAATGACATATCCTTTCGGATCAAGGGAAAGCGTTTCTTTGAGAAATTCGGTGTTGGGTTTGTGTCCGATGGCTAAAAACACTCCTTGAGCCGGGTACGCTTCTCCTTTACCGGTTACCACATCTTTGATACGCACCCCTGTCACAGTAGAATCACCCAAAATTTCTTCGATGATTTTATTGGTCAGCATCGCGATTTTAGGATTCTTTCTAGCACGTTCCAGCATGATAGGGCTTGCCCGGAATTCAGCCCGTCTGTGGATGATGGTCACGCGAGTTGCAAACGTTGTCAGAAAATTTGCTTCCTCCATCGCGGTATCTCCGCCTCCGACGACGACAACTTCTTTTCCGCGGAAGAAAAATCCGTCGCACGTGGCACAGGCGGATACGCCGCGGCCGGCCAGTTTTGTTTCCGACGGCAATCCCAAATACTGTGCTGCCGCGCCTGTTGCCACAATTACGGTTTTTGTTTCATACGAACCGTTTTCTGTTTTTACAAAAAACGTGTTATTATTTTTTTTAACCTTCGTTACGATCTCCTGCTTTATTTCCGTACCAAAACGCACGACCTGCTCCTGCATGTCCATCATCAGTTGCGGTCCGGTGATCCCTTTGGGAAACCCCGGAAAATTTTCCACTTCCGTCGTCGTGGTCAGCTGCCCGCCCGGCTGTATCCCGGAAATGATGAGTGTTTTAAGAAAAGCCCGTGAGGTGTAGAGTGCGGCCGTATATCCTGCCGGGCCGCTGCCGATAATGACGACATCGTAGATCATACGATTAATTGATGAGTTTATTGAGTTCACTCATGAGAGTCTCTTTGCTCTGTACACCAATAAACTGCTTTACCACGGTTCCCCCTTTGAAAATCATCAGGGTCGGGATGCTCATAATGCCGAATTTCTGGGAAATAGCCGGATTTTCATCCACATTTAGTTTTCCTACTTTCGCTTTGCCGTCCATGACCGCAGCAACTTCTTCTACAATCGGCCCCTGTATCTGGCACGGACCGCACCAGACCGCCCAAAAATCCACCAGCACTGGTGTATTATGTTTTAACACTTCCGTATCGAAATTTGCATCCGTTATCGTTACATCTGCCATATATACTCCTCCTTCAGAGTTATCAGTGTACCATTCCTTATTTTATTGTACAATACAATTCTTATGCGAATATTTTTTGCAGGTCCGCTGACTGATCTCAGAAATCCGACGGTTACCAAAGCATTCTACCGCCGATTGGCCGCCGTGGCTCGCACAAACGGTTTTGACTACTTTTGGGCATTTTTAAACGGCACCGATCCGGTTTTAAATCCCGACGTATCACCGAAAGAAGTCTACCGGGTCGATACCAAACAATTATCTCAAAGCGATTTCATGGTTGCCTACATGGGTGAACCCTCAACCGGTACCGGCATTGAGATCGAATATGCCAAAGCGCATAACATTCCCGTCTATATTCTCTACGAAAAAGGCAGGCGTATTTCCCGCATGCTGCGCGGCTGTCCCGCAATAAAAAAAGAAATCGTATTCACCTCCCCCGAAGATGGGCTCAAACAATTCGATACCCTGCTTTCAAAACTACGTCTGTGATCTTCATTTCTGCGATTTTTTTTTCGTCAAATTCCACCTGCAGCGTTTGTTTTACATAATTGCAATTGGCTTTCACCCCTGCATCCTCAAGATCGCTTTCAATCATAAGCGCGCAGCTTGTGCAGTGCATGCCGTCAATTTTATATGTTTTTTTGATCATAGAGTTAATCCGCCACGGTAAATGCGCCGGTATACATGCCCATACTGCAGGAATACGCAAGCCGGCCGCTCTTTTGGGGGGTAAATTCAATCGTCTCATCACCCGTCACGGGCAAAACTTTGGAAATATTGAGATCCGGGATAGTGAATGCTCTTGCACACCCCTGCGTATTATTCGTTGCGAGGGTGAGATGCACCGGAACGCCGCGTTTCAGCGTGTTTGCGCTCGCTGCATACCCGTGGCTGGTTACCGTAATCGTGACGTCCTGTACCCCACCCGTAACCTCGGCCGTACTACCCACGGTAAACTCCCCGGTGGCCGCGCGGTAGTAATTTTGAAGTGTATACGGCGAACCCATAAGTCCCAGCCCCCCATTTACAGACAGGATAGCAAATACGAATATGATTGCCGCCGCCGCATAGGAGAATACTTTCTTTTGGAGAAGCTCCACAACTGTCGCACCGAGTATAAAAAAGACCGGACTCGTGCCCAATATAAATGCAAACATGATGGCCGCGCCACTAAATGGATTGCCGCTGGCAACTGCAACCGCCATGGTGGCCTGGGTAATCCCGCAGGGCAACAGAATCGTCAGGAAACCCAATAGTGCGGGGGCAAACAAAGACTTACTCCTACTGGTATTTTTCATCATCCGGAATGTCCAGCGCGGCGGCGTAATGACGAAATATCGAAAGACTGGGTGCGCATCAATGATCCGCAGGGCTGTCGCGATCATGAATAAGCCTGCCCCAATCTGCACCCATCCCAACAGTTTCGGCGTCAGGGTTAATGTTGACCCGATAAGTCCGAGAAGAAACCCAAGGAGTGTATAGGCGAAAAGCTTGAAGACCACAAACATGCCCATCTGCTGCCACCTGTTTGATTCGTTATTGATTGCAGAGGCTAACAGCCCTCCCTGCACAGCCAGGCACGAAATGCCGCCTGTGGTAAGTCCTGTCAGAAACGCAAGCCACACGAGATTCATAGAGGACATTGTACCGTATAAACTGACTCCGATACAACGCTTCTAGCTCACGTATTGTGATGAGTTTTTATCAAACATCTTTTTACAGCTTTCTGAACAAAATCCAAATTCTTTCCCGTTGTAAACACTCTTAAACTTTGCCGTACTGACAGTTACCGTCATACCGCAAACAGGGTCTTTCGTTTTTCCTTCACCGGAAAATAGTTTTTTTAGAAAATTCATAGTTTTTATTAAACGATCTCTCCCTTCTTTTCAAGCATCATGTGATGCATCGTTGCCACCTGAACCCATATCGCGATAAGAATAAGAATACCGGTGCAAAGTAATACGTCCACCTTCGAGATTCCGAGGAGAGTTTCTGATCCACCTAAAACGGCAACTGCAAATAAAATAACACCGATAACCCCGACGCCAACACTCACAACATGCAGTAATTTCGATAATTTCATACTCTTCACCTCCTTCTAAAGTTTTTCTCTACGGAGTAGCAGAGCGTTAAATACGACGATCACTGAGGAGGCGCTCATAAGGAGCGCTGCCCATTCAGGCCGAAGTAAGATACCGAATGCCGGATACAAAACTCCCGCTGCCGTGGGAATGGCAAACACGTTGTATCCTGTCGCCCATATGAGATTTTGTACCATTTTCGCATTCGTCTTTCGGCTCAAAGAAATAGCCTTCACAACATCGAGCGGATTGTTTTTCATAAGGACTATACTTGCCGATTCAATAGCGACATCGGTTCCCGCGCCTATTGCGATACCCACGTGGGATTGTGTGAGGCTTGGGGCATCGTTCACGCCATCACCAACCATCGCGACAATATGGCCGTGTTTTTGTAGTTCTTTAACTTTATTTACCTTGTCGTCCGGTAGTACGTGCGCAAATACCGTATCAACATGTAACTGGCGCCCTATGACATCCGCTACATCCTGCGTATCCCCGGTGAGCATTGCGGTTTTAATACCCATCTCGTGCAACCGTTCAATTGCTTCTTTAGATTCATCACGAATGATATCGGAAAGATACATGGCACCCTGAAATACGTTATCTATCGCAATGTAGACCGGGGTTTTTCCTTTCATCTGCTGGATTTTAGACGGAAGCGCGATATGGAGCTCATCCAAAAGCGTTTTGTTGCCGACAACGACTTTTTTACCTTTCACAACTCCAGCAGCTCCTTTCCCCGGATATGACTTAAAGTTCTGTTACTTCGGGAATAGGTAATATTTTGTTTTTTTGCTTCATTTACGATCCCCTGGGCGATTGAATGTTGGGATTTTACCTCCACCGCACTTGCTAAGGACAATAAATCTTTATCTGATATTTTTGAACCTTTGGTTTGGACGATCTGATTGATACCGAATTCACCGCGGGTAAGCGTTCCTGTTTTGTCAAAGACGACATAATCAATTTTCCGGGCGATCTCGAGCCCTTTCATGTCTTTGATAAGGATGCCGTTTTTTGCGCCGAGCGTAGACGTGATGGTGGTTACCGTAGGAATAGCCAGGCCGAGAGCGTGCGGACAGGCAACCACAATTGCAGCTACGGCTACCGTTGCAGCAAAAACTGCGCCTTGAGGAAAAATAAACATCCAGAATACAAATGACAATAATCCTGCAACGACTGCAACATAAAATAAGACTGCCGCTGCCCGATCGGCGAGGTGCTGTACATTGGGTTTTGACATCTGCGCTTCGCGGATAAGTTTCATGATTTGAGAAATCGCGGTATCTGCGCCGGTTCTCGTAACCTCAATGGTGAGTGCCCCGTCCTGATTGAGCGTTCCGCCGATAACTTTATCGTCCTTCGCTTTACTGACGGGGCGCGATTCACCGGTCACCATCGATTCGTTTACCGAACTTTCTCCTTCCACTATTATGCCGTCAATGGGAATTTTTTCTCCGGGCTTGACCAATAAACGGCTGCCGATAACGACGTCACTGGTACCAACGTCCACGATCGTTCCGTTTTTAACCAGATGTGCCGACGGAGGGATAAGTTTGGCAAGCTCGGCAAGTGCTCCTGTTGCGCCACGAACAGCCCGCATTTCCAGCCAGTGGCCGAGTAAAAAGACGGAGATTAAGGTGGCAATTTCCCAGTAGAGTGACTCCCCGGGAAAAAGAAACGTTGCGGCAACGGAAAACGTATACCCGACGGTAATGGCAAACGCGACCAGGGTCATCATTCCCGGATTTCTTTTGGATAGTTCGCCTTTGGCTGCCTTAAAAAACGGAATACCGCCAAAAAAATAAATAAACGTGCCGATCACAAATTGGAGTATGGCAAGTCCGGTGAATACTGCCTGAAAACCGAGCCATTTCTGAATATTCGGAGATAAAAGCATCGTGATGAGAACGAGCGGAAGGGTAATGAAGAAACGTCGTCGGAAATCCTTCTCCATAGAACTATGATCTTCATGTCCTTCGTGGGAAGAAGTCATCGGAACAAGCTTCATGCCGCATTTCGGACAATCCCCGGGTTTTTCCGTAATGACATCGGGGTCCATCGGACACGTATACAGGGTACCCGTATTCCCCTGCGCTTTTTGGTGACGTTCGCCCATAGCGGGAACCAATTTCATACCGCATTTGGGGCATGTACCGGGCCTGGAAGACGTAACCTCTTCATGCATCGGGCACGTATATATTTTGTGTTCAATCTGTTTCATGTGGAGCATCCTTGATCCCCTGTTTTTGACCCACGTCCTCGTATCACTATACCATACAGAAATATACATTAAGATTCTATGAAAATCTGTTATTTTTGCTGTGCCATTTCTATTTTATGCTCGGCAATTCCCAGGGCTTCGGCCCCTGATATCAGAGGCAATTCGGAATTTTGAAATTCCTTTGATTGAAGCAAATTGTTGAGTTCTTCCGGCGTGGTCAGTTCTGCGTGGAAGAAAATTTCAACGGCAGAACGCTCCGGGTTGACTTTGGCATCGACAACATGACGCTGTACTTTTAGCTTTTGCTCTATGAGCTTGGGATCTAGACTTTGCAATTCTTTCGGCAGCGGAAGTGTCACAGCGGGCATGAGTGTCATTCCACACTTCGGACAGCGCCCTGGTTTATCTAACAGTACTTCCTTGTGCATCGGACAGGTATACATAGTCATATGTCTATTGTACTAGACTTTCATGAAAAAAGAAGGAAACCATCCGGGAGTTACTTTTTTGTAACGTTGATAATCGTCTCCAAACGTCTCTTCCATTTCTCTCTCTTCAGTACTCGCTAGCCGGATATACCGCCAAATAAGGATGGGCGCCATGATAAGGGTAACAAGGGTCGGCCATTGAAGAAGGAAGCCAAAAATAATGAGGATAAATGCGACATACTGTGGATGACGGATATATGTATAGATGCTGGTAGTCGCCAGCCGGCGCTCTTTCTGTGCCTTATAGAGCACTTCCCAGGATTTTCCAAGAAGGATAATGCCGCCGATAATCAAAACATTGCTGACAATATGTAATATATCAAAATGCGGATCGCCCTTGATTCCCAGCAATGTATTGAGAATATGGCCTTTATCATGGGTATAATCCAGCCCGAAACGGTTACCGAAGAATGAAGTCAAAAGGTAAATGGTAAGCGGAAATCCGTACATTTCAGCAAAAAGCGCTACGATAAACGCACCCATGGACCGGAATGTCGTCCAGTCGGTTTTTGTCCTTGGTTTAAACGCGCTTTTGATAAAGAAAAGGAATATGACGATGTTAAAGATGGCAAACAGCCAATTTCCGTATCCGTTGTCCATATGGCAGCAGTATAAGACATCAAAGATGAAGATTATGTGATGATTCTGGTGGTGTCTGATTACGATGCTAATCTGACTAATTTAGCCTTCACATTGAGACGTTTCCATGTTGTACCGGGCGGAACACAGGTAATAAGCGTAATGTACGAATTATCAAATTGTTGCTCCAATGGTGAAAGGTCTGTGGGGTCAGTAACGGTCATGTCAAAAATGACATACCGGTACTCCACCCCGTCATAGGTAACAAATATTTCATCACCGCGTTTCAGCGTCGGGAGTGTCGAGAAAATAGTTTTATAATCCGTGGGATTGAATAACTGAGGCAGCGTAGAGTGTCCGAACACGATTGTGGTGCCGTACTCCCCCGGAAGGCCTGTGCCGCCGTAATGAATGAGACTCTTGCTAAGGTCATTACCCCCTATAACGACGCTTGCATCTTTTATTTTTAGCTTCGGAATAGACAACGTGTATGCATTGACCGGAGAAACTACTTTTTTTTGCGGTTTTGTGGGATACCATGAATTTGCATCCGTTGATGTATCCCCGCCGGGAGTTATTTGTCCGGCCGCTAAAACCACGGGCGAAAGTCCTGTTTCGGTGTCGGCAACAGGTGAAATAATCTTAGCTATAAACGGAGCCGTAAATATGGTAAACGATAAGATCGGCCAAAAAGTCCATAGCAATATTGAAACTCCAAGGATTATGAATACTGCCGATAACTTTTCTGAGTGTTTTCGTCGTTGCCAAAAAAATTGTTTTTTTTGAAAATCGCCCGGTTGGGCTTTAACGTATCGATACAGCGCCATATAGATGAGCGACTCTTAATGTTTGTGTCCCCCATCCTTCATCATCCAGACATGAAGAAGCGGGCAGAGAAGGAGCGCTCCTGCAAACAGAAGAGTTTCCACAGATACTTTAAACATGGTAACCGCGACAACGGCCAGTGCGATCACTCCCAGACAAATGACTCCGACACGACCTGCCTCCTTCATGCGATCAGTATAAAAAACAGAGTATTATGAAAGCATGAAGGAGGGGTGAAGACTTCTTCATTTAAAGCTTTGCCACCTCCGCGAGCATCTCCTTGTTTCTGACTGCCATCTGGGCATCATCAAGCGTAGATCGAACGATCCCGTCTTTATCAATTAAGATGTATGTATGTCCGGGAAATTGGCCCCTGTGCATTGACGAGTTGAGCGTTAATACGCCGAACAGATTAGAAACCGACCGGTCCGGATCCAAAAGTACGGTGTTGCCGGCGAGCTCCGGCATCTTGTCAATTGCCTGCTTCCATTCCTCTTTTGTGTTAACCGTAATATTGAAAACCGCCGTATTTTTGGCTGCAAAATCTTTATCCTGGCCAAAAGCGATTATCTGATTCCAACAGGCCGGATAGCACATCAGACCCTCGTTAAAGAAAAGAACCACGTTTTTACCGCGAAAGTCTTTAAGGCTGATTGTTTTCCCATCATAACTGGGTGCCGTAAAATCCGGTGCAGGCGTATTGATAAGGCTATCAAAAATAGCTGAATCTGCCGGCTTTGGTTTATGATGATCTGCCATCGAATCACCGGCGGCCGGCGTTTGCGCCTGTGTATTGACCGTTGCTGAGCCCGAATTTTTGATACATAGGGCTCCTAATATTACTACTGCCACAATAACTTCAGTGGCAATGATGACGATGTGTTTCTCAGTGAATTTCATGATGTTCACCTCCTTTCATAAATTTTTTTCTGTCCATCCATTGCTTCAAGGCTTCTATAATAATTGCTCCAATAATGAGGACGAAAATACCGGCCCAAACAGGTTCAGGAATAATTCCGGTATAGGTACCGATGAATTGAGTGAGCCGGGCTATGTAAATAGTAACGGATAGCTGGTACGTGTTTTGCATCGTAAGCTGATTGGTGATGGTGAGATACAGAATGAGTATGCCTATAAAAAAGTACATACTGCCGGAAACAACGTTGGAAAGCGTGCTGGTGATCGTAAGCCTGAAAAGTTTGAAGGTCATGGGAGTTCTCAGCACCAATAGTTTTTGCGTGATGCGTGTTTTATCCAGAACTGCCGACAATACAAACAGCGGTATGACCATACCCAACACATAGGTTATTGTGTACAGGGCGCCCCAAAGATATGAGCCTGGTAATGCGGACAGCGTAAGGACTCCGGCCAGGACCGGTGCACAACAGGTCGTCGCTATCGCTGAAAATATGCCCAAAATAAAAATGGAAACCATGTCATATTTTTTAAATTCCGGGTGGGCAATCATCGGCAAAGAAAATTGTTTCCCTAAAAGGAGCGAAATACCAAGAAGCACCAGAAATGAAGCACCACCGAAAAATAATGCGTCGTGATACTGCCTAAACAACATGGATACTGCCGCTGTCCCTAGCCCGATCGGAATAAATACAGCTAAAAGTCCTAAGAAGTAGACAAACGTCATCAAAAAAACCGTACGTTTTTGTTTCACGACGGAAGCAAAGTACGTAGGAAGCAGCACGGTAATGCAGCAGGGTGCCGCGAGCGCCGCAATTCCGGCAATAAAAGCAGACACGAGTGACGCACTCACAAGTACATCCATATTCCAAGAAGTTTTTAGCAACAACCTCCCCCGCTATGTTGTCGGGGCTTACCCACAAACTGCTGTTGGTTTTTATCAAATTGGGCTTGACAGCTTTCGGAACAGAACCTATACGTCGTTCCGTTATGGCGTGTCTGATATGGAGACTCTCCGACTCCCATTCCACAGACCGGATCCTTTGACTTTTTAGAAAACCAATTCATAGATATCTCCTTTCAGGAACAATCAGTATGAGCTTTCATTGTAGAGACTGTGGTATGAAGAAATTATGAGGATGAAAGCGGCAAATAGATCGTAAACTCGCTACCCTTGCTAACCTGGCTTTTGACGTGTATCGCACCATGGTGCGCGTTAATAATCGCCAGGGCAATAGACAGACCAAGTCCGGAGCCGAACGTTTTATCGGTTTTACTCCCTCGGTAGTACCGTTCAAATATATGGGGTACGTCCTTTTTGTGAATGCCGACGCCGATGTCTCTGATCTGAATGAGTATATGTTCGTCCGTTGTGGTTAATCGGATGCGAACCGTGCCTCCACTTGGCGTGTACCGGATTGCGTTATCGATGATATTGATGACGGCACGCGACAGTTTGTCTTTTTTTCCATATGCTTTCACATCGGGCTGTATAGCGGTTTCAATTCGTATCTTTTTTTCGGTTGCCAACTTGACGGCAATTTCCTTGAGCTCCCTCAGCAGTTCTGAGATGTCAAAGGTTTCAAATTGCTGGGTTGCGCTGTCTGCTTCCGACCACGCAAGATCTAAAATATTCTTCACCGTGTTTGTTACTCTTTTGGTATCGATGAGTGTTTCGGAGAGGGCTTTTTTGTACTCCTCTTTTGTTCGTTCTTTTGCAAGGATGACTTCACTACCGGTTTGAAGGATAGACAGAGGGGTTTTGAGTTCATGGGCAACATCGCCGATAAACTGGCGTTCGCGGGTAAATGCGTCATGAAGGCGGTCAAGGAGTGTGTTAAACGTCACTGCGAGTTTTTCTATTTCATCACCCGTATGTGGGTTCGTCACCCGCTCATGTAAGTTATCAGGGTTGATATGTTCAAGTTCTCCCGTAATCGTTGCAACAGGCTGTATAGCACCGCGTGCATTCAGGTATCCCCCAATAATCGTAGGAATGAGGAAAATGATAAAGACACCGCCGAGAATGGTCAGAAGTATATTGATGGACTGTTGTATGGCGTCAATCGGATGACCCATAAAGACAACACCGACAAAAATATTGTTTTGATGAACAGGACTTACATAAAATCGCATCAGTTGTGTCCCCACGGTTTGATCAGTAAAAAATGGGCGGTCTGTGTTTTTCGCAGTTTCAAATAATTGCGAGAATCGGGTGTCCGGCGGGTTTGTTGCCTGCGAACTGGTCACTGTCTTTCCCGCGCTATTGGTTATAACAACAAGCATTCCCGGAAGCTGGCTAAATTCCTGCAGAAAGGATTGCGCGGCAAAGGCTTCATGCATCGTGCCGTTTGTCTGGGTAACGATCTCGATAATTTTATTGCTGTGTTCGATGAGCGTCCTATCAACCTGTGAGAACAGCGTTTGTTTGGTGAGAATGAAGAAACTTATGAAGATGATCGCGATGGCAAGGATAAACGATGCCGTATACCAGAGTGTCAGACGGAAGAGAATACTTTTCGTGTTCATGGATGCACACTTATTTTATACCCGATGCCATGAATTGTATGCACGAGTTTGATTTTGGAATTTTTATCGACTTTCCGCCTCAAGGCTGCGACAAATACATCAACGACGTTACTCATGCTGTCAAAATTATAATCCCACACGTGTTCGGTAATCATCGTTCGGGTAACCACTTCTCCTTTGTGGCGCAGTAATAACTCTAAAATGGCAAACTCCTTCGGCGTCAGTTTTATTTCATTTCCGGCTCTCTGGGCGATGTGTTTCATCGGATCGAGTGTGAGATCATCAAGCGATAGTGTGAGTGTCGGCGCAAGCTGAGTGCTTCTCCTGATAAGCGCATGGATACGGCTGCGTAGTTCCAAAAAGGAAAATGGTTTACCCAGATAATCATCCGCACCGCTATCCAGGCCGGAAACCCGGTCATCCACCGTAGTTTTAGCGGTAAGCATGAGAATGGGAGTCTTTATTCCTTTTTTCCGCAGTTCCCGGCAGACAGTCAACCCATTCTTTTTCGGTATCATGACATCCAATATGATAAGGTCGTATGTTTCAGATTCTGCCAAATACTGACCTTCTTCACCGTCATACGCTGCGTCTACTGCGAATCCCTCTTCAACCAGACCTTGTTTAACGACATGAGATAAGCGGCGTTCATCCTCTACGACGAGAATTCTCATACCTGCATTATACGCTAAAATTATGAAGGAATTATTAAGATTTGATCGTAACGATTGTGGGACGTTCATTCCTATATTCATGAAATCTTCATATTTAAAAGTGTTTAATACGAAACACCGCAATAATAGCGTGGCAGAGGAGGCTCTATGAGTGGAGAAACCAAATTTATTATCGGTGTGTCGGTTGTTACTGTTGCAATAATCGTCGGGGCAATCGTGCTCTTCAGCAATCAAAAACCGGCACCCAAACGGGAAGAATTAGGATCCGCAAGCATGACGATTGATAAAAAGTCCGAGGATTTTGGCTCCATGAAGGTCAGTGATGAGCGGCGTGCCGCATTTACCATAACCAATACAGGCGACTCGATTCTCCGGATCTGGAAAGTAGCGACCTCCTGCGACTGTACGGCGGCGACCGTTAAAATCGGCGACACGGAAACTCCGGAGTTTAGTATGGCAGGGATGATGAGTTCGGAGCGCGCCAACTGGCTCGGTGAAGTGCCTGCAGGTAAAAACGCTGTTTTGACCGTTATCTACCGGCCGAGCGTTATGCCGGTTAACGGTCCGATTACCCGTCAGGTAAACTTTTCAACCAACGACCCGAATAACCCGGATGTGCAAGTCAGCATCTCGGCGAATGTACTATAAAATTTTTAATCAATTTTTATTTTCTTAATTTTTAGTATTCAATGAAAATTTCAAATTAAAAATTGAAAATTAAGACTTTATGAACAGCTTAGCTCTCATACAAAGTATTTCCTTAATTACAGCGTTTTTTGGCGGCATGGTGGCACTGTTTGCGCCGTGCTGCATCACGTTCCTTCTTCCAAGCTACCTCGCCAATATCTTCCGGGGCCGGAAAAATATTTTAGGGCTCACGCTCCTGTTTGGCCTGGGCATTGCAACCGTTCTTGTCCCGGCCGCCCTGGGAATCAGGGCTGTGGGACAGCTCTTTCAAAAATTCCATACCCAGACATATCTTGTCGGCGGCGCATTCATGGTCATTTTGGGTCTTATGGAGCTGACCGGCAAAAAAATTACAATTCCGATGCTCAACCTCACCATCGACCTTAACGCACATAAAAGTCCCTGGGCAGTGTACGTCCTGGGTGTATTTTCCGGCATCACCTCGAGTTGCTGCACGCCGGTTCTTGCCGGTATTTTAACATTAAGTTTCCTCTCCCCCTCTTTCCTGTGGGCCGGTCTTGCCGGAGTAGCCTATGTCGCCGGCATGGTTGTACCGCTTGTTATCCTTGCTCTTCTTTTGGACCGCGTTGATTGGCAGAAAATGATGAATATAAAAGGGAAAACAGTGAATCTTTTTGGGAAAGCAAGACTACTGACCGACGTCGTTGCAGGATTCCTGTTTATCGCGGTAGGCATACTGTTTAGCGCCCTGGCCGCTTCCGGCAATATCGCCATGGGCACCACAAAACCGGTTGAGGCAACGCTTGGGACGGGTGTTATGAATATCGTAAGAAGCGTTCGCTCTATTCCGGGGAGCGAATTTTTCTTTGCCGCGGCTCTCATTATAACCATCGTCATTGTTATATGGAAAGGAAAAAAAGTATGAAAAAAACATCCAATGAATTACCAAAAAAGGCAACGACAGTTCTCGTTCTCGTATCGCTCGTCCTGACCGGATATCTTTTGGGTGCCAAACAGGATGCACTGCGAGGTATTCTTGCCAATCCGTTTTCTGCCGGCTATCGTCAGCAAAATGCGGTGAGTGCAAAACAGCTGGCTGGAATGATGAAAAACAAGGATTTTACGCTCATTAACGTCCACACGCCGTACGAGGGTGAAATACCTAAAACCGACGCATTTATCGCCTACGATAAAATCGTCGAGAATTCGGCAAGCCTTCCCAAAGATAAGAACGCGCCGATTATCCTCTACTGCCATACCGGCCGCATGAGCGATGAGGCCGTCACGACACTCAAAAAAATGGGATACACCAACGTGCGCCAGCTGGCGGGTGGGACGAACGCGTGGAAAAAAGCCGGACAAACCGTCATGGACCTCCAGTCACTGACTGACGAGGTGCTTCCGAAAAATGGTGCGACGCTTTCCGTGTCCTGGGGTGATATCTGGCCGAAACTCGTCGCGGCCGGGGTCATAGATCTTGCGAAGTTCAAAGAAACGGTCAAGCCGACGCCCGACCAGGAAAAAATTCTGACGGAAGGATCGGATGAAAAAATTACCATCACTGCCGAAAACAGTCAGTTTATTGTCGATGCGCTGTGGGCATTGGGTCTGGCGCAAAAAAGTACCGTCTATACGGACGGCCCGATGGGCAAGGAGTATAAAAAAGAGGCCGGTAACTTCTCATCAACCGGCGGGTGGACATTGGCGCGCGGCAACGCAACGGACTATCTTGGCCAGCTTGACGTCATTCCGTTGACGGATGCCCAGCAGAAAAAAGTTGCGGAGATTGCCAAAAACGTCTATCGCCCGTGCTGCGGCAATTCAACATGGTTTCCGGACTGCAACCATGGCATGGCGGCCCTTGCGGCTATAGAACTCATGGTGTACGCAGGAATGGAAGAAAAACAGATTTATAAAGAGGTGCTCGCCTTAAACAGCTTTTTCTTTCCGCACGAATTATCTCACGACTGCGACCTATTTTGCGAGGGCTGGTACACCGTGGGATAAAGTGGACGCCAAAGAGGCCTTGGGCGCCACATACTCAGGCGGCCAGGGTGCGGCAGAAATTTCCAAAAAAGTGGGTCCCCTGCCCTACGGACAGAAGTCAGCCGGCGGCTGCGGCGCGTAACATATGATCATACTGCCAATAGTAAGTGGCATCTATCGACAATCGGATTACTTGCTCTATACGGGGTGACGTTAATTACACTCAACGGGTGGCCGGGTTCGCTCGAAGAAATTCAGTCGCTCTGGTGGCTTCTGGTGCCGCTTGCCATAGCCTTCGGGACACAGGTGGGCATGTTTGTTGCTCTCAAGCGGCGCGCACGGATTCACGGGGCTACATCGCTTGCAGGAGGTGGCGCGTCCGCGGGCGTGAGCATGCTTGCCTGCTGCGTCCATCATGCAACGGATGCGCTCCCGCTTTTGGGCATGTCGGCTGTGGGATTTTTTCTCATCCGTTTTCAAAAACCGCTGCTTGTCGCGAGTATCGCCATAAATAGTATCGGCATCTGGTATATGTACAAACACTTAAAAAAGGCGTCGCTATGATCAAAATACTACTCCCCATCCTTGCCGTGCTCGTGGCAATAATTCTTCTCCGGAATAAACCGGCAGCAGGGCCGTCACCGGTCCCATTTGAAACAAAACAAAATACTGAGGCAAATGTGGAGATATCTGTGACGCCGCAAACACTCACGCCGGGTAAACAGGCAACATTTCAGATATCTTTTACTACGCACTCCGTGGACCTCAATTTTGACGTTGCGGGCAGTGCGGAATTGGTTGATGAAAAAAACAATATTCTGGGGAAAGCCGTGTGGGATGGCACCCCGCCGGGCGGCCATCACCGCAGCGGTGCGCTGACGTTTTCAGCCCCTCTCCCTAAACAAATAAAATCCGTCACTCTTACCCTCGCGGATATTTCCGGAATCGCAACACGTACGTTTGAATGGAAGGTGATAGAATAATGAAAGATTGGCTTTTATTATTCGCTATTCTTGCATGTCCTCTTGTACATATATTTTTTATGCGACACAATGATCATAAACAACGAAACCCTCCTTCGCTAAAGCTTCGGAGGGCGAGGGGAGGTGAACACCATCATGAAACATAACCCCATCGCAACTGCCAACGCGGCCGCGGCCACAATAGCAGTCATTTATGTCGTATGCGCACTGTTTTTTGTGATTGCTCCGGATCTGTCAATGGCCATTGCAAAAACCTGGTTTCACGGCATCGATATTTCGCTCATAGATGCGCGGATAGCCACTTTCGGTTCGTTTATCCTGGGTTTGGTTTCTGCCACCGTCAGCGCCTGGCTCGTAGGATATTTATTTGCCGTCATATATAATAAACTCACAGAAAAATGAGGAGGTGAGTGTTTATGATGGGATATTATGGGGGCATGATGGGTTCGTGGGGTCTGTTTGGGTCACTAACCTGGCTCCTGTTGATCATCTTTTTAATTCTCGGCATCGCGTACTTCTGGAAAGAGATCAATAAAAAACGATGACGCTGTTTCAGAAAAAAACGTATCAACTACTGACCACCGTCCCGCGTGGCCGTGTAACGACATACAAGGCCTTAGCCGATGCGCTGGGAACCAAGGGCTACCGCGCGATTGGGCAATTCATGAAACATAATCCGTACGCCCCTGCAGTCCCCTGCCACCGTGTGGTGGCGTCTACTGGCACCATCGGAGGATTTAATGGCGGAATTACCAAGAAAATCCGCATGCTGCGGGAGGAAGGAGTTAAAATTTCCGGAAAAAATATTATCGATTTCCCTACCGTGTTATTTCCTTTTCCAGACTCTTGATGCTCGGAATCACGAGCTGCCTCCGGCGACAGTCAATGAGTCCGCGTTTTTTGAGTATCGCCACCTGCATACTTGCTGTTTCCCGCGTCGTACCGATCCAGGAAGCAATTTCCCGATGTGTCAAAGGCACAGGAAGAACGACGGACGATGCATCTTTTTCACCGAGATTGCGGGCCAAGAACAGCAGCAAAAGTACCGTTTTCTGATACGCGGTGCCCGTAATAAGGTGCTCAATGCGCCTCCTGCACCCGCACAGACCCAATAGAAGCCGCCGCGCCAAATCATAGACAACCGGAGGATTATCATGTAAGAATTTTCTGACCGCTTCTTTAGGCGCCCGCCATATCTCAACCGGGGTCACCGTCTCGAGATAATACCGGTTCGGCTCGTTATTGATGACCCAGGTCATCGGAAAAAATGACCCTGGTTTAAAAATATGAAGGATAAGCATGGTGCCCGACCGGCTTACCGTAAACTGACGTACGTATCCTTTTTTGAGGTATAACACGCCGCGCGGGGTATCTTCCGCCCGGAGAATGACATCCCCTTTCCGGTATGTGAGACGCGTAAACTTACCGAAAAACGCCTCAAGCGTTTCGGCGACCAGAGAATCCATATTCTAGTATTCCATGCGTGATGTGGTATAGTAAACATATGAAACACACTCTACGTTTAAACCGGATTATTTTCGTTCTTGCCATCATGGGAATTCTCATTGCCGCCTACGTCACCCAAAGCTTTTTACGGAACACCGGCATTATCTGCGTATCGAGCGGCTGTGAGTTGGTACGCAAAAATCCGGCAAGTTATCTGTGGGGCGTTCCGGTGCCGTCGGTAGGACTCCTTGGCTACTCCGTTATCGCAATCCTTGCGTTTTTACGGACAACAAATCCCGCAAAAGGCCTGTTGTACGGAATTCTGGGAATGACGGCATTCGGCGTTGTATTCACCAGCTGGTTTACGTACACGGAGCTCTTTGTTATTAAGGGGATCTGTACGTGGTGCGCAATCTCCACCGTTAACATGTTTGTGTTGTTTGGTTTAGCCCTCAAAAGTTACCAATTGGAAAAATAATATGTTTGACCTGTCCGGCAAAGTTGCACTCGTCACCGGCGCTTCCAGCGGTATGGGAAGAGCTTCAGCCATCGCCTTGGCAAATCAGGGAGCTAAAGTTGTTGTCAGCGCCCGCCGGCTCGACCGTCTTCAGGCACTCGTTGCAGAAATCAAAAATCACGGCCACGATGCCTTCGCAGTCCAGATGGATGTAACAAAAAAAACGGAGGTTGACGCAGCCGTCGCCGCCGCAGTAAATACATTCGGCCGTCTGGACATTCTCGTCAATAATGCCGGGGCACTCGACTACTCCCCGTTTCTTACCATGACGGAAGAAAAATGGGATCTCATCATCGACACCAACCTCAAGGGGTATTTTTATGCAGCGCAGGCTGCCGCGCGCGAAATGGCAAAAAATAAATGGGGCCGTATTATCAATATTGCGTCTATCGCATCCGGAGGAGCCGGGATTGGCATGGCAAACCTTGTTCATTATACCGCCAGTAAAGGCGGCGTGATCGGCATGACCGAGGCACTCGCGGCAGAACTCGGACAGTATAATATTCTCGTTAACGCCATCGGTCCGGGAGGCATTGATACGGAAATGACTAAAGGCATCGACGCATCGTCATTCACCAGCCGGCTGTCCGTTAAGCGCCTCGGCAAACCCGAAGAAATCGCGGCCGCAGTCGTCTATTTTGCGTCAGAGGAAGCGGGCTACACCACAGGATCAACCCTTTATGTTGATGGCGGATGGTTAGCACAATAAGGAGGAGGTGATACGTATGGCAAAGAAAACAAAAATGAAATTAGACGTCATGAGTATCACCGTACTGCTCGTTATGGCAATTTTCGGCGGACTTATTGGTTTCTACGTCGGACAAGCGGCAGGAATCAATGCGGCAATTCAGACTGTTGGAATAAGATAAAAACGTGTTTAACCGAAACATCCCGCGGAGCTTTAGCGAAGTGGGATTTTTCGTGGCTAGAGGTAGAGCGCCACGGTCATGTTCCAGAAGATATGAACGAGAATCGGGGCGACGAGCGAACCTGTGTTGTAATAGAGCAAACTGTTGGCTACCGCCAACACCAAATCCGTCACGATAAAAAGAACCAACGTCATCCCCTGCAATCTGGTCGCCGTCACCAGAATCGGTATATGAAGAAGGACAAACATCACCGATGAAACAGTGGTTGAATACAACAAATTCTTTGTTTTTTCATACAGCCGGTTAAAAACGAATCCGCGTGAGAGTAATTCCTCCGTAAATGCTGTTGCCAGTGACAGAATAATGAGGAAAAATCCGTACTGCTGGAACGCGGCAATTGGATTAACGTCCAGTTTCCCATACTTGATGGCATGGGTGGCCAGTCCTTCGAGCGCAAAGACGACGCCGAATCCCAATCCTATGTATACGCTGGTAAAGAAATTGTGCCAGGTGAGACCGATCGACGCGAGTCTCTCTTTTTCTTTGTTACGGACATACCAGATAACCGGCGCCACAAACACAAGAGGTTTGAAGATAAACTCATCAGCCCATTCCGGAAGTTTGAAAAAATACCGGTACAGGCTCCACGCCAGGAGAATCCACGCCCAGAGACGAAAAACACTGGAAACTGACGTCCCTACTTTTTTGACAGCCATACTATAACAATACCCCACTCGTTCATTTCGGTGCAAGTATCAATACCGCTTCACTCATGGTCCCGATTAACTGACTCACGAGTTCTACGGCCGCCGTACGGGTAAGTGACCGCAGATTGTGGGGAAAATAGTGAAAAACCAGATTTCTCCCCTCTTTCCACGTATGCCAAAAGCGTGCGGCCAGCTCTACTCCATAGCGATCCGCTATTTGTTTATACGCACTTCGCCCGCCGAGGCGGCGGGCCATATTCGGAGACAGTGCTTTACCGATACGGAAATGGTCGCTGTGGTATTCGCGGTCGGAAATAATGTTGACGTCCAAAAATAGTTTCTTCAAAAATCCTTCATAAAGTTTAGCGTATGGAAAAACAAGGTAGGAAAAATCCGTCGGAGGTTGGTCGCGGTGTCGCGCGCTATCTTCAATCAAAAATTCCCCGTCGCGGATCAGCGCCCGCATATCCGGGGATAAATACTGCCAGAGGGGTGACGTTTCTTCTATCATGCCCAGCGGAGAAATAATAACGTTTCTACGATAAACATCGTCGCGAATATGACCATCCCCCACCGCTGAAGCGGAACGGACACCGGTCCAGCAACCATACGGTACCACATGGTGAGGTTGCCGGCAATCTGCCACTCTCCTACCTGCCAAAGCAACATGGTCAAATACAGCGACAGCACCAGACCGTCGGCAAGCATACTGTTTGCACTTGTCACGACAAACAGCGAGAGGACAACAAATGCCCCGGCAAAAACGATGCTTCGAAACGGCGAAGGGGTAATGGCGGCAAACACCTCCGCCGCGTCCAGGAGATACACGCCGATCACGCCGCCGAGAAGAAACCAGACGGCCTCAAGAGGCGGGTGGATATACCACTTAACAAACCCTAACAGCCCCAAATACGCGAGCGAAAGAAACAGAAATAACAACGGCTTACGGGAAATGATCTGTTTGAACATACCTTTAGTATACTATTCTTTTCCTTTCCGCAGCTCACTCATTTTCCACATAAAAAGCTTGGCACGGCTTCTGGCATTGGCATCCTTCACAAACGTGAGGGCTTTTTCCAACACCGCCCTGGGCACGGTTTTGGCAAGGCGTATGTAAAGGGATTTGTGTTTGTAGTCTTCGAGGGATTCCGCAAGATATATGCCGTACGACTGAAATTCACGGGAAATATATTTATCTTCCAGCGGGTTAAATTTCTTGAGGATGTCACCGATCGTCGGGATAACGGTTTGATCTGCCATATCTAGTTAAACCTGTTCATCGCCACATCTAGACCTTTCAGGAGCCCTATCTGTACCGCTTCGGTGCCGTGTTTAATGAGGTGTTTAAACGATCCGGCCTCCGATCGGCGGAACCGAGACAGCACAAATGAAATCACGGACCGATCTTGAGTCTCCGCTCCCCTCCCGATACCAAGTCGGAACCGGATAAACATATCGGTGCCCAGTTCCTTAATAACGGATTCTATGCCGTGATGTCCGGCACTCCCGCCTTTTTCCCGGATTTTAATCTTGCCGAGGGGCAGATCGATATCATCATGGATAACCCACACATCAGAAGGAGCCAATTTATAAAAATTCACAAGTGCTTTTACGGCAAACCCGGATTTATTCATAAATGTCTGGGGTTTAACCAACATCACTTCACCGATTCTTGCCGTCAATACGTTTTTCTTCTCATCCTTTTGCCATGCCGGCGGGACCCCGACCCCAAGCTCTTTTTCCAGCTTGTCGACGACCATAAAACCTATGTTATGGCGGGTATCTTTATATTCACTCCCCGGATTACCAAGACCTATGATTAATTTCATACTTTTCTTACGTCAACAATTGTACCACGTCTTGGTCCGTCACTTGCGTAAAATCACGGTAAAACTCTCCGACAGCTCCGAAATCGGCAGGTTTTTCCAAAACAATCACGTCATCGACGAGAGTTTGAAATTTTTCCGCGACGTCTGCGGGCGCGACCGGCAATGCAATAAAAATTTTTTTTACACCCTGCTCTTTCACCCACCGGACCGCGGCCTCCATTGTGGCCCCGGTTGCCGCCCCGTCGTCCGTAAGAATGATTGTCTTCCCCCGGACATCGAGCTTTTGCCCTTCGGGTACCCGTGCACCGACGGCCAACTCCGGGTTTCCCGAACTTCCGATCTTTTTAACGACAAGCACGTCGTGCGGAACATGGAGAACGCGTGATAGCGCTGCCGAAACGGCAACGCCCCCGCGCGCGAGGCCTACAATAAGATCCGCCGTTATACGGCGTGAAATAAGTTCTTTTCCTAAACGCAATCCTGCGTCTGTTCTGTCTGTAAACACACTTACTTCATTTTCGCCAACTGTTTTTCTGCGAGTTCTCCGACGTACGGAACCTTATACATTTCTCCCTGGAATGATTTCCACATAAGGACGATCCAGAGGATAAATGCGACAAAAGATAATAGGAGTCCCGTGAGCCACCCCAAGATCGGGATGAATCCCAGCACAATATTGACGACGAATATGCCGCCGAACAATATGGTTGACTGCATCGCATGAAAACGGACGAATTTATTCTGCTTTTCGACAAGAAGAATAATGATACCGGTCACGAATCCTAATAAATAGGATGCCGCCGCGAGTAAATTTTCGTTACTTTTTGCTGCCATTGTATATCACCTCCCCCCTCTCTTTCCACGATAACGAAGCGGAAGAGTGCCGTCAATGGCTAAAATATGGACAATTGTTCGCGGGAAGCATCAACGAGGGGTTTCTCTTCACCTTCGCGCCAGAGCTTGACGACGCCGAAGACGCCGTCGTAGCCCGGATCAATGACAATATCGCCCCTGCGCACCTTATCAACGCCCACCGCTACCCGCTCCCCTGCAATTTTGGCAATATCATCATGCTTTGCTTTCAAAAGAACGGTAAATTCCCCGCCTAAGGCATCCGTCAACAGCCGGTACGGCGTCTGTACTTTGGGGCTGGCAACGGGCGACCCGATGCATTCGGAAATAATTTCCTGAAGGGGTACCAACATCACAAACGGCGGACGTTTCGGAAATGCCTTGCTTGCCGTCATCTGTATATTTGCATTTTTTGATAATTGATAATTGATAATTGATAATTTGAGGTCTGCTTCAGACCGATGTGCTAGTTGTCCCACGCGCTGTTCCACTCCCTGCGTCAGGGGTTTGCCGCACACCGGACACGTGACGCCGTTTTTTTCTATCTCTTTGGGACCCCAGCGGATATTGCAGGCGCGGTGCCCCGACCAGTGATACTTTCCCTCCTCCGGATAAAATTCGATGGTGTAGGCAATTTTTTCTGGTCCATCTTGTTTTATTGCCCGATAAATTGCGTCATAGGTTAATTTTTCTACGTCAAACACCGTTGATTCACGACCGAGTTTTGGACCACTGTGTGCATCGGAAAACGACACGATGGAACGGGTATCCAGTTCTTTAATCCGCCAGTTCATTGACGGACTGCTCGACAATCCTGTTTCAACTGCATAGATATTCTTTGCATATGGACCAAACGCTTCATCAATACTGTTAAAACCACTCATGGAGCCAAACAAAGCGAACCATGGAGTCCAAATATGAGCTCCAATAAGAAGCGCTTTTGGCTCAATTGTTAAAACGAGCTCGGCAAGTTGAATTGAAGTAAGTCCGATAATCGGCCGGCCGTCGCTCATGAGATTGCATCCCTGTTTGGTCATCTCTTTATTGATTTTGTCAGCAGAATCAAGGGACGGCACCCATATGAGCGTATGGATGCGGCGGCCTTTTCCGTTTTGAGTATAAATGCAGGATACTTCCGTCGCCAGAAGAAAGAGCGGGTCGTCCTTTTTTGCGGTTTTCAGCTTTAATAAGCCGTTCCCGAGCTCTTCCAGGTTTGCCCTGATCTCCCGCATCCACAGGGGGTGCGTCCAATCCCCGGTTGCCACAAGCCCCATGCCCTTCCTTCTCGTCCAGGCACAAATTTCCGGCAGCACCATATGGGGCGATACCGCCCGCGAGTATTTAGAGTGTAATTGTAAATCCGCAATAATTTGCATGAACTATTCGAATACTTCCCGCATGAAGGCGCGGAATTTCCTGTTAAATTGTTTTGTAACGGAGGGCTGACGTTTTTTCTTTTCACTATACGGCGCTCCCCCCATGATATACCCCGGCATGCTCCGCGGCGTTTTGTTGGTTAAAAGAACGGAAAATACGCTCCGCGCATATGACTGTAATGTCTTGAGGGTTTTTTGATACCGCAGACGCCGGAACGAATACACATACAGCGTCTCCCGCAGAATGTGCAATTTGACGCCTCGTTTGGTTAATCGCGTGACCAGGTCATGGTCTTCTCCGAAAAGATGCTGTTCGTCAAATCCGTCAATAGCCTGAAATGCCTGTTTCTTTACTGCCATAAACGTTCCCTGCGTCGTCGGCCGGTGAAAAAGAATAGCCGCTTCAATAAACATGTCAAAAAGGAGTGTGATGAGACCATCAGACGGCTTTTCTGAATCCGATCGGAACCATGTGGTAAATAACCCGGGCTTTCTCTCCTGTATAAACCTGTCGGCGCGCTCCAGCGCGTACGGCAATACAATACTGTCCGCATCGATAAACAGAAGCCATGGTCCTTTCGCGACATTGGCACCTGCGTTCCGTTGCTTGGAAATATTCGGGTGCTCCACCGATAGTACGGTGAACTTTGGCAGTTTGTTTTTAAACGACTGTGCCGCCGCAATAGTATTATCGCGTGATGCCCCGTCCACCACGATGACCTCAAAATCCTTACGTGTTTGCGTGGTAAGCGAGTCAAGTAGCTTCGGCAGGAATTTCTCTTCATTGAGGGTCGGGATAATAATGGAAAAGCGAATGGCCATATGGCCCGTATTATACGCGAATTCCCTGATTCTTGTACATAGCAGCCAGCTCGCGGACGGTCGTGGCCTGGTCGGGAGATTTATCGTCGCGGATACGAACGAGACGCGGGAACCGCACGGCAATACCCGCCCCGTGCGTCGGGGAACGGGTCAGGTCATCGCCCGCCAGTTCAACCACGATTTTCGGCGCCACCCACACGTCAGGGACAAGCATTTTATTGACGTCTTTATATTCTTTCGGAGCCAAGGAAACTTTAATATCATTGAGGCGTTTGCGGATTTCTTTCCAGAGTTCATCCGACACTCCGGTTCCGATTTTGGTGACCGTCACAATGGAATCGCCGCGCACCACTCCCACCAGAAACGCTCCGATCCCGAAACCCGAGCGTTTCCCCTCTCCGCGGTAATACCCCATGATCACAGCATCTATTGTATCCGTAAGCTTGCCGGTCTTACCCTCTTCCTCTTTAAATTTCACCCAATGATAGCCTGCACGGCCCGGCTCGTAGATGCTGTCCCATTTTTTGACGACCGCTCCCTCCAATCCTTTTTTCAGTTGTTCATCATGATACCGGCGGATTTCGTTGGCCTCGCGCGTAACAATTTCAGGTGAAAGCATGAGGGTATTATTTTTCCTAAGAGTCTCTTCCAATATCTTTCGGCGGCCGGAAAGCGGAAGAGACAGTAATTCTTTCCCGTTTTTGTAGAGAATATCGAAGACGAAAAACTTTAAAGGCGTGCTTTTGGCGGATTCCGTAATTCCGTGCTTCCGTTTTCTCGTTGACGTTTCCTGAAACGGAACAAGTTTGTCGTTTTTGGCATCATACCCCACGGCTTCACTGTCTAAAATCACCTCATCCGCATTCAACTCCTTCCCAATCTCCTGCAACTCCGGAAACATATTTGTTGTATTTTCAAGATTTCTTGAAAATGATTTCACTTCCTGTCTCTTAAAATGGATTTGTACCCGCACGCCGTCGTACTTGGGCTCGACGGCTACTTCACCCATTTTTTTGATCATATCGTCGGCATTGGGTAGGCGGGCACACAGAGACGCCAGAATCGGCGCCCCGACTTTCGCATGGATATGGGACAGTCCCCTCATTCCATCTTTTTTTACTTCAGTTGCCAACAGCCCGATATCGGGGCGGACGTTGTAGGCGGCTTCCAGCCGCGGGCGAAGCGATTTATCACCGGCTATCATCCACGACAGCGCGTCCAAAATCGTCATGTCCGAAAATCCCAGTCGTAGTTTATCTAAAGGAATACGGGCAATGTATCGTGCGGAGATTGCGTCAGAACCGCGAAGTAAATCAGCCAGTAATCCGATTTTTTTCTCCTGCGATCCCGTTCCTCCCACCCGCGCCAGAGTATCGAGCGCCTTGTAGACGTCCGAAACACTCAAACCCCCGCTGCCTTTGTGAAGTGCTTCTGCCGCTGCCCCCAAATCGCCGAATCTTTTAAACTCTTTTCGTACTGCGTCCTCGGGAATATCGTACGCCTTGGCAATGGCGCGGATCATAAACTTATCGGCAACACCGAATTCAATAGCTTCATAGAGAGGAACCGTGCGGCCCTGCAGAAGGTAGCAGATTTCGCCGATTTCCTGAAGTTTGGCGGCACGGAAAAGCTCCGCAAGAATTTCCGTCATGCTATTCCGAGACGGCGTCGCTTCAAGACGCTGAAAATACGTGGCAAGGAACGAGAATGTCATTTGATGTACAGAAAGTAGGCAGCAACAATGAGCACCAGAAACAAAAGGCCAAATCCTATGGCGACCCCGCCGTCCGGCTCATGTTTGGATACTTTTTCTATCCCCTGAAGGATGACAACTGCCGCAATCAATGACGGGATAATCATCAGGGCATACACGACTCCCGATCCGGAAAGATCCATACTTCTCTATCATCGCTTACTCTCCTCCGGTCGTCAAGACGTACTTGACGCCTTTAGTGGAGCCTTCTTTCCGCAGGATGCCTTTTTTGATGAGATCCTTGATTTCCCGAAGCACGGTATCTTCCGAAATCATGGGGAACA
The DNA here is from genome assembly GCA_963701185.1 of Candidatus Gottesmanbacteria bacterium. Taxonomy (GTDB): domain Bacteria; phylum Patescibacteriota; class Microgenomatia; order UBA10105; family UBA927; genus XYB1-FULL-47-11. The sequence goes on from OY969569.1 coordinate 767,939, forward strand.
GCTCAAAAAACACTTTGTTCTGCAAAAATCCGTTTTCCTGGATAAATTCCACCACCTTAATCTGCCGTTCGGAGAGGGCCAGCTGCTGACCGCCGAGTTGTTTTTTCATCTTCAAATCGGTAGAAAGCGACTTTACCTTTTCTTTGATACGCGTGAGTTCAATGGCCAACCCTTCGGTAAAGTATTCGATCCAGTTGGTCAGATTCCCTTCCTGTTTGGCGACACTCTGCAGCGCTTCGTAGTATGAGAGCGGCTCACGGTCATAATATTCCTCCAGCGAGAAAAAACGCTTGATATCATAGCCTTCTTTCACTAATGCGAGTGTTGCGGCGGCACGTGCTACGCGTCCGTTTCCGTCCAAAAACGGATGAATACGGACGAGCTCATAATGGACGATACCCGCCTTGAGGACCGCATGCATATCGTCCGGCCCGACCCCGTTGAGCCAGCGCAGAAATGCATCAATAAGAAACGGAATTTCGACAGCCGGCGGCGGACGGAAGGTGATTTCTCCGGTAGCAGAATTCTTTACCACCACTTGGGTTCTGCGATATTCCCCTACCACGTCATCAGCAAGCATCCTGTGCACCGTCAGGGAATGGATATGTTTGAGGGTCTCGGGCGAAATTTCATTATTGTCGTACTGTTCGATAAACTGCAGGACATTGCGGTAATTGAGTACTTCCTGTATATCCCGGTCGCGGCCGACGATTTTTGCACCGGCCAAAACTTTTTCCGCTTCGGCAATATTCAGCTCATTGCCCTCGATATGCGTCCCGTGGTGGACGGTGCGCACCAAAGCATCTTCGCGGAATTTTGCTTCCCAGGCGGGAACGAGAGGCGCATTCTCAATAATCTCACGGGCTGATTCAACGACCCCGATGTATTTGAGAATTTTATTGGTAATGGTAAACTTGGGAGTGTACATAGTCTGCGTATACCCGTAGGGTATAGATTTCCTGTATAATAACCGCATGAGACAGGAAAATCAATCCCGAAAGCGTTTGCACCTGCTAATCCTCAAACAAATGCTCACGCTTACCGCCAGCGGCTTCGGATTAGTCGCGGCACTTGCCTGGAATAACGTCATACAGGAATTCGTCGCAACCCGGATAAAACCATTCCTGCCTTCCGGCAGCGGGCTCCTGTCGCTTTTCATCTATGCAGTCATTGTCACCGTAGTAGCCGTCACTGTTACCTACCAATTGACCAGACTTATTGATAAGCTGGATAGTAAGTCATGAAACGCATGAAGGCACTCCTTGTCCCATTTGTCCTCCGGTATCTGCGGACAATCGCGCGTATTGCGCTCTCCCAAACCCGCGCAACCATTATCGGAATAGCCGGGTCCGTCGGAAAAACCAGCACCCGCGAGGCACTCTTTGCCATCCTGAAGGATGTTGCCCCCACCCATATGGTTTCGGGAAATTCGGAAACCGGAGTTCCTTTAGGTCTCGTCGGGCTCTTTCCCCACGACTATTCCCCCGCCGATTGGGCACGGATGATGCTGACAGCACCATTGCGCATCGGGTTTTTAAAACGCATGCGTTATGTCATCGTCGAAATGGGTATTGATGACCCGTATCCGCCGAAAAACATGGGGTACTTACTCACCATCGTCAAACCGGATATCGGGATTATCACGGAGGAATCCGCCGCCCATACGATGCAGTTTGAAAAGATTTTTGGCCCCAATATGGTCATCTCCGACACCGAGCGCCTGAAACTTCTTACTGAAGCGATCACAAAAGAAGATGCCAAAATGCTCGCAAACTGCAAACTCAGTATAGTAAACGGCGACAATCCGTATCTGACGAAAGAAATTCCCCGTGCTCTCACATTCGGGACCAAAAAATCATCGGCGTTGAGGATAACCGGGTATACGGTAGACATCAATAAAACAACATTCTCATACGCGCTCGGAGACGCGCTCATTACCCTTCAATTCAAAAAGTATGCATTCCCCAAAGACCTTGCATACGTGTTTGCGCCGGCCATACTTTCCGCTTACAAACTCAATATTCCTGTCGATACTATCCGGAAAAATCTTGAAAAGAATTTCACTCCGCCCAAGGGGCGCGAAAGCCTGTTTGACGGCATCAACCATTCAATCATCATCGACTCATCCTACAACGCATCCAAACAATCCGTTCTCTCGTTTTTAGAACTCACCGCAACACTAAAACGGCAAAGCCGCCGTCATACGATTGTCGTTTTGGCGGACATGCTTGAGCTGGGCAATGAATCGCAAATCGAGCACGAAGCAGTAGCCCGTGCTCTCGACGACATTCCCGATACACTGTATTTGGTCGGTCCACTCACAAAACGGTTTATTTTACCCAAATTCCCGCAGGCCAAATGGTTTCCTTCCGTTCTTGAACTCAATGACGCATTGATGCACATCCCGCATCGAAGCCTGCTTTTGTTTAAAGGCTCCCAGGGCAATCTGTGGCTTGAGGAAAGCATTAAATTATTGCTGAAAAACAAAGGGGACATATCACGTCTCTGCCGCCAGAACGCCTTCTGGCAGCGCGTCAAAAAAGCCGCAGGCCGCTGGGTTGATTAATTGTCATTCCCGCGAAGGCGGGAATCTGCCTTCCGTACGATAACTCATTGTTTTCCTTTTGGTAAATCAATATACTTGAATCATGGATCCTCCCACTGTCCAACCGATACCCTCTCAACAACCCAAAAATAACGTAAATATTTTTATCAATATTTTTATCTTTCTCCTGGGCATCCTCATCGGTCTGGGCATTCCCAAAACAACCCTTCTCTCCGGCCTCCGCATCCCGTATCTTAGCGCCACCCCAACCCCTACGCCCTTCCCTATTCCAACCCCTACGCCCAACCCGACGGCGGATTGGAAAACGTATACCAATAATAATCTTGGCTTTTCTTTTAAATATCCGGTTGATTATTTTAAATTCCAAGAAGAATCCAGCACTGGCGTTTATTTGGCCCCATCTAAAGGGCAAGGAGGAAATGGACCTAAATTTTTAGAAAAGACAGATGTATGGCTGGACGTGAACGATGAAACTCCTGTAGATTTGTCACCTGAGACTCCAAAAAATCCTGTAATTATAGGAGGGGTTAGCGGTTACAAAATCGTGAGTAATTTTGCCGTAGTTGCTGGGGACGTGAGAATTTATGACTATTTAGCGTGGGTTTCAAAAAATAATAAACTTTATACTATCTCCCTATCGTCATGGGATCCTAATACACTTAAAAATTCTGAAAAACTCTTTGATCAAATCCTCTCCACGTTTACATTTATCGGGCAGTCCTCTGCGGCATCGCCGACGCCGACTGTGCCTCCAAACTGGATACGGCATACATTCAATACGCATGGTTTGATGATGTATACACCGGATGACTGGCGATCCAGTATTACTGATTTTCCAGAAGATTCGACGTCGTTGATTAAATTCTGGAAAAAATCATCTCCGACGATCGTCCCGATTCAATTGGACATTAAATCCAGTTGGGATAATACCGGCAATGCACAGACTCAGCCTAAAAATTTCACTGTTGACGGCAGTATTCCTGCATATCGTACGGATCCGCCAGCCAAAACCCAACTAACACAGGAACGCTATCAGACTAATGTATTTTTCGAATATAACGGTAAGGTTTACGTTTTCGAGTGTGTCCACAACTGGACTCAAGATTACCTGAATACATGCAATACCATGCTTGCAACGCTCCAGTTTACGAAGTAAGAAGCAATTCCTTCATGGTTAGCGGGATTTGGGTGGCTAAATCCGTGGCGTTAAAGTATGAGCCAACTTTTTTGTAGAGCGCATCTCCTGCTTTTTTATTGATAAAACTCCCGGCAATCGTCGCCAAAAATGGGTCGTTGGTGCAGGCCAAAGCGGCAATAAGGCCGGCCAATACATCCCCGGTACCGCCTTTGGTCATGCCGGGATTACCGCCCTTTATCACACGGCAATTCCCGTTTGCATCGCAGGCCACGTCCTTCTCCCCTTTCAATAAAACGATACACTGATATTTTTTTGCAGCTTCTGCAACATCAAGATTTCCGAATAGATGAGCATATTCTTGATGATGAGGTGTCAATATAGCATGAGGCGGAATCAGTGCTTTATCCATCATCTGCAGACTTCCGGCATCAATCACCCACTGTTTCTTTGGATATTTTGCAAGAAGTGTGTTTGTAAGTGTTTTCGTTTCGTCATCTCTCGTCATCCCCGGACCTATCAGGATAACGTCATCTTCTTCAATATATGCATTAATATCCCCCCGGGGGACGACAATACCATTTCGAAACTCATGTTTGACCAATTCATTGTTCTCCGGCACCGAAGAATAATGGACAAGATCCACAATCCGCGAGGCCACAGTGAGACTCCATAAGCTCGCTGCGTGAAACAATTTTGATCCGCCGATAACTAATAACCTGCCGTTTTGCCCTTTGTGGCTCCCCCGCGCCGGAAGTATCAGTTTTTTGACATCATCAATCGTCACAGGATTCATAGCCGTATTGTATCAACTTTTATCCCCTGTTTTTTGAATAGCGCGACCACTTCCTCCTCTGCGGAACTTACGATCGTCTGCTGTTTGTCTAACAGGTTAAGTACTAATTCGCGATGCGGGACATCCAATTCTGAAAATATATCGTCCAGGATAAGAAGCGGCCGTTCTTCTGCTTCCTTCTCTATGTAGGAAAGCTCAGCCAATTTCAGCCATAAAATCGCTAAGCGTTGTTCTCCGCGACTTCCGTATTTACTTAAATCCAGATCATTTTTCGTGACGAGAAAATCATCGCGGTGCGGCCCCACGAGCGTGGAACCGGCTGCAACTTCTTCATCCTTATATTGTGCCAGCCGTGATTCCGAAATAACGCTTTTATCATATGCCACATGATATATGATGCCTGACACATGATATCCGTTGATAAAATCAATCAACGCGGCCCGTTTATCCGTCAAATATCCACCCGCCTTAATAAGCAACTGGTCCCAAAATTGCAGTTGATGGCGGTGTGCCTTGCCCTCGTTAATCAAATCGAGTAATCTATTCCGCTGCCGCAGTCCCCGCTCGTACGACAAAAGGTTCCTCCGGTATTCCCGGTCAACCTGTATGAGGACACTGTCTAAGTATTTACGCCGGAGAGACGGGCTGTCGGTGACAAGCTCCAGATGTTCCGGCCAAAACAGGACGGCCCGCAGATTTCCGACAAAATCTATTTGTCTCCGGGGTATTCCGTTCACGAGAAATTTTTTTGTCGGTGTCAGCACTACTTCTACGGTCGTATCGCCTCCTGTCCCCTTCACCCGCCCGAATTCAGCCTTCCACTGCACCATTTCTGCATCAGCATCGGCACGGAAACTTTTCCCCATAGAGAGCAACATAATAGCCTCGAGGATATTCGTTTTACCCGCCGTATTGGGCCCGATGATAAGCGTCGTGTCTGGAGAAAAGGCAAACGACCGTTTCGTGTAACTGCGGAAATGGGTAAGAGTAAGATCCGACAGCGTCATGCGATCGTGGTACCGTGGAATTCCTTATTGTCCAAAGCTTTTGCCAGATTATCAAGATTTTTACCGTTTAACAGTTTAACGGTAACACCTAACTTCTGAGCAAGTCTTGAGGCAATCGGGTCAAACGGCATGTTCAGGCCGGGAATCCATTTGTCGCCCACAATGGGGAAATATTCTTTCCAGGTGAGATCGACCATGGGTTTCGCGTCCGGAAACTTATTGGGGTCTTTATCATACACCTGATCTATATTTGTTAAATTAATAATATATTTCATACCATAATCTGCACAAAGCGTGATTGCGCAATAATCTGTACTCCACCCCGGCTTCCAACCGGCCGCAATTGCTACCGGCTTTTCAATTTTCAGAATAATTTCGTAGTGCTTGATAACCCGCGGATCCGCGATATCCACAAAAATTGTCCGGAGTAACTGGGCGTTCAGACGCGTAGCGTGGAGGCCTATCCAGTCCAGATCCAAATCAGTAATTTTTTGACCACGGACGGTGCTTGCTGCTTTTTGATATTGCCGCGTTGTCGCTCCTCCACCCACGACAATAAAAAATTTCCGTTTTTTCTCGGAAATCTGTTTACGGATAAATGTATTAAAACGGGTAAGAAATTCCGTATCAATGCCGCCGCTTGGGACAACAAGCGATCCGCCGAGGGAAAGGACAAAGGTGTTATGTGTATCCACCATACAATATGTGTAATCTTACGGGAAGCCTGTTTATTTGTCAACGAAGGGCAAATATGATATAGTTTGTCCACTTTAGGAGAAAAACTATGGCAGGTCAAAAATCAGAAACATTACAAAAACCAACAACAGCACCAAGAATTGAAACAACGGTCAACACGCTTACCAAAGATGCCGTAAAAAAGGGGGCTGATCTGGCTGTTGCTCTACAAGCGGCAGCAGCGGTTGCTGCTTATCAACCCGGAGGCCACCTCCATAATCGAGCGGAAGATTAATGCAGCCTCTCTATGGAAACGACTTTATACTTGGTACGACACGGAGAAGTCCATAATCCGCGCCATGTCCTTCCGGGACGCACTCCCGGTTTTCATCTGAGTACACACGGCAAAGCCCAGGCAAAAAAAGCAGGGCTTTTTTTAAAAAACCGGCATATTGACGTTATCTATACCAGCCCCATGGAACGCTGCCGGGAAACCGCGGATAGTATCCGCCGCCAGACAGGTACATCTGTCCCCCTGTATACTCATAACGGCCTCACGGAAATTGCCACCACGCGCGATGGTGAACCTCTTACCGCACTGGAAAAAGACAAATTTAATTTTTTTACGCCGAAATATGCAAAACGGGGCGCCGAGTCCATGTCAGACATCTATAACCGTGCCTCAAAAACCATCAGGGACATACTCCGTACACATCCGGGTAAAACGTGCGTTGTCGTCACGCACGGGGATATCATTATTTTTCTGAAAATGAAGCTCTTCTGGAACACATTGGAATTTTCACTCTCCCGGGGTCCGCACTACCCCCCGCCGTGCAGCATTCTCGGATTGCAGTTTTCAAAAAAAGGCAGTCTCACCCAAAGCACGGAGATTATTTTTTTCACATAAGATTCCACTATGAGCAAAGAAACAGACATCCGTGAATCCGTAGCCCGGCACTTCAACAATCTGGGTATTCCTGTCGAGTCCATAGATCATGTCGGAGAGGGATACCACGCGACAGGATTCAGGCTTCTTTTCCGGGACGGCGGCCTCCTTTTCTTACGATTTATACGCCCTACGGAATTCGGCCATGACCTACCCGGAGACAGAATAAAAACCATGATTGAAGCCTCCCGCGATCTCCCTTCTTCGATTAAAACCCTGAATATTTTAGGCATAACAGAGGAAAACACTATTGTCGATCTTTCTCATCTGAAAGAAGTCGTAACGCTGAGCGAATTTTTTCCAACAGGAGCAAAAAGCTTTTGTGAAAATCTGCGCAAACCAACGTCAACCCGCGAAGAAGCATATGAGTTGGCCTCCTCAATTGAACCCAAAGCCCGTATCATTGGTGCGACCATGGCGGAAATCCACAAGACAGCGTTCGAAGGGCCGGCAGACGCCGCAAAATCTTTGTATAAACGCTCCACACGGGCCGTCATTCACAATGACGAGCTGATGGCCGGTGTCGGTGATCTGGACATGGTGGATTTTGAAAACATTGACTGGATGAAGCACAAGGATTTTGTCCGGCTTTTGGCGGACAGCGAACTCGCCCGCTATGCCATCGGCACGCACCCGGAACGTGTACGGCAAATTCACGGAGATTATTGGGTAAATAATTTATATTTTGATAAAAACGACGTTATTATTGTCACCGACGGCCGGCTCAATTGGGGCGAGCCGGGCATCGACGCGGGGTGGATGGTCGGAGAATTCCTCATGCAGGATCTTGTCCGCTTCGGCCATATGAACGACATCTTTACCCGTGTTGCCCAAAACGCCATGGACACCTATCAGGCGGTGAGCGGCGATACCGAAATTTACCGTTTCATGGGCCTTCCGTACGCATTCCAGGCATTTGCGGAAGCGGTATTCACCCCACATATCACCTCCCAACAACGCCGGCTTCTTGTGGCAACGGCCATCGGCACCCTGCAGGATACAAAACAAGGCCTCCCGTTTGATTTCAACAAACTTAACACATACACCGCCCGGGGCCTGGAACTGCTAACATAATAGTACGACTATATGATGTACGGTCTTATCGCCATGCTTGGCTGGGGCATCAGCAACTTTTTTTCCGGGCGCCTTGCTAAATCCATCGGATTTCTACCCGCATTGGTTGCGGGTACGACGGGTGTTGTTGTTTGTCTTCTGTCTATCATGCTGGCTTCCCGTCTCCCTGTTATGGCCCCCCGGAGTGATACGCTGGGACTTCTCCTTCTGGCCGGCGGACTTCTGTCTGTCGCGGGTTTGGCTTTTTACAAAGGCCTTGAAGTCGGAAAAATTGCTCTCCTGTCCCCGATTGCCGCTTCATGGCCGATGGGTATCGCAATTATTGGCATCGCCGCCAGTCAATCGCCGGTTTCCTCTTCCCAATATATCGGCATGTTTCTTGTGACCGTTGGTGTCTTTGTCGCGTCGGTAAAACGCGTGAATAAGAAAATAAATTTTTCGGATCCGGGCATACCGTATGCCTTGATCGCGCTCGCTGCGTGGATCGGAGCATTTTATTTTTTCGGCCGAACCATCACCGGAACATCATGGATGCTGTTTAATATTCTGTTCTTATCGATCAGTATCCTTTTTGAACTGGCATATGCGGGATGGAAAAAATCCTCCGTCACATGGAAACCAACACAAAATAACCTCGTGTATCTCGCCGCTTGCTCTATCCCGTCGGCCGCCGCATTTTATTTTTATAGCTTGGGTATGAGATCTGCCCAAAGCAGCACAACCGCCATAACAACGAATGCCAACCCCGTCATCACAGTACTGTTGGCATTGGTTCTCTTGCGGGAACGGCTTAACCGGAGGCAATTGACCGGTATCGCGATGGTGATCGGCGGCCTGGTAATAATAAACGTGGGCATATGACACACACCGCATTTTCTGAAATTTTGATTCCCAGCCGTTATCAGGGGCTTCCTATAAAAATCCGCATTTCTAAAACTACCGACCTCTCCAAAACTGTTCTTGTTCTCCACCCTGGGGCATTTGAGTTTCTCGGCGGAGATAAAAGCAGGTATACTAAAATTCTCCTTTGGCTCCGGCTTCATCTTGCTTCACATCCGACCGTCATAACATATGAAACAAGCAGACAATCTATACCTGCGCCGCTTATATCCCCCGCGGATCCGCTGTATTGGCAGAAAAAAGAACTATATTGGAAGAAACTGTTCGACGGAAAAACATTTTCCATGGAGCTTGATGACGTCCGAAAAATCTATAAATATATTCAAAAATCCTTACAGCCAGAACATATATATTCTGGGGTTTTCGGTTGGCGGCACCATTGCCATGATACTTAGCCACGAAATTCCCGCCATAACAAAACTCTGTCTTATGGGCTCTGCTATTTCGACAAAACGGCCATATCTCCCAACACTAAACGGTTATCCGAATAAAAAATGGATCCTCAAGCGGATAACCGACTATCCGAACGCAATTAAAATTATGCAGGGAATTCGGGATACTGTTGTTTCCTTAGAAGACGCCGAGGAGATTTTTCATGTTTTGCGATCAGCCTGTTACGCATCCTTTGAACGTTTTGCCGATGCAGACCATATGTTTTCCGGTAATAATGAATATTATTTAATGCACAGCGGCTTCTTCAATCTTTCAGGAATTTTTTTGATACAACATTCGACAGCCCGTGATACAATCTATGCTATGAAACATCCTTCGATTATTCTCATTTCCGGCGGGTCATGCTCGGGTAAATCCGTGTTCGCACATCTTTTCCGCAGCGCCTTTATCCTGGAGATGGACCATTTTTACTTCGGTAAATCCCAGATGAAACCACAGCCCGACGGATCCTATGATTTTGACGCACCGGATGCGGTAGATATAGCGGATTGCGCGCGCGCAGTGCGCGGCCTTGTTTCCGGAAAATCCGTCACCATTCCGAAATACGACATGAAAATAAGCGAGCGCACCGGAACGCAGCGGATTCAAGTACCCACGGATGCGAAGTTTCTCGTCATTGAGGGCATATTTGCTTTCTATTCCCCTCTTCGCGAACTGGCGGATCTGAAAATTTATATCGATGTCCCCACGGAACTGCGTGTGGCTCGGCGCATGATCCGGGACGAAAAAAAGGGCAGATCAGATATCCAAACGCTTTCCTGGTCCGTCACCGTTGAAAAAAATCATCAGACGTATGTCGAGCCGATGAAAAAATTCGCGGACATTATTGTCCCTTTTAGCTACAGTCCGGTACAGTTATCTTCGGTATAAACTCATATGCCTCACGCGGCAACCGGTCGAGTGTAAAGAATCCAAGCCCGGCTACGTCTTTTCGTACAACAAGCTGCATATCCGGAAGCTGCGGACCGCAATCAAATATACGTACAGACGACGGATCCTCACGGAGCGCTAGTTCGTGATAGTGTGCCAATAATTCCGATATGTTATCCCAACTGCCTACACGGATTTCATTTTTGAACGGAAAATAATTATGGTTCAACGGTCCATCCAGAACAATGGATGCCACCGCGCCGCTCTCAATTTCGGTTTTAAATGCTTTCGGCGTATCGTCCACAATAATCATGCGGCCAAGCCATCCGGCGGACCGCAAATTCCCCAACCAGGAAGTTACAACTGTATGTTTATATTCATTCACCAGTGTCGGCTCTACGGGACTGCAATATAAGTAGCCTGTTTTCGGCTCCGCATGTGTCCGTGCATCCACAAGGACAGTCATCGGATCAACAGGCAGTCCATTCCACTCTATGACCCGCTTGGTAATAGCAAACATTTCCGACATCCGTCCGGTCAGATATGTGTACAGATGCCCCATGGAGTGGAGCGCGTGAACTGTTTCCACTGCCCGTTGCTCCGCCCGGTTTACAAATGGATTGACATCAGGATGATGATTGGCCTGAATGATGTTCTGTACTTCGTCAATTTCCGCTGTCTGCCATTGCGGGATTCTGCGCGAATGACCGCATGCCTGTAAATCAGCATTCGTAGCTGTAACCCCTGTTACATGGGAAATCGCCTTAAGCAAATCATCTGTATGCGGCCACACGGTATTATCTAAATCAATAATGACAACCGGTCTGTAGACGGGATTCAATACTTCACTGAAAATTACCGTTTTTGTTTCCCCTTGTTCCGTCAAAACAGCTGACCGTGGTCCGGCTATAGGTAACAGCTGGGGATCCAAATGACGATCAAGCCTCTCGGTGGAATGAAGTATGTTTTCTGCCTCTTTTCTTAAATGATGATTGGTTTCAGACTCTTGTCTCGCTAAAAACGCCATAAATGATCCCTCGTTGGCAGAATAGGATTCATCCTATCATAGGGTTTGGGGCATTGCAAGAGGATTTTTCTATAAAAAATGCTATAATATGACACTATTTTATGACAGGCAGCCGCCACAGTAATGAATATGAACCGGAACCTCAAACGGGTTCGTTTATTGTCCCGATCGAACAGTATGAAAGTCCGGCGTCACGCATCCGCGGATTTAAAGAACTTCTGAAATATAAACTATGTGCTCCCAACCCTATGTTCATACTCGGACATGCTGCATTTACCCAATATCTTTCCCATGAACGACTCACACCTGATATTCAGAACGCTATCGGAAACGCTTTCGATACCATCCGGCTCCATAATCCGACCCGCGGGGCGTATGTGGGGCGCGCATTTTATGTTCCCGGTATTGATAATCCGAACGGTCCCAGAACTGCCGGCATCTATGATAAAAAGGAATATATTCGGGAAGTAGAAAAATTTTACCGTTTCGTCGTTACCCATAACTATCATTCCGATAAAAATGCGGATATCGCCCTTATTTTCCATCCGTTTTTGAGTGCAACGGACCCACGGCCGATGTACGGAAATATACGCCTTCGAACCAACGAAAAACTCCCGTGGGCCGGCGGCCTGGTCGTCCCCCATCCGGAACCCGGACGCAAACACCAAATGGAAATTCATGCGGCGTTCGGTGCAGATGAATCGGTAAAAAGTTATCCGGCTGATATCTACCTGATCGATCCTGACCGGATATCCGTCACACAGAAGCATATTGCCCTGAAAAACGAAACAACGGTTCCGGTTTCCGGCAGTACATATGATGAACACTTTCCGATTCCCCGAAGATTTCAGTCCGAACAGGCGCTCACTGATCATGAAATTCTTGCCGTCGCCCGGGAAGCGGAAAAGGTATTTGCCAAACGGCCATTCGCCCGCATTGAGTTTATGATCCAACACGACGGCGTATATATCCGGGAAATAGCCCCATGGGAGCCTGATGATGAAACGGAACTCTTTCGGTTTCCGTCCGGCGCATCAATAACCGGCCCGGTCATCCGTGTCGCTGACGAAAGCGATATTGGACGGATGAACGGCCCGGACGCAATCGTCTATTTTCCTCCCGAAGCTTCCCGCCGCAGGACAACGGATCTTTTTACCATGGTGGCGCATGCTCCGCAAATCACGCGGCTCGTGGCGCTGTGCTCCGGAAACATTACGACCGCACATGCCGTCAAAGTTATTGCTGAATCAGGCCACAGTATTGTTATGGTCGGCGACAAAAAATTCCCGGACGGGATAGCGGTGACTGTGTACAAAAATAACGAGGGAAAACCTGTTGTTGAACCGGTCGATCCCTATTTTGATGCCATTATTCCCCTCGCGGATGTCCAACGGTTATCTGCTGGGGAAGCGGGAAATAAAGTGGGACGTCTTTCCATGATGAAAGAACAGGGCATACCGGTGCCTGACGGATTTGCCATAAGCTCGCAAGCCATCAAGCGCTATCTCCATGACCTTAGTATAAATCGGCATATCGCGCTGTTGGATGCCGCTGATCCGGACAACATGACATACATCCGTACAATTACCGACAAAATACAGAAAAAAATTCTTGCAACTCCGCTTCCGATATCTCTGGAAGAACGAATCCGCAAGGCGACCAACATATATAACTTCCCGACGTACATGATCCGTTCGTCCGGCAGTGAAGACGGTGCAGGCATATCCCGCGCGGGACTCTATAAATCTTCCAGTGATGTAAAGCCGGAACATGTCCCCGGCATGATACGGGAAACTATTGCTAGTTATTTCTCCGCCGCAAGCGTTATCGATATCCTCAAAGCCGGACAGCTTCCTTCGGATATCGCCGTCGGCGTCGGCATCCATGAATATATTCCTGACCTTCCGGGAACACTTGGTGCCGTTGTTTTTACCTACCCCGACTCCATCACCATAGAAACCGTAGAGGGATCGCCGGAATCAATCGTTTCCGGAACGGCAAAAGATTTCATCCGTATCACATACGACAGGAAAAATAAGCACAGTTCACTTACTCCCGTGGGATCTCCCAAACAACACATAACAGACGACATGATCCACAACGTTGTCCGTACGGTTAGCCAGATAGAGGAGCTATTTAAAACCTATCAGGACGTGGAGCTCATGATCCGTCCAGACGGGAAACTGTGGGTGTTCCAGGCACGGCCGAGATAATATTCGTCAGTTCTTCTCGGACCGCTTTATTGTTCTCCCTATACGTCAAAAGGGGGTTCTTGTCTTCCGGCTGGTGCCAAAACAAAGGAGATAGATCTTCATGTCCGGGCACTTCTATTTCCAACCCTCCGTTTTTTAATTGAGTAAGGCTGACAACAACCGCGCTGATAGTCTTAGGTAATACAATGGAATCAGCATCTTCGTTCAGTCCGTGGTTGAGCTCTGTTCCTTTTTGAATCTTAATTTTTTGACCAATTTCAAACTTGTTTAGCATAAGGGGAAATAACTATACTCCTGAATAAATTACTTGTCAAATCAAGCTAAAACGTGCGCGTTGACGAAGGATTTAAGCTCCTTTTTAAACCGTTCCTTGCTGAATTTTTTGGCCTGGGCAATACAATCTTCGGCACGAAATGTCATCGTTTCAAATTTCCGGATCGCAGATGCAAGATCACCGGTAAATAAGATTCCGGTTTTTCCGTCAATGACAGATTCTTTGTACCCGCCTCCCGCATACGCGATAACCGGTGTCCCTGCTGCCATCGCCTCAACTGGGGTCATGCCGAAATCCTCGTCGGTTGCTAAGGCCAAAAACGCCTTCGCGCCGGTGTAGAGCCTCGCAAGTTCGGTATCCGAAACATACCCAAGAAACTCGATGTTTTTATTGCTGCTTCCGTTTGCCCCTACGATTTTCAGATAAAATCCTAATTTTTTTGCCGCTGCGAGAGCAAGATCAAGACCTTTGCTTCCGACCGGGCGCGAAACAAAAAGATAATAATTTTCTTTTTTCACATTCAGCACTTTCGGAAGATCAATCGGTGGATAGATTACGGTCGAATCACGGCGGTAAAACTTTTGAATACGACGCTTTGTCTCTTCGGAATTAGCAATAAAATAATCGACCCGTTGGGCGGCGTTATAATCATACTGTCGCAGGAAAAATCCAACGACCGTCGCATACGCGCGGACAATTGGATACTTTTGCCAATTTACGCTTGTCGGATAACCGTAGAGCCACCGTGGCGGCGTATGGCAGTAACAAATTTCGATCGCGTGTCCCTTCTTTTTAAATCCTTTCGTCACGTACCAACTGGAGGAACCAAGAACCACATCATACCCGGAAAGGTCAAAGGAATTCCAAATCGCCGGCGCCAGAAACCGTAAGGGGCTGGCCAATGGATACAGATACTGCATCCATGATGTCCGGATATCCTTATGTTTCAACCGCTCCCACGCGGGCGATCCCTTTTTGCAGTACGCCGTATAGATCGGCGCCCCCGGCCAAAGTTCGGACATGGCCACAAGTACCCGCTCCGCTCCCCCGAATTCATTGAGCTGATCATGCACCAGTGCGATTTTCATATTTGACAATTCATACTACCATGGTATACTATTTACATAGTCGGACTCGAAGCGACCCCTCGCCGTAAAATCGGAGAGTGATGTCGATAAGACCGACTTTTTTGTCCATTAAACATACTTTAAAATCTCTTTCTCTGAAATTTTCCTAACCTTACGGAGCCTCCCTTTCGATCTGTGTACTCCCCAAGCTAAAGAGTGGGCGGGCGATCGTTTTCCAATCCGTACAAAACGAATATCCGGAACTTTCTTTGTACCACTGCGGACAAACAATTTTGTAAGTGTTTCTTCAATAATTATATTCTTTCCCGTATATTCCTCATCAATTCTTAATACCGGAATATCATGTTCCCTCATGAGAATAAACACTAAAACACCAAATAATACTGCCGGTATATCTTTTGCAGGAATCAAACTATGTCTCCGAAGATAAATAATCACCTTTCTTTTTGCTCCGGCATTCACAAATACCGCTCCACTTTGACTATTTGCGAAAGCCACCGCCGTTCCTGTACTCAAATCCTCTACTCTGCCACTTTGATCAACTTCTACCGCCATATTCGTGCAATTTTCATAAAAATCTAAAAACTAACAATACTAGCCAAATGTACCATATTGTCATACACAAAATTTGAACGAAAACATTCGTTTTTTTCGCAAACATGTAGCCGAATGCCAAAATGATAGGGACAACGACTGCAACATTTGTAAACTGTATAAAAAATAAATTACGGGTTAATTGCGCAACGTATAATTGACCCAACGCCCACAAAACACCGCTGCTATATACAACAATTCTATGCATGACCGTGTGTCTTCCTTCAGTAAAATACGCGAGTGATCCGAAAAGAACTGCGGATACGATCAACGACCATGCTGCCGGTGAACTGTACGACATTTTGAAAAACTGAATGAGAAACAAAACAAAACCGAGATCGAGAAGGCCTTTGATCAAAAAATTTAATCGAAACATCACCGCGTGAGTCGAGCGTTCGAGAAACAAAACTGATTTAGATACGGTATGTTTTGTGAAAGAAAAATTCGGCGCTCTTCGAATCAAGAATAATGCAATTAAACCAAACAATGGTATTGATAGAACGCTATTATATTTAAAAAATTCCGGTACCATATTTAAAATAATTCTTGTTGTTTTGATTGTTCACTTTGCACTTGTACCTTTTCACTTTTCACTTCTTCTCCGGTAATCCTCTTCAAAAGAGACCGGAAGCCGAACGTAGTAAGCTCTCTCACGGCTTCAGGCCGGTTCAGACTTCCCAGGGGCACGAGAGAGCCTTCCAGTGGCACGTTGGTGCGGATTGTCGACAAATCATGACACATGCGTGCACTCTTTTTCTCCTCTGCCGTCAATTCTTTTGTCTGTAAAATAGCCTCAAGGGTTTTATATTTTATCAGGAGGGCTACCGCGGTCTTTGGCCCTATGCCCGCGACCCCGGGATAATTATCCGACGGGTCGCCGGCAAGTGCTTTAAAATCCGGAATTTTATCAGGTGCTACCCCCATCCGTTCTAGAACCGCTTTTTCATCGTATAATTTCGCCTGCGATAACCCTTTGGTGGGCATATACACAAGAATGTGATCATCATCCACTAACTGAAGCAAGTCTCTATCTCCTGTGACAATAATCACCTGGTCTTTGGATTGTGTAGCTAAGGTACCAATGACATCGTCCGCCTCGAATCCGTCTTGTTCAAAAATCGGTATGCCGAAACCCGATACCAGCGCATGCACTTTGGGGATTTGATCTACTAACTCATCGTCCATCTTTGGACGTTTGGCCTGATATCCCTCAAATAATTTTTTCCGGAATGTGGGCTTGGGCCGGTCAAAGGCAACGGCAACATGTGTGGGTTTCAGGTCCCCGATGAGGCGAAGAAGCATGGTCCCGAACCCGTAGACGGCATTCACGACCGATCCGTCGGGAGCCGTTAAGGGTGGAATCGCATGATACGCACGGTGAAGAATTGCGTTTCCATCAATTAAAACCAGTCGGTTCATTCTACCTTCTTCTTGGGGCCACCCATCATTGCTTCAAATTCTTCGCCTTCAACCGTTTCTTTTTTGATAAGTTCCGCGGCGATGAGGTCCAATTGTTTCTTGTGTTTCTTAAGTATGTCCACTGCTTCTTTATATCCTGTGTTGACAAATTTTTGGACTTCAACGTCTATTTTACCAAGCATATCCGGTGAAATTTGCTGGGCTTCGGTGAGGCTCTTCCCCCACTCCGTTACGTCCATCTGCGGGCCGAAGTTGATGGGACCGAGGTCCGACATGCCGAATTCCATCACCATATAGCGGGCAATTCTCGTTGCCTGATCTATATCATTGGCGGCGCCGGACGTCATTTCGTTGAAAATCAACTGCTCTGCCGCACGGCCTCCCATGGTCATGGCAATTTCATCAATAAGACGGGACTTTGTTTCATGCAGGCGGTCTTTCTCCGGCGGAGACAATGTATACCCCAGCGCCATACCGCGGGAAACAATACTGATCCTGTGTACCGCGTCCGTGAATTTGGAAAAATAGGAAACCACCGCATGCCCGCCTTCGTGATAGGCTGTCATTTTCCGGTCCAGTTCACTCTGCAGCCGTTTTTTCTCCGGCCCGAGCTTTACTTTCGTTGCCGCTTCTTCAAGGTCACTCATGTCGATTTCTTTTTTGTTCCCGCGGGCCGCCTGGATCGCAGATTCATTGAGCATGTTCTCCAAATCCGCCCCTGAAAAACCGACTGTCCGTTTGGCCACTTTATCCCAGTCCACAGCAACTGTAAACGGTTTCCCGCGCGCATGAATTTTTAAAATGGCTTTCCGTCCTTCGATATCCGGCATATCCAACACCACCCTGCGGTCAAACCGTCCGGGCCGCAGGAGCGCCGGGTCCAGTAAATCCCCGCGGTTGGTCGCAGCCACAATAAGAACCGCGACATTGGGTTCAAATCCGTCCATTTCAACCAATATTTGGTTCAGAGTCTGTTCCCGTTCGTCATGCCCGCCCATGATGCCGACACTGCGCATGCGGCCGATGGCATCAATTTCATCGATAAAAATAATGGCCGGTGCGGTTTTCTTTGCCTGAGCAAATAAATCGCGGACGCGCGCCGCGCCCACGCCGACCAGCATCTCCATAAATTCCGATCCGGCAATGCTGTAAAACGATGTTTTCGCCTCTCCTGCCATAGCTTTGGCAAGAAGTGTTTTTCCTGTTCCGCTGGGGCCGACTAAGAGCACCCCTTTCGGAGTCCGGGCACCGAGTGCTTTATATTTTGTGGGATTTTTCAAAAAATCGACAACTTCCTCGAGTTCCTTTTTCGCCTCATCCACGCCTGCCACATCCGCAAACGTCACTTTAGGCAAATCTTTATTCCAAATCCGGGCTTTGCTCTGGCCGAAGCTAAAAAGGTTATCCTGCGCCCCTCGGGCCTGGCGAAAGAGGAAAAGGAAAAACAATACGGTCAGAACAAGAGGTAAAACATTGGAAATAATATTGATCCACATCTGACTCGCGCTTTGATCGCGGACGGTAATAGCTACATTTTTAGGATCAACTCCTGCATCAAAGAGCAGTTTATACAGGGAATCCTGCGTTTCCTTGCGCGATACGGCTTTCGTGCCGTTTTTATATGACACCGTCAACTTGGTCTCCTCTACGTCAATACTGTTCACGGTACCTGCTTTCACATCGCTAATCACGGAAGAAAGAGGGTTTTCCGGCAAATTGGGGTTTTGCCCACTCATACTGCCCAGGAAGGATAAAAGAATAAACACAACAAACAACCCGATGAAGACATTTTTGAGGTTCAGATGAAACTGGAACATCCAGATTTTGGATTTCTTGCCGTTCCCGTTCTTTTTTATGGTTTTCGAAGGCGTTTTTTCAGGCATAGGTACCCGGCAAGTATACCACGTTTATCGGATTTTCGCGCCTGGCGGCATGCCGTCGGCGGACAAAAAGAGAGGCTTTCCGTCAGGGCTGTCGACCGCCATAATCATCCCTTGTGATTCTTCATCCATCATCTTGCGCGGCGCGAGGTTGGTGATAAAGAAAAACTGTTTTCCGGCGAAATAGTCCGGCGTGTATCCGAACGCGCGCACACCGGTAAAGATAACGCGCGTCCCTTTCTCTCCGAAATCGACAACAAGCCGGATAAGCTTGTCGCTGCCTTCTTTATTTTCCGCTTCCACCACTTTACCAACGCGCATTTCAACGCGCGCAAACTCATCAATGGTTATCGAATTCAAAGCTGAGCTTTCAGATTTTTTAAAGCTCAGCTTTGTATTGAATGAATACTGATTTACCAGTCCGATTGCTTCTCGTACCTCGTCCATTGTTTTACCCGCAACCGCTTGTGCTTTTGCCGCCCCCTCCTCCAAAATCTTTTTGACTTTTTCCGGATGATTTTTCAAATCTTCGTATCGTGCGCGGGATTTTTTGAACGTTTTCATCAAAGATTCGAATAAATAATTTTTTACCTCAATATCAGATACCTGGCCTTTCGTATAGCTCTCTTTCAATTGGTTTGTTTTCTCTGATTCCCCAAAAAAATCGAGGTATGTGAAAACCATATTCCCTTCTATGTGTCCGGGGTCGGTCGCGTGTTTTCGGGTGGGATCGGTGTATGCACTGTTCACTTGTTTCTTAATAATTTCCTCTTGATCAAAAATACTGATGATGTTTCCCAGAGATTTACTCATCTTCCGTTTCCCGTCGGTCCCCATAATTGTCGCCACTTCTTCGGGGATATATGGATCGGGAATTTTGAATACCTGTTTCTTATATATTTTGTTAAACCGCTCGGCGACGTCGCGGGCAATTTCAATATGCTGCTTCTGGTCCTTCCCTACCGGCACCAAATCAGGCTTATAGAGAAGTATATCCGCCGCCATGAGCATAGGATAACTAAACAACCCGACGTTGATGTCATCTTCCATCACGTCTTTGGCGAGTTTATCCTTGTATGCATGCGCACGTTTCAGAAGCCCCAGTGGAGTTATGTTGTTAAGAATTGACTGCAGTTCGGTGTGCTCTGTCACATCCGACTGACGGAAAAACGTAATATTTTTTAAATCGCCAAGAAGAGCCAATTCATTCAGAATCAGCGTTTCAGTATTTTGCTGCAGCCGCGTTTTATCCTGAATAGTCGTTAACGCATGCAAATCAGCCACGAAAAGAAAGCAGTCATACTCTTCTGACAGCTTTTTGAATTGGCTCACTGCTCCCAAATAGTTCCCAATATGGAGACTTCCGTCCCCGCTCGGCGTAATCCCTGACAATATGCGTTTCATATTCCCTCCTTTGTATAATACCGTTTTAATAAGCTTTCGGCGAGTATTGAAAGTGAACTATAGACGGGAATCGGATAATTGGCTGGAAAAACGAGCGGCAACTCCGTGCAACCGAGAACAATACCGTCGACGTATTCATTCGTTACTATATTTTCGGCCAGCCGAACTAATTTCTTCTGCAGAAATTTCCTGTCCCCTCCCTCAATGACCCCGCGGATAATATTTTCAATCTCCCCGTAATATTTTTCCGGCGGCACAACACACGAAACTCCATGTCGCGACAAGGCTTTTTGATATAACCCAAGCTTCAGAGACGTCGGAGATGCTAAAAGCAATACGCGTTTATGACGTACTGACGCTTTTGTTACAACTTCATCCACAACGGATACAAACGATACCGATGTCTGTTTTTGCAGGCGGCCGCTAAGTAAACACGCGGTATTGCATGCAATCGAGATGACAGTCGCTCCATACCGAGCCAACCGCCTCGTCCGGTCCTCTAGCATAACAGCCGCCTTTTCCATCTCCCGTGTATCGGAGAGAAAATCCGGTACCGGCACAGAATCAATGAGAATCTCGGGGAAATCATCGTTATTCCGGGCGCCATAGCGCTGCTTTGCCCCATCAATAAGCAAACGATAGAGCTCCGCGCTCGCTTGCGGCCCCATGCCACCGATAATCCCGATCATTTTTTGTTTCATAATTGGCTTTCGTGGCGCCCCGTCAATTGACGGGGCGCCACATTGTTTTTTCTATTCCATTCTCCCCTCTAAAAACTCCTCATAGGCACCCAGATCCAACAATCCGTGCCCGGAAAGGTTAAAAAGAATCGTTTTCTTTTTCCCTTCCTTTTTGGCACGAATGGCCTCAACAATCACATGCTTAATGGCATGTGCAGATTCAGGAGCCGGGATAATTCCCTCGGTTTGAGCAAAAAGCTTCGCCGCCTCAAACACTTCCGTTTGCCCGTACGCCACCGCTTCGATCAGCTTCTTGTAATACAAAAAGCACACAAGCGGCGCGTCCCCGTGATAGCGCAATCCTCCTGCGTGAATCGGTGACGGCACGTAGTCGCTCCCTACCGTATACATTTTCATGAGCGGCGTGAGCCCGGCCGTATCGCCCGAGTCGTACCGATACTGCCCGCGGGTTAGCGACGGACATGCAGTCGGTTCGACGGCAACAATCCGCAGGTGTTTCTTCTTGCCGGAGAGTTTATCCGCAACAAACGGAAAACTAATCCCCGCGAGATTGCTCCCTCCCCCGCAACACCCGATGACGATATCAGGATACTCACCCTCTTTGGCAATCTGCCTCATCGCCTCCTGACCGATAATGGTCTGGTGCAGCATCACATGATTAAGGACGCTCCCAAGCGCATAATGCGTGTTTGGCGTCGTTGCGGCCACCTCAATTGCCTCGGAAATCGCCATCCCCAGGCTTCCGGTTGTATCTGGATCCTTTTTCAGGAACGCCCGGCCGGCCACCGTTTCGTTTGACGGGCTGGCAACAACCTTTGCCCCGTACAGATGCATAACCGTTTTCCTGTACGGCTTATGGTCATAGGACGTCCGCACCATAAACACCCGGCACTTCATGTCAAACAATTTGCATGCAAGTGCGAGTGCCGATCCCCACTGACCGGCTCCGGTTTCGGTCGTAAGACCCGTAATCCCCTCTTTTTTGTTGTAATACGCCTGCGCGATGGCGGTATTCAACTTGTGACTCCCGACCGCTGAAACGCCTTCATACTTAAAATAAATATGTGCCGGCGTCCCCAGCGCTTTTTCCAACCGCTTCGCCCGCAATAAGGGCGTCGGCCGGTACGTCGCGTACAACTCCCGCACCTCGTCCGGTATGGGAATTTCCTTTTCCAATGAAACCTCCTGCCTGATAAGCTCCATTGGAAACAGCCGTGCCAAAGCCTCCGGGCCGATCGGCTGTTTCGTCTTCGGGTCCAACGGCGGCGCTGGCAATTCTCCGAGATATTTCTTCAAATAATACGGGAGATTGAGATATGTTTTGGGTAGCTCCCGACTATCCAATATATTCATTTTTTTCATAGTTTCTCCTTAAATAACTTGTTTATACGAAAGAGCAAGCGACTCGTTTCGCCAATACTCTCGTCCTTTTGTTTTACAAAATCGTAATTTCATAGTTATAATAATGTCTGAATTGTTATTGCTCTTGATTTCGGACGATCAACAATCAAATGTCGCGTGGTCCTCGATGGGAACACGTGTTTTACATTTGCCTTCGCTATCACAGCCTCTTTTAGTATCTGCATCTGCAAATCTTTCCGTCGTAAATACACTTTCACGTTTGGACTAAAATAGTCGACAAAATACACCGGCATCTTTTTCACGCCTATTTGTTTCAGGACGGTGTAACGATGGTGACCGTCCAAAATTACGTACGACCGCCGATCCACAACAATCGGTTTATTAATCGCCCCGTTCGCTTCAATTTTTTTTTGTAGCTTACAAAGCCGGTTCTTATCGATTTTCTCGTGACATTTAAGCTTGCGTATGTCTACCAGCATAATTTTTTTCATAGGCAGGCGGAGTAGGACTTGAACCTACAATCACTTGTTTTGGAGACAAGTGCTCTACCATTGAGCTATCCGCCTAAACACACAAAAAGCCCGTACAAATACCCACTCGTTGGATACTTGTACGGGCCTTTGCGGCTGTGCCACCGTACGCTGTCCGCTTCACTAAAAAGCTCCCTTACGGGAGCGTCAGATGAGGCGGACCTTCTTCTTGACGCACTCCACTTTCGCGACATGCGTTCCTGTCTTTTTACGGTTTCGGCTCCGTACTTGATTTAAGAGTCAGCTTGCCCCGATTATATCGGGGCTGACCCGGTTCCAACCCTCCGGATCAACGCTTGTATTAACTTAGTGAGAAGTATATCACATCCATTCTTTCTTGACAAGTTCGCTTGTTTTCAGTTATAATGGCGTTATAACGGAGGTAACAATTATGTTGCAAAAAATTATTCGCGTTGGAAATTCACTCGCAGTCACACTTCCAAGACAATTTACAGACGAAGCAAAATATAAAGCTGGCGATATGGTTCAAGTCGAAACAAATTCATCAATAAAATCTGTATACGTCCGCCCGTCAACCGATAATCAAACACCCGGACTTACGCCGGAATTTAAAACATGGCTTGACGAGGTTGTTAAAAATGAAGCAGATATTATTAAATCACTCGCAAAAGTATGAAGTATGTCACGCTCGAAGAGGTTATAGTCATTCATTTGACCATGATTCGGGTGGGCGGCGGCCGGGGAGATTTACTAGATTTCACGCTTCTTCATAGCGCGATTGAACGGCCAAAAACAACATTTGGCGGACAAGAACTCTATCCAACGATCTGGAAGAAAGCAGCCGCACTTCTCCATTCGCTCGTAAAAAACTACCCATTTGATGACGGAAATAAACGAACTGCATATTATACGACAAAACGTTTTTTACATATCAATGGATTTGAACTTTTTGCACCAGAAAAAACAGTTATTCCATTTATGGTTTCTGTCGATGTTAAAAATCTTACATTGCAACAAATTGCTTCGTGGCTTAAAGAGCATTGCACAAAACTATAACGGGTGAATTCAAATTTTCTGCGCGCAGATACCTCGGAATGAGGACGCGAGCACAGAAAATTTAGATGAGCCTGTTCTCAACATACATTCTCATAATGCGTGAGGCGCACCACTTCGTTATCCACCCCCAACACAACCGCTACCACGTCAATGCGGCACAGGACGGATCCGCCTTTCAAATACATCGTTGCCATATTGCGGATCCGATGTAATTTACCGGGGCCGATCATTTCCTCGGGGAGGCCGAAATCAACACCTATTTTCGTTTTCACCTCGACAAAAACTAGTACGTCTTTATCTTTTGCGATGATATCGATCTCTCCGAATTTATTGGAAAAATTACGTTCGAGAATCGTATATCCCTTTTTCTGAAGCGTTCGGGCGGCAATATCCTCTCCGACATGACCGGTAGAACGATTGAATTGTTTCATTGATATGCGGCGAGCCTGTTTTTTCGCGCGCAATCATCCGAAGGGCGTGAGCACGAAAAAACATGACGAGCCGCTGATTATTATGTTAATTGCTTATACTGCAACGCCTCCGCCATATGGACTGGTAATATCGTATTTTCCGCAGCCAAATCCGCAATCGTGCGGGCAACTTTTATGAGGCGCATATAACTGCGCGCGGAGAAATCATATTTTTCCGCCGCCATTTTCAGGAAATTTTCCGCTTCCGGAGTAAGATTGCAATAAAGTTTTACCTCACGGTTGCGCATCTGGGAGTTGGTATAAAGACCGGTCCCGGCAAAACGTTTCGATTGAATGCCCCTGGCGCGGATTACGGATTTTTTTGCTTCTTTTGAATCAAGCGACGGACTGGTATGCTCCTTCGTAATCGATAATTTCTCCACCTCAACCGGCGCTACCATCACGGTGAGATCGATGCGGTCCAAAATGGGACCGGAAATCCGGTGGCGGTATTTGGCAATCTGACGCTCCGTGCATTTGCATTCCCGCCGGGGATGTCCCAGATACCCGCACGGACAGGGATTGATAGCGGCAATCAAGGTAAAGCTTGCCGGATACCGTACGTGGCCGGCTACCCGTACAATTTCCACCGTGCCGTCCTCCATCGGCTGGCGAAGGCTTTCCAGGACGCTTCGCGGAAATTCCGGCATTTCATCCAGGAATAAAACGCCTAAATGGGCTAAACTTACCTCGCCCGGCAAAGGATTGGTTCCCCCGCCGATGACACCTGCGGCCGACACGCCGTGATGCGGGCTGCGAAATGAGCGTTTTTTCATAAGAGCCACTCCCGGCGGCAGTAATCCCGAAATCGAAAATATCCGCGTCACCTCAAGCGCTTCCGCGTCGGTTAATGGCGGTAATATGCCGGGTAATGCGCGGGCCAGCATCGTCTTGCCCGTTCCGGGCGGACCCCACATGAGGACGTTGTGCCCGCCGGAGGCGGCAATCACAAGCGCCCGTTTTGCCTGCTCCTGACCGGCAATTTCTTTCAGGTCAAAATCGATGGGGATATCGTCATCCGCAACGATATATTCTCTGTGCGCAAGCGCCGGAATCGTTTTTTCTCCTGTGATATGCAGAACGAGATCTGCAAGCATAGTAACGGGAAGTACCGTCACATCAGATACCACGCCTGCCTCCGCGGCCGACGGGGTGGGGACAAAAATAACAGCTTCTTTCTTTTTTGCCGCATGAAGAGCTAAGAGTAAAATACCGCGTGTGGGTCGGAGCGTTCCGTCAAGAGAAAGCTCACCATAAAAATAGATATTTCCTTTGGGTAATATAAGCTGTCCGCTTGCGATAAGCACGCCCACGGCAATCGGCAAATCATACGCAGCCCCGTCTTTTGGCAGATCTGCAGGCGCCAGATTGACGGTTATTTTTTTCGGCGGAAAATCAAAACCGGAATTGATCATCGCCGTTTTCACCCGCTCACGCGCCTCTTCAACCGCCTTACTTGCCAAGCCCACAATCGTAAAACCGGGAAAACCCGCCGTCGCCACGTCCACCTCGACATCAACGGGTACGGTTTCAAGTCCGACGTTGGCGACAGAATTAATTTTCACTAACATAATATTTTCCTCCTCGTTCCGTCAACTGACCGGTTACGGTAAGGAGTGATAATTGCGCGCCTATATCCGATACAGGTTTATGAAGTTTTCTGGCAATATCATTTGCGGTTAATACACTTTCCTGAAGAAGTTGAAGGAGCGGATCTTTCATAATCGGCAGCGGTTTTGGCGTATCACCCAACCACATACGGGCATACCCCTGATCAATAAGTGCGTTGGTACCGGAGGATGTCCGGCTCGTAATTTCTCCCGGGACAGCCCACAGCCGGCGTTTGAGCTTACGGGCGATATTGGCGGTAATCAGGGACCCGCTTTTGACCGCCGCTTCAACAACGATGATGTCTTCCGAAAGGGTGGCGACGATGCGGTTTCGTACCGGAAAGGTCCACAAGGTCGGCTTTTGATCTTCCCACTCGCTCAACAGTAATCCGCCGGATGAAACAATACGGTCGGCAATTTTCCGGTCAGCGCCCTCCAAAACCCGTGTTATCCCCCACCCCAACACCGCAATGGTCTTGCCGCCGCTCTCCATACACACTTCGTGAGCGTATTGGTCCACGCCATACATAAATCCGGAGACGATGGTCTTTTTTTCAAAGACGAGACGGGGAACGATTTTTTCAATAACGCGCCGGCCATAGTCGGTCATGCGGCGTGCGCCGACAATCGCCACACAGGAGTCAAAAATTTCCGGATTCCACTTTCCCGCATAGAACAATTCCTTTGGAGGATTTGACAGATCCGCGAGTCTCGCCAATTCGGGGAGTTTTTTCCAATTCTCCACCCGTCTATGAGGCAGCATATATGTAAGGATACCATACCCGTCGCCAATCATGGTACAATACGCTAACTAACCCTTTCTGTTGGTGACCCCATGGGTCAGGTAATAGTAAGGTAACCTAAGGAGGTGAATACTATTTATGGCACTTAAATTATTTGTTGGGGGACTTTCATGGGACACGACAGACGACTCGCTCAAAACTTTTTTTGCGGCAGCCGGTACGGTCACCAGCGCGAAAATTATCACTGATAAGTTTTCCGGAAAATCCCGCGGATTTGGTTTTGTCGAAATGAGCTCAGACGATGAAGCGAAGAAAGCTATCGCCGACTTAAACGGCAAGACGCTTGACGGACGTGCAATCGTCGTCAATGAAGCCAAACCGATGGCTCCGCGCGAAAATCGCGGATTCGGAGGCGGCGGCAGTGGATATCGAGGCGGCGGCGGAGGTGGAAGAGATTTCCACGGAGGCGGCCGAGGAGGAGATGATCGCGGAGGACGGAATTGGTAAGCGTATTTGTTTATAAACAAAACAATAAAAGCCCCGCAAAACGGGGCTTTTATGTATTTGGTTGCGGGGCCAGGAGGCGCGCCTGGTCTAGAAGATTATGCTTCCCTGTTATTCTCTCATTCCTGAAAGTGTCGGACTATATCATTCCCCCTTTTCTATCTACAAGGAGGGGACTTGGCGTATAGTCTCTACGGACTCTCTCCGATTGAATCGGAGGTTGCCTCGGTATTGCCCGGTCTGGGTTTCACCGATACAGCCAAATTTTCATCCGATATTTGCATATCGACGGGCCCATTTTGAGCCTTCTGTGCGACTCTACACTACCCCGCGCTGTTTAAAGAACATTGTTATTATAACCTCTTTTCACCACAAGGTCAACCGTCCACTTGACAAGTAATCGATCCTAGCTTATTATAATAATAAGTCCACTATGGCAAAACCGATTCTTCGTAAAAAAGCTCGACTATTGCGTAAAAACGGATTTGGAGTAAAAACAATTGCCTATAAACTCCACGTTTCATCGAGCACCGTCAGTCAGTGGTGTAAAGACATTGAACTTACTCCTTTACAGATTGCCACTCTTGAAAAACGCCAACATGATCCTTTTTATGGACGTAGGCTTGCGTACGTAAAAGCGCAACAAAAGAAACGACAAGATAAAACTCTTGATCTGTTACATCGGGGGGTAAAAGACGTGGGTAAATTATCCAAACGCGAACTGTTTATTTCAGGTATCAGCCTCTATTGGGCAGAGGGATTCAAAAAAGATAACCAAGTCGGATTCGCCAACTCCGACCCTACTATGACCCAATATTTTATCTTATGGCTCGAACAATGTTGTGATGTCAATAAAAATGCATTAAAACTTCGCGTCGGCGTCAACGAATCATACCGCGATAAAATTCAGGAAATCGAGTCCTTTTGGTCCAAAGCACTCAATATTCCAACAAGACAATTTCAAAAACCTTTTTTCCAACGTGTCCAATGGAAAAAACAATATGACCATCCAGAGAACTATCATGGTGTTTTACGCATCAGAGTAGCAAAAAGCACGGATTTTTTGCGAAAAATCAATGGCTGGATTGAAGGCTTGAAACACAATTCTCTTGCTGGTTAAATATAATTATGCGAAAAAAAACATCAGAAAAATTCAAGAAAAACATACTATTTTGAGGGTAAAGATTCGCCAAAGGACTCGTGGCGAAGACACGTGGGACCAAACAAAAAAATTCAGATGATGAAAACTCAAAAAACTTCTCTGCCTGATGACATATTAGAATAATTTGACATCTATTCCTGCCTTCCGTACAGTTAATCTAGGATGAAAAAGAAAAGTATTAAACGATATGTCATCGGTATCTTCCTCCTCGTTACTTTAAACCTCGTTGTCCTCGATTATTTTTTCATAAAAACCTATATCAACGAGCGATACGTTTTGGGAGATGCGACAACTGCTGCTGCGGCTTCCTGCCCGTCCGGATGCCTCACGGCAATCAACAAACTCGCAGGAACAACCGCATCAACATCTGTTGCCAAAGAATATTTTATTCCGTTGGGCACCGGCACCAATGCCGCAAGCGATTGGACGGATGTCGTGGGCGCATCGGCTACCGTGGATACCGCGCAATATCCAAAGATTAAAAAAGTGGTATTTGAGGCAACGGTTTCTGTGCCTACCGGCGCGGCATATGTCCGCCTGTTCAATGCCACTGATAAACATCCGGTCTGGTTTTCGGAATTATCCATGAATACCAGCGGGCCGACATTGCTCACCACTCAAGCAATTACACTCGACCGCGGGAGCAAGCTCTATCAGGTACAGATGAAAACACAACTTAAATATCCGGCAAACCTCAACCAATCCCGCATCCACATTACCACGTATTAATTGTTTTTGCGCCTCAAAACCGGTAAAATAAGACTCTGACGTCAGGGTAGCTCAGTGGTAGAGCGGCAGTATCATAAACTGCATGTCGAGAGTCCGATCCTCTCCCCTGACACTAAAAAAACAGACTCCACCACTGTTTCCACGAAGGTAAATCCTGCGGGGTCTTTTGATTACCGGTTTTCACGTTCTGCGTTCTGTCCATAATGACCACCGTCTCCCCGGGGCGGACCAGTCCCAGTTTATCCCGCGCCTCCTGCTCAATAAATGCCGGACTGGTAGCCTCCAAAAGCTGTTCGTTAAGCCGACTGTTTTCGGCAAGAAGCCCGTGAAGCACCCCTTGACGCTCGCTGATAATCCCTTTTTTTTGCGAGAGCGTATAGACGGATCGGACAATCCCGATCCCCATGGTAATGAGAATGACCAGAATCATACCCCGAATCAGTTTTCTTCCCATATTTTGCTCCCTTGAAATCAAGCGTGTTCAATGATATTATAGGACTCTAACATCTTTATGGCACTTGATCTCAAAACTTCCCATACGCAATTCACCGAATACCTTGAAAGCCGCAGACGCGCCCGCGCTACTATCGTAGCATACGGTAAAGACATCGAACAGGTGACCACATTTCTTGCCAATATGGGCAAGAAAACGATCCACGACGTCAGTCGGGATGAGCTTGAGGCGTTTTTGAAGAAGCTTGCCGCCGACCGCTATACGCCAAAATCGATCTCGCGCAAGATTAACTCCATAAAGACCTTTTTCCGATTTTTAAAGGCCTCCGGCGCCGTTTCGATGGATCCGGCAATCGAGATAGCTCACCCCAAATATGAGGTCAAACCCCCGAGGATTTTGTCAAAAATTGAATACCGGGCTCTGCGGGACGCATGCCGCGGCGACATACGTATGTACGCCATCGTTGAGCTGTTTTTGCAAACCGGCATCCGGATTGGTGAGCTTGCCGCCCTCAGCCTTGCCGATGTCAAGGATAGTGAACTTCATATTGCCGCCCAGGAAGGACATGCAGAGCGCATGGTGCCGCTCAATAAGGCCGCCAAAGAGGCTTTGGACCGCTATATTGCGGTACGAAGTCCGAAAGCCGCCAGTCCTGCACTCTTTGTCACCAAAACCGGACGGGCGCTCCTGATCCGTAACATCCGCACGGCTATTGACCGGTATTTCCGCATTGCAGGCATTGAAGGAGCAAAAGTCAACGATTTGCGCCACACGTTCATTGCCCATCATCTGATGGCGGGAACATCCATTACCACGCTTTCAAAACTCGTCGGCCACAAACGTCTCTCGACGACCGAGCGCTACCTTGAACTCGTCAAGGACAAAGGCACGGACACGGTTAAATTGGAAGAATTGTAAATATACGCTACAATTGCCTCATGGACAAAGCGTATACTCCCCAAACGGTAGAAGCGGCGATTTATACACTCTGGGAAACCGGAGGATATTTTTCTCCGAACATGGACGGGTCAAAAATTCCCTTCTCTGTCCTTCTGCCTCCCCCCAACGCCAATGCGGATTTGCATTTGGGTCACGCAATGTACGTGGTTGAGGATATTATGATCCGCTACCACCGCATGAAGGGCGACCCCACGCTCTGGCTGCCCGGCGCCGACCACGCAGGTTTTGAAACGCAGTTCGTCTATGAAAAATATCTTGCCAAACAGGATAAAAGCCGCTTCGATTTCGACCGCGGGACGCTTTATAAAAACATCTGGGATTTTGTCGCGGCAAACCGCGGCACGATGGAAAACCAACTCCGGCGCCTTGGATTTTCACTTGATTGGTCCAGAAACATTTTTACCCTTGATCCCAAAATTGTCGCCATCGTCTATCAAACATTCAAAAAATTATTCTATGACGGGCTCGTGTACCGCGATGCGAGACTGGTCAACTACTGCACGAAAGATGGGACGAGCTTCTCTGACCTTGAGGTCAAACATGTGGAGCGCATTGACCCTCTGTATTACATGAAATATGGGCCGTTTGTCCTCGCCAGCGTCCGGCCGGAAACCAAATTCGGCGATACCGCCGTAGCCGTCAATCCTAAAGATAAACGCTATACACAGTGGGTCGGCAAGGAAATTACGGTTGAAGGATTATTGGGGCCGTTTAAGGTAGTGGTGGTTGCGGATTCGGCTATTGATCCGGCATTCGGCACGGGGGTTGCCAAAGTGACGCCCTTCCATGATATGACGGATTTTCAAATCGCCAAACGCCATAATCTGCCCGCCAAACAGGTCATCGGTTTTGACGGCAGGCTGACCAAAATCGCCGGCCCGTACGCGGGAATGAAAGTCAAAGCCGCACGGGAACAAATCGTCAAGGATATGGTCGCCCGCGGTCTCATGGATCACATTGATGAAACCTATACCCATACGGTCGCCACCTGCTACAAATGCGGCAATGTTCTTGAGCCGCTCCCCCTTTCCCAGTGGTATGTCAAAGTAAAACCACTCGCCGATGAGGCCAAAAAAGTAATAAAAGAAAAGAAAATCACATTTGTTCCCAAACGCTTTGAAAAAATAGCCAATCAGTGGCTGACTAATTTCCATGACTGGAACATAAGCCGCCAGATTGTGTGGGGCATTCGGATTCCGGCCTGGAAATGCGAAGACTGTACGACGCCCGAACAGGAATACTGGGTTGTTACACAGGGCGAAATTCCGACCAATTGTACCAAGTGCGGCGGCACGCGGCTCACACAGGATATCGATACGTTTGATACGTGGTTTTCTTCCGGCCAATGGCCGTTTGCGACACTCAAGGCCAGTGAACCGAGTGATTTTGAATATTTTTACCCGACGTCGGTTATGGAAACCGGCTACGACATTCTCCCCTGGTGGGTGTGCCGCATGATGATGCTGGGACTCTATATTACCGGCAAAGTACCGTTTAAGACGGTCTATCTTCACGGTTTAGTGCGCGATGCCAAAGGCCAGAAGATGAGCAAAAGCAAGGGAAATGTGGTGAATCCCCTCAAGATGGTTGACCAGTACGGCGCCGATGCACTGCGGTTCACGCTCGTTTTCGGAGCGGCGCCGGGAAGCGATATCGCCGTCTCGGAAGACAAAATCCGCGGCATGCGGAATTTCGCCAATAAAATATGGAATGCATCACGTTTTATCACGTTATTTCAATCTGAAACCAAAGAAGGAAAACAAGATAAAGAATGTAATAAAAAAATAAAAGATGTTACGAAAAAAGTCACGTCATATATGGAAAAATATAGATTCAACAATGCCGCCGAGCTCTTGTATGAAAGTTTTTGGCATTGGTTCTGCGATCAGGCAATCGAGCAGGCAAAAAACGGCGAGATTTCAAAGCGTGCACTTCAAGAAGGATTGCTGACATACCTCAAACTTCTCCATCCCTTTATGCCGTTTGTGACGGAAGAACTCTATCAGAAAATTCCCGGGTGGGATGGTATCCCTCTTATTGTGTCCCCGTGGCCTGTGTAATTGTCATTCCCGCGAAGGCGGGAATCGGTTTTGGTATTGTCCGAATTAGTTTCCCGAGGTTGTCGCTGGTGTTGGCGTCGAAGAAAAATCAAGCGTTGAGATGATCTGGGTGAAGAGCGCGTCGTCGCGAGCCCAATCCGCAGTGACACCAACCGGCGTAAAGTGATTAATTTCCAAAGTGAGAGCCGGCGTCACTTCAATCATAAACCCGTGCATTTGTGTAAACCCGTAGCCGCCGGTCGTGCGGCCCGAGAATGTACCGGTATATTCAATAGCCGTATGCCCCGACATAGTCGCATCATGGCTGGTAAATGCCGTCCCTGCAACGTCCGTGATAACCGCACCGCGAAGACTGGATAATGACTGCGTGACAGTTTTGGGCGACATTGTCAGTCTTGTGCCGCCCGGCAGATTCGTCCCCTGTGAGATACATCCTGCCACATCGCACGCGGGCGCCATAACATCCGGCGGCAATTTATACGAAATTCCGGCGGCGGTATTCGTCCGCCAGTTAGCGAACGGATCCGCAGGTGTGGGGGTTGCGACGATCGGAGTCGGAGTTGGAACCCGGCCGCTCGCATTGTTCAGACCTGACAAAAATGGTAGGAGGTATGGTGAAAGAACTATGCCGGCAGCGACCAAAAGAATCAACAGGAGAATTGTGAAAACCGGAGAACCGCGGGAGAGGGCAGGCATCGGCGGAGGTGGAGGTACCTGCGGTTGCGTCGGCTCAGGCATATCCATGGGGATTTCCGGCGTTTCTTCGATAGGAAGCGGAGTATCATTCATAACTCTATTGTTCCATGGTCCCCGCAGGGTGTCAACGCGAAAATTCTCCGGTTTTTATGCTCTCTCGAGGTAGGTTCCTGTTTCCGGATCGATGGCAATCGTTTCGCCTTCTTTAATGAAGAGCGGCACGGTGACGACAGCACCGGTCTCGACAATCACGGTTTTGGTTGCCCCCGATACGGTATTACCCTTGGCGCCTTCCGTGGCCTCGGTTACCTTGAGGCGCACTTTTTTGGGGAACCGCAGTCCCACGGCTTCTTCACCATTCACCAACACCTGGTAGACATCGTTGGGTTTTAAATAATTAACATAAATACCTAACATGGCGGCGGGAATGTTGTACTGTTCGTAGGACGTATTGTCCATAAACACATAATTATCGTTTTCTTTGTAGAGATACTGCATTTCGCGCGTGGCGATGGATACTTCCGTCACGGATTCGCCGGATTTGTAGGTAAATTCCTGCACCTTGCCGGTTTTCAAAGACTTAAGCCGGGTCCGCACAAACGCCGAACCCTTCCCGGGATTCACATGAGTCGCCTCCACAATCTGATGGGGTTCGCCTTTGAATTCGATAAATGTACTCTTGGTAAAATCGCCGGTGGTAATTGTAGCCATAGAATCCTCAAATTATATCAAATTCTTCGCGGGCTGGGAAGAACAAGGTGTCTGCAATGTCCGTCACACCGGCCAAAAGCATGACGAGGCGATCAACGCCCACAGCGATGCCGCTGCATTTTGGAAGTCCTACTTTCAGGGCGTCAATAAAATCGTGATCATAATCGTACGTCGTTTTCCCCAGACGTTTGAGCTCAACAAGTTCTTTTTTAAACCGCTCTTCCTGCTCAACGGGGTCCGTGAGTTCCGAATACGCATCGGCGAGCTCCAAGCCGCCCGCATACACTTCAAAACGCTCCGCAAATCTCGAGTCACGTTCTTTTTTCTTCGCAAGAGCCGCAAGTACCACCGGAAATTCATACAGAATCGTGGCTGTTTTCCCCCGTCCTAAATGAGATTCTACTTCGTTTAAGAATATCTGGTTATACTGCTCTTCCCATGTTGTACGCTCGTTGAGCGTATACCCTTTCTTCCGGGCAATTTCGGGCGCATGATCAAAAAATTCATCAAAATTCACACCTGCATATTTTTTAAATGCAGCGGCCACGGTGATGCGTTCCCACTGATAATGAAGTCCGATATGTGTAAATAACCTTTCACATTCATCCATGATATCGGTATAGTCTGCGCCCGCGCGGTACCACTCAAGAATCGTAAATTCGGGGTTATGGGTCCGGCTATGCGTTTCCGTGTTGCGGAAACTTTTGGTAATGGCAAAACAATTACCCAAGCCCGCAACCATGAGCTTCTTTAAAGGAACTTCCGGGGACGTGGAGAGATACGCGGGGGTTGCGCGGCGGGCCCGGTCAAGAAGTTTCGTTTCAAATACGTCCAAATATGATTCGGCCGGCGGATGGGCAATGAGGAGGGGCGTTTCTATTTCGTGGAACTTCTCTTTTTCAAAAAATGACCGGATCGCACGGATTACCTTTTCGCGGACGAAATACCGCTCCCATAATTCCGGATGATCATGAAGTTTACGCCAAGTACTCATGAATAGATTGTACTACGGCGCTTTATAATTTCAAAGCTTAGCTTTAAAATAATTAAAATAATAACGTGTTAAAAAGTGATACAACCTTCTTTACATCAAGCGTGTATCCTCCTGTTATTTTCTCACTTACCTGGAAGCTCAACCAGTGAGCGGTTGGACTGGCAAATTCAAATTCTAGTCCGGTATAATTTTTCTCATTGGATAATAGTTTAGGGTGCTTTGCTAGTTGTTGTCTCACGTGTTCCCCTGTTATTGCTGAATCGCCGGGTTTCCAAATCTCGCACGGACCAAACGTCATCCACCAATCTACCACACCCAACACGGTTGAGTTCGGTTGTCCAGAAAAAAATGTTCCGGTTTGCGCATGTAACGATTTCCCCAATGCCCGAACTACCGCTGGAAATGACGTGTTACCGAATTCCTGTATAACGGATAAATATAGAAGCAAAAACTCGTGCGGATCACGTGCGTTTTTCAGTTGGGGCGAGTGCTGGATACCGAAGTAAAAATCATGCCCATCTTTGGTTTTATAAAATAATTCCACTGCCACAATCTCGGGGCGTTTTCCTAAAAATTCATTCACGCGCGCCTCACTATATTCAAACTGAGAAATGGGAATCCTCCATGCATTTTCCCATCTACGATTAACCGCCATTTGAAGCTTATATGGGGTAGAAACCAACAAATTGGCTACTGACTCAATAAGTGTAGCCATATGTATGAGCTTATCGTGACCGACGCGCTGTCTTTTTACCGCTAAATGCGCGGGCGACAAAAATAAGATAGATGATCTCCAGTATTCCCAGGGTATGAACCAACAGGAAAAGGATAAACCACCATTTCTCCTGGCGACGGGCGGCGTGCCAGAGCGCTAGTCCCGTCCAAAGCAAAGACCAGATTGCAAAAGGGATCACTCCCCACCCGAACCAACCGGTGGACATCATCGAACCGTTTCCTAAATACCACGGCATATCTTATTCCTCCTTTATATTTATTGATTGTAGCACAGTGGGGGTAACGGGTTTGGAGTCCTCCCCTATTCCGTTATCTGTGACGGGCGCCGATGCGATAGCATCGAGCGTGGCGAGACTGGCCGTATCAGACGGATTGATCGCCCCGAAAATAACGTATTGTTTGGGCAACGGATAATCCTTGTGCATGATGAAAAACTGGCTTCCATTGGTGTTGGGACCGCTGTTGGCCATGGCAATCGTGCCGCGGGTATACTCACGGGTAATCGGCTCATCGACAAACGAATACCCCGGGCCGCCCGTCCCGTTCCCCTTCGGGTCGCCGCCCTGGATCATAAAGCCTTTCATGACGCGGTGGAAAATCGTGTTGGCGTAAAATCCTGCGCGCGCCAGTACGACAAAGTTATTGACCGTCACCGGCGTATCTTTGGCAAATAACCCGACAACCATTGTCCCTTTATCCGTTACGATTGTTGCCGTATACGTTTTATTGGAATCTATGGCCATTGCCGGCGGGCTGTTATATTGTTTTGTCATAGGTGTTTCCTCAACTTGTTTTACTTTTGTCGGTGACGGACTTTTTGTGGCAGATTTCCAAATAAATACTCCGCCCACAGTCACGACTACTAATAGAATCGCAAGGATATACGTTTTCTTCATGCCTAGTTACAAAAATCGGAGAATGCGTGCTTTTGCTTTAATCTCGGCAAACCATGTCTGCAGCTTCTGGTTCATCTGTTGGGAAAAAATAGCCTGTCTGGCTTCTTCTTTTACCCCGGCTTCGTCGGTTGCCGTGAGCGTCGACCCGCTGGTGGCAATATAGTTGGCAACTTCATCATCCGTGATCGTAATATCCTTCCCTAGCAGTTTTTCAACCGTCAACTGGATGCGGAGCTGATCTTCAAAATCCGACTTCGTCATGCCCTGGTATTGAAGAACATCCTCAAGACTTACCGTGCCGCCTAGGCTTTTAATAAGATCCGATTCTTTTTTGGCAATTTCCTCCTGCGAGACACGAACATTGGCTTTCCTGGCTTCCGAATCAACGAGCGATTGGCTGATCATGCTGTCCAACGTTTGAGCCCCGAACCGGCTTGCCATGACCTTATTGAGCTGCCACCGAAATATCGGTCTGCCGTTGACGACCGCGGCAACCAACAATCCCTTGTTGGACACAAAAATGGCGACCAATCCGAGGATAACGACAACGAGGGCCGCCTTCGCAATCGGGAACCGGCGCTTGGGTTGTACGGGTTGCATGGGTATAAGATCTTCCGGGGGTAATTTTTTAACGGATTTTTTTCGTGCCATATGGTCTCCTTTATATGTAACGGATAATGCAGGAAGGATATCACAGTAGCTTTATCCCTGCAAGCGGGAGGACGGACAGAGGGAGTTCATCACGCACGCCGCGCAGTCGGGGTTTTGGGCACGGCAACGGGCGCGGCCGTGATCGATAAGGAGATAGGTGAGGCTAAACCAGTCTTTTTTGGGAATGACCGTCATGAGGTCTTTCTCAATTTTTACGGGATCCGCGTCTTTTGTGTAATCGATGAATACCTTGCCTCCGCGCTCAAAAATCATGAGTTTTTTACCGCCGATTTTCGTCAAATCCACGAGACGCAGCCGCTGGCTCACGCGCGACACGTGCGTATCCACCGCGATTCCGACCACGACGCCGTAGGCGTTCCCCAATACCACATTGGCGGTTTTCCGGGCAACACCGGGGATCGTGAGCATTTCGTCCATGGTTCTTGGAACATGACCGCGGGTTGCGCGTGCTGCAGCAAGGATGTGTTTTGCCTTATTGTGATAAAACCCTGTTGACCTGATATCATGCTCAAATTCAGACAGATCTGCCTGCAGATAATCATTAATCGATGTATATTTCTTAAAAAGTTTTTCCGTGACTTTGTTGACAGTCAGGTCCGTACACTGGGCCGAAAGCATGACGGCGACCAGAAGTTCCCACGGAGTTGAATAATGAAGGATAATATGTGCGCCTGGATAGGTTTTTTTCAATAAAGAGAGAATGAGACTTGCATTATGAGCCATAGCCTGAGTACAATCATAGCACATGACCATCCCGAGGCTACATTTCCCGCATATTTCCCGAATATTCTCCGCATTTTGTCTTTGGACGCTCCTTCTTACGCTTGTCAGCTTCAATATCTTCCTGCGGATCACCAAGCCTATGACCTATGCGGACGGTGTTTTTCAGATATTTGCCCACCCTAACGCTGCTTCCGCATATGAAAACCTGGCCCAAGCGCTGTGGAGCTCGGGGGCGCGTACCCAAGCAAACCACGAACTGGCTATTGTCGCAGAACTTAACCCGGTGTTAGGCGCAAGTACAACAGCCAAGGAAGAACGTGAGAAAACCGATAGTATCTATTGGCTCAACATTGCCGCCTCATACCCCGACTATCGCGATGCCTATCTGCAAATTGCCGCACTCTCTTACCGTCAGGGAAATCTCACGCAAACGCATGCGTATCTCGTCAAGGCTCTGGCACTGGATCCGAATAATGCGGCGATCAACCGACTTCTTGCGTTTACTTCGAAGTTTTTGGAGTAGGTTCGACAGGAGGAGCAGCTTCTGTCGGTGTTACTGCTTCCGTAGCTGCCGGGGCGGCGGCGGCTTCTGCGGCTGCGGCGGCTTTCACTGCTGCTTCCGCAGCGGCTTCTGCTTCTGCTTCTTTACTGATTAATGCTCCGACACGAATGACAGATTGATCTTGAGGAGTCAGAACGGTTACGCCGGAAGAAACTTTGAGCTCTCCCACCTTCACTTCCTGACCAACCTCTGCCAATGGTGAAATATTAACCGTCAGCTTTTCCGGCAAGTCCGTCGGCAACGCTTCCACTTCCACCTCGTCAATAAGAGTGAGAAGTACCCCGACTTTCCCGATAACCGCCGGCGCGTCCCCGATAAAAACGAGCGGCACTTTTGCATGAACTTTTTCTTTCAAATCTACCTGGTGAAATTCAATATGCAGCACCTGATTCGTCACGGGATCTTTCTGCAATGTGTGGACAAGAACAGGCCGGATATCTTTTCCCACCGCAAGTTCAACCAGCCCCGTCTCCCCTGCTTCCTTGTATAGCTTCTCAAATCCTGCTGCGGGAACCGAAACCGAAACGCTTGTAACATTTTTGCCGTATACCGTCGCAGGAATCTGACCTTCCCGGCGCAGTTTTTTCACTTTCCTGCCGACGAGATCACGGGGTTGGGCTGTTAAGGAATGTTTTTTCATTGTTACTTTGTGAACCGGATGCGCGTGAGACGGTCGCGGTCAAGAATCGTATTGTACTCGAGTTGGCCGGTGTTTGCAATAAAGTCTTCCTGCCCCTCCACGCCTGCGGTCCATTCGGAGGGATACCGCACCACGGTATGGACCGGCGCTGCGTTCACCCCCGGCTGTTTTTGGATAAAGAGGTCAAGGAGCGCACCGGAGTCTCCGAATGAAACGGCCTGATTTCTGGTATAGGAAATGGTGATGTTTTTTTCACTTCCGGAAGGAATATCCGCGGCAACCCCCAGGACATACAACGGGCTTGTCAGATCCGTCCGCTCAAGATACGGAAGGGAGGGAATTTTTGTCGCGTCTTTGCGCGCGGGAACCAGAGCCCCGTCAATGGTCACGCCGGCAACGGCGACATCCGGGGGCAGCAAAAACCGAAGATAGGTCCGGTACGATAATTGTTGTTCCTGCCCGCTGGTATTTTTGATTGTCATGGTTGCCGTTTCACTGACCGTGCCGTCGGCATCGACCGTTACCTGCCGGTTCAGCATCCTGCTGACAAAATAGTTCGCTTTGTTCACTCCCATATTGGATTCAACAGCAATAAACGGATCAAACCTGCAGGCTCCCTGAGTTTCGCCGACACAGCCGGTCGCGGACGGCACCCGACCGGCCCACCCGTAATGGGAAATGACCGACTGAAGCTCATCATTCCCGAACATCATGAGAAGGTCGTGACCGGAAAGCGCGCGTGTTACGGCCTGAAACAATGCGGGGACATTCGTGGTTCGGCCGGTCGTAATTTTTGTGATGAGCGCCCGCATCAAGGCTCCGAGAAAATCTCTTTTTTGGGTAGACCCGGGAAAAAAATCCGCCTGCGTATAGTACAGGGACTTCCCGTAAAAATTATCCGCCGTGATGCGGTCATTATAATCAGGAAGGTCAATCGGCCCGGTTGCTTTCAACACCTCAACGATAAATGGCGTGTTGACGGCGAATACTCCGTCAACGCTGGTGCCGCTTTCTTTCTGGAAAAACCATGCGGCCTTTGAGCCGCTCACGGAAAAATCCGGGTCCCAGTTTGAATCGCGTAAATACCAATGCTCCTGCCCGAGCAGTTCCCGAATGGGTATCGGCGGATCCGCGTGCCCTTTGAGTTGCCCGTCAAAAGTATAGACGTCATGCACCGCCAAATCCGTCATCCGTCCGTCTTCAAATGATGCAGTCGCGATACTGCCGAGAAACCCTCCTGTCGGCCGAAGTTCCGCGCTGTTCTGAAATAAAACAAGATAGGTCCTGGGTTCTTTAAATCCTGCAAGCTGTAAAAATAATGAGACGAGTTTATCCATGTTGGATGCAAAATCCCGAAGCGTTGTAATTTCTGCAACGACGCGCGTTCCTTCCCGTGCAATCCGGGGAATGGTAAACGGAAACGTCCGGTCTTTCAAAAGAAGTGTAAGTTCCGCTTGGGCAAGTCCCAACGAATTCTGAACCGAATGTAATGATCTTCGGAGTTTCGTGATATCTGATACCGGCGTCGTACCGGTGCCGGTAACATCCATTTGGTTCAAAAACCCGGATGCCACCGACTGACTCACTCCCATCATGGACTGAACCTCTTCACTGGCTGCTTCCGCATCGGAAAAAAATGAGAGTAATCGTTCCTGACCGCGGATCTGATCCTGAGCCCCTGCCCATTTCAAGGGAACGGCAGCGACATGAAGGACCATGTTCCCCTGTCCGATCCAATATTTTGCAACGCGTAATTGCCACCCCGCAGTTCCCATGTTTCCGGCGCTGACGGCGCGCACACTTCCGGCAAGGAACGCGCCGGCCGCGGCAATACTGACCAGATACCAGATGACCGGAAGAATAAGTATCCCCAACCCCATCAAAACACCGGCCAACCACTGCCGCTGTTTTTTCTTCCTGCGGGGAGGAGGTTTCGTGTTATCGCCAAATACATCTTTGATCATATGACTGATCCGTTCCTTGTCGCTCACCGCCCCCGCCGGAGATTCAACAATGGGCTTCTCATGTGCGATTCGGCTTAGCCGCGGGCTTCGCAGGTCTAACGTATTTTTTTCCGAGGTGAAAAAAAATTCGAGCATGCCGGCCACCTGTACCCCGGAAATTTCTTTCGGATCGACAAAAATAATTTTGCCGTGGTAGTCCGCCGGATCGGGCGGGACGGGCGGATATCCGACAACGATTGCGAGTCTTTTTTCCTTTTGTTTTTTCGTCCGGAAAAAAATATCTTTCACAAAATCGCTGTCGCCCATCACCAGATGATATATCGCAGCAACATCGGGAACCTTGTTGACAACCACCTGAACCCCGTGTCTTTCTAAGTATTCCCGCAGCGGCAATACTGCTGGCGCGTCCTGCGCGTCAATACGGGCTGCAGGTTGTGCGTTTTGTTCACCGGTTGCAACTGATGCGGCGGCAGAATGCATAATGGGAAGAATGTAGACGTTTGTATTATTGCAAATAATACATCCGAAAACAACGAATCAGATGTGATGTATCACGCACAACAAGATCAAGCCTACATGAGCGTGTTGTCCAGCGCCTGGTTGACCAGAAAATCTGCGCGCCGGTTTTGTTCGCGGGGTATGGAAGTGTAGTGGACCACTCCCCCCACCTCTTGTTCCAAAATCCTGATGCCGGTCGCCAGCGACCGGAGAGTCGGATCTTTAATTTTAAATAATCCGTTAAGCTGGTTAACCACTAGCGTAGAGTCCAAATAAAAAAATATTTCCAATTTTCCATTCTTCATTCTAAACTCTAAACTCTTCATTGCTTTTAATGCTTCCTCAACCGCCGTATATTCTGCAACATTGTTCGTCGCATTTCCGATTGCTTTTCCGATTTTTTTTATGACGTTCTTTTTCTCATCTTCAATAACCACGCCGATTCCTGCCGGACCCGGATTGCCCCGTGCTCCCCCATCGGTATGAATAATGAATTTCATAACTTGCGCAGTAACATTGATCCGCTTACAACCAATACCAGCCCTTCGGAGATTACCGTCCACCATGCCGCCGCCATAAATCCGTATGCCGGAACAAACACAATATTGCCGACAAGATTAACAATCATCGCCGTCCCGTAAATAACAACAAGTGAGGATTGTTTCTTTACTGCAATCAGCGCCCACATCGTGGCACTTGTCAGAAAGAAAAACGGCAGGCCCAATGATAACACGCGCAGCGCTCCGACACTCGGAGCAAAATCGCTTTTAATAAGCGTAACGGCGGGGGCCGCAAACCATATAACGATAAGGGACAGGAGAGAGGTGATCAGTAAAAACAAAAATGAATGCATAAAAATTGATTTGAATTTTGACCGTTCCTGTTTGAGCAGAATGGGATACACGGCATTCATAAAAAATGTCGGAAACACCAATGCCACTTCAAATACTTTATACGCCAGACCGTAGACGCCGACTTCTGCCGTCGGCCTGGTGAGGGTGAGGATCACGCTGTCCGCGCGGAAATAGACGAGATTAAAAAGCAGGGTAACCCCCAGGGGTATGGAGGGAAGTAAAAGCCGCTTCATGTCCCCAAAAGAAATGTGTATCATTGGCAGGGGGGACGAGCGCAGCGCAACATACATTGTTGTTGCCGCGGTCATGATAGAACCGGCGACCAGCGCAAGAAGCGCGGCCGTAATCCCCGGCACAGCCCACTGGAACAGGAGCACCCACAACAGTCCGACGGTCGTCAGCGACCCGGCCAGTATTGCCCATGCGGAAAAATCATAGCGGAGTTTTTTTTGAAATATTGCATTGCCGGTCGTAATCCAGGCCTGAAACACGATGGTGGGGGAATACAGGAGAATTCCCAGTCTCACGAGAGATGTATACCCCTGACTGCCCGTGTCGGGCAAAAGCCAAACAATCACGATGGCCAATGCGACAAGAACCAATCCGCCGATTGTCCGGATACCGATGAGTGCCGGCCAGCTTGTCCGCGACTGCGCCTGCTGCAAATACACGGCGTTCATGCCGAAATCCGCCAGAAGATAAAAGAGTGCAACGTAGGTCGTGATTTTTACAAAATCTCCGTACCCGTCAGCCCCCAATTGCCGGGCAACCAAAAACGTGACGATAAACGTAGCCGCGACGCTCACCCCCCTCCCGATGAGCTGGCTGACCGTGTTGATCGCAACACTTTTCTTCATATCGTCATTGTATCAAAGAAAGGGAAAGAAAAATGGTAAACAGCAGTTGACCCTGCTGAAGAGTTAAAAAATAATGATCCGCAAGACCGAGCAATAACAAAAATATAAATGACTTTTCTTTTTTCAGTGCTTTCCATATTAACCATAAAAAAATAACCAGTCCGATCATTCCCGTTTCCGACAAAATCAGCAAATATATATTATGCACCGGCTGCAAAAAATAAATGGTCCGCGACACCAGATGGGCGGGAAGCCGTACCAAAAAATTTCCCAATCCGTTGCCGATGATGGGGGACGCACGGAACATCGAAATGGCGGCTGTATTTAATTGTTGCCGGATGACAACGGATTCATCCTGAAATCCAAACGTTTTTCCGATAAAAAATATAAACAGAATTGCAAAAAAAAGGATAGGAAAAAACATGCGATTCTTTTTTCTAAATACAAAATACACAATACTCAATACACATACGACCCACGCGCTGCGGCTAAATGTCAAAATCAATGCAATGATTCCTAAAATAATCGTGACTGTTTTATAAATTGAAAATTTCTTTGTTTGATTGAAAATTGAAAATTGAAAATTGAAAATTAACAATGGCAACATTGTTGCGAGGTATCCTCCCAAAACATTCGGGTGGGGGAATGTCGCGTAACTGCGGAGTTTAAATAGGGAATAAAAATCAACGCGGGCGATGCCGGGTGTGTTTACGGAAAATGTCCGTTCACCTAAAAACCAAAAAATTCCTCCAAGAGAGTGCTGAAATAGAAATTGCATGATGGCGAGTAGAGAAGAATACAAAACGCCGACGGATAACGGGAAAATAATTGAAGAAAATTTTGGTTTCGTCT
Organism: Candidatus Gottesmanbacteria bacterium; assembly: GCA_963701185.1. Lineage (GTDB taxonomy): Bacteria > Patescibacteriota > Microgenomatia > UBA10105 > UBA927 > XYB1-FULL-47-11. The sequence goes on from OY969569.1 coordinate 812,216, forward strand.
GAACGATATATATTCCCAGCGCCGCCATCTCCAAAATTTTTACCCATGCGAACAACGCGACCATGCGGTCGGCTGCAAAATAAATATTCGCACTACTGAATCCTAATATCAGAAAAACTTTTGCAATGGCTGATTGAAAATTTCTTTGTTTGATTGAAAATTGAAAATTGAAAATTGAAATTTTTTTTTGTATCAACCAAAAAATTATGGTTAAAAAAATAAGTATATCCGTGAGATACAGAGTAGGGGAAAGGTAATCGACCCGTCTCCCCAATACCAGTGCCCAATCGGGCCAAAAGTGGTATCCCAGTTGCGTCGGCAGGAAAACAAGAAGAAGAGAAAACAATAATTCGTGCATCAACCCAATAATACGTTAAATCGCCTTGGGTTTCACGAGCAGCGTCCGGGACACGCCTTCGCCCACGGATTCTGTTTCCACCCGTTCATCGCCGGCAAGTGTGAGGTGAATAACGCGGCGTTCGGATGCGGATAGGTGGGGCAGTTCAATGGGCCGCCCGGCGGAAATGGCCCGCTCGGCCGCATGCTGGGCCATGAGCATGAGGGCTTCTTCCCGTTTTTCGCGGTAGTCGCCGACATTCACATAGACTTTCACCCATTGGGCCAGCTCCTTGGAAACCAACAGCCCCAAAATAATCTGGAAACTCTCGAGCGTTTTCCCGTGGAATCCGATCAATAAACCCGTTTCTTCCGTTTCGATATGTACGCGGAATGCACCGGTCTCGTCCAGGTCGACGCTAACCGCGCCGGCAACATCAAGCCGCTTCAAAAAATCTTCCGTTATCTTTTTTACCTTCTCTATATGTTCCATGATTACTTTTCCTTATTAATTGCAATCTGCTGCATGATACCAAAAAGTCCGAAGATGTTCCAATACAGCGCAAGCCCCAACGGGAACTGGTAGGCAAAATATCCAAACATAATAGGGGTAATAATAGCCATTTGTTTTTGCATGTCCGCAGCCATATCCTCTTTAGGTTTTTCATCTTTGACTGCCAACGCTTTCGCGGCTGGAGCCGTATTCATCATGAGCTTGGTCTGCCAATACTGCAATGCCGCCGTAATCACGGGAATAAGGAGGAGCCAATACCCCTGTGTCTGAAATTGCGACGGTTTGACCCCAAGATTCATCCCGAAAAAACTCAGATCAAGAGTTGTCAATTTCAATGCAGGCAGATACACGATCTGGTTGATTTCCCCCATCATTTTCGAAAGGTTGCCGTTGTTTAACACCTGATAAAAAACGTTGTAGAGGGCGATGAGTACCGGCATCTGGATAAGAAGGGGGAGACACCCTGCCGCGGGATTAACGCCGTGTTCTTTATAAAGCGCCATCTGCGCCTGTTGGAGGGCGGCTTTGTCTCCTTTATGTTTGATCGATAGCGCGTCCATGTGCGGTTTGATCTTTGCCATTTTTTTGGCGCTCCTTAGTTGGGCGGCCATGAGGGGATAGAGGAGAAGCCGGATGATAAGCGTGAGTCCGATGACGGCAAACCCCAAGGGCCCGGGGATATGCAGAAATTCAAAAAGTTTGTACAGGGCGATGAGCACGTTCAAAATCGGCCAGACTAACAGTTGATTCCAGAGATTCGGATTCGTCATATGTTTGGTACGGGATCAAAACCGCCTTTCGACCATGGATGGCAGCGAAGAATACGTCTCACCCCCAAAATCGATCCTCTGATTATACCATAGCGCTCGATTGCGCCATAGGTGTACTCGCTGCACGTGGGAGAAAAACGGCATGCCTGTCCGGTTAAGGGAGATATATACCGCTGATAGAACCGGATGGATTTCAAAATAAACCGTTTCATACGGAAAGTAATCCGCTGATGATTTTTTCCACTTCAGACTGGGGGATATCCGCGAAATTCTTCTTCGCGATAAAAATACCGTCAATGGGCGGTAAGGTTGATAAAAGATGCCGCACCGATTCGCTCATAACCCGGCGCATGCGGTTCCGTTGCGTCGCGCGTTTATCTATTTTTGTCGACACGATGAACGCGAATCTGGAAGTATTATTGTCATTCCCGCGCAGGCGGGAATCGGTATTGGTTTTTTTATAAATTAACTCAATGAGCTCACTGCGTACGTGCGTGCCGTAGCGCAAAAGTGGAGATATCCCTTCTTTGGGAAGTCTATGGGCGGCGGACAACATGAATTAAATACTGACGCGGCGGCGTCCAACCAGCCTGCGGTGCTTCAACACCTTACGGCCGCCGATCGTACGCATCCTGAGACGGAATCCGTGCTTCCGGATGTGTTTTTTCTTTTTCGGCTGATAGACGCGCTTGGGCATGGGGGTAGTATACCAAGATTTCCCTTGTGGTACAATAACCCCGATATGATGGTCATCACAAAACCAATTCCGTTTTCAAAAGTAAAAGCGCTTGCGAAAAACCGGTTCGGCAACCTCATAAAAGCCGTCATTGATATTCAGGGGGAGACTCTTGCCATAGACGCGGATCTCCATTCGGACGAGGAAGCGGAGTTGCTCTCCCAAGGCTGCAAACAGGAAAACCTGTGGGGTATTAATTTGTATCCAGAATTAACCGGCGACGATTTTATCGAATTTGATTCCATGATTAATGTGCGGCCGCAGTCGGGTAATATGACCTGCGGCATCGCTGACCTCGCGATTCAGAAAAAAATCCGGACCATCGTACACCGTCTTATCATCGTATAACCATGCAACATAAAAATCTGACCATAAAACGCTGGAGCAGGCTTTCCCTCATGGAACAACTCGCGAACATCGGAAGCGAGGTCATCCGCGCGACCAACTGGCAGGAAAAGGGGAAAACGGAATACGCCGCGCTGGCGTTTTATCGTGCGCTTGAACTTACCGACTGTACGCTTGCCCAACCGCTCGAATATACAAAACTCCGGGAGCTTACCCGCATGAGAGAAATACTGGTCGATTATTTCTTCGGAAAGAACATCTATGGTTCAACCGCTTCCTCGTGGCAATCGTATTTCGGCGCCTTTACCTTCGCCGCTCGTCGTACCGCATAAGTTTTTTGTGAATCTCATGGAGTTCTTCCGGGTCAAACCGGAGATTATACAGCTTCGACGCCGCAAAGAGCTCCGCAAATAAATCCTCATCATTCAAAAAACGCCGCTTCGCGCGGATATTGGTGAGAAGAATTTCCTCGGCAAGAATGCCCAAAAATGTCCGGGTGACATACCCCCGCAGGTAGCCCAATACAGCATCCCCGAAAACGTTTCGTATAACGGATTCCGTTGGGTGGCGGTAGAAGTGATATTTTCGAAGAATTGCACGAATGTGACTTCGTTCCTGGTCCATATGGGTATCCAGAAATACGAGTGTATCGAAATAGATCAACCAAGTCAAGTTGAACCGGCTACGGCGCAACCTCCTGCCAGGATACACCTAGTTCTTTCATAGTCTCCGGCATGGTGAAAATCAGTTGCGGATTGTAGATAAACAGCTCGGATGGCGTGGTGGTGCTGGCTGCGCCCCCGATGTCGCGGCCAAGCGTAAAATTACCGGCTACAAATGTCCCCGTTCCGACAAACTGCACGGAACCTGTACCGGTTATAAACGTCCCCGCGGGGGACGTTATATAGACTCCCTGAAGAGCGCCCACCGACGGATCAACGGTGATATTACCTTTGACGATAAATGCAATAAACCCTCCCGGCGTTATGGTAATCGGCGTATTGATCGTCAAATTTCCGCTGACGAACACAACGACTTTATCACCGCTTGGAATAGTCCACGCGGGAGCATTGATCGTAAGATCTCCGTCGTAATAATAGGGGGTAGCCGATCCGGCCAGACGACTGGATAGGGTTGTCGTTCCTGCTGTCGGGGCAGGCGAGCCGAACTGAGTGAACATCAGTTGGTAAAAATTGGTAGCGGGAGACGTGTCGTTGGCGAGCCAGTTTTTACTGCTGACCCACGTGTTCCCCTGTCCCGCCCCGCTGTCAAAATCATAATTCCCGCCGTACGTGGCGACACCGGGATATCCGCCTGCTCCGTCCTTAATAAATACCTGCGCCGGGTGCGGTACCGGCACAAAGGATTGCAGCATGCCGCTGGCATAGACGTCGCCGCCCGCGGCCTGGCTCCATGCAATCCCCTGTACGTATCCGATATCCCACGTTAAGGTATCTCCGGATGCCAAATCTGCCGACATGGTTTCACCGGAAGTTGGAGCAGTTGTCCTTTGCCAACAATATCTGACAGGTATATACCCACCGGCCGGAGGAGCGGGCTGAATGGTGTATGTTCCGATGGTTGCATTGTTAAATACGACATATGAACTTCCGCTTTGCGTCTGGGGTGCGGGTTGGGATGCGGAGGACGGGGTAAACTGGTGAATGGTCCCACCGATACCGTTGCCGCCCGCGATGATGTCGGCACAGGTGGCGGACGGAGCAACCTGTACCGCCCGCGCCCGGATAGTACCCACTTGGGCACTATAATGCCACCAAAGATCGGCATACCCATCAGCAGATTGGCAATAAGAGGTATCGGACAAACTAACAGAACTTGACATTACGGGTGGATTTCCATGACAACCAGTACTATTATAACAAAGTGTATAACCGACATCATAACCGGCCGGTACGGTAGCGGAAACGGTCCTTGTTTTATTTGCGGCGGGAAAAGAAAAAGAATAGGGGTTTGTTGTCGTTTGAGTAAACAGATCGCTCAGCGTTACCGTTTGAGAATCGAGCGGGGCTTGATTTGGCTGTTTAAAACCCTGGATCGTACACGTCGACGGACAAGGGACCGGCACTTTTTGCTGGGGACTACAATACACATTATTGTACGCATTGTTGTTCATAAAAACATCGCCAATCATATGTCCCTGATACCCTCCTAAGTCGGTTTGCGGAATAGTGGCCTGCCATGTCCCCCCGCCCATATTTGTGGCCGTGTATGTTTTCATAATCGTAGCCCACCCCCGGTCATCATATCCGTTCACAGTTACCCCTGTGACATTTTGCACACCTAATGCGCTCACCACCCAGCTTCCTCCGTTGTTTACACATACCGGGGCAGAGGAGGTACCGGTACACGTCGGCGGGACGCAGGGAACCGGCACCTTTTGCTGGGGACCACAATTCACATTACTGAACGAACCGTTGCTCATAAAAACATCGCCAATCATATGTCCCTGATACCCTCCTAAGTCGGTTTGCGGAATAGTGGCCTGCCATGTCCCCCCGCCCATATTTGTGGCCGTGTATGTTTTCATAATCGTAGCCCACCCCCGGTCATCATATCCGTTCACTGTTACCTGGCCGGCGTTTTGCACGCCTGACGCAGTGACCACCCAACTTCCTCCGTTGTTTACACATACCGGGACAGAGGACGTGCCACCGCACGTCGGCGGGACGGAGGGTGTGGGGGTTGCCGCCGGTGGCGGTGTGGGGGTCGGACCTGGCGGTGTGGGGGTCGGACCACTCCAATTACAATAAGCACCCGCCTCTTCTATGCAAACACAATTACCAACAGCACATGCATTCCCTGCAGAACAATATGACTGGGACATATCAGAGCACTGATTGCATGTCCACCTGGTTCCGCTATCACAGTAATTGCAAGTGTTGCAATTCGGCACGACTGGGTTACAGGCAATCCCAGAACCGCAATAATTCAGTTCGTGTGTTTGTCTTTCTTGGGAATGGCAATGATAAGGTTCGGAACCGCTTCCTGTGCAGGAAGCCTTAACATCCGTCTTAACAAAAATTAGACCTAAAGAAAAAAATAATATGGTTAGAAAGAGTCTTAATAAGTTTTTACACATGCTTATATTTTATCTATTATGAAAAATCGATCTTTTTTCACCCGCTCTGTCGCGAATCTATCTGCTTCACCATTATCAATTTGATCAGTCGATATGTTTTTATATTTACTAACAATATAAACACTCATCCAATAAGCATAATCAAATAAACCTTCAATTTGCTCTTTGTTTTGTAAATAGGCAGGATCTTCTACGGAGATATCGATAATTACCTCTCCATCCGGTGTTACTTTCGCGCTGGCTTCTGTAATTTTGGCCTTGTTCTTAGGATCAGTTTCAAGAAGGAAACCGTCGGAGACTTGCGGCACAAGAGTAATTTTTAGTGCCTTGGCAGTAAACCTTTTTTCTATAATATTAAAATTGGCAACACCGTTATCTTTCCAGAATCCAATCGTGGTTAGCTCGTTATAAAGTTTATCCTGATCTTTGGCGGAAAGACGATACCCTTCAATTTTTGAGTCAATGACAATTTGCCGTTTGGGGGTAAAAAAAGAAAACGTATTGGTAAGAGAAAAATACTTGAATATTAAGTAAGAGGAGAACAATCCAAGTAATACAAGAGCTACTAATAAAATGATTTTTAATTTTTCCATCCAAGCAGTTTATAAATGTATAATATATTTATAGTATAATTTGAATTCGAAGTCAACGAAGTTGAGGCAACGAAGATTTTATACGTAGTTAATAGAAAATTTACTCAAACGTAACATTAAACAAACCCTGATCCCCATTCGTACAGAAATTATTATTAGCTCTACAATTAAAAGCTTCGTAAATAGGGTTAGGCATCCAACCTTGCCTTCTAATTCCTTTGGTTATTGTGACACCAGCCCTACCTAAACCATCGGCAATAATACGCATTACGGCATCTTTTCGGTCCCAGTCAGAACTAATATTTGATAAAAATGAAGATCTACTGATAACAATAAGCGTACCTTCATTATCAAAGTAGGCCATGAGAGGGGAGGTCTCGGTTGCCCCAAGATCATCCAAAATACTTAAACCGCAAATTCGTTCAGAATTTAGCAACCTTTCTCGGATGTTTGTGAATTCATCTCGGTTTACTACAAAAATTTTAGCTCTACCAAGCGAACCCACGATACTGTCATAAAACCTTTCATCCGTGGTATTTCTATAAGAACCTATGATTAGGGTTTCACCCTCTGCCATTTTTTGATAGTTGTAAGTATCATTTACAATCCACCCCCATGCTCTATCCATTGCTGCTGGATCCACCTGTATGCTATCTATCCCTGCATAATCTAAAACTGAGTTGGCATACCGAACTTCCAGTTCCCCGCTTTCTGATATATTTTCTCCCCTTTGTGGAAATTCGGCATTTGTATCTATAATACTTTGTAATTCTTGGCATACTTTTTCTGTTGGGGTGGCTGTTGGTGTTTCAGTTGGCATAGCAGTTTCGGTTTTGCTGGGTTCCGGAGTGGGGGCTGATGTTTCTGTGGTTGTTACCGCCGGTGCCGGTGGGGCGGGGAGTACCGTCGGCGTCACGGAAAACTCACCTCTGGCGGTATTCACGGGTTTAAAAACAACATTAATGACATTCGTCGTTGTTTCCGGCGTCTGCGTGGGGGAAACCATCTTTTCCCGGCCGGTAGCCTCCCGGATGAAGGAAAAAGTCTCTCCGTCATACTCCATTTTAAACGGCGCTATCGACACCCTATGGTCCGTCCCCAGGGTGGCCGCGTCATAGATGCCTTCCGGCCCCGCGGCTGTCCCTTCCAGTACGAGCATTGTTGCTTCGGATGAATTCGCCTGCGTGTCATGCGTGATGAGAAATATTGCACTGCCGACGGGGGCGTACTCCTCTCCTCCGGGTTTTTTCACCTCTACGGGAACAACGCAAAACGCATACTGCTTGGTCGTATCAAGAGTGCCGTCTGCCTTTTGCAGATGAAATGTTTCGAGGGTTGCGCCGGTGGTATCGGACGGGTTGGTGGCACACAGCAAATTTCCCGTCAGGCGGGCTTCATACCCTGCACTATTGGAAAAAGGCTCCGCAGCCCACGGCAGCATTGCTTTGGCCGCGTCAACGGTAAGAAGCGAGGTTGCTGTTTCCGGTATCACCGTTGCTTCAACCTGACAGCCGGCAAGCACGCTTGCGGCAGTACCGAGCGCTATGACTGATTCTACAGGCTTAGCAAATGCTTTAGTTCGATCGGGCAACAATACTTCCCCCATATGCACCTCTTATAACTTATAGTATACCACTTCTGTCAAAAATTGCACTTTTCCTAAAAAAAACTCCGCTCGGCGCGGAGTTCTATCATGGATTTTCCATCCTCTATGTGAGAGAGATATTCTCGGATATGCTTTATCATAGGCACACTGTATACTAACACTAGTCAGTGTAGACTATTGCCAAACTCACGTCAATCTATGGGGGAATCACTCGGCGCACCAAATAAAAACAGCGGAGAGGCGATGCTTCAGAGTTTTCCGCCCCACGTCAGGAGGGAGTGGTTTGATGCGCATCCGAGTATCTCCGGCGCAAAGCGGTTATTGCTTCCTGCTGATACTGTTTTAGCAATACGGCTGGAATCCAAGATCACCCCACAGGAGCTCATTGATGTGGTGGATCTCAGAAACAGGGAGGCGGCCATTGATCAAAAACTCAAAACGGAAAAGCCGGAAACGTTTTTTTCTTCTGAATACCGGCGGCTCTACGCGATCGCGCGCGAACAAGGCCCGACAGAACATGTCTTACGTGAGGCGCTGGCGCTCAGTATTGCCGCCGCAAAACACGCATACGGAACGGCAGGAAAACCGTTTGATGTATGGGGCACCCAGCGCATCGCGATGCTACGGATCACCAAAAATCTCCTGCAAGCCGCCAGTCCCGGACTTGTGGCGGATCTGCGGACCGGGATGGGAAAAAGCGCCGTGGTTGCCATGATTACCATACCGGTCGGCCTCATGGTGAAAGACCACTGGGATGTTGTCAGCCGGACACCTCTTTCGCGCATGGACAATGCCCGGCGGTTTTCGGCGCTCGGAGATCTCTTGGGCATCAAAAACGCAGAAGTGACGGAATCGTCGACATGCATCTGGAAAAACGGCAGACGCGGCACGTATATAAGCCTGGATCCTAAAAGAGACGTGCGGACTATCGCCATGAAAGACAATCAGGTGACCTTTGCAACGCGGCCCGACATTGCCTCGTATATTTTAACGCACTATGCAGGCGGGCAGTTTCGGACACTGCAGGACATCGTCCGGCCCGCACGACGGGGATGCATTGTCGATGAAATCGACGCCGCGTTTATCGATGAGGCGTCTCACCTGCTTATCATCTCCGGTCCCGCCGAAGAAACGCCCGGGGCCGTCCGCGTCTATTGGGAACCGACTGCCTATCCCAAGGATACGACGGATTCTGATATTCCGTCTAAAAGAATTTCGCGCCGGCTCTATACAAAGCATATGTCGCGGCTCCAACGCGCCATGGAAAACGACGTGCATCGGGCGCGGGCCGCACTTGGGGAAAACACGGCGGCGGCGGGGGATGAGAATACTGCTTTTTCTTTTGCATTACTGCAAAAGATATTCTCGTTTGAAGACGAGCTGCGCCGTCAGGATCGTTTTCAAATACACAGACCGTTTTTCACTCCCGACGGACGACTGACCGCGGACGGACAGTATGATCTGTTGCGGCGGTTTTACAGTTCTGTTGCCGGCATACCCTATAACAGTCAGGAGCTTATCCCGCAGGAATGGGACAAATTCCTTTCAATACTTTTCCCTGCCCACATCATCGAAACCATCGGGGCGGGTATGCGCCTGCGGCCGGAAAAAGATTATTTTATAAAAGATCGCAACATTGTCGTCCAATCGCCGTTAACAGGCTGGCCGCGGCCGCGGCAGGAATTTGACCCGCTCACCACATTTGCCCTCTACGCCAAAGAGTCGCTTCGCGCTCAGCTCGACGTTCCGACGACGCTTCATGAAACAGCGGATGCGTTTTCCTCTCCGGAACTGGATGCAATATTCTACACCAAAATGATCGGCCTGACCGGAACAGGACTGCAGGCCGCAGACTGGTTCCGCAGGGTTCGCGGCATGGATATCACAGCCTGTCCTCCTGAATTTGCCGAAACAATAGACGATACCGATCCCTACATCGTGGTTCGGAATGGAGAGACAAAAAAACAACACCTGGAAGACTATCTCAAAGCCCTTCCGGACCCGTCTGTTCCCGTTCTTATTGACGTATCATCCAGACAGGAACAACAGACGGCCGTCGACCTTTTACAGACGCTCTACCCGGATGACCGGATTCAGGTCATTTCTGCGGTCAATGCGCAGGACGCTCAGGAAAAATTTGACAAAGCCGGGCAGCCGGGCATGAAAACGGTCGTGCTTCTTATGGCCGGAAGAGAGGTGGATATTCTCGTGGATGATGCGCTGGAACACATCGGCGGACTGCGGGTAGTGTCAATGAGTCCGCGGACGTTGGCGCGCAGTGAACAACAACTGAAAGGCCGCACCGGAAGAGCGGGGAAGTCCGGCGCATACCGCTGTCTTGTATCGGCGGACGATGAGGTCTTTGCGCTGCTGACGCCGGACCAGCAGAAAAAAGCCGCACAATACATCCGGGGCGGCAATACGGAAAAAATAAAACAGGTTATCGCGCGGGGACAGCAAAAACATGAAGAACGGCTCCGGGAACAAAACGCCGCATTTGAACGGATCTACGGGCCGCTTGTACTCATCCGCCGCCGCATGCTGCGGCTTTCGCCTGCACAATTTGATGCCGTCACTATTTTTTGGCAGGATTTCCTGACACTGAATCAAACATGGGGGGCAAGCCTCGGATTTCTCACGCCGCCGACAGGATTAAAAGAGCATCAGGTAAACACGCTGTGGAAACATCATGTCGTGGGGATGTTTGAAACGGCATTGGCGCGGACAACCGAGCTCATGGAACAGTCAAAAACAACGACTGCAATGACCCGCGGCCGCATGCGGGACATTATAGGGGACGAGATGGGCGCCGCTATGAATAATTTTGGTTTTTCCGTCGGGCCGATTTCCGGCACTTGACGAACAAAACAAATGTGTTTACTATGTGGACAAGTTATCCACATATGGACATACAAAAACTCTGGAAGTCGGTATTGTCGGAACTTGAACTGTCGGTTTCAAAAGCGACATTTCAAACGCATTTCGCCCATTCCGAACTCGTCTCGTTTGAAGGGGGAGTCGCCACCATTGGCTTTACCAGCCCTCTTATGCGGACGCTCGTTGAAACCCGATATTATTCCCTTGTCAAAAGCGTGTTGGACCACCAGGCAAAACAAAACACAAGCCTCGTTTTCGTTGTCGTTGCCAAAAAGGAAACGCTTGACCCCGCCAGCGCGGGACCGCTCTTCGCCCAAACGCTGGACCGGGAGGTCATAAGCATTTCCTCCGTCGCGCGCCGTCTTCATATCCGCCCCGGGGCCACATTCGAAAGCTTTGCCGTATCGACAACCAACCAGATGGCGTATGCGGCGGCAACCGCCGTTGCCAAAAACCCGGGCACGGCGTACAACCCCCTGTTTTTTTACGGCGGCACCGGAGTAGGGAAGACCCATCTTATGCACGCCATTGCAAACCAGCTTCTTGCCGTCCGGCCGGAAATGCGTATTGTCTATTGCATGGGAGAGGAATTTCTCAATGAAATCGTGGAGGCAATCCAGACCAAATCAGCGCGGCAGTTTAAACAAAAGTACAGGAGCGCCCAGCTCCTTTTGGTGGATGACGTCCAGTTTATCGCGGGCAAACAGACGGCGCAGGAAGAATTTTTCCATACGTTTAACACGGTGCACCGCGAGGGGGGACAGATTGTCCTCACGAGCGACCGGCCGCCGTCTGAAATTTCGCGGCTTGAGGACCGCCTGCGCAGCCGTTTCGAGGGAGGGCTCACGGTTGACGTGGCGGCGCCGGATTTTGAACTGCGCGTCGCCATTGCAAATATTAAGGCTGACGCCATGGGGCTTGCCGTTCCTCCGGACGCGGCACAACTCGTCGCGGCAAACATCACCGACACGCGCGCCATTGAGGGGTTCTTGCGGCGGCTCACCACGGAAGCGGCAACCCGGAAGTCTACGGTTACCGCGGAGCTTGTCGCGTCGCTGTTAAACATTAAAAACCATGGGGATGGCGTCACTGCCCCGTCTGCGTCCGCAAAGCGCGTCAGTCCGCAGGAGGTGTTGGACTGCGTCGCGGCGTATTACGGCCTGAAAACTACGGCGCTCAAAGGCACCAAGCGCGACCGGCCGATAGCCAGACCACGCCAGGTCTTTATGTACTTGTGCCGCACGGAGCTCGGGTTAACCCATGAAGACATCGGTGGCTCATTGGGGGGGCGCGACCACACGACGGTTATGCACGGCGTGGAAACGATTACCCGCGAATTGTCCACAAACACGCGCCTTCGGGAGGCGGTGGAGGGGATAAAACAAAAACTATGGGCCTACTAATAAGAAAGTTATCAACTTATCCACCGCTACCAACTATTTATCCACTTTGTTATCCACACGATCTCCACAGATAAAACGATTGTTTTGAGTCGTTGACACGAGACGTTAAAAAGCATACACTTTTCCACGCCGTTTTCTATTACTACTACTATTGGATTATATAGAAGAAAAACAAAAACAAACCCTGTATGAATATTTCAATTCTCCAAGAAAACCTACTAAAAGCACTCACGCGAACGGGCAGAATCGTTGCACAAAAAACCCAATTGCCCATCATGCAGAATGTGCTTCTTGCGACGGATGACGCGCGACTCAAAATTGTTGCAACCACCATGGAAACGACAGAGGTTGTGTGGGCGGGCGCCAAGGTGGAAAGCGAAGGGGGGATATGTGTCTCTTCGAGACTGCTGACTGATCTTGTGATGTCTCTCCCTCAGGATACCATCCATATGGTGGCCAGAGAGGGGTCTCTTCATGTGAGGTGTAACGGCGTCAACGCGACCATTCCCGGCGTGCCCGCGTCCGAATTCCCTCCTGTTTCTTCCCTGAAAAAGAAAACAGGAATGAAGCTGGAAAAAACGACGTTTCTGGGCGCGCTCACCGGCGTGCTGTTTGCGGCCGCCACGGACGAGGGGAGGCCGCTTCTGACCGGCGTCAAAATCGCAACCGGCGACGGATCGGCGCTGTTTGCGGCCACGGACGGGTACCGCCTGTCCATGAAAAAAGTCGCGTCGGGAAAGTTTGGAGATATTCATTTGGTGATTCCTGCGCGGGCGCTGTCGGAGGTTGTGAAGGTGAGCCAGGAAGAAAAAGAAGTAGGCGTCGTAGAGATGGTAGAGACAGAAGAAGGGCAGATGGTCTTTACGATTGGAGACACGGAGATCCACACAAGGCCGATTGCCGGCGAATATCCCGATATCGAAAAAATTGTCCCTGCGCGGCACAATACGCGGGTATTGGTTGATAAAACAAGCCTCCTGCGCGCGGTCAAGTCTGCCTCTATATTTGCCCGGGACAACGCAAACATTCTCCGGCTTCATATTGAAAATCAGAAAATAATTGTGTCGGCCAACACTCCGCAGGTCGGGGAAAATCATGTGGAGGTGGAGGCCAAAGTGGACGGCGACGGGGGAGACATCGCCTTCAACAGCAGGTTTTTGCTGGAGTTCCTCAACGGGTTTGCCGGCGAAGAGCTTTTGTTTGAAATGACGGGGTCATTAAACTCCGGAGTCTTCCGCCCCGTGAAGGACGACTCCTATCTTCACATCATTATGCCGGTGAGAGTTCAGAGTTGAATGGGTTCAGCCGGGATCAGCCAGAGAAACAGCGTTGCTTTTTGGATGGAGCCGGTATTCGCTACCCCTGTTCCGGTCATGTAGATGGCGGGTAGCAGCAGGTTCTTCTGCGGCGCATAGACGATGGCGCTCTCCTCTATAACAAAGCGAGAAAAGCCGGGAATTTCTCCCTGCTCGGGCGTCTGTGGGTTGTGCGTATCCAAAAGCGTCCCTCGCCCCGCGGCAAGATTTTCAAGAATCTGATCGCCCGTCAAAAGCGGCACTGCGGCTCCCGCCTGAAATGACGCAGGCGGCGGGACAATGTTTGCAAAACGGATGATGCCGCCGCTGTCGGCGATGACGGAAACGGGCTCAATACTTAAGTCGGGCGTCAACAGCGGGTAGGACGCCACGGTATAGGAATAGAAGTAATTTTTAAATGATGTCGGGGAGGGCGTGTCCAGTACGAGGAGTCCGTCAAAAGGGCCGCTTGTTGTTCCTGCGGCTTGTATGGAAAGGTTTGGTGTCGCAGGAACGAGGGTCTGTAAAAATTGCCGTACGGCGGCGTCCTGTGTGATCGTATTTGGAGCCTGTTTGCTCTTTACCTGGCGGAAGGTGACAGAAATTATCCCGTTTGTTTGAGTGACCGCAAGGGCAGCCTCATCCGGCCGGGACCACGTTTTGGTATATGAGCCGCCGCGGATAAGCGTGCTTGGGGTAGCGTCCAGGTCAAGGGCGGCAGCGGCGTTTCCGGCAGTTTTTTCAACAGATGAAAGAGGCGCCGGCTGAAACGTATATATCGGAAGCGATGCGGGAATGGTGGGAGGCGCGGAGAATGAGAACGCGACCTTTGCCGGCTGAGTAAATATGCCAGTCGGCCCGGGCGCGGCAAGTGTCGGTTCGGGGTGGGAGGAAGGGGGAGGCGCGGACTGACGCACAACAAGCGCCAGCACGGCGGCAACACCGACGATAAAAATAATCCCAACAAACAGTAGTTTTTTATTCATACTATTTTCTCCCCGTGGTTATCGCCGTTGCCGGACACGCCTTTGTGCATCCTGACACATTTGATACACAGCCGTTAATCGCTTCGGGCGACAGCTTTGGGTTCCCGGTGGGCACAAAATCCAGAACGTTGCCGCCCGAAAGTACGCCAAAGTGCAGATGGGTGCCTGTGGAGTTTCCCGTCTGATCCATCCACCCCAACTGCGCGTGCGCGTCAACGTGTTGTCCTGCCCGTACCGCAATGGCACTCTCCAGATGGCCAAAAATGAGCGTGTACCCATCGTCTGTTTTTAGAATAACATGATTGCCGTACCCTGCATATGCCGGGCTTCCGCCGCATGTGTTGCCGGGGCGCCCGGAATTGTTTGAACACCCCCCATAGGCCTCAATGACGGTTCCTGCCCTCGGTGTGTAGACGGGGCCTCCGGAAAAACTGGCAATATCAATGCCGTTTGCCGCCGATCCCGCCGCATGTGATGTTCTGGCGGTACAATGTGCCGCAGTGCGCGGCCCCTGGGAAATGTAGCCGCTTGCCGGCCAGCGGCAATCGCCGGAACAGGCAGTAAACTTGCACTGCGGATTATCGGGCGTCAGTTGGCAATTGACGACTGGGCCGCCCTCCATGCCGCCCTCGGCGCTTGTGGCAATCGACGTGTCGATCATGGACTGGTTAAATGCGGGGAGATTTAAGAGGGGGAATATCGGAAGGAAGAAAACAAGGACAACGCCCGCCCCGACAACAAGAATCAGGTTGTCTTCGGGGTTTTTGCTGTTGCCCATAAACAGAAGGCTTTTGAAGACGGAGACGGCTTTATTAACCGCCCCTTTGAGAAGATCCGCCCCGATCATTATCAATGCGCCCACGCCGCCCGTGGCGGCCCCGGTAGCCGCCTCCAATCCCAGTTTTGTTACCCCGCTGACCGCCGCCTTTTTTACCCCTGCCTTAATTCCTGCCCGTATGGCATAATTGGCGCCCGTCCAAACGAGCCGCCGGCCGTAACCCAGGACGACCGGACTGTAACAAGGGATATTGCCCACAACGACCCCCTGCGATGCGACGAGCCGGTATGTTTCGATATAGGTAATGACGCGTTCGGTTGCCGGACCGCGGAACACCGTTGTGGCGACATCGGAAACGAGGGCGGTAAATTTGGATGTAACTTTTAGCGCGCTTTTCTGGTCGCTCATCATGCGGTTGGCGTCAGTCTGCAGCGCCGTAAACCAGGAAGAATTTACAAAATCTGCCCCCCACCTGTCCGTCATCGTTCCCATGACGGTTTGCGGCAGCGCCTCGGGGTGATTGACAATAGTAGTCAGCGGCTGCAGGAGAATTTTATTGACGACCGCTTCTTTGGCGGCGAGGGGTACGACAGCGTCCAGCACGGACGCAACACTTTTTTGAAAATCATTGGACGCAAGTATGGAAAAAGATTGTGGGGGCGGAAATGTGCCGGCGGGGGAGGAGAGAACCTTCGCAGCCTCAGTTGCTTCAACCGCGCGGGGAACGAGCTCTTTGATTTCGCGGTCCGGCTGTTCGGAAGCAAACGAAGCCAGCGCGTGAAAAACGAGCGCTTTTTCTTCCGGCGGCCCGGGGTAACGGATCGCGGCGCTGATGGCGCCCTGTATCCGCTCCGGTGATACCGGAGCGCCCTCCCGTTCCGGCGGCACGGGCGCCCGCATTTCGGGGAGCGGTCCATTTGATTTTTTTGCGTTTTCTTTTAGCGCCTCAACGAATTTTTTTGACGCCGTTGCCGCATTGACCCTTTGCTCTTTTGCCGCGGCAAACTCGCGGTCAAACTCCTCAACCAGTTCGTTAATCTTGGGGTTGATATTTCGCTGGATCCCGTCGGTTTCAGCGGCCGGCATTGTTATTTCAAAAAAGCGCAGGAACGCCTCGGTTGGCTCTCTGAGAAAAGGCCACGATCCAAAAGGGTTTGCCTCCGGATATTTATTAAAAAACCCTTCAAGCGTTTCCGGATCCTCCTGGAGCTTCAGCAAGCACCCGAGCGCCCGTTCGATTTCTTGTGATGATGCAAATTCTGCCATAGCCTTATACCTTTTCTACGGTAAATATCGGGCGGGAGCTTTTATCTTCTTCGGTTATCATGGTTGGTTTTTCCTGCGGCGCGGTAGCCTTTATCTGAACCTGTTTTTCTAATTCCTGTGGTTTAGTTGTGGCAAGCGCGTGTTCTTCAGGTGAAGAAATGACCCTAATGGCCGCGTGGGCCGGTCCGGCAAAAAACAACCCCTCGCCGATATCGGCAGACAAGAGAAGGTGCTGTTCCCCCTCGGAGAGATAGAAGACATCAGCGACCTTGTCGATGGCGGCGGACGACTGTTTAAGCAGTATCTGAACACTGCTGTTTTGAATGATGGATTTTCCGAGGTCAACGGTTAAAAAATCTTCGACATCCTGAGTAATGGTCGTGAGACCGAGATAATATTTGCGCGCTCGTTTGGCAATAGAATTGAGGAATGCCCCGGAATCAGGATATTTCATCATGTACCACGCCTCGTCAACGATGAGGATCCGGCGTTTGGCGTCGCGGCGTATTTTGGTCCAGATATAGTCAAGGATAAGGTACATGGCGATGGGCCGCAGCTCATCCTCCAAATCCCGGATGGAGAATACCGTGAGCTGGTTTCGTATTTCCACGTTGGTCTGCCGGTCAAAAATCCCGACCAGACTCCCTTTGACGAATTTTTCTATGCGGTCGGCAAGACCCCGCGCAGTCGGATCTTCCATACCGGTAAGGGCTTTATACAAATCTTCCATGAGCGGCGGCTCGCGGGTCTGGGTGGCGGGATCCGGCGTAATGCCTTTTTGTTTGTAGGTAAGGATCAGGGCCCGGTCAAGGAGGGCATCTTCCGTGGGAGTGAGCTTTCCCATGACAACGCGGAAAAATCCGTGCAGGGACAATATCTTTTGGTTGAGCTCGCTTTCCCCCCCTGCGCCTTTCGTTTGGGTGAACAAAGACAGGTCAAACGGATTGATTTTTGTCGTTGAGCCGAAGTGGAAGCGGATGTATTCGCCGCCTAAGGCGTGGGAGAGTGATTCGTATTCTGATTCCGGATCGATGACGATGACCTCCGTGTCGAACATAAGACTGCGCATAATTTCCAGTTTCACCATGTACGATTTTCCAGAACCGGATTTTCCGAAGACCACCGTATTTGCATTCTCTAAGGTAAACCGGTCAAAAATAACAAGGCTGTCATTATGTTCGTTGATGCCGTACAGAACCCCTTCATTGGCGGTGAGCTCCGATGTCGTAAACGGAAATGTGGTGGCAAGGGACGTGGTATCCATATTCCTGGTGATAACGAGCCGGTCGCGCCCCATGGGGAGCGTCGTTTTGAAGCCTTCCTCCATCTGCAGGATTGCGCGCTTGGTGATAATCAGAAGAGCCGCAAGGGCGGCTTCAACCTGTTTTGTCGTTTTATTGAGGTCCTCCAGATTTTTGGCAGGGACCGTGATATACAGGGCAAACTGAAAAAAGCGCTGGGAGCCCTTGGCCAGCTCCTGCTGGAGAGATACCGCATCTTCAAGCGCGACTTGAATGGAGGGCTCTGTTGCCCTTCCGCGCTTCATGTCCGACTGGATTGTGGCCTCCATTTCGCCGACCCTGCGCTTGAGGTTTTCCAACACCTCTTCGCTTTTAGTGGGATAGACATACATGGCAATATCCAGCGTGTGATTGAAAGAAATAAGCGGCTCCAGCCAATTGGCGGATACAAACCGCGGATACCCGGCAACGAAGAGCGTGCGGAAATACCGGTCGCCGATTTTTATCGTATCAAAATCCACTTCAATTGCCGGCGGGGCGACGAGGTCTTTTATGGTCATGGGGCCCTGCCTGTCGGCAGGCAGGCCGCCGTCTCCGGTCGAGGCGGGCATGGGATTGATGAATTTTTTCACTGCAGATTGTACGCGTTTGGTTAGATCCATAGGTTTAGGTTCCCACCGCCTTTTCGATATTTTCAGCGCTCACAATCGGCGCGCCCTGGTTATAGATTTCGTAAAACAGCCGCACGAGCCGCTCATTGGTTAATTGTTTTGCCGAGAGACCTATGCGGTTGCAAAGCCGTATGATTTGGTCCCCTTTGGGGGTAAGGACAATTATGGCCCGTTCGAAAATATAGGGCCTCGGGTACGGGAGGCCCCGCCTTTTGGACCCGCCAAGAAGCACGTTGGCGCTTGCCCCCAGCTCCAGATATGAAAACGGTACGACAATATAAAACTTTTTATCCAGCACATCTTTCTCCTTGACGGTGGCCGCCACAAACAGGCGGTATCCGTGCATGGCAGCGGCAAGCTTCGGATTTTTTTGCGTTTTTTCCCTGTCCTCCAGCGTCCGGAGGTATGCCGTCACGTCTTTGTGTTGGGTGCGGATCAAAATTTCAATCGGGAAGGAGAGCGAATTTAACAGACCCGCGTACGCGTAAATAATTGCATCCTGTTCCTTTTCGGATAGCAATCCGAAATTAACCGCGGTCGCGGATATAACCATGGAGCAGGAGCCGTCGGCGTACATGACCAGACCATGGTCAATGGTTTCTATTTCCGTGAATAGCTGTGTTGAGGATCTGATGGGTACGATTGGGTCAGGCATATGGGTATAACTATGTCGGTGCCCCGAACAATTCCTTCTCAAGCTTTGCCCGCGTGATTTCTTTTTCGGTTTTTGCAAAAATCTCAAGCGCCGGTACGATCGACCCGTTGAGGGTGATCTGGGCGCGGTCAAAGGTAAAGCGAAGCCGGGGGTCTTCCGTTTCCACAAAATAGATGCCGTTGGGAAGCTGGGTGGACGCCGCAAACTGGCCAAGGCGGTTGGTTTTGAGGGCCCGCAGCGGCATGCCGTCTTTGTCTTTTACTGTTACCAGGACGCCGGGCAGCAAATTTTTGTCTTTGTCTTTGACGATTCCGGTGACGATGTTGGGAAATGTCGTGAGGCGTGGTAATCCCACTTTTGCCGCGCGTCCGGGACCTATGACCTGAATGGTGGGCATCTTCGCCTGCCCGGCGGGTGTTTGCGTAACGGTAGTAGTGGGAGGGTTATATTCAGGAGGGCTTTGAAGCGAACGGAGTTTGGCGAGTTCCGCCATCATCTTTTCCTGTTCGGCCAAGAGCTCGGTTAGCTGGGCCTGCAGTTCCGCGACACGCGATTCCGCCGCGGTTTTACTCTCCAATTCCGAGGTGAGTTTTTTGAGTTTGTCTTCCAGGGCTGATTCTTTTTGCTGGGTCTCTGTAAGCTCTTTTGAAACATTTGGTGCGGGTCTTACAATAGGCGGCGGAGAAAGGTCCATGTGCGGCACCGGCGCCGTCTTGGGTTTGGGCGCCCACAAATCGGCAAGCCGATCAGCGATGCCCTTTTTGGGAGCAGATACAGTTACGACGCCGGCAGTAGTAGCCGGCGGCGAAGGAACAAAAATATTCTGCAAAATATCTCCCTTTCGGGTTGGGGGAGATGCCGGGGCGGTTTGTGTTTTTTCCGGCACTGCGGGCCGGGGATTCTCGGTTTTTGGCCGGCTCCAGACATACTGCGTTGGGTTATAAATACTCTTGATAAACGAAAGGACCCATACATCCATAGGGCGTTCCTCAATCGGCACAAACGCGAGCCCGAATCCGGCAACCGCACTGGTGACCGCCAGCGGCAGGGTAATGAAAAACGGCAAGGGCAGCTTGTACATGATGTAGGCTCCAATCGCTCCTCCGACCAAATACCCGAATTGTTTGAGGGTCATGTCGCCGATGAGGCGGAATTGAAATGTCGTAACGTTTTGCGGGACAGGATGTTGTTCCATATATAACAAACGACGAGCGTCGCTATAGTAATTATTCTAAAAGGTAATTTTGCATGGCGCAATAGTGCAAAGCGCATCAGGACCGTGAAAACTGAAAATTTTTCCGTGAAAATTTTCATCCCGAGCGAAGTCGAAGGATATGCTACAATGAGCGTATGAAAATCGGAATTCTCGGCGGTTCGTTTGATCCGCCGCACTTCGGACACCTTCTTCTGGCCCGGCAGACGAGAGAAATTATGGGCTTGGATGAAATTTGGCTTATGCCGTATTTTGCTCACAGTTGGGACCCGACTCTCTCGCCGGCCGCAGACCGGCTTGCGATGGCCAAACTTATCGAAGAACCCGGCATTGTGGTGTCGGAGGAGGAAATAGGAGAGAGGACGACAAACTACACCATCGATACCGTCCGCCGGCTGAAAACCAAGAACCACCATACATTTTCTTGGATTGTCGGCAGCGATATTTTGGAGGAATTTGAGCGGTGGCGCGACCACGATGCGCTTTCGGAGGAAGTGCCGTTTCTCGTATTTCCGCGAAACGGATACCCGACGTCCTCGGCTCTCCCGCCGGGATTCACACTCATTGATTCTCCCGACATCATTACGTCAAACATTTCCTCCACGATCGTACGGAAGCGCCTGCAGCAGTCGCATTCGGTGGTCGGGCTCATTCCTGCCGATGTGCTCGCCTACATTCATGAGCACGGACTGTATAAATAAAATTCTAAGTATTAAGTTTTGGGTACTTAGCATTTAAATATGAAACTTATAGATCCGCAGCAGACGTCCGAACAATTGACCAACTTTTTGAAAACCAGTTTCGCGCGCGCAGGTTTTTCCAACGCCGTGATCGGGCTTTCCGGGGGCGTGGATTCGGCAACAAGCTGTATTCTGGCTATCCGGGCACTCGGCGCCGATCATGTGTATCCGGTGCTTTTGCCGTACGGCGTTCTCAGTACGCAGGCGACGCTGGATGCCATGAGCGTCATCGAACTGCTCAAAATTTCTCCGTCGAATGTTACCCGCGTTGACATTAAACCCGTGATTGACCCCATAGCGCCGCAAGACAATATTCGCCGGGGCAATATGATGGCACGAACCCGCATGATGATTTTGTTTGACCAGGCAAAGAAACGTGACGCTTTGGTAGTGGGGACGGAAAATAAAAGCGAGCATCTCCTGGGTTACTTTACCCGGTACGGAGACGAGGCAAGCGATATTGAGCCCTTGCGGAATCTCTACAAAACTCAGGTGTATGAATTGGCAAAATATCTGGGCGTGCCTGAGGCGATTCTCACCAAAAAGCCCACGGCGGGTCTGTGGGAAGGGCAGACGGACGAAGGAGAATTCGGATTTACCTACAAAGACGCGGATGAGATTCTGTTTCTCTCATTCGACGAAAAAAAATCGGATGAGCAAATTATTGCCGCAGGATTTTTCAAAGAAATTGTGGAAAAAGTGCTGGCCCGCGTCCGCGCCAATGACTTCAAACACCATTTGCCAATAATCCTATAGTTTGACTTTTCTTTAAAAAAATGGTATAAATTTGAACCATGTCTAGATCAGAAAATGGAAAAGGTGTAACACCAAAAGAAAACACTATTTGGTATCAATCTCTTCAAAGAGCGGGTCTTGCGTTACGAGAACGGCGAATAGACACAGCTCTGAACGAACTGGAGTTTGCGAGTAACAACCGTCCAACCCAAAACAAAGATGAGCTGCCCGGATTTTTCTATGACCCTCAATATTCAATGTGTATTCCACATGGTGTAGTGGGACTAGCGTATACCGCCGTCACAATTTATCAAGATACAGATGCCGCATACAGAATTCTTAATTTTGTAGAGGAAAAATGGGATGAAAAGGGAACTGCACTTGAAGATACCTGGTTTGAATTATCGAAAGAAGCAATAAAACAGAAGAGGTTTGAAGATGCATCTGTTTTTTTCCGTCGAAGCAGAGATGCCCATCGAACCCAATATCAAGAGCGTATTCCGTTTTTTGAATTGTGGAATTATTGTCGGTCATATATAAGAAATTGGTATACTGACAGACAATATGCAGATGCTGCAGGCGCACTTTTCATGGTTGCACGAAACGGTAAAGATCCAGAGGTAGGTATGATGGCCGAACGATTAGCAAGGAAATTATTAGATGGGGATGCTTGGGCGGATTGGGAGGGTTTTCACAAAGCTATACGAGAATTAGACAAGGCATTGGGCGCTCCATGGTAAAGTGATGATATTAAACGCCGCTTGGCAATACTACTGTAATGTAACCTTCGTCTTGCGCCCCACCTCCCACTAGCGATACAATCGTGGTATCTATGGCAGAAACAGAGCCGCCACCAAAGAAGAATGTTGAGCAGGAGCAAAAACCTCAAGAACAGACCCCTGAAGATAAAGCAGCGGAGGAATTAGGCAAACGTGCCCAAAAATCAACGCGGTATGAACGTCATAAGATAAAAGAACAACGGGAGAGAGCCGAAAAAGTATTCGAAAAACTAAAAAAGGGTGAAGTTCCAAAACTTGATTTGGAAAAAATGTCCCCTGCGGATATCAAAGAAGCCAAATCTATTATCGCCGACATAGAACGCGCCCACGAACAAAAGTGGCTTACCAAAGGCGAAATTCCAGATAACCCAATTGTATTAGATGTTGTTGCCCGCATCGCCAGTGCGCCTCAAGAGCTTCAGGATGACCCGAAATGGCTTATTGCCCAGGGACTTGAACTGCGGGAAGCGCAAAAAGGAAGTATGCCTGATGATGTAAAGATTGCCATACAAAAAGTGAGTTATAGAATAAGGAATAGGGTTACAGAATTAACAGGTATAAATGAAGAAGACCGGCATGCCATTTTTCGCTCTTCATTTGATCCCGCGAAACTTACCAGCGTAACCCCGGAGCAAGCGGAAGTTGTTGAGGTGGCAGAATTTTATTTAAGCGAGTCTGGAAGCCCGGTTCGGCGCGGGTCGGGAACGCCAGAATTAATTACCCCAAGCGATTGGCTTTACAAAGGACAAACGACGGGAAACGCAGCTCTGGATAAGAAATTGGAGGAAATTAATAATAGATATGCGAATGAACCACAGGCAGAATATCTTCAAGAAGCGCATCGTGAGCTTAAAGATATGAAACTTGCCGAAGCAGAACCATATCTCAGAACAATCGAAAACACTTATAAAATCATGTCCGATGAGCAATTTAGGTTAACCCCCGCGGAAATCGAGAAAATTAAAAATCCTGACACACGCGACGAGGTTTTTTACCGACGCATAGAAAAAATTTTGAATAAACCAAATAAAACATCTCGGGAAAGCATGGATCTCTACACACAAACAGCATTGGACTCATTTACGTATGGTGTAAGCAGAATGGAAAATGGTCGAAATCTCGTCGCTCACTTTGAAAACCTGCAAGAAGCGATTTTTGCGTTTCATGATATTGACTTTTATGCACGCAGCGCCGCCGGAGATGTAAAACCGTTTGTTGAGGCAGCATCATATTTCCAAAATTCATTCGCAATAGAAGCCATTAATGACCCGCTTGTGGAAGTGAGCATTCAGAGCTACGAGCAGGCACTCAAGATGATTCGGGACAATAATGACGGGTATATACCGCCATCGATGGTAAGTTACGATACGAATACCTACCAGAATTATTGGGATGAACTTGCAAAGAAAATTCTGATAGAGAAAATAAAGGCGGGTTTAGTTCACGATTATGATCGCGACCCAAAAACAGGAACTCCTCTGAAAAATAATGATGGCACACGGCGGTTTAAAGATGAGGCAATGACACTTGAAGAGCTCGGTTTAGATCCAAAAAGTAAGCTGAGCGTTGAAGATCAGAGAAATAAAACATTACGTCTTATTGCCTCCATGCGTATGGCAAAAGGATTTGGGATCCTCGACATGAGGCTTTTGGAAATTTTTGCATTCTCCAAAACCCCCGGGTATTCCAATCCAGAATACGGAACGCAAGGACTAATATTCAGCAGTAAAGCATATGAAGGAATCGCGCGTTGGTTAAATCCCATGGCTGATTGGTTTGGCAAATTTAAAATGGGAGACACCATGTTTGCTCCATTCTTTGCGACACTCATAGGAATAAAACACAATGATCTTAAGGAATTTTTCTCATGGGATCAGGACCAGTGGAAACGTATCACCAATATGGCGGCCAACGGAGAATTACAGGAATGGCTCCGGAATAAATTTCCGAAAGGTGGCGGACGACTTCACGATCTTGTTTCAATGTTTGCATTTAGCGGACGTTTCGGGCCGTTGTCAAAATGGGGAGAGTCAGATGTCACTTTGGGTTTTACTGATTTAGATCGTGAACGGGAAGGCGGCTCAATGAGGCTATTTAAGGCCTCAAGGTGGGCAGAAGAGGAAGCCAGAAATCATTTTGATCCGGATAAGAAACTAAAAGAGTCGGAATGGAGAGTCATGAAGAACTCTGAAGAAGTTAAGAAGAAAATAGACGAATATGAAAAAGCATATAAAATTCACGTGTGGGTACAGACCGTCATGCGTAATCCAACCGGAGTAGCAGGCCATGTGCGTATGCAGACGCCAGAGAAATCTGGGGAAGCGCCGCATACGTATCTATACGGCGATGTTCATAAGCATGGTAATGAAAGAATGGCACGACATCTCAGGAATGTGGTTATCCAAGAAGTGCTTGGGAATGACTATATTGTCGAGGGAAGAATTTTATTAAACGGAGAAATTCAATATGAGCCTGTAGAGAATGAACGATCTCCTGACGCAGCTAAACTTAATAAGATGGCCCGTATAGAACTTTTGGAGCGGGATGTCATGACGATCCAGCAGGCAGCGCTCTGCGGCGGCAGCGACAACAGACCACGGGATATAAAATTAGAAACAGACTCGAAGCGTATCGAGGGCGATGAAGTGATTGCAGGAGAAACCATTACGCAAGAAAAGCGTCGTGAAGATGCAAAACAATACATTACCCGCGTGCAGACATATATGTTGGGGAACAAATTGTCAGCAAAAGATTGGCAAAAAAAACTTGGGGGGGATTGGGATGATACATTGGACAGAATTAAGATGGAAGATTACTCGTCGGATAGTGTGAGCGTTCCGGTCGGAAGCGGGAAAAGTAAATTAGTATTGAAGATTGTGGACACAATAACGGAGAAAAATCCCACTCCCGTAACTAAGATGCTCGCATCTGTTCGTGGCATAGATGAAGATGCCAAGGTAGACTATGGGAACCCGTTATTGTCGGAAGAGCTTTTGAAAGTGATTTCGCCTTCACATATGGGTCTTGAGGACGTGCAATGGCATTATATAGATATTGCTCCTTTGGGTGAGCGGCATTGGGCGAGACGAGCGAACGATTTGCGGGCACGGTCAGAAACAGATGCGGCGCTGATAAAAAGTTTAGACACAATGCGCCCACACCCTGATCTTAAAGAGATCGGAAAAGCGCTTGAGGAAGTGTACAACGCAGAAAAACAGCACGATCCAAATGAGGCGCACAGGTTTGTGTATTTATGGTCGCGGGGAATGGGAGAGATGTACAGACAAAGATTTTGGGCGAAAATTCCTTTTCTTGGAAGACTTATTTCTCGAATGAATCCATCTTCTATTGCTGCGCAAGTGTATGGTCCCGAGCATGGAGCTTCGTGGAGTGCGAATAATGAGAGGGAATTTGTGGAAGCAGTCCAACAATCAACAAAACTACCATATCAGGAAATCGATAGGTTGGGAAATAAGCATACATATAACATACATAGTTTGGAAAAAGAACTAGGTGCGACCCGGAGAGTCGTGATAATGGAAATGATCGGATTGGGGGTGTTTATTGCGATTGCGGCAACGATATTGGCAGCGGGCACAAAATCGCTGGAAGATAAAGATTAAATATTATGGATGGCTTCCGCCACCCCCTCCCTTTCCCTTATTTATCCATTTTCCTACCTGACTGACCATTGCTGAGCCATAGTAAAACTGGGATGCGGTTCCCATAGTGGTTTGAACAGCGCCGCCCAAGGGTGAGAATATTGCGCTGGGGCCAGCACTGACCATAGGTTTGGCCTTGAGCGCCTCTTTCAGTGCCTTACCAATCGAAGGAATGGCAAATAGAATGCCCAGTGAGATAAGTGTTGAGAGTGACGTCGTGTTGAATGAGATCGCCGATAAATTTGGAGCCCAAAGTGATTTATGGGTGTCGGCAAAGTTCGCAAATACCGCCGCAAGCATGAAGAAAACAACACCAAGCGGAAACACAGCAATATTTGCTATAAGATTATTGATCCACGACCCGAATGAGTTGGTTCCTGGAATTGCTTCCATCAGGATTTGTACCGGGCCAAAGAGAAGTGCAAGTACGATTTGAATGTATGCTCCGACGAAAAAGATGAGGAGACGTATAAACAAAAATAGCATGGCAAGGGATAGAATGAATTCCAAAACAGGCATCGAAAGAGCGGCAATTCCTCCTGCTACTACCATCGGGCCGGCTACCCCCGCTGAAATTGCCGTAATGGCAACCGCCGGAACAATCAACAATGCTCCGAGACCTAGCCCTGCAAGCAATTCCGTTCCGACCCCTACGGGTATGCCCAATATTTTTAAAACGCTCACGTTCCAAGTCGCCTGGATGGTGTTAGCAGCCAAGGTTCCCTGTGTAAAGAATTTCAGCTGTGTATCTAGCCCCCAGATGTTCCAGATACTAGGGACTGCCGGTAACAGTCCTGAAGAAACAAATAAACCTACGGCAAGATACATGATCAAATACATGACGTCTATGAGAAGCCCGACAATAGCATATGAGAATGTTATAAGAAGGAGGGTAAGTACAATTCTCGGGAGGGCATTCTGGACGGTGACGACGGTTTTTGGATCTATTTTTTTTCGGAACATGACCATGAATCCGATGACGATCATAACAACGGCCATAAGAAAGTAGGCGATGTTTCTGAATATTTTCCAGAGAGGTAGAAGAGCAGAGAATCCGGAAAATCCAATGCCTTGAGCGTGTACCTGTTTAGGAAAAAAGCCAAGAGATTGACCGGTATCTTCTACCCAGTAGGCAATGCTTGAGGGTGGCGTCGTATAGACGCCCGCTATAACGCCGCTTATAAGGGTTAACGAGCTTTTACCGTAATAAAATGCGCTGTTTGGATCTTTGCTGCAGCCGGCAATCATGCAGGTTGCCGTGTTCATGTACGAGGCCTGGGTATTGACGGTATAGACCTCTTTACTCATCTGCCCCGCTTTGGATTTCTGGTCCACGATTGCGCCAAACTCTTCGGCGCTTGGCATCGGATTAAACTCCGCGTGTGCGGGCGGCACAAAGACCAATCCGACGAGAATGAAGATGAGAAATAAAAACGCGGCGTGCTTCATAGATATATTATGCTGACTCCATTGGCACGAGTCAATGTGTTAATTGCCGGGGATCGTAAATTGCGTGACATTGACGCCGGTAAACAACTGGATGGTGCGTAAGATAAGATACGCAATGACGATAACGACAACGCCGGTGATAGCTGCCGTCAGCGTGCCGCGGGCTTTCTCGAGTTT
Source organism: Candidatus Gottesmanbacteria bacterium (assembly GCA_963701185.1). Lineage (GTDB taxonomy): Bacteria > Patescibacteriota > Microgenomatia > UBA10105 > UBA927 > XYB1-FULL-47-11. The sequence continues at coordinate 840,143 of OY969569.1, forward strand.
TTTTTGGTCCCCGCCGGAGAATAAAAAACCGTACCCGCCGATTATGAACATGATAAATAATGCAACGCCTATGAGTGCGGTAAGCGCCTGCACGACACCCGTAAATATCGGTTCAAAACATTGAAGTGTCGCTGCGCCCCCAATCGTACAGTTCTGCCAGGTCCACATATGGAATCATTATCGCGCAGATGGCGGCAACAGGCAAGAGGGTGTCGCGCTTTAATTAAAAGGCTTTGGGAACGTGAGCGTCCCGCCGATAATCGATATGCCCAGGAAATTCTGGACGAGAATCATAATCGCCCACGCGGCTCCGACAATGATAAGTCCGACAATCGCATGGGTAATTTTATTGCGCGCAGCTTCCATGCCGGCTTTGTCTCCGCCGGAGGTGATCCATTGGATGCCGCCCATGATAAGGAAAAAGAATGCCAGGAGTGCCGCAACGATAAGAAGCACGCCGACGAGCGCACTGATGAGCTGACCGATATCACCGATTTTTATGTTCGCGGGTTGCGGGATTGTAATCTGTGCCTGTGCAAATACCTTTTCCATAATTCCTCCTTATTAACGACCGTGTTTTATTATATCCTTATTCTCATTGTTGCGCAACTATCTTTCGCTTGTCAACTATTGATTAATGCTCGGGATGGTAAGTTTTGTGATCTCTATGCCGAAAAATTGTCCGACGAGCGTCATGAGCGCATAGGCTGCCGCCACGATCACCAGCCCCATAATGGCGTTGGTAATACCGCTGCGCGCTTTCTCCAGCGCCTGCTTGTCTCCGCCTGCAGTGATCCATTGGATGCCGCCGATAAGAAGCAGCATAAACGTGAGTAAGAATCCCGCGATAAACAGTGCGCCGACCAAATTACTGATGAGCTTTCCCAGCGACGCGCCGCCCTGAGAAACATCGGGGTTTGGTCCGCCTCCGAGAGACGGGGGTAAAACGGGGTTTCGGATCTGAGATAATATTCGTGTATTCATTTTTACTGAATTTTTAATTGCTGAATAATGACTCCGGGATTGCCGACAAGAATATCATATCCGAAGAATTGACCGACGACCGCGATCATGATCCAGGCGGCAATGATGATGACGAGCCCGAAAAATCCGTTCATAATCCGCTGCCGGGCCGTTGTAAGCTTTTTTGTGTCTCCGGCGCTGGAAATCCATTCATAGCCGCCAAACAGGAGCTGGAACATAAACCAAATACTGCCGGCTATCGTCAGAAATCCGACGATGGAGGATATGACTCCGGTTACCTTGGTCAGCGCCAGTACGCCGCCTGCCTGACCACCGAAATTTAGCGCCCCAAACGGCCCCAAGCCGGATCCTCCGATGTTTCCAAGCCCCTGTCCTGTTTGTGCAAGTAGCGCCATAGATTATGGTGTGTAAATCTTCGGATTTAAGATATACCCCGCATCGCCGAACAATAAGTATCCGAATAGTGCGGCGAGGGCGAATGAGCTGACCACAAGAATGAGTCCCAAGAGCGACTGCCAGATTTTTCCCCATGCCTTTTGCACGACTTTTGAGTCTCCTCCGGCGCCCATAAATTGGAATCCGGCGAGAATAAGATTGATGAATGCAAACAATCCGGCGACCACAAAGACCAGCCGGAGAATGTTTGTGAGAAAGAGGATGAGTCCGCCGCCCTGTGCGGCAGTTATGCCCCGGTATGCTTTCGGGAGCGGATTGTCAACCGTCCCGACGATGCTTGATGCGCCCTGTGCAAATATTTTTTCCATGCCAAACATAATTATTTCAGACCGACCATCTGTTTTAATATGTCAGCGCCCGTGATGGTGGCGATGACCTGGACGATAAGAACTGATAAGACGACGATCAAAAGCCCGATGACCGCCCCGGTTACCGCCCTTTTGCTCTGTTCGAGTTGTTTGGCGTCCTCGGATCCTGCTCCCACTATAACGCCCAGTCCCCCTAAAATCAATAAAACAAAGCTGATAACCCCGGCCAGTACGACGGCATTTTTGACAATCACGGATACGATTGAGCCGAAGTCGCTAAATGTCGCGGCGGGCGCGAATATGGTTTTGATGTCGACAGCGTACACCATTCTCAGATCATTGTATGGGTAAATGGAGGTTACTGTCAATTTATGGTATAGTTATCGGGTTGTGGACGACGCAAACATTATTCCTAAGATTCTTGCGCGCGACCGGAGGGCACTGCTTATTTTTTACCGCAGGTACGCGCCGAAACTCTCCCGCTTCATTGCCGGAAAGATCGGAAATCCGGGCGATGCGGAAGAGGTTCTGCAGGACACGCTCTATGCATTCTTGGAGGCCATCCGCGATTTTCAGGGAAAAAGCAATATTCAGACGTTTTTGTTTTCCATTTGCCAGCACAAAGTGATTGATTATTACCGGAGAAAGAAGCTCAAGCACGCAGTGTTTTCCCAGATGCCGCAGCTTGAGGCGATTATCTCGCCTCTTATCAGTCCCGAAGACCAGCTGGATGCCGTTTTAGTGAAAGAGAAAATTCACGCCGTGTTGGGGCGACTCCTCCCGCGTCATAGGCAAATTTTGCAGCTGAAATATCTTGACGGGTTATCCGTAGAAGAAATCGCAAAACGCCTGGCGATGACATTTAAGAGTGTCGAGTCCCAGCTTTTCCGCGCCAGGAAAGCCTTTGTCGAGCATTTTATATCTATTTAGGTGTCATTCCCGCGAAGGCGGGAATCGGTACTGGTATTTGAAAAAAATGCAGATCCCCGATCAGGTCGGGGATGACAAAAAAACATATGAGAAGTACAACATATCAAAAATTTGTCAAAAGGTGGGAAGAGGTGACGGACCTGCCGCCGCAGACAGTCGGGCCCCTGACGCCCCTTTATAAAGCAGTCGCCCGGCGGCTCAAAGTGATGCCCTGGCCGGTATTGGTTCTCTCGTCGCTCGTTGTGGTTACGGGATTGTATGTGATCATCGGATCCGCCATTACCCTCCTTGTCTCCGTTCTGCAAAAAGGATTTTAACCCCCCATTACGACTAATACGTATACATGGAGACATCGCTTATTGTCGCGCTTGTTGATTTTAGCAGAAATATTATAGGATTAATTATCCGTCCGTATGAAACGTGCCGCAGGATCGTGGAAAAAGAAAACCCGTTGGAACTGATTTATGTTGCGGTAGTGCTTGCCGTATATTTTGTCCTCGCGTCTTTGGTTAAGGTTGCCAGCTTCCGTCCGTTTCTTCTGACCCGGCAGTTTTTTGTGTTGGCGGGTGCGGTAGCTATTACGTATTGTTTTGTCGTGACGGTATTCTGGGTGGTAGGGAGATTGGTGGGCGCAGGCGGGAAAATGAAAGGCCTTGCGGTCCTCTGGGGGTATTCGCTGCTGCCTACGACACTCTGGTTTTTCGTCACATCTCTCCTCTATGTTTTGTTGCCTCCGCCGCGGACCACAAGCATTCAGGGGATTCTTTTCAGCGTATTCTTCCTCGTGTTTTCCATTACGCTGTTTTTGTGGAAGGCAACGATTACCTATTTGTCTCTCCGCTTCGGACTCAAGGTGGATTTAGGAAAAATTTTGGTTATTTTGGCGATATCACTTCCGGTTCTTGCGTTATACAGTTACGGCATGTATAGACTCGGAATCTTTAAAATACCGTTTATATGAACCTACGTGATTACACAAGCGTTTTGGAACGAAGGAAAGCGATTGAGAAAGAACGGAACGTTGATCTTACGCATATCGGTGCCTTCACGCTGGATGAGACTGTTGCCGTCACACGAAACTGCGAAAACATGATTGGCGCAGTACAGATTCCGATGGGAATTGCCGGGCCGCTTCGCATTGCCAAAAAAGAATATTATCTGCCGCTTGCGACCACGGAAGGTGCGCTCGTGGCGTCCGTGAACCGCGGATGCAGGGCAATAACCGAATCAGGAGGGGCATTTGTCCGAAGTAAACGCGTGGGTGCTACGCGCGGGCCTGTATTTCGTGTTGAGTCTATGCGGGACCAAGTAGTTTTCAGTGATTTTCTTAAAAAGAATTTTAAGGATTTGAAAAATATTGCTCAGTCAACATCAGGTCACATAACGCTTCTCAGTGCTCATTCACGGGCCGTTGGAAGATATCGCTACGTACGTTTTGTTTTTGACACACAGGACGCCATGGGCATGAACATGGCAACAATCGCGGCGCAAAAACTTGTTGCGTTTATTGAATTAAAAACCACGGCCCGCTGCGTTTCCGTGGCAGGGAATTATGACATAGACAAAAAACCCGCCTGGGTGAATGTTATTGAAGGCCGCGGTACAAAAGCATGGGCGGAAGTGACAATTTCCGACAGAATTTTAAGGAGAATATTGAAAACCACCGCGCAAAAAATATATGATGTGTGGCTTGCAAAATGTATGATCGGGTCTGCCATGAGCGGCTCGATGGGATTCAATGCTCAGTATGCAAATGTAATCGCTGCACTTTTTATTGCTACAGGCCAGGATCCCGCACATGTTGTTGAGGGAAGTTTGGGGATAACAACGGTGGAGGTTATTGACGGAAAAAATCTATACATGAGCGTCTATCTTCCTGATTTGATGGTCGGGACTGTCGGAGGAGGAACCGGACTTGCGACACAACGGGAAGCGCTATCGATGATTGGCGCAAAAACGAGTCAAGAGTTTTCGGAAATTATCGCCGGAGCAGTGCTGGCGGGGGAGATTTCGTTACTCGCATCATTAAGCGAAGGAACGTTAGCACGGGCACACCAAAAATTGGCGCGCGGAAAAGTATTAAGTACTAAATACTAAGTATTAATTAAAACTTAGCACTTAGAATTTAAACTATGGTCGGCATTGTTAGTTACGGAACATACATACCGCAGTATCGGATTAAGCTGGCCGATATCGCCGCGGCGTGGAAAAAAGATCCGCAGGAAGTCGTCGGGTCGCTCGGGATTGAAGAGAAATCGGTTCCGGGGACTGATGAGGATGCCGTATCGATAGCGCTGGAAGCGGCATGGAATAGCCTGTCGGCATTCAACGGAAAACCGGCGGACATAGAAGCACTCTTCGTCGGGAGCGAAAGCCATCCGTATGCTGTGAACCCGACATCAACGATTGTCGGAGAGTTATTGGGAGCCGGACATAACTATTTGGCAGCGGATTTGGAATTTGCCTGCAAGGCCGCAACGGCGGGCGTGCAGGCGGCTGCCGGACTTATCAGCGCGGGACACGCGCGTTATGGTTTAGTCATCGGAGCGGATACTGCCCAAAGCAAGCCGCATGATGCCCTGGAGTATACCTCGGCGGCGGCAGGGGCCGCATATCTGCTGTCGGGAGAGAAGCAAGAGATTGTTGCTAAACTTCTGGCTTATACCTCGTATTCTTCCGATACGCCGGATTTCTGGAGACGGGACGGCATCCGGTATCCCTCCCACGCAGGGCGATTTACCGGCGAACCCGCATATTTTGCCCACGTACTTGGCGCGGCAGCCAGACTCTTTGCCCAGTGTCATATGAAACCGGAGGATTTTGATTATTGCGTATTCCATATGCCCAACGGCAAGTTCCCGCGCGACGCGGCGCGCCGTCTGGGATTTAGTAAAGAGCAATTGTCAACGTCTCTTATCGTTGATTATATCGGCAATCCGTACTCCGCCTCTGCCATGCTCGGCCTTGCGGCGGTCCTGGATATTGCACGGCCGGGTGAAAAAATATGTATGGTGTCGTATGGCTCCGGCGCGGGCTCGGATGCGTTTGTATGGGAAACGACGCCGCTCTTGCCGCGCATGCAGAAGATCCGCGGAAAGCAGCAGAGCTTGGTAACCCAGCAGATAGTAAAAAAACAGTATGTGGATTACGTCGGCTATTTGAAGCAGACACACAAGATTTAATTTGAAAATTAAGAAAATAAAAATTGATTAAAAATTGAAAATTTTAAATTAAAAATTATGAAAGTGTATATAACCGGCGCAGCAACGACAAAATTCGGTGAATTGTGGGCAACGTCCCCCAGGAGCCTTGCGCGCACGGCAGCGTTCGGCGCACTGAAAGACGCGGGGATTGGCGTCCGTCGCATCCAGGCGGTATTCGTCGGCAATATGTTGTCCGGCATCTTGGGCGGGCAGGAGCATTTGGGCGCATTTTTTGCGGAAGAATTAGGAATAAGCGTACCGGCATTTAAAATTGAAGGCGCGTGTGCATCCGGCGGTCTTGCGCTTCATAACGCAGTCAACAGTGTTTTGTCGGGTCAGTACGATACTGTGGTTGTTCTGGGTGTAGAGAAAATGACGGATCACAAGCCGGAAGATGTCGCCACAGCCCTCATGGGTGCGGGATCGGAAGAAGAACGTGCGGCCGGTGCGACATTTCCGGGCTTGTACGCCATACTTGCGCGTGCCCATATGAGGGCATATGGGACGACACAGGAACAGCTCGCCGCAGTTGCCGTCAAAAATCACTATCATGCATCGCTCAACCCCAATGCGCAGTTTCATACCACACTTACGATTGAACAGGTTATACGAAGTTCGCGGATTGCCGACCCCTTACGGCTTTTGGATTGCTCGCCCATTTCAGACGGAGCTTCAGCACTTGTTATCACGAGTAAAAAATCAGGAGTTCAGATAGCCGCCTCGACGGTCGCGACGGATACGTTGGGATTGGCACAGAGGAAAAGTCTTACAGAGCTGGCCGCGACGAAAGAGGCGGGTAAAAAGGCATATAAACATGCAGGCATGACACCGAAGGATGTTGATGTTGCGGAGGTTCATGATTGTTTTACCATTGCCGAAATATTTGCGATGGAAGACCTCGGATTTTTTTCGAGGGGAAAGGCTGCTGTTGCAATTGCGGCCGGAGAAACAAGACTTGAAACATCACGCCATCTCGTCGTTAATCCTTCGGGCGGACTCAAAGGGTGCGGGCATCCGGTGGGGGCAACCGGCGTGAAGCAAATTGTGGAACTGGTCGATCAACTGCGCGGCCGCGCCACAGCGCGGCAGGTAAAAGGAGCAACAATTGGTTTAGCACATAATGTCGGCGGCAGCGGGGCAACAGCGGTTGTGCATATACTTAAAAAATTAATGTATGAATAGTCCGGTTAAAATTTGGAGAAACCAAAAACATATAGCCAATCTGCTTGGCCGCGAGGGAACGATCGTTTCCTGGACCGTTGTCCGCGTGCCGCCCGCCGGATTTTCCAATCTTGCGCCGTATCCCGTCGTGGTTGTTGATCTTGCAGGAGGAGGGAGAATTACCGCTCAACTCGTGGATTGGAACGAAGCAGATCTCACAGAAGGACGACGGGTAAAAGTAGTCATCCGGCGCATCTGTGAACCCACAACTGAGGGCATTATTCCGTATGGGATTAAGGTGAAACCCGTCTAGGAATTCTATATGAAAATTTCAGTATCTGTTCCCGGGAAAATTATTCTGATGGGTGATCATGCGGTCGTGCATGGAAAGCCTGGGCTTATTGCTGCAGTCAACCGCAGGCTTACCGTACAGGTTTCATGCAGGAAAAGGCACACACAAGGAATATATCTCACACATTCTCGGGATTATACAAAATCATTTTCAGCTTTCGATACCGCCTGCATTTACGGATAACAATTACGTCAGATATCCCCGAGGGATATCACTTGGGTTCATCTGCTGCGGTTGCAGTAGCAACTATTGGGGCCGCCATCGTATTTTTTGAAAAAAATATGGAATCCGACTGCTATAAATCAACTTGCGTATGAGGCGGAAAAAATACACACATAAGATCCGTCAGGAGGTGACAATACGGCGGTGACATTCGGAGGATTTATATGGTACAGAAAGGAACTGGAATTTTCAAAAGTATTTGGCAGTTGCCGCTGAAGTTTCCGCGGCGATTAATCATTTTTCTCTCATTGATACCGGTCGGCCCAAAGAGAAATACGGGAGAGATGGTTGCGTACGTTGAGGAAACTCAATACACAATACAATGCAAGAAGTTTTTGACACAAATGAAGTACAGACAAAAAGAATTGCGGTGGCATTAAAAGAGGGAGATGAAAAGACATTTATTGATGCGATGCGAAAAGGCGAACGGACTCTGGAGGCAATCGGCGTAGTCAGTCCGAAAGTGATTCCCATAATCCGTGCGGTTGAGAAATCCGGTGGAGCAGCAAAAATATTAGGTGGCGGGGGACGCGCCAACGGCGTGGGGTATCTGTTATGTTATTCCCATAACCCTCCAGAAGGAGCAATGCCAATCACACTTGGTGAAGAAGGGGTTCGTTTGGAGAAAAAAATATGAGAACAAGCGCACCGGGAAAACTCATGTTGCTTGGCGAACATGCCGTCGTGTACGGGTATCCGTGCATTGTGACGGCCATTTCCCAAAGGCTTTATGTGAAGGAAGGAAATTCCACCGGTGATACGCGATTTTTGGATGCAGCGATAAAATTATGGGGAACTAGTAGCACAAAACTTTCTGCAGATTGTTTGTTTTCCGGAAAATATGGGTTCGGATCTTCTTCCGCGGTGACGGTTGCGGCACTCAAAGCTCTAAAACCCAATGCGCCTAATAAAGACATTTTTGATGCGGCATACAAGATCGTTCTGGATATTCAGGGTGCGGGATCAGGATTTGATGTTGCGGCGGCAACTCACGGCGGGACGCTGTATTACGTAAAAAATAAAACAATTGAGCCTTTGGCAATCAGCGATATGCCGCTTATCGTTGGGTATACCGGTATAAAAAGCAGTACGATTGATATCGTCAACACGGTAGCCGCCAAAAGGGATGCGTACCCGGAAAAAGTAGACAGGATTTTTCTCGGGATTGCCAAACTCGTGGATCAGGCGAAGGAAAAAATGCTTACAGGAGATTGGGAGCGTGTCGGCAGACTCATGGATTTTGACCAGGAGTATCTTCGCGATCTTGGGGTAAGTTCGGAGAAACTGGAGGCATTGATCAAGGCGGCCAAACGTGCAGGAGCTTGGGGCGCCAAGCTGTCTGGGGCGGGCGGCGGAGATTGTATGATTGCCATGGCGCCTCCTGACAGGCGGCAAGCAGTGGAAGACGCTATAGCGGACGCGGGCGGGGAGGTGGCGCGGGTCACGCCCGACGCAGAAGGGGTGAGGATCGAAACCACGGATAATCAGGATGAACTTTTTATTGTTGTCGATCGCGATGATACCATTTTAGGATACAAAACCCGCTATGAATGTCATCATGATAAAACTCTTATACACCGGGTGGTAGGTGCTTTGATTTTTGATGAAGCCGGCAGAATCTTATTACAAAAGCGCAGTATGACAAAAGATATGGGGCCGGGATTGTGGGGAATATCAGCAGCGGGTCACGTGACAAAGGGTCAAACGGATGAGGAAGCTGTGCACCGCGAGCTTCAGGAAGAGTTGGGGGTAGATATACCGTTAACATTCTGGAAAAAATTTATATCGGAAGAGCCGAGTGAAACAGAACGGGATATGATTTATAAAGGCATGTCAGACGGCCCGTTTCATCCGAACGCGGAAGAGGTCTCCGAGGTACGTTTTTTTGAAATCCGCGAACTCAAATTTCTGTGTGCAAGTCGGCATATCCGGCTGACTGCAGGAGCAGCAAGAACATTACGCGAGGTGGAAATTTTATGAAGAAAGCAACCGCCATCGCGCCCGCAAACATCGCGTTTATCAAATTTTGGGGTAAAAAAGATGCGGCGTTGCGCCTGCCGTGCAATCCGTCGATTTCCATGAATTTATCATCTTGTACGACGACGACGATAGTAGAATTCTCGCCTGATTTTGAAAAAGACACAGTGTCAGAAGGTTTCGACGAAAAAAGAATACTCGATCACGTTGACCGTTTACGGAAAATCGCAGAATCGGAAGAAAAAGTAACGGTGATAACGGAAAATAATTTTCCGAAATCAGCGGGTATTGCCTCGTCCGCGTCGGGTTTTGCAGCGCTTACCGTGGCCGCCGCCGCCGCGTTGGGTTTAAAACTTTCGGAAAAGGAGTTGTCAAGTCTTGCCCGTTTGGGATCAGGATCCGCAAGCCGCAGTATTCCCGATGGTTTTGTAAAATGGGATGGCGAATTTGCCCGATCTCTCTACCCGCCGGACTGGTGGGACCTGCGGGATATTATCGTCATTGTACAAAGTCGGGTCAAGGATGTGCCCACATCGATCGGTCATGAAAACGTGCAAACAAGTCCGTTTTTCAAAAAAAGACTGGAAGCGTTGCCCCGTCGGATTACGCGATTAGAAAAGGCACTGAAAGAAAAAAACCTTACGATGTTTGGAGAAATACTCGAAGAAGAGTGCCTGGATATGCATCATGTCATGCAGACACAGACGCCGCCGTTATTTTATTGGAACGATGATACAAAACGGGTAATGAAGAAATTGAAAATGAGCGGAATACCGGCCTATTTCACTATTGATGCCGGACCCAATGTACACGTCATGTGTGAAGCAAAAGATGAAAGAAAAGTAACGCAACTTTTTAAAAATTGGAAAATGATCGTCAATAAACCGTCAGATGGCGCCCATATAGTCAATACACACTTATTTTAGTATGGTAATATGCTAATATGCTAATATGACACAACAGCAAAATATACCGACACATATTGCCATCATCATGGACGGAAACCGGCGGTGGGCTGGTGAACATAAGCTTCCGATTTTGGAAGGGCATCGCAGGGTCGCCAATGTCGTCTTGGAACGCCTTGTTGAACATGCGGCAAAACGCGGGATTGCATACATAACATTCTGGGCATTCTCGACGGAGAATTGGAATCGGGCAAAAGATGAAGTAAAAGGAATCATGCAGATTTTATCCCAGGGCATCGGATATTTCGGGAAGCGTATGTTTGAAAAAGGAGTGAAACTGCAGATGATCGGTGACCTGTCGCGTCTTGACCCGAAACTGCAAAAAAGTATTCTGCAGGTAGTAGAAAACACAAAAGAAAATAAAAGAATTACATTGATTATCGCATTAAATTACGGAGGGCGGGACGAAATAATACGCGCAATGCAGAAAGTGAACGGGGAAATATCAGAAAAAGAATTTTCTCAACTTCTTGATACCGTTGGCATTCCCGATCCGGATTTACTCATACGGACGGGCGGGGAACAGCGGTTAAGCGGATTTTTACCGTGGCAAAGCGTCTACAGCGAACTGTATTTTCCGCCGTGGTACATGCCGGATTTTACCCCCCGTAGGTTGGACGAGGCGATTGAGGAATTTGCGCGCCGTCAGCGCCGGTTTGGTCGTTGATGTGTCATCCTCGCGAAAGCGAGGATCTGCCTTTTTCGAAAAACAACACCAAAACCGATTCCCGCCTTCGCGGGAATGACAAAATGAGAAATTATTTAAAAACGCTGGTAATAGACTCAAGCCCGAAGATGGCGCCCACGAGCTGGACAATCCAGTATGCGGCAAATACGATAAAAAATCCCACAATTGCGTTCGTCAGACGGGATTTTCCCTGTTCCATTTTTTTTGCATCGCCCGCACTGGTGAGAAACGTGTAGCCTGCGGAAATAAGCATCAGCAGTAACCCCAGCCCCGCAAACGCCAGTACCAACGGAACCGCAGCAGAGAGAATGTTCCCGATGGTAGGATTGGATCCGTATAATGGCATATTGAGCGGTCCTTTAATAGAGCTTCCGTCAGGCAGTGTTAAATTTTGTGCTAAAAGAGTGTACATAAAAGTTATTGAAATCCAGGAATACCAAGAATACTTACTCCGATTAGCCGCAATATAAATATGGAAAAGATAATAATGAGCAGCCCCGTGATGGCGCTGGTGACCAATTCTTTACCGGCATTGAGCTGCTCCGGGTTTCCGGCGCTCATGAGTATTTGGAACCCGCCGAAGAGAATGAGGAGGAAGGCGATCCCGCCGCCGATGCCGATGCCGATCCGAAGTATATCTCCGATAAATTTCTGCGGGTCAGTCTGGATGCACCCGATCGCCGTCCATGCCGCCGTCCCTTTCCCCATACACGTTTCGCACGCCGATTTTTTATCGCCCGCAAAATCGCATATTTTGTTTGATGTGGATGTTGTGTTACTCGCGATGCATTTTTGCGTTGTTGCACAAATACCGGCTGATACAGTCACGGAATTCCCGCTACAACAGGATTGGAGTAACGTTTTGCACTGATTATCTTCGATACAAATTGATCCGCCAACGGTGCCGCATTTTTGCGTTGTTGCACAAATACCGGCTGATACAGTCACGGAATTCCCGCTACAACAGGATTGGAGTAACGTTTTGCACTGATTATCTTCGATACATGCTGCCGACGCAGGCGTATCCAACAAACCAAATAATGTTGTTATGAAAACGAAGAATAAGACGGTTAGAATAACCTTTTTGACCATATTACACTAAGTGTATCAAAGATTTTCTTCAAACGCACGTGGTAAAATGGGTGAGATGAGAAAAATATTCCTCATGTGCATGCTTCTAGTTGTGTATTTTTTTGCCGCCCCATATGTGTCTGCACAGGAGTGTAATGCGTCAAATATTTCGTCGATGAATTTATTAGCGCTCACAGACTTGGGCAATAAATGTCAGGAAGCGCTCAATAGTCTTCAAAATGCGCTGAAGCCGAATGTTGACCAACTGAACAAAATGAATGCCGCAATTGCGGCATTTGAAGCTCGCATCAAAACCATCGAAGTAGACGTGGCGGTAAAAACACAGGAGATTGCCGTCGGGGAAAAAGAGCTTGAAGCATCATTAACCCTGGCCGGTGAACGGATACGCCAGTTTTACATGCGAAGTTATACATTAAACCCCATGTATTTACTTCTTTCCTCCACAAATATCGGTTCGGCGCTTCGCATCATGGGGTATCAGCAGGCGGCAGTCAATGAAGACAAAAAAATCATTACTCAGATTGCCCTTACGGTGAAAGATCTGGAAGATAAAAAGAAGGCACTCGAGGATGAAAAAGCCACACTTGCCGCACTGAAAGAAGATACGGATAAGAGAGCCGCGTCGGTACGCAAATTGGTCGCTGAAGCGACTGCATATGAGAATAAATTGCAGGGTGTAATCTCGGCCGTGACTGCCGCGCAACAGGCAATATTGAACGCCCGTAGCGGCACGTTTACCACGAGTCTCGGAGATGTCCCATTGGCTGATGATCCCAACGCTGCACCCAATTACAATCCGGGATTTTCTCCTGCGTTTGCCGGTTTTTCGTTCGGCGCGTATACACACAAGAAAGGCATGAGTCAGTATGGAGCTAAGGGTAGAGCGGAAAAAGGTCAAGATGCCAACCAGATTTTACAGGCATATTATGGAAAAACTTCTGTTAATAAGGATACCGGGGGTGACATCAGCGTTTCCGGTTTCGGTAACATGAATTTTGAAGATCGGTATCTTATGGGAATTGCGGAAATGCCATCCAGTTTCCCGAAAGAAGCACTTCGGGCTCAAGCCGTTGCCGCCCGATCGTATGCATACCGATATAAGACGCAGGGGCAAACAATTTGTACCACACAGGCCTGTCAGGTATTTTCCAGTTCCAAGGCGGATAATCCGCCGGGAGAATGGAGAGATGCGGTCCAAAGCACGAGAGGACAGGTGATTGAAGACGTGGTGACCTATTATTCTTCAACCACCGGGGGGTACTTGCTTACCATGGGGTGGGACACGACGTGCGGCGGACAGGGATGTTGGACCAGCGGCGCCTATGAGAGCATTGCCGGCTCCCCGTGGTTTTATAAAGGGTGGTACACATCAGATTATTATAATAATTCAGCAAAATGCAGCAGAAATAGTCCATGGCTGACGGCTGATGAATTCGCGGATATTTTAAACGCATGGCGTGTGCTTAATAGCGGCGGAGACTCTTCGCGTGTGTTACCCGTAACACTGAATAGTTGTTCAATTTCCGGAGCCTCTGGAAACCCATTTTCTATGGCAGAGATGCGCACAGAAGCGGACAGTCACGGAGGCGCGTTTACAAGTATTTCTTCCGTTTCGGTGACATATAGTACGGAGGGGTATACCAATGCTGTGGTTGTGAACGGTCAATCGATTCCGGGGGATCAATTTAAACAGGCGTTTAATTTACGGGCTCCCGGCTATATTTCAATCAGAAGTTCACTTTATAATATCGAGAAAAAATAGTACAATAGAGCCGTGCAGAAAGACAGACATTTTTCTCCCACATCACAGCCGCCGACCGCGATGCATCCCTTGACCGCATTTGCCGTCAACCCCATGTCGCTGCGGTTTGAAACCCAGGAAGAGGCGGAAAAAGTCATTCTTTTTTTACGGCAGCATTTCATCGTCAACGTGCCGTGGATTTTGGTTGCCATTGTGCTGGTTATCGCTCCGACCGTCATTTTTCCCATCTTATTCCGCGTGTTAAGTCTCAATATGGCGTTTCCCGCCTCCTATTATGTCGTCGGTACGATGTTTTGGTACCTTGCGACGTTTGGTTTTACCCTGGCAAGCTTTATCGGCTGGTTTTTTAACATTTATATCGTGACGAACGAACGGATTGTGGACATCGACTTTTTCTATTTGTTATATAAAAAATTTGCGCAGGCGGAACTGACGAAAATTCAGGATATTAATTACACGAGCGGAGGGATAGTCGCGGCACTGTTTAACTACGGCAATGTAACAGTAGAAACCGCGGGAGAAGCGCCCAACATTATCTTTGAGGCAATCCCGTTTCCGGAAAAAGTCGTGGAAACGATTCGGGAGTTAACTGAACACGAGGAAAGGGAGCCTGTATGACGCCGGTCGCTATTCCATCGTATGTTCTTTTGACCATAAAAATTTTCAGCATTGTGGGACTCCTTGTCTATACCGTGTTTGCCAGCGTTCTTGTTCGCCAGGAACAGCTCATGGCCCATGTATTGGAAGAACAATTTCAGCCGATTATACGGCTGCTTGTACTTGTGCACCTGATTGCGACGGTCGTTCTTCTCCTGTTGACGATTATTCTTCTCTAGCGTGCTAAGATAAAGATATGCACGTAAAGCCTTTAGTAGGATCCGTGGTGGGACCCACAAGCGTCACCCATTGGGCGCAAATACTTCAACTGCCGACGGCCTACGGCGTTGTGGAGGCGGCATATCCGGACGGAGCCGCAAGAGCGGTAGGAATCCATATATTGAGCTCGCTCAGTCACCAATTGACTGATGGTCCTGTCAGTCTCAAAGCTATTAGCCGGATTGTTGAAGCTGAGATAAAAGACGGGGTGCGTACCATTTTGGTTGCGGTACCCGTTGGAAACGTTCTCTATATTGTCCTTCGGGGTACAGGCGACGTGTATCTGAAGCGTGGAAGCGAGTTTGCCCGGCTTCTTACTGGTGCGGGGGAAATTTCCGGTGAAGTGAAGGTTGGCGATACACTCCTTCTGACGTCGGCGGAATTTTCCAAAGCACTGCATCAGGATGAACTCACACACGTATTTGATCATCTGCCGCCGGCGGAGGTCGCTGAGCGTTTGACGCTTCTTTTGCATGAGAAAGAATACGGGGAAGGGAGCGCCGCAGTGATTCTGCAGATTAACGATCTGTATGAGGCAGAGGTTCCGGAAACGAAAGTTCATGAACCGTCAGTCCCGCGGCACTACCTATCGCCGTCATACATAAAATCTGCTATTCGAAGAGTCCGATCACATCCCAAAAAAGCAACGGCGATATTGACCATCGTTTTGATCGCGGTTTTCGGCGTGAGTGTTTTGTTGGGTGTGTGGAAACAGTCAACACGGGTGAAGAATCAATCCGTTATCAATACGCTCAACGATGCGCGGCATGCGCTGGATGAGGGGATTGCCCTTGCCTCACTCAATCCGGTGAAAGGCCGTGAGCGGCTGGTCACAGCAAAACAGTTATTGGAGCCACTGCGGACCTCCGTCTCTGCGCGAAGTGACGAAGGGGTGCAGGTTGCCAATCTTTACCGTCAGATCACGGACAATCTTACGCAGGCCATGCAGATATATGCGGTGAAACCGGAGCTGTTTTTCGACGCGGGACTCGTGAAGAAAGACGGGAAGATATCATCCGTCGGATTTGAAGGTACCACCATGGGCATCACGGATCAGATAACCAAGACCGTATATTCGCTCGACGTGACCAGTAAAAATTCCCAGGTTCTTGGCGGAGGGCCGACGTACGAAGGGCTTTCGTTCGTTGCGATTCACGGAACTGACATATATGTGTTAACGGATTCGGGGATTAATCAGGTTCAGCTGACGGATAAGCAAACGGCGGTAAATGTTGTGAAAAAAGATCCGGAGTGGGGAACAATCAGCGCACTTGTTTCATTTGGGGGGAACCTATATATATTGGATACGCAAAAAAGCCGCATCTGGAAATATGTGGCGACTGATACCGGATTTTCCGACACCCGTGAATACCTCAATTCCGATACGCTTCCGGATCTAGGCCGCGCAACCAGTATGGCCATTGACGGATCGGTCTGGATCGGCTCTGCGGACGGAAAAATTATGAAATTTACCCAGGGGAAATCTGACACATTTACCCCCAAAGGCGTTGACCCTGCATTCGGGGAAAATTTGACCGTCTACACCAGCGATACGACGACTAATTTGTACGTCCTGGACGGGCAAAACAAGCGTGTCGTCGTTTTGGATAAAGATGGGACATATCTTGCCCAGTATGCGTGGCAGGAAAATATTATTCCCACACAACTTGCCGTATCGGAAAGTCAGAAAAAGATATATCTTCTAGCCTCCGGCCAGCTCTACGCAATCGGTTTGAAATAGCGTAAAATAGGGCCAATGAAGATTTTCAATAAGAAAGCCACGTTTGAATATGAGATCCTGGAACGATTTGAGGCCGGGGTTGCTTTGACGGGCGCAGAGGTGAAATCCATAAAAGGAGGCCACGCACAGCTGACGGGATCGTTTGTGCGGATTATCGGCTCGGAAGCATACGTGGTTAATGCTCAGGTATATCCGTATACCTATGCGCGTCCTGAGGGGTATGACCCGAAGCGGACCAGGAAGCTCCTTTTGCACAAGGCAGAGCTAATCCGCCTGAAAAGCAAGCTGGAAGGGGCCAATTTGACCTTGATACCCCTCTCTTGGTATACTAAAGGCCCTCTTGTGAAGCTCGAAATAGGACTTGCGCGCGGCAAAAAGCAGTACGAAAAGCGTGAAGCCAAACGCAGGGAGGACCAAAAAATAGAACTTGAACGGGAATTTAGGGGGAAAGTAAAGTAATGGGGATGATTGACTCGACGAGAGATTGTACATTAACAACTGCAAGCCGGCGATGATAAAAGAGCCGTAAAACTTTATTAAAATTTATCTGCTGATATTTCAGACAGAAAACAGTCACTCCGCGAAGAACTCGCATCACTGCGAGCCTATTTCGGTATGACTCCTCGACAGTTCGCGTTCGCGTGAACTGATTAAGGCGTTTCGCGATAATTTTGTCCGGTGGATTGCGCGAGGCGGAAACTCAGCCGGAACGTCAGGAATCAATCGACCAGTTGGTTCCGGAGAAATAATTGGTCAAAACCCCGCTTTCATTTTTGTCCGTTTCTATGAATGCGGGAAATCAAATGGACTACGCTTGTAGACGTTGACGATGTATGCTTTCGGACCCGGGCTCAATACCCGGCATCTCCACACTCCGCTCTCGACTTTCAATCGGAGCTTCGTGTGGCACGGCCACATTCGATGTTGTTTGATGAAAAATAAAACTGGTATAATGTAATAAATTATGCCAAGTCGTTATCGCTTCGAGGCTATCTTCCTTGTTGATTCAGCAGGTGGAACCATCACTCCGAAATATAATGTCGTTATCAATGGCATGAGATTTAATCAAGGCTCAACGATAGCACGTCTTACTTCGTTTGGAGGATTAAATTTATTTAACTATGTTGGTAGGCCTCTTGCCGGGACATGGGATCCAGTTAATCGAGTTCTAACAATATTAGGATTTTATTAAATATGGGTGGAGGACAAATCGCACTAGATCCAAATGCCGTGCCTCAACCAGAGGAGAAGAAGGCTCCTGTGGGGTTTGATCCAGCTTCGCTGCTAAGTCGGTTAGATTCACTCGAAAAAGGACACAAATTATTAAACAATACCATAGATTTTGTAAAGGGAACCAATCAATTTGTTCTTGCGGTATTATTTATGGGTTTTATTGCGATGTTGGCGTCATTTATATCTGGCGTTATTCAAGCAACGAATTCTAATTCGGCGACGCAGATTGAATTTATTAAATCCTTAGATAGTTTATCTACTGAAATGAAGAGTTTATCCAAAGAAATTAATGCAATTAAACCAACAAGTACGCCAACTCAGATAGTACCCCAATAATAAGATTCAACCCATAATATCTGTTTTTTCTGTACTATGAATATAGGAGGAGATTTTTTGTGCAAATTTTAGATATTATTTTTCCCAAGCGTTGCGTCGGGTGCGGCCGTATCGGAAAATATTTTTGTGTGGCGTGCCGGGCGAAAATTCGAATTATTCATTCCAATGAGCGCATATGTCCCACGTGCGGAAGGCTTGCGCTTGACGGGATTACCCACCCGTACTGCCGGACACGATATGGAATTGACGGACTCACCAGTTTTTTCCATTACGAAGGTGTGGTGCAAAAGGCAATCAAAGCGATTAAATACCGTATGGTTTCCGATGTAGCAGAAGAGTTTGTGAGCCTACTTTCAATCCCCGAATTTAAAAATTATGTATTGATTCCCATTCCGCTTCATTCCAAAAGATACAGAGAGCGGGGATTTAATCAGGCAGAGGTATTCGGAAACTTGATTGCTAAACGGTTGAATATAACAGCGCGAACTGATATTCTTCGGCGGACCCGTGCGACCGTGCCGCAGGCGGAAATTAAAGAAAAAAACAAACGGCTGGACAATATGAAAAACAGTTTTGTGAGCAGTAAGATACGGGGCAATATTGTACTTTTTGATGATGTAACGACGACAGGAGCAACGCTGCGGAATGCCGCGGACGCACTCAAACGTGCAGGAGCACACCATGTATGGGCAATGACCATCGCACACTAATATTCGGAAACGGTTTCCTTCATCCGCAATTTCTCCGCGACATTCGGGAGGGGGATTGCATTATCGGCGTTGATAGGGCGGCGTATTGGTTGCTTTCACAAAGCATTACGCCTGATATTGCTATTGGAGACTTCGATTCCGTACGTATAGAAGAATTAAAGCTCATAAAAAAATCCATCCGGTCGGTCAAACAGTATCCTTCAAAAAAAGATAAAACAGATATGGAGCTGGCTTTGTCATACGCCCGCGGGCAGACGTTTATCTACGGGTGGTCAGGGACGCGGCTGGATCATACGTTTGCAACACTGCACATGATGAAACATCACATATTAATAGATGACCATAACAGAATCCGTCTTATAGGCCGCGGTAAGACGGTTGTAGAAAAAGCGTCCTATAGATATGTTTCTATACTTCCGTACACAAAAAGTATAACGCTCTCGTTAACCGGTTTTACGTACAATCTTGACCGGAAAATTCTTACCAAGGGGTCATCTCTTGGCGTGAGCAATGAACTTGTCGGTAAACAGGGGGTCATTCAGTTGTTTTCCGGAAAAGCCTGGGTGATCGAAAGTAATGACTGATTTGGGGTATAATATGCACTACGGAGAGTGGGCAGAACGGTAATGCACGAGTTCGCTAAACTCGCGGGATGAATAGTCTCGAGTGGGTTCGACTCCCACACTCTCCGCCAGGGAGAGGTCGCATAGTGGTTTAGTGCGTTAGTCTTGAAAACTAATGTCGGCGCAAGCTGACCGTGGGTTCGAATCCCACCCTCTCCGCATAAGGTCTTCGGTTGCTCCAAGACCCATCTACTATACTCGATTAGCCCTATGTGGCTTGCTAAAAAGGCGATGGAAAACACAAGTATCCCAAACATAGCCTGTAATGCACAAAATCGCTGGAAAGCCCCTCAAGGTATTTGCGCCCGGTTCTAAGCTTTCATTGATATAATGTTGTTATGAAGAAAACATTAAAAGTCTGGATAGAAAAACAAGGATTTAGTATCGATAAAGATATTGCTTTTACTATAGATAAAAGCACGAATGGAACCATTAAAAATACTGATAATCCCTACAAAACCATAGAATTTCTCCTTGAAAAAGAGATTTCGGTAAAAGAGTACCAAAGTGGATTTATAGGCAAATACAAAAATGAGCTCGCCTCATACTTGTTACGTTTCTTACAGTCATATGGGATTAAAAACGGATTGACCATCGTAATTGACCCCTCAGAGGTTCAGTCAAATGAGACCGAGTTATATGAAATATTTCGTTCTTACTGTACTGATAATCACTTAGATCCTTTATTAAAACCCACAGGCGGAAGTGTTGAATTTGTTTACGAAGAACTTCACTCAACCGATGTTGTCGATTTAGCTAAGCAGAATTTTACTTCTGACCCATATTTAATTTCAGCGATTGATTGGTATAACACTGGATTAATACAAACTCATTCTACAAATAAATTTCTTCATTTTTTTATTCCACTAGAAATTCTTGCAGGAAGATTTATTACTGAAGTTAAAACGAATTGGAAAAAAGAAAATCCAGAGGCCTATAAGGGTATTAAATATTTCCTCGAAAAAGCGTTAGAAAGCAAAGATGAAGACATGCTCCAACGCTTGATGAACGATCTTTCAAGATTTTCTTTCCCGAAGCAACTAGAGCGATACTTTAATTTTTTGTTTTCAGAACAAGAGCTCGTCAACTTTTGGGAAGATGATAGCGATATTACATTTAATGGTAAGCACCAATGGAAAACATATCGACTAATGAGTAAGCAAACTACAACTAAAGACAAAGTGCATGTACTATCTATTATGAAAAAAATGTATCTAATCAGAAATAATATAGTTCATAAAGGATTGCAAAATGTTTCTTTCGAGGAAATTGTAGTTTTGGAAAATATTCTAAGGCGAGTTATCAAAAAACAATCTGAAAAACTAGCTAAGCATTAGCTCCCTGTTCATTAGTTTAAATTTTGAAGTAACACCTTTGAGGATTTTGAGTCTTTCCTCTGGAGTTCCAAATTGTAGAACGTGGAGTAAATATTCTTTGAGCATTTCAGTGTGAGTTTCACTATATTCTCTCGGACTCTGGTCACCTGTATTGTGAGGAGTAATTTCAACTTGTGGTATATAGTCACTAATCACGCTTGCTTTAAAATGTTGCAGTCGTTTTACTTCCACTTCAAATTCTTGCATTAGGTACGAAGTGTTAAGTTTGATTCTTGGTAGATAACCAATTAATTGTTTGATCAATTCTTGCTCTGTAATATAGGGCTCGGGGCAGTCATATTTTTTGATGCGATTGCAATGATAATAGATATGCGAGTTCACGATATTAGCTTTTGTTCTTCGATACTTTAGTTCAGCGGTGACGCTTCCTCCGCATAATCCGCAAGTACAAATTTTCTTGAACGGAAACAGCTGTTTATTCCACTGTCTCGGAGCCACTTGCAGTTGAATCTGTACTTTTTCAAAGAGTGCTTTTGTAATCAATGGTTCGTAAGTTCCCTTGTACCATATGCCTCCGTATTGGAATTCACCGTAATAAAAAGTATTTTGTAATGCAACGTAGATTTTACTCAGTGGCATTTTACACCCACTCTTTGTGGTGAATCCTATGTCATCTAACCACTTTTTAACCATGCGTCCTGAAAATCCTTGATCAGCAACTTTATGAAAAATTTGTTTAATAACAGGTGCTCGTTCAGGATCAAATTCCACTGTTGAAATACGATTTACTTTTAAGACGTTTCTATACCCAATTGGTGCAACTCCTGGTCTAATTCCAATCTGGCATTTGTTTCGTAACCCACGTTTAACATTGACACCTCGATTATCATTTTCTAATTTTGCTTGAGAGCAGAGAATCATAAGCAGGAATTTTTCATTTGGATTATCTGTAAAGGACTGCGAATATGTTTTGATGTGGGTCAGTTTTCCTTGATCCATTAAATCCACGATTCTTCCCAAGTCTCCCGCATTTCGAGATAACCGATCAGGTGCCCATGTCAAAATACTGTTGTATTTTCCTTCAATTACTCCATGGAGAAGATTATTAAACTCTGGTCGTTGTCCTGACTCTTTGGCTGAATGGCTTTCTGTAATTGTTTCTGTAATATCGAGCTTTTCTCGCTTTGCAAGAATTTGCATTTCTTTAAGCTGACCATCAATTGACATTGCCTGTCGCTCATCCGATTCGCTTGATTTGCGGGCATATAAGCAATACTTTAGCCTGGTGGTATCTTTCATCAGGTACAATGTACCGCAAAGGTTTGGGAAGTCCAGTCCTGAAAAATTCTTTCTTTAAGGCTGAAAATTAGCTATAATAGAAGAGTAAATTGGATTTTCCATATGTTTAAAAACCGAAAGAACTTACCCATCGCGCCTTTGTTATTAGTAGCAATTTTTATTATTTTTGGCGTTTATTACTACGCAAAAAATGGCCAGGTCTGGTTTGAGGGAAATGATAACAAAAGTTTACCTATTACGACTGATGGATCACAAAAAACGATAGGTTGTGTCCGAACAACAAGACTTGAAAATGCACCACAGTACGATAGGGCATTAAGTCTTATCCGACAAAGGGTAGATGAAAATAATAAATGGTGGAATAAGTATGGAGAAAAAGAAGATGGGAGATTTAAATATTTCCCTCCAGAACTTGTTAACTGTATAAAGATATCCGAAGAAGATATAAAAGACGCACCAGAGGTAGAGGGCTATTTTATATTCAATAGTGAAGACATAAAAACGGATTATTACCCCATTACCGTAAGTTCTGATTATCGTTATGCAGACGATATCGTAACTGCAATTCTTTTATCGCATGAGATGACACATGTTCAACAATATATAAAGTCTGTCAATGAAAAGGATAGTCTATCTTGTATTGATAAAGAAATTGAGGCCTTCAGAGCTCAATTAGATTTTTATGTTCTTTTAAACAATGAAGAAAATAGTTCTGTCTATCACAGAATTCAAAGCGATAAGAATTTGCATCCTGAGCTCCAGATGCTAGATGCAATGATGACAATAAATCGTGATTCAAATTGTAAGTTTGATAAGAGTTGCACGGATGCAAATTTACTGAGTAAACTTCGAGCAATGCTTATTGATGATAGTTATTATAAAAAGCAATGCAAATTGTAGGTAAATACGTAAACTTAATAGCAGTCGACCATGCCTCTCAATGGAATGAAACATTATCTAAAAAAAGCGAGCTCCGAGGTTATTTAAACAAAATAATTGAAAGTTGCTCCGTTGATTTAATTGGAGAGGAGTTTTCAATTGAAGCGTTGCAAGGATTGCCTAATAGCACCGAAGCAACTATTCCCCAAAAAGTCGCAAAGGAATTCCACATAAGACATGAATTCTGTGATCCTGATGAGAAAACACGAGAAAGAATTGGTTATCCTTCACAAAAACAATTACGAGTTAAGTTTGGTTTAAAATCAGCAATTGAAGGAACCAAAGAGCATAGTAGAAGGAAAGAGTATGAGAAATGTTTCTGGCCTATACGAGAGAAGTATTGGTTAGCTCAAATTCACAACATTATAGCTAAAAACATTATATTTATCTGCGGTTCTAGCCATTTAGAAAGCTTCAAATCTATTTTGACTGAAAATAGATATAGGGTTACAACAACAAAAATATGAACGATCCTATCCAAATAATTTTTTCTGCTTTGACTCTACTTGGTATTGGAGGTATTGTTGGTGCTTATGTGTCTTCCTTGCTTGATAAAAAGAAAGAGTTGGAATTTAAACTACTAGAGCAAAAGGAAAGAAGATATAAATCTTGCCTTTTATATATGGATGCCTTTTTTGAACCTAAAAATATAAAATACCTCTCAAGCAGACAACCAGATATTGATAATTCGCATGATGTAATCGAATATTTAAAAATGGAATATCACGAGATGATGCTCTATGCCTCGAAAGCAGTGATACTTTCAGTTAAAGTGTTTATAGAAAAACCAACAAGAGAGAATTTTTTAAGGACGATTCTTTGTATGCGACAAGATTTATGGGTCAACAAGAGAGATTTAAACCTAAGAGAGATCAAAATTGAGTTTCAAGCCCCAAAAGGCGGAAGAACCTCTAAAAAATGAGACACCCTTTTTATAGTGTCTCATTTGTCTCATTTAGCCTCACCAATGAGACACTTAAATTGCAGTTATAAGGATGAAATATCCCGAATTTGGTACAATACTAGTTATGGAGCTTATGGGATGCTTGGGGTTCCAGACCTACCCTCTCCGCCATTACATACAAAATAATAAACGGGGTATTCCGGCAATCCGGAGCGGCAGAAAAGCACGTTCTAACTGAAAAATGCATTTAGCCTGACAGGGGGCGGGATTTGAACCTAACGGTGTAATCAGTTTACGAATTTAAATGTTGCACGGGTAATTATGAACAACTTTCGTTTTAGCCCAATAAAAAATAAAGCGCAAATGATGCAAGCGCTGGAATATATTCATCTTTCTTGCCATCAACTGTGCAAACAATCGATGGGGAAATATTTACCGGTTGCTGGGAATATAGGTATATTTTGTCACCAAGATGATGAATTTGATTTCCTTAAACAGCTGCAGTCAGATTTAACGGATTTAACCAAGTACGTTTATGGAAAATATTATTTGCTCCATACTCCCATAGTTATTCCACAAAAAGACGGTATTCCGGAGGCGATTTATAAATATCTTTATATTCGGAAACCAGATACAAATAAACCACAAGTTGGAGATTTGGATTTCTATATGGCATCGGAGAAATACGCAGCCTTAAAACAGTCATTGCAGGAAGGAAAAGTAATAAACGGTGCTAGAATACTCCCAAATCGTCCCGATCTGGATTTAATTGAACTATCCAATCCGAATATAGATGCGGTTGGCTTTATAGGAGATAAGTTTTGGAAGTAAAATAGTTTTGAGCTTCCTCTACCGCTCGGAGTCAGTAGGTTTAGCTACTTATAGGTGTTTATTGGAGAGTTAATCGACTATAATTTAATTGTTCCGTGGGCAGGCTCGCAGTTCTAAAATAGGTTATAACTTTGTAAATGGTTCTCCGCCTTCGCCTCGCTGAAGTTCCGCCAAAGGCGGAACGAAAGCGGGCTTCGCCCGTTTCAGCTCGGCTTCGGCGAGACGCTGTCCGCCATTGTTTCGCCATAGCTTTAGCGACGGCGAATAAATCTATGTTTTATGTCTACATTTTAAAATGTTCAGATAACCGTACGTATATAGGCTGCACCGATGACTTAAAAGATCGAGTTGACCGTCATCAAAAAGGTAATGTTGCCGCCACTAAAGATCGATTACCGATAAAACTCATTTCCTACTTTGCTTTCTCCAACAAATATACGGCGTTTAATTTCGAAAAATATCTGAAATCAGGATCTGGGAGAGCGTTTTTGAGGAAACATGATATTATTGGTTAATTAATATGTTTTCTTCAGATCAAATCCGACAGTATTTGCAAATTACCATCGATGAAGCAGAGATAGCCTTAGAAGAAGGTAATTATCCAATTGGTTCTGCAATAGTCGATGTAGAAGGGAAAATATTGTCGACAGATAGAAACAAAAGTTTTACTAATGAGGATGTTTCCGCACATGCGGAAATCTTAGGAATTAGAAAGCTTGGCAATAAAGTAAATAAGGATACGCCTGGAGAATATTTTTTATTTTCCTCCCTTGAGCCATGTTTTGGATGCAGTTTCTTTATAGCTAGAACCAATATTAAACATATAACTTCTGCTTTAAAAGATCCCCATAAAGGCGGAATGAGTGATTTGCATAAACTGGATCAGTTTAATTATTTTTTCAAACACATCGAAATTATTAATGAGCCTTTCGAGGATTTAAAGGAACAGTCTCGACGATTGATGGTAGAGTATTTTTTGAAATTAGGACGAAAAGATGCAGCAAAATTTTACGGGTATACAGGAGAATAATTCAATTGTTCCGTAGGTAGCATAGTGGTTTTAAAATAGGTTATAACTTTGTAAATGGTTCTCCGCCCGAGAATTTGATACGATCACTACATGAACACATCCTCACATCTTCATGGTTCGCTTGACGAACACATACATTATCAGGAAGGATCCGTCGTCAGTAAAGAGATTTTTAAAAATCAATCAGGCACAGTGACGCTCTTTGCGTTTGATCAGGGGCAGGGTTTAAGTGAACATAAGACGCCTTACGAAGCATTGGTTTACATTGTTGACGGGGAAGCCCAAATAACACTATCCGGAAAAGTGAATGAAGTAAAAGCAGGAGAAATCATTCAGATGCCGGTCGGCCAACCCCATGCCCTTCAAGCAAAGAAACGGTTCAAGATGTTGTTAATTATGATGAAAGCGTAATTTGATATATACTGAATTCATGGTCGATACTGCCGACGACACACAGGAAAAAGTCAAACAAGAGGTACTTCTGTCCTGGGCTTCTCCATCCCGTTTGTTCAAACGACGGGACAAAGAGTATTTCACCAATATCGGGGCGATTGTGTTTCTTCTTATCATTATTTTGGTATTTGCCCGGGAGTTTCTCCTTATTGCGGCCGTCGTATCCATCGTATTTCTGATTTACGTCCTTTCCACCGTGCCGCCGGAGGAAGTGAGCCACCGGATTACGAATCTTGGGATCGAAAGTGCCGGGCACTATTACCGGTGGGAAGAGCTCTCCGAATTTTGGTATGAGGAGCAGTGGGGTCAGGCACTTTTGGTTCTGCGGCCGATCCTGGGAACCCGGATTATTATCCTTTTGGGAGCCCAGGATAAGGCACTCGTCCGCAAGCTTATCGCAGAATATATCCCGTACCGGGAAAATCCGGAGAAAAGCTGGGTAGATAACGCATCCTCCTGGTTGTCGAAGAAAATTCCCCTGGAGAAGCCTTCATAGCCGTTTTGCGGTATAATAAGCCCTATTGTTCCTGTAGTTCAATGGATAGAATACGTCCCTGCGAAGGATGTGATTGCAGTTCGACTCTGCACAGGAACGCCATTTGGAGAGGTGCAGGGAATGGTTATCCGGACAGTCTCGAAAACTGTTACCCCGCAAGGGGTTTGTGGGTTCGACTCCCACCCTCTCCGCCCATGACTATCACCATCTGCGGCAGTATGCAGTTTCATCATGAAATGACCCAAATCCAGCTTTCGCTGGAGGATCAGGGGCATACGGTGTTGGTACCCAAAGATCTGACGATTCTTGAACAGAACGAGTCATATATGGGGACGGACGAAGAACGGATTTCCTCTAAAATTGAACACGATTTTATCCGCGAGCATTTTAAAAAGATTGAAAAATCCGACGCGATACTCATACTCAATTACGAAAAAAAGAACATTGTCGGATATGTGGGGGGAAATACGTTTTTGGAAATGGGGTACGCGTTCGGGCTGGGGAAGAAGATTTATCTTTTATATCCGGTTCCGGAGATGGATTACAAGGTTGAAATGCATTCCATGAAGCCGGTTGTGTTACACGGGGATCTTTCAACGCTACAGTAACACGTCTTCCCCGTCTTTTTTATCCTGATGAATGAGCGTTCGAATTATTTTTCCCGCGCTGTCCAGAATCTCGAGCGTTCCGCCGTTTTGCCCCGTGAGCCGATCGTTGTACGTTTGTTCTGCGGCGCCCGTCCGGTCATCTGCCCGTATGTACCGTCCTGTTGCCGGAGTGAGTGTGATTCCCGGATATGACAGGAGGGTCTCACGGACTTCGGCTGTTATAGGATGCGGCAAAATGCCGATTGCCGCCGGCCAGTCGGGCTGGCTGTTGACCATATACCGGTGGTACAGGTTCACGGCGCTGTTCCCCGGAGGCCCCCCGAAAAGTTTTTCCAGGTATATAAGCATCTCCTGTTCGCGTGCAGGTTCAACTTTTTGAGGCGTTATCCACACCATGTAGCTGGGGAAATCTGATGCAAGCACGGTCCCCTGACTGATAAGCGATCCGCGTCTTCCCGGTATCACGGTCGTTTTGAGGGAGTCGCCCCCGGTAAACCCCGCAATAAGGTACTGCGGCTGCCACGGAATGCGCCACCTGTTGTTTTCGTTGACAATAGGAAGACGGATTTTTTCCGTAAACCCACCCAGATTTCTCGTGGTGTATGTTACCTCCAGTACTATGTATTGCGGACTGGCAAATTGTTTCCATGCGACCGGTTCGGCAGTAATGCTGATGGATTCAATATCTCCGTCCTTTATAATCCGCTGCATGTTCCGATGAAATGCATGTCTTGCCTCGGTTCTCTTTGTACTGTCGGTAAAGCGTTCATACATATCCTGGAAAAATCCGTGTTTCCAGTCGTAGAGAAACTGCCCGACGTCAGCTTCCGGCGTGGGAAATACGGCGTGCCAACCGGCATAGGCATTGAAAAACAGAAGGCTGCATGCGCAGGCGACAACCACCCATGTAGGTTTGAACGTCCGGATTGCAACAGCAGCCCCGATATACAAAAACGGAACAGTTAGGAGTAAATACCGCGTCCAGAAAGGAACAAACGTATAGAAGAGCATGATGAAAAAGACGGAGACCCAGATGGTGGCAACCCACATATTTTTCCGCGTCCTGTATGCCGTGTATGCGGAAAGAATTGTGATAATCGGCCATGCTACGCTCCACTCCGGCACGGGTTGCCAAAGTTTGGTGAAGAGGTTTTGGGAGCGGTCAAAGAGTAGGGTCGTCCAGATACTTCCGATATTGGACTCCAATCGACTATTGGTGTAGAACATAAACATCCATTTTTGAACGCGCAGCCAATCAAGAAGCGTATGGCCCAACAAAAAATAGCGGGCATAGGAGAGCACATACATGCCTATTGCTGATACAAGAAAGATTAGTATATTGCGCGTTGAGCGTGTTTTTTTCCAGATATAATACCCGCCGACTGTCAGTAATATGACGGATAAAATCGGATACTTGATCGCAGAAAAAATACCCAGCGCAAGGCCTGCAGATGCGACACGCATGGGTCTGTATGGTTGGCCGACCGAATAATGCAGCAGAATAAAGAACAGAAGGAGTGCAGAAAGATGCAGCGTGTCCAGCATAGTAGCCGTCCATTGTGACAGGAATATGAGATCAAAGGAGAACCAGGTGGCGGCAAGAAGCGCGTAGGTCGTATTCTTCAGTATGATTTTTGCCAAAACATAGAATAACAGTGCGGCCATAATCGATGTTGTTACCCCGTACCAATATCCGTTTCCCGCAAGTTGTATGACGGCACCAATTGCGTATTTCCCCAACGGGGGAATCTCCGCGTTGTATTTTGTCGGATCAATGCCATAGACGAGTTGATACCCTTCATAGGCGTATAGCCCGTTATCACCGAGTGTTCTGTCGGAAAGAGGCAATTGCCATTGGGAATGTTCAAACCGGTCTTTCCAATACACAGCATCATAGGGGGACATAAGCTGCGCCCGGTTGGCCCAGAACAGTACGCCGGCAAGAAGAACGAGGAGTATAACGAGTACGACGTTCAATTTTTTCACGTTAGGGGTATAATAGGCTCTAAGCTCTCGTAGTTCAATGGATAGAATACGCCCCTCCGAAGGGTGTGATTGCAGTTCGACTCTGCACGAGAGCGCATTACCTGCTTACCCAATCTTTTACTTCCTGCAGGAGTCCCGAGCCGCTGGTAATCACAATACCAACAAGAACAAGGGCGGTGCCGAAAACAAACGCCGGTGAGATAGCTTCCTTCAGTACTGCGACATTGACGAGAATGGAGAAAACCGGCCCGATATAATTCTGAAGCGATGCGGTCGTTGCCGATGAGTGCTTAATTGCCCATTGGTACAAAAGATATGTGGCGACGGTAACGATCACGCCCAAGTGAAGAACAAGCAAAATCGTTGAAGGTTGAAGAAGAGTCGGTATATACGAAGGTTTAAACGTAAACAGACTGATGACGAAAAATACGGCGGTTGTCGTAAATAAAAACATGCTTGTGACGGCGACAGGAGAGTACCCTTTATCTGCAATGGCCCGGCGTGAGCTGATTGTATAAAAGGACCATGCTATTGTGGCACATACAAAAAAGATATTTCCCGTTATGTTCCCTGAAACTGACTCACCCCGTGAAAAGGTCGGAAGAAAGGCTATAAAAAGAATTCCTGCAAATCCCACAAGAATACCTGTGAGTTTTTGCCTATTCAACCGTTCACCGATAAGATAGTGAGCTAAAATCGCGGTGAGCATCGGCGCGCCGGCGTAGGTGAGTGTCGCGGCATTGGCAGTGGAGAGTGATAATCCAAGATAATAAAAAAGGATGTTTATGGTGGCAAGAAGAGAAAAAGGGATGAGGTCGCGCATAAGATGCTTGCGTGTAACATTCGTTTTTAAAAAAATGGGCAAAATGACGAGTGAGGCTACAAAAAAACGAAGGAATGCGGCAAAATACGGGTCAAACTCCCGTACGATAATTTTGGAGAGCCCTGCGGTGGACCAGAGGAGCGAAGCCAGGATAATCGCAATAAGCGCTTTCGTGCGGGAAGACATGCCCCTATTATAGTATAATTAGCCTATTGGAGAGGTGTGATAATTGGTAGTCGCCTCGCTTGGAAAGCGAGTGTCCTGGAAACGGGATTAGGGGTTCGAATCCCCTCCTCTCCGCCCGAATATGGATATACATGATTTAACGGAAAAAATTGAAAAGATATCGGAGAATTACTCGAAAAAATATCAATTCGAGCGTGACCCCGATTGGTTTGTGCTGAAGCTTCAGGAAGAGCTCGGTGAGCTTATTCAGGCGTACCTTATGGTGCAAGGCAAAGCGCGGCAAAAAGGTAAAAGCAAAGAACAAATCCGGGATGATTTCGAAAATGAGGTAGCAGATGTATTGGCGCATACCCTTCTTCTGGCCAAACATTTTCACGTTGACCTGGATAAGGTTTTTGAAGGGAAATGGCTGAAGTGGGCTCAAAAGGAAGACGCATGATTACCTGCACGTTTGAAAAGGGAAATGCCGCGCGTCTGCGGCATGTGGTGGTGCATGCCATTATTGAGATGGATGGGAAGCTGCTTTTGGAGAAACGGACCGGCGACCTTTTAGAGAGCGGTAAATGGAGTTTACCCTCAGGATTTCTGGACCGCGATGAGACGGCAGCCGAAGGCATTGTGCGGGAGGTGAAAGAAGAAACAGGATGGGATTGCAAAGTTATCTCTTTGTTCCGCATCAACACCAACCCCAACCGGCCGCATGAAGACCGTCAGAATGTTTCGATTGAATTTTTGGTGAAAGCAATTAAAAAAACCGGTGAAAAGGACGCCGAGTCATCCAAGGTTGAATGGATTCCGATTGATAAGCTTATCCCGCTATCTGATTTCGCGTTTGATCACGGGGAAAGTATAGGATTGTACCTCACGTACAGGAAAACTCCGTTTCCACTCCCGATTATGGTATAGTTGCCCTGCTATGGCTGACACAGATGAGATTAAATCCCGCATCAATATCGTTGACTATATCGGAAAGCGCGTAACGCTTAAAAAAACCGGCAGGAATTATAAGGGCTTGTGTCCGTTCCACAACGAAAAAACGCCGTCATTTATCGTATCTCCGGAGCGCCAAACCTTCCATTGCTTCGGTTGCTCCAAGGGTGGGGACATATTCGCATTTGTCATGGAATATGACCATGTGGATTTTGTCGAGGCGCTTGCGGAACTGGCGGAGATTACCGGCGTAAAGCTTACCCGCCGCGCGGGGGATACTCCGGAAGTCAAACTCAAGCAAAAAATATTTGAAGTCAACCATCTGGCGAGCGAGTACTATCAGTACATCCTCACCAAGCACAAGCTGGGTGAAAAGGCACGTGACTATCTCAAACACCGCGAGGTTAGCGACAAATCCATAAAAACATTTGCCTTAGGCTACAGCCCGAACAGCTGGGATGCCGCATCATCCTATTTAAAGAAAAAAGGATATGAAGAAAAACTTCTGGAGACGGCAGGGCTAACGATCAGGGGAAATAGAGACTACTATGACCGGTTCCGCGGCCGCGTCATGTTTACCCTGAAAGATCACAGAGGAAATGTCGTGGGGTTTTCCGGACGGGTTCTGGATTCTACGGCTAAAGAGGCAAAATACATTAATACATCCGAAACGCCGGTCTATATCAAAGGGAATGTCCTTTATGGATTGGATGTGACCAAAGCTGCAATACAAAAAGAAAATGAGGCAATCGTTATGGAAGGGGAACTGGATTGTATTTCTTCATTTCAGGCGGGGATCAGTAACGTTGTGGCGATTAAAGGGTCTGCGCTCACCGAGGGGCATGTCAATCTCATCCGCCGGTATACCGAAAAATTATTGTTTGCCCTCGATAGCGACATGGCAGGGGACGCCGCGGCGCGGCGCGGCATAGAGATGGCCGACCGCGCGGGGCTGGACATGCGCGTCGTGACCTTGCCGTCCGGGAAAGATCCTGATGATGCGGTGCGGGAAAACGCGGCTGCCGTGAAAAAAGCCATCAAAAACGCGATTCCCATCTATGATTATTTCATAGCATCCGCCGTCAAACGCTTTGACGCGCAAACTGCGTTCGGGAAGAAAAAAGTAAGTGAGGAGCTCCTGCCGATTTTGGCAAAGATTGAAAATCCGATCGTCCAGGGGCATTACATCAAAAAGCTGGCGGGCGCTCTGGATGCATCGGAGGAAACTGTTACGGAGAGTATGCGGAGGCTCCATAAAGGTGAGGGGTTTAGTGCCGTGAAAGGGGAAAAAACAGAGAAAATCACGACCCGTTCGCAAAAATTGGAGACGTACATGCTGGCATTGGTTCTGCAGGGGAAAACGGCTGAATTGTTTGAAGAATTATCAGAGAGGATTACCCTTGCGGACGTTGCCAATCCTGCCGTGCAAAAAATTTTGGAGCAATTACAATCGTTTTTGGCTGCCAATAAGGTATTTCTTATCAAGGATTTTGCCGATTCCCTGCCGGTTGAACTTGTTCCGACGCTGGACGAGGCGTTTTTATGGGACATTGGAGATCAACTGGGAGATGGGGAACTTTTTGCCCGCGAATGGATGTCGGTATTGCGGGAGATGGAGCGTGTCTTGGTGAAGCGGGAAATTCACATACTTACACGTGATCCGGATCATGCAGATCAGCTTCGGGCGCTTACGGACCGCCTAAAAGCACTGGAAAAAGAAGGATAAATCTGGTATAATCTTCTGTGAAGCGTGATTCATTGTTTCCACTCAAGGCGGAGGCAGGGATCTACGGAAATTTATGGCTACCAAACCGAAAACCCTCGCTACTGTTGCCGATCTTATCAAAGAAGGAAAAAATAACGGTTTTGTCACGCAGGATGACATTCTCTTCCTATATCCCAAGCCGGAAGATCATATTAAAGAGCTCGATGATCTCTACGGGAAGCTTATCCATGCAGGGATTGACGTTTTTGAAACAACCTCCCAGGACATTGAGAAAGAAGCAAGCAAATCCATTCAGGATCTGGAAAAAGAAATAGAGGCGCTGGTGCGTGCATCCGCAGAGGGGGTTTCCGATCCGGTCCGTATGTATCTCAAGGAAATAGGCCGCATCCCTCTTCTGACGTTTGCCGATGAAATCTCGCTTGCCAAACGCTATGAAAAAGGCGACAGACGCGCCAAGAAAAAACTTATTGAATCAAACCTCCGTCTGGTCGTTTCCATTGCAAAAAAGTACATCGGCCGCGGCATGAGCCTTCTTGATCTTATCCAGGAGGGGAATCAGGGGCTGATCCGTGCTGTCGAGAAATACGACTGGCGTAAAGGCTATAAGTTTTCAACGTACGCCACCTGGTGGATCCGGCAGGCCATTACCCGCGCGATTGCCGACCAGGCACGTACCATCAGAATTCCCGTACATATGGTGGAGACGATTAACCGGTTTGTCCGCGCCTCCCGCCGCCTCATGCAGGACCTCGGCCGCGAGCCTACGCCGGAGGAAATTGCCAAAGTCATGGAAGTGGATGTGACAAAGGTTCGGGAAATCATGAAAGTGTCCCAGGAGCCGACGAGCCTTGAAACGCCGGTGGGCGATGAGGAAGATTCGCATCTCGGCGATTTTATTTCCGATCCCGGTCCCACGCCGTATGAACAGACGTCGCGTCAGCTTCTCAAAGAACATATGGAAGAAGTTCTCACCACGCTTTCCGACCGCGAGAAAAAAGTACTCATTCTTCGTTTTGGTCTGGAAGACGGGCGCCCCCGGACGCTTGAAGAAGTCGGGGCGCAGTTCGGCGTCACCCGCGAACGCATACGACAAATCGAGGCAAAGGCGCTACGAAAACTTCGTCACCCCTCAAGAAGTAAAAAATTAAAAGATTATCTTGAGTAAAATTTTTCTTTTCATTCTTTTTCTTGTTGCCGGTGCGTTAAGCGCCGTTGGGCTTATGTATGGTTTGGGCGCGTCTCCGGTAAGGTTTGATAATCCCATTCTTACCACATTTGACGTAAAAAAACCGGAGATTGTCGGATTCTTACCATACTGGCTCATCAGTAAAACGGATAAAGATTATTCAAAATACATTACGACGCTTACGTACTTCGGGCTGACACTCAATAGCGACGGCACGGTTAAAAAACTCACCAATCCTCAGGAGGAAGAACCGGGGTGGACCGCCCTCAAGGCGGATACGTACCAGAAATACAATGCAAAACAGTCGCTGCTTGTTGTAAGCGGCGATGACGGCGCCATCGGCGATATGATCGGCAATCCCGTTGCCAGCGCGAACAATTTAATCGCGGACGTTGCCCCGATTATGAAAGAAAAGGGATTTACCGATTTAAACCTCGACATCGAAACATTTATGGACGCATCGGAAAGTGCCCGCACCAACTTTACGTTGTTTGTGCAGACGGTGACAGAGCAGATAAAAGACCAAAAATTGGGGACGGTCACGCTTGACCTCATTCCCATAGCTCTGGTAAAAAGCAAAATCTATGACGCAAAAGCCCTCGGTGCGATTGTCGATCGCGTGGTGCTTATGACGTATGACTACCATTATACCGGGTCGTTTACGTCCGGTGCCAACGCACCGATCGGGGGAGCGGAGGTCACGATAGAATATGATACCCAAACGGCAGTGAAAGAAGCGCTCAAGGTGATGCCGCCGCAAAAAATACTTTTAGGAATTCCGCTTTATGGCTATGAATGGGAAACCCTAGGTTCCGCTCCCGAGTCGGCAACGATTCCCGGCGGATCATCTATTGCCAGCGTTCGACGGGTTGCAGATCTTTTATCAGCCTGTGCAACATGTTCAGCTCAAATTGATCAAGTCGCCAAAGAACCATACGTCATTTATCAGGACAATGATTACTTTAACCAGATTTATTTTGAAAATGAGGACTCGATGAAGGAAAAAATAGCGATGGCTCAAACATATCATCTCGGCGGTGTTGCCCTGTGGGCATTGGGATATGAGGACAGTACGATGCTTACGCCCTTATCAACATACAAAAACACGTTGGATTTATCTAACCTGTATTAAAACCACTGTTCGCGCCTCGTCATCGATATTTGCCCGTTGACCGGCTTTCATAGTCCATACCCGCGTATTGTTATCCATATCCACAAGCGCAAATTTTACTGACCCGGTTTTGACGGTGATAGACAGGTCACTATCAATGATAGTGATTGTTGTATCTCCGGGACCTATGGTTACCAGCGTATGAAGCGCGCGTACGGAAACCGGTTGGGTGACAAGATATTCTATTTTTCCCGACTTTTGCTGGAGAACGAAATTGACAGGAAATAGGTTGGCAAACACAAGTTCCGCTACCGGCCCCATATTGATATTGGCGATGCCTTGTACAATGGCAGTAGCAGTCGAATTTTCCTTCGTCGCCACGGATTCCCCAAGCAAAATCTGTGCTCCTGTTGATGATTCTTTATACTCAGTATCCCCTCGGGAAAATTTTTGGGCATGTCCTCCGGTGACGGTGAGTGTCCCCGATACCGCCTGTGACGGAGGCACAAGGGCGAATGTCGGTTCCGGCGTGGGTTTGACCGCAGGTGTTTTGATTACTGGCGCAGTCTGTCTGTCGCGGATATATTGGTATCCTAAGACCCCGCCAAAACCGAGGATAAAGGCGACCAGTACCGGAAGAATGTTTTTCATAGTCAAATTTTTTCCTTTATCGTCTAATTTTGTCTAAGTTGATAACCATGTAATTTAGTCTTAAATAAGAGTGATCGTCTAATTTTGTCTAAATTGTCTAATGTATTAGTATTTAGTCTCATAGTATGTACTACTAGCACTCCCTTTTTGTTTAATTAAACCGAAGCTTACAAGTTTATTTAAATCGTTAATTATTGTAGCCCTAGAACTATCGGGAAAAAGTCCTTGACATTCTCTAGAAGTAAGGTGCTTCTTCTCCAGAAGTACGTTCCAGATCATAATTTGTCGTTCGTTCAGCCCTTTAAATTTTTTTCCAAGTAAAATTACTCTAAAAGTATTTGACATATTTTTGAATATTGGATCTAACAAACCCCATTCAGACATTTTAGAAAATACTATATCTATTCCTCTTCCATATTCTTCTAAATAATCCATATCTTTAAGAATTTGAGCAATTATTTCGTTTCTACTGAATTGGGAGTCCTTTATATTTTCTATTGTTACCCCAGGAGGAAGATTCCCCGGGTTGGAGATTTCCAGTCTATTTGAAAAAATATTAACTTGTGTATAAGTTTCTGTAATCATATAATCTCTGTGAATAACTGCATTAGCGATAAGTTCGCGAATCGCATTTTCAGGATATTCGTACTGCTCAACTCGTTTAGTTCCTATAATTTTTGCACTCAATTCGATATTTCGTAGAATAAATTTCTGCATCATTTCAATGTGCTGATCCAGTGTTCCGTTTACATCTAATTTATCTACAATTGGGCTTGCAACAGAATCACCTTGGTATCTGACACATCGGACAATATATCTTG
The DNA here is from genome assembly GCA_963701185.1 of Candidatus Gottesmanbacteria bacterium. Classification (GTDB taxonomy): domain Bacteria; phylum Patescibacteriota; class Microgenomatia; order UBA10105; family UBA927; genus XYB1-FULL-47-11. The sequence goes on from OY969569.1 coordinate 877,079, forward strand.
AAAAGGATTTTATTTTTTGAGGAATATATTTTGAAAAAATAAGATAGCCGCCTACTGTTGGGAATGTTCCATCTTCATATTCATCTGTTATTCCTAAGTTCCGCATTACTTCTTGTGAGGGGTGATTATTAACAGTTCCAATTCTGCCAGATTTAACAGCACTTTTTGTTAAAAAATCTTGAATTTTTTCTTTAGCAAGTTGATCAATTGTTGTACCTAAAGCTTTTGTCCTGTCAAACTTAAAAACCGAAGTATTTCTGATAAAATCCCGCATTTCTTCATCTGTGATTACTCTGTCAGTATTTCCTTCTCTGATGCAAGCACCTCGTGGAAGACTAAGATTATATAAATAGCATGGTTTCTTTTCATCTGGTGTCTCATCGATAAATAAAGCTAATAAAGAGCGCCCACGATAAGAGAAGACTCGGAGATCGTAGCTTCCTACATTCCTCATCCCTTCATTCAAAAGAGAAACAATTTTTTCCTGAAGTATGGCTAAATCAAGACCACCTATGAAGTTTAATGTCCCAGACGGTCTGTTTTCTTTTACTCCAAAGATAATTACGCCCCCTTTGGGTCTATGTGAAAATGAGGATACCGGTTTCCAAAGATCACCGGGTATTCCCCCTCTTGCATCTTTGAATTCTATATTTGTTGTTTCAGTGCGATTTGTTTCTGCCTTTTGTATTAGATTAAGAAGTTCGTCATCTGTCATGTTAATCATATGTCATATTCTATCACTTTATTTCCTTACATCTCAGTGATAGATATTCGGTAAGAAAAGGGGTTCTAGGTTGGTGGTATTCTCCAAACGTCAATGGTATAATGTTTACGTTCCTTAATATTCCCCTGTAGCTCAACGGTAGAGCGGCTTCCTGTTAAAAAGGCAGCTTTCCGTAGTAATACGGATTGAAAAATCGGGCTAATTCGGGGGACTCCCGACGTAATGTCGGGATTATCCCGAGCTAATAAAAATGTGTAGAGACTATATACCCGAGTCTCGATCTTTTGATCGGACATGAGATAGTCCAGTCCTTTTGGTAACAAGAGGGGTTCTGTAAGAAGAAGGTTGGAGGTTCGAATCCTCCCGGGGGAGCCAGTAAGAAATAACCTCATGGTCTTGCGTTCCCATTGTTATTTTTACTATGATGGAGATGATGGGTGAATCCACTTTTTTCCACAATAAATTTTTGACAGCCTTTTTGATTATTGTCGGAGTTATTATACTTCTTGCCGCATACTTTATATTCGTCCCTCAAAGAATGCGTGGTGGTCCGAGACCTGCCGGTTGGGGACAGCGGTCCGGTGACATGGAACAGTATTCTCTCGACACTCTCAAGCCCAAAGTAAAACCTCCTGCCCAGAAAATCTCTGTGTATAAAGGTTTTTGGATGCCCTGCTCCTTTATGGATGATTCCTGCCAACCAATGAATGATCCAAAAATATTACAAGCTGCAGGAGCAAACATCGTAGGTATCGCTCCAAATATTGTCATTAACGAAAAGGGTGAAATTAACGCGTTGCCTTTGGACTATTTGGATAAGCGTCTCAATGAGCTGACTGAGCGGTATTACAAAGCCGGTATAAGAGTTTTTATGTCGCCGGAGCTTGATTATACGACCGACTTACACAGTAGGTCCCGCGGTGAGCCGCGGCCGATTCCGAAAGATATTGCGGCAAGACCGGGTTTTATGGACAAATATAATGTATTGGTCGAAGATTTAGCAAAATTAGCGGAAAAATATCAATTTGAGTTTTTTTCACCGCTCAACGAAGCAGACATGAAACTGGGGCCTGGAGTGGCATCAGCGTGGGGTCAGGAAATATTGCCGAAAATAAAGGAGAGATATAAGGGAAAAGTATTATGGAAAGTGGGACTGGGTGTCGGCTCGGAAATGCAGCAGATTAATTTTAAAGGGTACGATATGCTGGGAATTGACTTTACCGCATCCGGAGGAGATGAGGCGCAGAGTTTGTCCTCGTTTCCATCTATCGTAACAAACGCAATTGAGAATGCCAGAAGGATTGCCAACAGAGACGGCGTTTCCCAAGTACTATTGGCCGAAGTGGGCGTGTGGGGCGGGGCATTGCGTTTCAGCGAAGAAGGGAAGGCGAGAATTCATGATATCATCTTTGAGCAAGGGAAAGGAATTGTGAGTGGATTTATTATTCTCGATCCGCCGGCAGATTTAGGAGGATGGACGATAAAGAATTCTACATCATTAGAAGAAATAAAAACGTGGTTTGGAAAGCTATGAAAAATTTATGGATAGCCATGGCTATTCTGATTGCCTTCGTCGTAGGGTATAGTGCCGGAAATCTTATTCCTTTTACCGGGTTTGCGTTTGCCGGAAAGAGCATAGAAGGTACTGCGAAACTGGAAGTGAAACTGGTTCTGGACAACGGAATGCCCATCCCAAAAATTGAGGTTGATGTTGCAGATAAAACAGGCCCGCCGCCAAAAGGAGGGGTTGCGGTCACTGACGATAACGGTGTCGCCACTTTCAATATCAAACCCGGCAGTTACGTTATTTATTTTAACCTAGGCACGTTTCCTAAAAATCTTGATTGGCCCCAAGGAGGGCCGGTAACTAGTATTCAGGTTTCAGATGGTGCTGTGAATCAAAAGATTCTTGTGTTGAAAGCAAAAAAAGGGAGTTAGGTTTCTGGTTTTGCAATTTTTTATTTCCTCCCACCGTTGCCTCATTTCACCAAAAGTTTTTGCTATACTGGTTCTATGGGAATCATTAAGACGGAAGCAACATTAACGTGTCCTAAGTGTGGCAAAGAACAATCAGTTACTATGCCCACCGATGCCTGTCAACACTTTTATAGGTGTATCCACTGTGGAGAAATGCTGAAACCCAAGGATGGTGATTGTTGTGTGTTTTGTTCTTATGCCGACAGCAAATGTCCGCCGAAGCAAATTTAAATATGCCTGCCACATCTTTCAAATACGCGTATCTTATCGCAAACATCTTCTTTTTTGCAGTTTGGCTTTTTATCTTCCGGCGGGCCAAAAAATTGCGAAAGCCCATGCTTATCATGAGCCTGATTACCGCTTCATTTGGTCCTATTTCCGAGTTTTGGTATTTTGCTGATTATTGGAAACCGGCAATTGCGCTCCCTCTGCCAATCGGCGGGGTTGAGGATTTGCTTTTTGGCTTCTCCATCGGCGGGATTGGTGCGTTTGCGTATGAGTCGCTGTTTGTACGGGGTATCTGTAAGTGCGAAGAAAAGAAACTGAAACGCGAGTGGTTTTTGTTCGTGTTTTTTGCAGTCGTTGGTGTTTTAATGATCGTCCTCAATAATCTTTTAGGGCTAAACTCAATTTTTGCCAGCTCAATCGGAATGATTGTTGTTGCAATAATTATGCTTTATATACGGCCGGATTTGATTCCGAATGCACTGGGATCGGCGCTTATGGTTGCCGGTGTGATGTTTGCTATCTATTTTGTAGGACAGGAAGTATTTCCGGGCGGTCATGCCTGGATGCTCCGTATATGGAAATTATCCAATACGCCTGAGGGGATCATTATTTTTAAGCATATACCATGGACGGAAATGCTCTGGGGGCTTTCATGGGGACTTGTCTGGGGTCCGATGTATGAATTTCTCGTGGGAGCACGGACGATGACGTTTCGAAAGAAGTAACAGACGGAATAAACTGTTACGTTTTTCATCTTCCCCCGTTATAGTAGTATATGAACAAAAAATCTCTTCTGTTCTTCGTCGTGGGGTTCCTGTTAGCTTTCAGCCCGACAATGGTGTTTGCCAAAGATCGGAATACCGGTCATTTTGGAGATTTTAATCTGACTCGATTTTTTTCATCCGACCGCTCGGATGATAAAACTGTCGGCGGCAAGCACGAACAAAACTTTTTTGGCCCCATTTCAGCGATGGGTACAGACGCTATTACCGTCAATGGACAGGTAATCACGCTTAACTGTGCAGGCATCAATACGGAATCACGCGGAGTCTTAACCGTAGGTCAGTCTGTTCATGTCAATACCAGAGTAGTCGGCGACACGTTCTGTGCAAAAGAAATCAACCTTCGGGAGACTGATGAAACTGATGAAAATGAAAAAACTGATGAAAATGAGAAAGGTCCGTCGGGGGCAACAGGAATAATCGGTCCGACGGGAACCACAGGTGCGACCGGAACGACCGGCGCCACCGGGGCATCAGGAGCAACCGGCTCAACCGGCGCCACCGGAATGACAGTGGAAAACCTGTTGCAACTTATCTTGAATTTCCTCCAGTCACACCGCTAAGAATCAGCCGGGGCAATTCTTACCCCTCCCTGACGTCTTGTGTTTGGTATCCTATAATTGTATACTACTATCCCACACCTCTATGGATTTACCGAAAACCGGCATTATCTATCTGTATGAAAGGACGCAAACCGCACCGGCATATGCAGTGCCGATCAAAGAGATTCGTCCAGGACGATCGGTGTTCGGGGTAAGATGGAGAAAAGTGGCTGCGTTGGTACTGCTCGCTGTTACCATCGACGGGCTTATCATTTCGTACTACCCCAGGGTTACGCTGGAGGCCAGGTACGTTCTGAGCCAGGCAAGAAATAAAATTTTTGATGCAGCTACTCCCGTCAGGATTGCGGCTTCGCCGAACAAACCGGTGATTGACCCGCTGAAAACCGCCAACGGGTCGGTGATACGTCCGGTCAACACCGATTTTGCCATAGTCGTTCCCAAGATCGGGATCAATGCGCCGATTACGGCGGGTGTCGATCCGACCAACCCCAAGGAATATACGAAGGTGCTGGATACAGCAGTGGCACAATCTTCAACAAGCTTTACACCGGACAAATCAGGCACGGTGTATCTGTTTTCCCACTCGACGAATTATGACTGGTTTGTCAATGATTTAAATGCGGTATTTTACCTTCTAAAAAATTTAGAGCACGGGGATTATATTGTGCTTTTTTACAAAGGCGTCCGCTACACATACCGGCTGACCGAAAAACGGATCGTACAGCCGGGTGAAATTTCGTATTTGGTTCCGCAGGTCGGCAAAAGAAACCTTATTCTTCAAACATGTTGGCCGCCGGGGAGTGTTAGTGAACGACTACTTCTTTTTGCCGATTTGGTTGAAGAACAAAAATAAACAGCAACGGAAGGGGCAGTAGGATAAATCCGAACCACTCAAGAAGTTGGGGAATAAAAAAGAGTACGACGGAAGAATCGTCGAATCCTGCTGACGGCAACACCCAACCATTCGCCCAATTATTGACCATTACGTGCTCTTTGATCTCAGTTCCAAATATAAAGGGAAATGTCATATGAAACCAATTTTTAAATTGAGAATCCGATGGTTGAATATAATACGCTTTCCAACCCCGGTGATACGCCTGGTTCAGAATCAGCGTGCGCGGTTCTTTTTGGGGTTCTATTGCCACCAGGTAGTATGACGGATTGGGATGGGTTACCCCAATGACGTTTTCAGGAACAATTTTTCCTGTTATTCCTGACCCCGATGACTCATGCACTATTTCACGATAAGGGATTTTATAAAACACAATGGATGCAATATCGTTCACCGTTTCCTGTGTTCCGATTGCGTCGTTTGCAATATACACGGTATAGCCCGATCCGTCGGAAGTCAGGGGCGGCAACACGAGGTAGCTTGCGGTCCATCCGGAAGCGCCGGGAAGGTAAATTTCAGTTTCGATGTGTTTGGCGGTTTGATTGATAAGGGACAGCATAAGCGGCCGCCCGCTGACGTGGCGGCTGTTGACTACAGCCAAATACCCCTCTTGATGCGTGAGGTTAGGGATGCCGAATGATAAACACCCGCGTTGGTCCGTACTGGTGAAACGCAGGAATTCTCCGTTCCCGGCGTCTCCCGCTGCCGCCGGGCCGGTTTTTAGTAATCCGCACCTTGTAACGTTCTTTGCAAGTAAATCGTTATGAGCGGTGGCCTCATATCGGAGATTGTTTTTCTTCGGGATAGTGATTGTTGCGGTGTGAGTAACATCCGAGATGGTAAGTCCGGTTTGCGACTCCTTAACCGTAAATGTTTTTTCCGCGGGCGTTCTTTTGGTGAATAGATCCCGGAACGGATACGTATATGTCGCGGTCATTTGTTGGTTCGTGTAATCTCCGAGAGTTTGGAAAGCCACATCGTTGTCGGTCCAGGAGTACGTAGGGGATACCGCGGGTAAAGCACCGATTAATCGTACAAATGATCGGGAGGTGGGACCGGTGTATTCATACAGCCTCAGTTTGTTGAACGCGTTGAGGAAAGTAATTTCAGGTATATGGGAAAGTAAATTTTCGGATTCCGGGATGAGAAGCGCCCGGTCATTACTTTGAGAGATGATGTTTTCATCAAGGATGATATAGCGGATGCCGTATTTGGAAAATACAGCTGCAAGCGCCCGGGCGTCTTTACTGTAGAGCGCACGTGACAGTTCCCAGAAGTAATTTTCGTTATAGCTGCTCCACGGATCAAAAGCCCTGTCCATGAGCGGTTGTGCGAGCCCATACCAGACAAATCCTGACCCGCGGTAGCCGAAGCGGTACTGTTTCCAGCTCCAGAAGTCCGGTTGGGGCAGATATGCAGTACGTCCGGACGGATCTAACGATGCCATTCTGGCGAAAAGTTGTTGATATTCGGTAGGAATCTGAAGCCGGAGATTGGGGTAGAGAAAAGATCCCCTGAATGCCGGGATAGCCTGGCTGATGACACATAGTCCCAGGACTATCATGAAAAGTTTTTTGAACAGTTGGTGGCGTCCGGGGAAAAGTCCGAGGATCGAATTCATCCCGGAAGCAAGAAGAACGCTATACGCGAAGGCAAATAACAAGCTGAATTTTGTGAACGGGAAGCGGAATGCTTCGGTAAAGAAAGGTATGCTCCGTTGCAGGAATATTGTGAGTTCTTCAACGAGGGGGGTATTATTGGCTAACAGTACAAAGGCGGCAAGCCAGATGATGGCAAATGCCGCTGTTTTCCGATAGCGAAAACCAGTATATAGCCCGATGAGCGTCAGAGAGATAAGTGTTCCGGAGAGTGCGGTAACCACAGGATAATTCCACCAGATTTTCCAGGGGGCAAGCATAAATCCGAATGTGCCGCCGGAGGTCAGGTCGGTAAAATCCAGGCTGAATCCGCGGAGTAAGAGAACATCTGTGAGATCCCCGAAGATTTGGTTCCGGCGGAAGACTTCGTCCGTAGACATGAGGTTAATTTTGGCATTGGCAATCACAGGTGCATTGCCCGGTAATCCCGCTATATACGGAAGGAGCCAAAACGCATTGATGAGTAAAAACGTGATTGACGCAAAAACAATGTTTTTCCAATAACGCCTGCTGTCTCTCAGTAGATAAGTGAGAGAAATAACGCCCAGGAGTAATACAACGGGAAGACCCAGCGTGGTGACAAAAAATTGCGGGGTTGTCAGGAATGAAACCAGCATAAATAAGCCGAGGGCTTTCCGGCTATGTGTTTCAATAAGTTGGATGAGTGAGAGTGCAAGCCACGGGAGAGCGGCAAAATGAACAGAGAATGCTTCCAGGGGTGTATAAAACATTTGTATCGTTGCAGGATTTAAGAGGTAGAAGAGACTTCCTATAAACGCAAGCGGCTCCGCATGTGTTTGTTTTGAAAAAAGTTTTTTCAATACAGTATATGCCCCCACTCCTCCCAGGAAATGCATGAGGAAAGTGAATACGTACCGTAAGGTGTTTTGCGGCAGGAAGAGCGACAGTGTCCATACCAATGCCGTATGCGGAAGATTGGCAATATGACTCATGCCGTCATATAAACCAAGTCCACGGTGCTCCTGCCAAACTCCCCATATGCTGCGTTTGAAATTTTCAAGAAAATTAAACTCGGGTATGACGTTATCCCAACCGATGAGAAATGTGCCGTGCGTGTAGTTTGCACCGATTAAAAAAAGTTCAATCAGGACTAATCCCAGAAACGGCCAATAGGTAGCCACGAACTGTTTGAGCTTCATATGAACGAGAATGCATAGCGAATGATTGCGGGTAAGGACAGGCGGAAGCGGACGGGTTTAAATCGCAGGTGAAACCGGAATTTTTTCATACCCCTGGCATGTAAATAGAGCGGTAACAGGAATGAACTCGGTAACACAAAGGCGACGCAGTACTGGACCAAAAACATCGGGATTGCGCGCATGGGGAACGTATAATTCAATTTTTTAACAGCCTGAAGTCTGATGCGGCTGATGGTTAAGAATCGACCCCGCAGATTTTCCAGTGAACTGTTTGCCCCGTGAATGCGGTAGGAGAAAAGTAATTCCCCAATATTGGCAAACTTACCGTAACTGAGAAGATTGAACAGAGTATAGTAATCACTGTTAACGCCAAATTGCGTGTGGTAGAGATAGTCGCGATGGGGTAGTAGATTGCGCCTGATCATACACGATGGGTGGATAATCGGGTTGACGAGTGCAAATGCTTTATAAATACTCTGATGATCGCAGGGGTAAATTTTTGCTCCGGTTGTTCTGCCTCTTCCATCGATAATTTTAGCATTGGTGCCGACGAGAATGACGTCCGGGTGTGACTCCAGAAAGTTTACTTCTTTCTCAAGCCGCTGCGGGTGGCTGATATCATCGGCGTCCATAGGTGCGATATATGCGCCTTTCACTATCGGGAACAGGAGATTCGCCGCCGCAAATGCACCGGTTTGTTCCGGCTTCCGGTATATGCGGATGTTATCAGGATATTTTTGTTTGATTGTATTGAGGATTTTCCACGTGTCGTCGGTGGAACCGTCATCGATGACCAGCAGTTCAAAGTTCCGGTAGGTTTGACACATGATGCTCTCAATGGCAGATTTCACGAAGCGGGACCCGTTGTGAATGGGCATAAGGACTGATACAAGCGGTGGGGAATAGCTTCGCCCTGCCATTTTTAGAATATTCTCGGGCTGACGAAATTAGAATCCGGGATGCCCAGATCCGGCCGGCCCGGGCGCTGTGCCCGTATGATAGTACTTAGGAATTGTTTTTCCTGCGTACCCCATTGTTTTTCGAAAAGCCCGAGATCGCCGACATACACCACTTTTGTGTGGAGATGTGCCGTATTTTCGGCGTGTTTGCGGGCCATCGCATCAAGGGCGGGGTCGCCGCCGTACTTGGACATTTGATAGACATCAAATCGATCGCCGCCCAAGGCTTTGTTGAACTGAACTGTTTCCAGATCCGTCCGTTTAATCCCGACCACGCGGGTTACTTTGACTTCGCCGGCAGGCTGATAAATTTTAAGCGCACCGGTCGGAATGTCGCCCTGGAAATCCAGCCCGAAGATGGTATCAACATCCGGTCCGAGTGTGCCCATGTCAATATCCTGAAATACCGGGTACAATGCTTTCGCTACCTCGACAAACTGGTACGGGAATGTTTGATATTTTCCGTTTTCATACGGAAGGTTTATCGCTTCAGTTTCTTTTTGCAGTCCTTCCGGAAGTCGTACCCCGGCAAGCGTCATCCCTGCTATTATCCCACCGGCCCCTTTTATAAAATCTCTACGCGATAATTCTTTATTTGCCATATAACCTCCTTTTTAACTTATTTTTTTAATAATAATGCCAATCCGCCGACTCCGGACAGGGCGCTTATCGATACTATCCAGAAGTCATTTACCCCTGCTACCGGCAGAGTTGCTCCCAAAACTTGACCGGTGACGCAGATCTGTGCCGTATCATAGTCGCCGTTAGGCCGCTCTGTCGCGGAAACTGCGGAATAATTGACGGCACACTGGCCGCTGACAATCGTACCCGTTACTTTTGCGGTAATGTCAAAAACCCGGTTTTGACCGGCAGGCAGGTTATCTATAGTGAAATTCAGCGTCCGGCTTCCGGCGTCGTACGCGCCCGAACCACTGACGAAGGCCATAGTCTCCGGGAAGACGTCACGGATCTTCAGGTTGTGGAACGTCTCGCCGCTGCTGTTTTTGATGATCAGCCGGAACGTAAATTCGCGGCCGGACGCAAATGAAGATGCGGAAACAGAGAGATTATCAAAGAAATTACTTGTTGAGAGGTCTTTAATTTGTTTGTCGATGGTGAGGTCTACCGGTTGGCAACTCTGGCCGCCGCCGTACTGGGTCGTGCAATTTTGCGCATTGGCTTTTGGCGTCAGCACGATAAAAGCAAACAGGAAAGAAACAAGAATAAATGCAAAACGAGAGGTGAATCGATATCTATTTTTTATAGGTTTCGGGCAAGTGATGAGAAGATATCACACTAGTACGCTCCTGTCAACTATTATGGGATTGATCGGCTGCCTCAGCTTCCTTTTCCATCTGTTCTAAACGGGTGTAGTAGTCGGAGAATTCGTTAAGATGCGCCAGCGCAATTTTTCCCGTCAGCAATAAATCGTCATTCGTGACATTTGTCAGGGGACTGACCGTCCCATGTTCCAATTCCACGTTCATGCCTATGGTGAACTGACCAATGTCGAATTTACTCCAGTCAATACCCAAGCGCTCACCGGTGGATTTTGCTTCTGCCTCCGTAATGTATTTTTTTGTCATTTTTGTAAGAGATACGTATTTGTATCAGTATACACGTTTTACGCATCTGTGATAAGCTGACTATAGGGGCAAAAGGAGGTGACATAACATGACGGAACAAAATGCAGACGTACAGGAAGTAACGACGGTTTCGACGCCGACTACGACACAACGGGTTGTTCAGCAAACGAGGACAGTAAAACCAGCGATAGCGACAGGATCTCCACAAAAAACGTATGAAACCAAAAAAGCAATTTTCCGCGTGTATCAGATTATCTGGTACATTCTGGGTGTCATTGAGGTGATTCTGGCGTTTAGGGTCATTCTCAAGCTCCTTGGGGCAAATGCCGGGAGCGGGTTTACCAATTTTATCTATACGGTGAGTAATCCTTTCGCGTTGCCGTTTGCGGGGATATTGGGTGTTACGGGTATTTCGGATATGACGTTTGAATGGTCAACGATCATTGCCATGGTGGTCTATGCCATTGTTGCGTACGGAATCGTTGCGCTTTTCCAGATGGTGAAGCCGACAAATCCGCAGGAAGTAGATCAAACAGTTGATAATCAATAACCATAAGGAGGTGAAACATATATGACAACGATCGTCAATAACCCCCCTCCCGCCAAAGAGTCGGGAGGAGGCATGGGATGGATCATTGCACTTATTGTGATTCTGATCGTCGGGTATCTGTTTATTATGTACGGGATTCCGGCTTTGAGACAAATACAGCTGGGAAGTCCGCAGATTACTCTACCGAGTAAAATCGACGTCAATATTAATCAGCCGGCTAAATAATATGCCATGAGAGAAGGGAGGTGAAGAAACTATGGGTATTTTATTGTGGATTATTTTCGGGGCGCTTGCAGGATGGATCGCATCCGTCATCATGAAAACCAATGCGAATCAAGGGACATTGATGGACGTCATTATGGGTATCGTCGGAGCCGTGGTGGGAGGATTTTTGATGAACCTGATCGGTCAATCAGGCGTTTCGGGATTTAACCTGTATAGCCTTGTTGTTGCCGTACTTGGTGCCATTGTCGTTATTGCAATTGGCCGCGCGTTGCAAAGAAACAGGTAACGCGAGGGAGCGAGGGGAAGCAAGGGAGGTGAGAAACATGAATATTTCTACGACGAGTTTAAGTCCGTTAGCTTCGCTGGTGTTTGGCGTCTTGATCCTTATCTTTCCGAAATTTCTTAACTATTTTATCGCTGCGTACCTGATTATTGTCGGCATTATCGGATTAGGGTTGATACGGTGACAGCGTGTTTTAAAAATAAAGAAGAATTCCCAGTACTCCATGAATGAGTGCAAGCGTTATGGAGAGAGCGGCCATCCCCGGATGCCACCGAAAAGGAATTTTGTGATTGCCCTTGAAGTTTAAAAACCCGATGAGGGCAGTGAACAAAAAAGAAAGAAGAGTCAAAATCCCCATATACATAATGAGGGGTTTCCCGAATATCAAAAAGTAACTGACATTCCGTAACATGTTACTCAACCACGATTTTCCCCTTCATGGAAGGATGAATACTACAACTATAATCAAACGTGCCCTTTGAAGTAAACGTAAAATCAAAGCTGTCTCCCCGGTTTAAGTCAGACGAATGAAACGAATCAGACGTAATTGTATGAGTCGCTGGATCCTGATTTATCCAGGTCACCTTTGTCCCCTGCGGGACCGTCAGGGTATCGGGAGTAAACGAGAAATTCTTAATGGTTATTGTATCGGCCGCAACTTGGGTTTGCGGCTGCTCTGTTGCTGCCGGCTGTTGTTGGCTTGGTTGATATTGTTTTTGGGTGAAGTAGAATACACTGCCGACAACAACAATCACGACGACAATTCCGATAAGTATTTTATTATTTATAATCATTCACCTCCCTCATATACATTAGTATATCACGACTTCCGTCGTACATAGGCGACACCTGCAATAATACCCCATGCAACCGCTACTGCAAGAATTTGATAGGCGAGGATTTTATCCATTTTTAAGGTTAGGCTTGTAGGGTCCGGGGTCGGCGTGGGGGATGGAGTGATTGCGGTTCCGAGGACTTGGGTTTCCGCTGGAGACGGCAGGAAAGAACCGAATGTCCGTTGGGCAGGGGTATCGGCCAGAGGCCAATCAGCCTTTGGCTGAGGCGTTAGTGTGGGAGTAGGTATTTTAGTAGGGAAGGGTGTAGGGTTTGCGGTGGGCGACGGTTGGGGACAATCATTATTTGTATTGAAGGTGGCAGTAGTGCACGTTACCCACGTTCCGCCGCCGTCTACACTTCGCCCCATAGAGTTATCGTATCCCAGGGTGCTTGGGTAACTTTGGCTGTCGATCAGAGTAGAAGGAGTTTTTTCATCAAAGAGTTGTACGGTATCTCCCCGTATAGAGAATCTCATATTCATTTGGTATCCGGTAAGCGTTAAAAACCCGTGAGGTGGTATTTTTGCGTTGATGCCAAAAGGAAATTTGTCACCCTCGGCATTTTGAAGCATCCACCCGTTGAGTGATTTTGAATCCGGCCCATCGTCGGTGTTGTAAAGTTCAACCCATTCTACGTCGGGATTCTTATCTAACGGCATAAGTTCATTAATGACGATTGCGGCGCGGATCGGGGTATTGATGAAAAAAGGAGTGAGCAAAAACAGTGTCATACTACCGATGAGAGGCAAGAGATTGAAGGATCGTTGAATCACGTACCGGTATTATACTCGTTAATCGTCGATTTTACCTTCTTCCGGTTTATCCCGTTTTTTCTCTTCTTCATGTTCCAGTGACTTAATGAATGTTTTATGTTCGGTCAGTACCGTATTTATTGTCTCATGGGAAACATCTTTTCGTTTTTCTATTTTTTTGATATCGTCATTTAAGTTGGTTATCGATGCATCGATAACTTTTTGGTTTCCCTGAATTTGGGCATGTTGAATTTCGTCGATTCGGCGGGAAATGATAGAGCTTGCGACCGTGGTTTTCAACGATTCGGTCGGGGATAAGGTAAGGGCGACCTGTTCACTGAGTACTTTAATAGGGTAAAGAGAGCTATTAGGAAGGCTTCCTTGCGCGGCGTACACAGCGCCGGCGGATAAGATAACGGTTGCGATCGCAGTACCCAGCGTGTAGCCAAAAACTCTCGGGCGCCGGTACCAGCTGACACGCAGAGGGTGCGGGTTTGTTACCGCATTGATAATTCGGATGCGCGCATTATTGCGGAATGTATCCGACGGCGTAGCCTCCTGTTTCAGGCTGTGCAGCATGTTTTCTATGTCAGATGTGTTATTCATGGTCGACTACTGTCCGTAACTTTTGTACTGCGCGGCTCTGGAGTACCCGTACGTGCGCCAGTGGTTTATCCAGAAGCCCGCTGATTTCTTCATTCGTTTTGTCCTCAATGTATTTAAGAATGATGATTTCCTGATATGATTCCGGCAGTTTCCGGATGCAGTCCATAATATATTCTTTGGTTAATTTCCGTTCGGTTTCCCGCTCGGGATTTTGCTTTTCGTCAGGGACATCTGCCGATTCCGCGAGTGATACCGTTTTTTTTGTACTCCGGTAATAATCAATAATTTTATTGCGGGTAATCCTGTATACCCAGGCCTCAAACGGCAGCCCCCGCTCATTATAGTCACGTATGTGCTCAAAGATGCTGACAAATGCCGCTTCCGCAATATCTTCCGCATCTTCCCGTGTACTTACACGAAAAAAGACGAACCTGTAAACGGCGTCTATAAAAGTATCATACAAAACACCCACGGCTTCTTTGTCGCCGTTGCGGGCATCGTGAACGAGTTTTTTAATATTCACGCGTGTCCTCATATATAGAACGGATTTGTAGTATAAAACGTAACAGGCGCAATTACCATGGTGGTCAGGCAAAGATAGCCTATATAGTGTATAATAGCCGTGTTCTGCCCTAACGGCCCCGACTTAGCGTCGGGGTATTACGTGTTTATGGATATACGAAATATTGCTATTATCGCGCACGTGGATCACGGAAAAACAACCCTCGTAGACGGGATGCTCAAACAGACCCATACGTTCCGCGCCAATGAGAAGGAAATGACCCAAACGACCATCCTTGACAGTAATGCCCTGGAGCGGGAAAAAGGGATTACGATCCTCGCCAAAAATACGGCGGTCATGTACCATAAAACGAAAATAAACATTATTGACACGCCCGGCCATGCGGATTTCTCCGGCGAGGTAGAGCGGGTTATCAACATGGCGGACGGCGCCCTCCTTGTTATCGATGCGGCGGAAGGACCCCTCCCGCAAACGCAATTTGTTCTTCAAAAAGCACTGGAACACAACCTTAAGCTGATTGTTGTTATCAATAAAATCGACCGCAAAGATGCGCGCCCGGACGAGGTTCTCCGTGAGACGGAAGAACTTTTCCTCCATATTGCCTCTCATTCGCACCATCTGGATTTTCCCGTGCTCTATGCCATCGGCCGTGAGGAAAAAGCATGGAGTTCGTATCCCGGCGATATGAATGAAAAAACAGATTTAACATCGCTGTTTGATGCAATCATCAAATATATTCCGGCGCCTATCGTTGATGCAACTAAACCGTTTAAAATGCTGGTTTCTACCCTGGATTTTGAATCCCATAAGGGAACCTTTGCTATCGGCAAAGTCGGCCAGGGATCTGTGAAACCCGGACAAAAGGTATTTCAGATGCTGGAGGATAAAAAGCTCGGGGCATTCACCGTCGGTGAGGTATTTACGAGCGTTGGTTTGAAGCGGGTTCCGGCTGAATTAGGGGAAACCGGGGATATCATTGCTATTACCGGTATACCGGATGTTGGTATCGGTCAGACACTTACGGACCCTTCTGATCCGGTCGGATTTCCGGCTATTCATCTTGAAGAGCCTACTCTCAAAATTCTGGTGTCCGCAAATACGTCTCCGTTTGCCGGACGCGAAGGGAAATTTTCGACGGCCCGCCAGATCCACCAGAGGCTCATTAAGGAAAAACAGACGAATATCGGACTCCGCATCACGGAAAATCCGGAAGGCACGGGATTTATCGTCGCCGGACGGGGAGAGCTTCATTTGGCAATTCTTTTTGAAAATTTGCGCCGCGAGGGGTATGAATTTCAAGTAGGCAAACCCGAGGTTATCTTAAAAGAAGAGGGCGGTGTGATTCAGGAACCATTTGAAGAAATTACGATAGAAATAGATAATGCGTACGTCGGCGTCATCAGTGAAGAAATTGGTCGGCGCCGCGCCATGATGCTTGATACACACACGAATGAACGCGGTGTGACCAAAATGGTATACAAAGTGTCCAGCCGCAACCTTCTTGGATTCCGCGGCGATATTCTAACGAAAACACGCGGGAACGGCATATTTGCCACGCGGTTTATCGGATATTTCCCAATGACACCACATATTGCGAAACTCCGAAACGGCGTCCTCGTGTCTTTGGAAACGGGTAAATCCACGGGCTATGCGCTCACGACCGTGCAGGAACGGGGAAAACCATTTATCGGTCCCGGCATACCGGTGTATGAAGGCATGATTATCGGCCTCAACAACCGGTCGGAAGATATTGATATCAACGTCTGTAAGATTAAGAAATTAACTAATATTCATAGTGCGAATGCGGATGTTGCCATCCAACTGGATCCGCCGATGGTGTTATCTCTCGAACAGGCTCTGGATTTTATTGAAGACGATGAGCTTCTGGAAGTAACCCCGTTACATTTGCGGCTCCGCAAAAAATTCCTCACCCACACCGACCGCGTCCGCCACGCGCGGGCGAACACCTAGCTTACGATCTGTTGTATTATAGATGTATGAACCTGTCCAACGAGCAGCTGGCGTTGCTCGTGTCTCAAAGCAACATAGATCAAGCTAAACTGGCAAGCGCTGTTGAGTTTGCTAAATCCGCAAACGTACCGCTGTCTGCCGCCCTCGTTGAAAAAGAAGTGCTTTCAGACGAGCAGCTCGGAACTATTGTTGCGGCCTACTATAAAGTTCCCTTTATTGAGTTGTCCAAGAGTACCATCATGGAGGATGTGTTTCACATCGTGCCGGAAAAAGTTGCCCGTAAGCAAAGCGCGATTGCGTTTGCCCGCGATAGTACGGGAATTAAAATTGCCATGTCGGACCCCACGAATCTTTCGATCGTGGAAATGGTGGCCAAAAAAACAGGGCAACAGGTCATGATCCACTACGCGACCGAACGTGACATAGAAAATACACTTCAGGTATATAAAAAAGTCCTTCAGAAAACGATCGATGAGCTTCTCAAGGAAGATATCAAAAAGGCAACCACATCGGTGTATGACGATTTGCCGATTGCTAAAATTGTCGATGTGTTAATCGACGCGGCATATCAGGATAAAGCATCGGATATTCACATTGAGCCGGAGGAAAATAATTCCCTTATTCGGTTCCGCATCGACGGCGTTCTTCACGAGGTGCTGCGTGTTCCCAAAATCCTGCATGACCGCATCATTACCCGCATTAAGGTGCTTTCGGGACTCCGGACTGATGAACATATGAGCGCGCAGGACGGGAAAATGCGTTTGAGCCTTGAAGAAGAAAATCTCGACATCCGGGTGTCCATTATCCCTATCGCCGAAGGGGAGAAAGTCGTGCTGCGGCTGCTGTCGTCCCGATCCCGCGAATATACCCTTACCGATTTGGGCATGAGCGAGAACGATCTGAAGAAAGTGAAAGCCGCATACAATAAATCGTACGGCATGATTCTTTCGACCGGGCCGACGGGATCCGGGAAGACGACGTCAATTTACGCTATACTGAAAATTCTCAACACCCGGGAAAAGAACATCACCACAATCGAGGACCCTATTGAATACAGGATTAAAGGCGCCAATCAGGTGCAGGTAAACCCGAAAACAAACCTGACGTTTGCCAACGGCTTGCGGTCAATCCTCCGGCAGGATCCCAATATTATTTTCGTCGGTGAAATCCGGGATTCGGAAACGGCAGGTATCGCCGTGAATGCAGCCCTTACCGGCCATTTGGTTCTTTCAACGCTGCACACCAACGACGCGGCGACGGCAATTCCGCGGTTGACCGATATGAAAGTGGAACCGTTTCTTGTCGCCTCCACCGTGAATATTATCATTGCGCAGCGTTTGGTGCGTAAAATATGCGATATGTGTAAAACAACGGACGACATGACGATGGATGAACTAAAAAAACATCTACCGGAGGAAATTATTAAAAAACATTTCGGCGGCTCGGAGAAATTGACGCTCTACAAAGGAAAGGGTTGTAAAATTTGTCATACCACAGGCTATAGCGGCCGCTTGGGAGTTTTTGAAGTATTGGAAGTGACCAAAACGATACGGCAGCTTATTACGGAACGGAGCGACTCCGATGTTATTAATCAAAAGGCGATAGAAGAAGGCATGACGACAATGCTTGATGACGGGCTGGATAAAGTCCGTAAGGGCTTAACGACCATCAAAGAGGTTGTCCGTGTTACGAAAGTAGAGTCCTTATGAATGAACAGCAGACGACGCTTGGCAACAGCGATAAAGTTGCCCTTATCGGAAGTTTAGCGACCATGTTGTCTGCCGGCATTCCCATTCTTGACGTCGTCAATTCGCTGCTGGAGGATTCCAAAGGAGGACAGCTGAAAATTCTTACGGCACTTCACGAAGATCTTATGCAGGGAAAGCATATCTATGTGACGTTTTCAAAATTCCCTCGCGTGTTTGATAAAGTGACGGTATCGGTTATCAAGGCATCGGAGGAGGCGGGGACGCTCGATGTCACGCTTCGGGATCTGAAACAAACCATTCAAAAGGAAATCGAATTCAGCGATAAAGTACGGTCCGCCATGATTTATCCGGTGTTTATTATTTTTATTTTTTTGGCGGTACTCCTGATGATTCTTATTGTCGTCGTGCCGAAAATTTCAACGGTTTTTTTGAGACTTAAAGTCGATTTACCCCTGCCGACACGCATTTTGATATTTCTTTCCGATCTTTTAGTGAAAAATACGGTATTTGTTTTGGGCGGCCTTGCTCTTCTTATTGTAGGGGGGATCTTTGTATACCGGAGAAAACAGAAGACCATCATGAATATAGTCTATGCACTTCCTATCATTTCAAAGTTAATTCAGGAGATTGATATTACGCGGTTTACCCGGAGCCTGCATTTATTGTTATCTTCGGGCTTGCCGATAACGGCCGCCCTGGAGTTGACGAGCGATGTCGTCAACCGGAAGAAGACGGCGGACATTATCCGCCGGTCGCGCGACATGGTATTTGCGGGGAAGAAGCTTTCCGAGGGATTCCGGATGTCCAAAGGATATATTCCGGCACTGATGATTAAGCTCATGGAAGCAGGGGAAAAAACCGGTACGCTTGATAAGTCCATGCAGGACATATCGGAATATTACGATTATGAAGTAACGACGACACTCAAAACTATCACAGCGCTTCTTGAGCCGATTCTCCTTGTCGCCGTGGGCGTCGTTGTCGGCGGGATGATGCTTGCCATTATTTCGCCGATCTATGGCCTCATCAGTCAGGTCGGGCGGCATTAATATGCGAAAAATACAGGGTTTTACCATCATTGAACTGCTCATTGTCATGGGCATTTTTGCCGCGCTCACAGCCATTGGGTACATCCGTTCGGTGGATATTGAGCGGCGTGCTCCCATCGGCGCCACCGTGGACACGCTTATTGCGGATCTTCGCGGTGTTCAGACGAAAGCCATGATCGGAGTCAATCAAAATAGTTATCGTATTTCTATTCCGTCCTATCCTGCCCCCGCACATATTACGATATCCACGACATTTCCGGGGTCCGTTATTGAATTTGCAAAAGGAAGCGGTGATATAACAGGATTTACCGCGGGAAACAACACTGTGACAATTACTCAAACGCTTACCGGAGAGCATAAAATCATTACGATTAATCGCTATGGAGCAGTTACATCGGTACAATAATCAGGGGCAATTGCTGGTAGAACTTCTTGTCGCGCTCGCCGTTGCGGCAATCCTCATTCCTGCGATTATCACAGGATTTATCGCAACGCGCCAAGGAGTGTCACAGGCGCGGCAGCGGTTGGAAGCGACAGCCCTCGCCCGGGAAGCGAGTGATGCGGTGCTTATTGTGCGTGATGCAGGGTGGAGTAATGTCGCGATTCCCGGGATATATCATCCGGTCGTTACAGGAGCCACATGGACGCTTGCCAGCGGATCGGCAGTAGTAAACGGGTATACGGAGTCTCTGGTTATTTCTGATGTGTCCCGTGATACATCGGGCGCCATAGTGACGACCGGCGGCACGGTTGACCCCTCGACAAAAAAAATTACGGCAACAGTATCCTGGGGTCTGCCGATTGTGTCATCCGTTGTTGAATCTTTTTATATAACCCGGCTGACAAACCTTTCATGGATTCAAACCACGCAGGTCGATTTTGACGGAGGGACAAAAAACGGAGTCATTACGACAAATACGTGGGACGGCGAGGTGACGTTGGGCGCCGGCGGAAAGGGGGATTGGTGCGGGCCGAATTTATCGATTGCAACCGTGGATCTTCCCAAAAACGGCGTTGCCAATGCGGTAAGCGCTATTCCCAATCAGGTGTTTGCCGGAACAGGCGACAATGCATCCGGCGTGTCCTATGCGACCGTCACTATCAATGACGCAGATCCTCCGGTTGCGACAATCTCCGGTACATTTGACGGATTTAAAACGAATGGGATTTTTGGAGAACAACAATATGCCTACCTGGCTACGGATAATAATGTCAAAGAAATAGAAATAATAAATTTGACAACGAATCCGTATTCGGAAGCAGGCTATTTTAACGCGCCGGGTCAGGGGAACGGCGATAGTATTTATGTATCGGGCAATGTTGGATACATGACCAGCGGTACGACATTTTATACATTTGACCTCACGAGCCGGTTGGGCGAACGGTCGACCCTGGGGTCAGTACCCCTCGACGGGAAAGGAGTGAAAATCGTTATTGTAGGCGCCTACGCGTATGTAGCCATCAGTTCCACAACAACACAAATGGATATCGTGGATATTTCAGATTCAGCAAATCCTAAACTTGTTGCCAAGGCAAATCTGAATACAGGAGCAGGAACGGACGTTTTTGTAAATTCGACAGGGACACGGGCATATGTTTCGTCCGTATATACTGCGGGTAAACCGGAGTTTTCAATCGTCAATACCTCGATAAAATCCGGAACACTTAGCTCCATCGGGTCATATACGACCGACGGAATGAGCCCCAAAGCAGTCACCATCGTTCCCGGCAATAAGGCAATTATTGTGGGTACCGGAGGCAGTCAACAATATGTTGTTTTAGACATTCTCGATGAAACCTCCCCTATTCATTGCACAAGTCACGGCAGAAGCGGAGGACTTGCAATTCCGACTGGCGTCCATGGTGTCGCGTCCGTTATTGAAGCTGACGGCGATACATTTTCATATATCATTACCGGGGATGCTTCTTCGGAATTAAAGATCATTCAGGGTGGTCCGGGCGGCGCGTATGCGACAAACGGGACCTTTGAGTCCAGTACGCTTACGGCCACAAACAGCGCGGTATTTAACCGTTTTATTCCCAATGGATTTGTGTTGCCAAATACGACAATACAGTATCAGGTGGCAGGTGCCGATATGATGGGCGACAGCTGCAACGGGGTAAGTTTTACGTATGTGGGACCGGACGGAACGGGAAATACGAAGTTCGCGACCGGGAGCGCCATACCGATGTCTCCGGGCCCAGGATACAAAAATCCGGCACAGTGTTTCCGGTATAAAGCATTTCTGGCAACATCGGACACGTTTTCCGAGCCGGTATTCACTGATATGACAATAAACTATTCACCATGAAAAAACAGGTGGGATTTACCATTGTTGAGCTTCTCATCTATATGGGTCTTCTGACGATACTCATGACTATTGTGACGCGCCTGTTTACCGCCACAATTGATGTGCAGTTGGCGAGTGAAGCCATAGGAGGTGTTGAAGAAGACAGCAGATTCATCTATTCGCGCCTGGCCCATGATCTTTCACGGGCTGACAGTATCGTGACGCCGGCAATCCCCGGTGCAACGTCGACCTCCTTAACCATCATGGTAGGATCTGTGCCATATACGTATAGTCTCAGCGGAACGAATTTAATGCTGGGATCGGCGTCACTGAATAGCTACATGACCGGTATTTCAAATATAACGTTTACCATGCTCGGACCGGATGACGGTAAAAAATCAATACAGGTGAAATATACTGTAACCAGCACGATTCAATCGTCATCGGGTACGGTTACAAGAAACATAGAGACGACGATTGCACAGCGATGAAAAAGAATCAACAAGGACAAGCTCTGGTTATTCTTCTTGTTTTCATGGTCGTTGCCATTATCATGACGACCATGGCGGTCGCGCTGGTCAGTATTAACGCCACAGCTGCCAGTCAGGTTGAGCAGGGGGATATGGCGTTGAAACTCGCCGAATCCGGCGCAGACAACGCGCTTCTTCGCCTGATGCGCAGCCCCGCATATTCCGGCACCGAAACATTTACCCTGGGTTCAGGCCAGGTTACCGCTACCGTTTCGGGAACCAATCCTATTATAATTATGTCAGAGGGGAGACAGGGTACGTTTGTGCGGACGGCATCTGTTTCGGCAAGTTTCGTCAATACCGTACTGACGGTACATTCCTGGCGGGAGGTATTGTAATGTTCAGACAAAGCTCATCCATTGTTGTCGTTTTTATCGACCGGAACCGCCTGCAGTTTTACGGGAGCAGGCTTCCGGATATTCTGACGCTTGATATACCCGCTACGCTTTCCAAAGATCTGGATATTCTCAACAAAGACGGGTTTTATACATTTGTGAATCAGTGGGTAAAGCAAAATAACCTGGGCGGCGCAGTACTTTTTTTTATCCTTTCTCCGATGACGTATTTTGAACGGATTATCACCGCGGCTGAAGAAAGCCGGCAGGAGACAGATATCCTGTCATTTTATAATTCCGTGCCGTTTGAGGAGCTTGCAACCAGGGTGTTGACCATAGAGGGGAAAAAGCACGCCATCGCCGCCAACCGCGAATTTATAGAAAGCATCCGGCATGCATTTATGCTCCAGGGGTATCAGGTAATGAGTGTTGTACCCGCCGTCTTATTGGGGACCCTTTCGGCCAAACGGTGGCTGGATAAAGAGACGGGAGCATATGTTGTCAAACATATTGAGACGCTTACCGCACAAAACATTGCGGAATCTGATGAACAGAGTATAGCTCCGACCGTTTCCCGTGTGCCGACGGAGAAAAATAATCCGCGGCTTATGATCATGGTGGGAATATTCGGTGTTCTGCTGTTAGTTCTCATTGTTGTTCTCTTTACACGGCATTAGCACTTGACAGGTATCATAGGGTACGATACGGTAGAAACATATGAAACATTACTGTCCCGCCGGGCGTCGTGGTTTTACGCTCATTGAACTTTTAGTTGTCATCGGGATTTTGGCGGTCCTTTTGGCAATTACATTAATCGCCATAAATCCTGCACGGCAGTTCTCGCAGGCGAATGATACAAAGCGCGCAAGCGACGTCAACGCGATTCTAAACGCGATTGACCAGTACGCAGCCGATAACAAAGGCGCCCTGCCGGGTGGCGATACTATTCCGACAACGGCAGCTGTTATCGGATCAGCCGTTGGTCAGGTCGACCTGTGTAGCGCACTGGTTACCAAATATCTTGCTGCGCTTCCGGTCGATCCGTTGACCAATAACGGAACACCGATATCACTGGATCCTGCGACTGGTGCGTGCCCGACGACGTATAACACCAACTATACGGTGTTTAAAAGCGCTGCGGATAACCGTATAACGGTATCTGCACCGGCAACAGAGATTGCAGCTCAGGATATCTCCGTGACCAGGTAAACAGAGGAATTAAGAGTATAAAACAAAAATCCCGCGCAAGCGGGGTTTTTGGTGGAAAATAAAGTAGTTATAAAAAATGCTATAGCATAAAAAATAACTACTTCAAAATAAATATCCAGAATACTGCTGCAGCAACGATTCTGTAAATGGCGAAAGGGATGAAGGTGTGGGTTTTCACAAACTCGATAAACCATTTCACCGTGATTAGAGCCGTAATGAATGCGCCGATGAAGCCGATGGCCAAGAGTTCATATTGAGATCCGGTAAAATTCCTGCCGCTTTTTATAAGATCCAGTCCCGTGGCCGCCGCCATCGTGGGGATGGCAAGCAAGAATGAAAATTCCACTGCCTCATCTCGCTTCATTCCGAGGAGTCTGGCTCCCACAATTGTTGCGGCGGCACGGGAAACGCCGGGAATAACGGAGAGGGATTGGGCGATTCCGATAAGAAAAGCATCGGACAAACTCATTTTGCGTTGTTTTTCTTTTTGGAATTTTTCAAGAAGTATGAGAAGTACGCCCCCGATTCCCAAACTCCAGACGACAACCCATGGATTTCCCAGTAGTACGTCTTTAATAAACTTATACAGGACGAGCCCCACGATTGCTGTCGGAATAAATGCAACGGCTACGCGGATGAATGTTTCCTTATCCGTCAATAACTTTTTCCAATAGAGAAGTAATACAGCGAGGATTGCCCCAAGCTGGATAATAATTTCAAAACTTTTGACGAAATCCGTTTCAGAAATTTTCAAAATCGTACTTGCCAAAATCATATGGCCCGTCGATGAAACGGGGAGAAATTCTGTAACCCCCTCGATTATCGAGAGGATGACTGCCTGAATGAAGGTCATATATTTTTGAGGAGGTAGCGCTTTATGTATGTTGCCCCGCCGGTTGTCGTGGTGGTAATAGTAAGCGACGCGCCGGTAATGCCGTAATGCGGTGTACAGACTCCTTTACTGCAGGTGCCGAAATAAAGATCCCGCGAGTCGTTGCTGCCGCTTGGAACAAATGCCCCGACGACGCCCTGTGGAATGCCGTTGGCGGAATAATTTAATACGTAATCAAAACGCGATACACCGGGGATGGCATAAAATGTCGCGATGACGCTATGGGTTCCCCGCGACAGTTTTACGGAGGAATAGACTGCGCGAGCGGCGCGGATGCGTTTTTTAAGAGCGAAGGCTGGTTTGGAAAAAATAAAGAGTGCGGCTATAATGAGAGTTAATGCAAAAATTTTCTTCATGGACTAAGTATATCATTATTGCCGTTCTGGTTATTGTTCTAGCAGGCACCGGAGTGTATATATATTCAAAAAAAAGTATACCAGTGGTTTCGCCGGGCGAGACAGTAACCTCAACACCGACTCCCACCCCGGCAGTCGAACTGACGACGTGGAACGATCCCGCGGGTTTTTCATTCCAATATCCGAAAGATCTCTCAGTCAATAAACATGAGGAAGATCCGGATAATTATGCCCATGTTGAGCTGACAAATAAAGCCCACCCGGGCAGTATTATTGTCTGGGCAAGTGATGTATCATCTGCGTGGCCCCCCAAAGGGGGAACACATATTGATACGACTCTGGGCGGTATACCGGCAAAGAAAATCCTTATTGCGAGTCCCAGCGCAAAACTGATTGTCGGGGCAATAAGCGACGGGCTTTTGTTTAAAATTGAAGGAACGTATGCAGATAAACAGTATTGGCAGCCGATAGAGGATACTGTCATAAAAAGTTTTATGTTTGTCACAGATACGTCTGCACCTGTCTCCGCGGCGGATGAGGAAGAAGTTGTCCAGTAGCCCCTAATATGGTATACTATCCCTACCTTGGAAAGAAGTGTGGAAGGCGGTCTCTTTAGGCACGTATCCTCTTTAAGTCCTAAGGAGAAAGGAGTCCCATATGGCAACTAATCTATTTGTAGGGAATCTTCCCTATGCGATGGACAATGACAAACTTGCGCAATTGTTTGCGGAAGCTGGAACTGTTACAAGCGCAAAAGTGATCTCAGATAAATATTCTGGACGGTCACGCGGTTTCGGATTTGTCGAAATGGCATCCGAAGAGGAATCGAAGAAAGCTATTGAAATGTTCAATGGCAAAGACGTTGAAGGCAGAGCACTGGTCGTCAACGAAGCCAGACCTCGCGAAGAGCGACCTCGACAATAATAGTAAGAAATTACAATTATTAACAAAAATCCCGCGCAAGCGGGGTTTTTGGTGGTAGGAGAGGAAAAAATCACTCGTTTGTTAGTAGTTTAAAGATAAAATCATTCTTATTAAAACCATAAATGTTCCCTGAATCGAGACTCATTATGAAATTTTTTTCTTGGACAGGTGTTGATGAATAATACACAGCTCCCGTGAATTGTATAAGTTTTTCGGATAACACTTTTGGGTTAGAAATACGATAACCTAAATACACGTTAATTTTTCCCTGAAGTTCTGGCTGGAGCCTGCTGTCAGTTTTTTCTGCTTCAAATTTGCCGCTCAAAAAACTTGTTGGCACCAATGTGATTAAATCTTTATCCGTGTCCAATATACGCAGCCCCGTATTCCAAGCTTGAGCTTCCGTTACTGATTTTATTTTTTCTTTTGAAATAGAAATGTTGATGAAATCTTTATTCTTTGAAAGTAAATCGTCAATATTTAAATCAGGTATAGTTTGTGGTAATCTAACATCATAACTTTTTATTTCATTCAGTAAATTTGTTTGAGTATTATAAGCGTAATACGTATTACCGTTGACGTGTTTGTTTTCTGAGTAGATGTTGGTATTCGTTTTATTGGATAAATAAATCATGTTGCCAAATATCCAGATATTTTTTATATCCTTTGGCATATTTGAGGGAGATATGAGGTCGGTTTTCATTCCTTGGGGAGAAATTTTATAGAGATTTAAATATGTGTCATTAATATCTTGAATTTGTGACCATTTGTGCTTAGACGCAATGATATTATTATCTATGAACCCGATAAATGAGTCTGAAGTATCATGACAGCCATTCGTATATGCAAAAATATTATTTACGATGTTGCTAGTAAGGTTATAGTTAAATATTTTTCCGGAGCTCCAGCAGGCATCTCCCGCTTCCTGCATTAAGAGAAATTCATTGTCAGATATAGTTTTTACCAGCTGTGGACGGGAACAATAGATTCCGCAACTCGCATCGAGTTGAGTTACCCTTATTAGGGTATAAGTTTTTTTATTAAAAAGGTAGCTCCCATAATCCGTATAATTGCTTGCGAACCCAATAAGAAAAAATTTACTATTAAGTTCATCAATACTGATATCAAAAGGATTACCTTTGTCTACGGCTGCCTCGAGATCGGTTGGTAATGAAATATTTTTAATTACTTTTGTTTGTTTATCATATACGTCTAATAATTTTCCATTCTTAAAAATGATTAAATTGGAAAGAATTGGATTTTCTCTAAAATAATTTTCTTCTGTAGACTTAATATTGCTATATTGATCAATCATGGTGCGATGGATTTGTTTTTCTCCCGTTGTCGTATTAAGTGATATTGTCATGATTGTTTTTATCGGAATTTCTATGTGACCAACCTTGTATTGTTTATGGTAGTACCATTTAAAGGAAAATAAGGCTGCGATTATAAATACAACGATGAATGCAAAAATAATAAAAACAGAAAGTTTTTTACCCTGTTTGATTATTGGTGTTTTCGTAAGTTCAGTGGTTTCAACATTTACCATAATATTATTATGGCAGACATGCGATATGAAATAAACTTGTTACGGCGGAGGAGTGGGAGTGAGGGGCGGCGTGGGGAGCAGCGGCAGCCGGCAACGGCGTCATAACAGGAAATGCGGTTTTTTGGTATAATAATCTTCTTATGTTTCAGAGCCCTACATTCGGTAATCTCGAACTTTCGGAGATTAGGGAAAAGATTCTTGAATTTTTATTAAAAGACTCTCATGCACAATATCAGCTCGTTGTCGGAACCGATTCCCAGCCGCATAACGGGTCGGGGGTGGATTTTGTTACGGCAATCGTTGTCCACAGGCTCGGGACCGGAGGGATTTATTTCTGGAAACGGGTGGTGAATAAAAAAAAGTACGTGCTGCGGGACCGGATGTATGAGGAGGCGACCATGTCCCTGGAAATGGCGGAAACGGTGTTGACACTTCTGCACCGCGACGGCATCACGAAATACGATGTGGAAATTCATGTGGACATCGGAAAATTCGGCGATACGCATGACATGATCAATGAAATAACCGGCATGATCAGGGGATCCGGATATCGGGTCAAAATTAAGCCGGAAAGTTACGCAGCCAGTAAAGTTGCGGACAGGTATACGTAAAGACCCTAAAATAATCCTACGTTCCGATCAAATCGGGACTTCGGCGGGCGAGGGAGGTGAATAATGCATGAATAACAGATTGTTCCTTTGGCTTGTTGTATTGGCAGGGATCGTCCTTATTGGTTGGGTTTATTTTACAAAACGGCCATCGTCTCCCGCATCAGTCGATAAAACAGTTGAGGTTTCTCCCACACCGGCAGGGTCTAATCTTGGTCCGCCGGAAGACGTATCGGGCATACCCGGTAATGGTTTGGAAAAAGGCGGAGTTCCGTCGAAATAATATTACACGCCGGGAGTCGGTGTTGCGGATGGTGTCGGGATCGGGGCACACCGGCCGCCGGGCGGCTCCGTGCCTTTGATGAAATATTCCGCCCGGTTAAAGTAACAGGGAATGGCAATCACGTCGGCTGGTTGAGCGGTTATTTCATCGGATTTATCCTTCAGAAATTCCGCCATGATGTCATGCCAGATCGGGGCTGCACCGGTGACTCCGGATGTGAGCAGGGGGTTCATGGGGGCATTATTATTATTACCTACCCAGACAGCAGTTAAGAGTGACGGTGTGTATCCGATGGTCCAGTTATCGCGTTTACTGTCGGTTGTTCCGGTTTTAACCGATACGGTTTTCCCGGGGATAACAAGACTTGAGGCGGGACCGAATGCAGCCGTTCTTGCCGAGTTATCGCTTAATATATTGCTGATAATCCATGCGACCTCCGGTCTCACGGCAGCAATGCCGGGCTTCTTGGTATTTTTTTCCAATACATGGCCGGAATAATCAGTGACTTCCAGAATCGGCCGGAGATCCACCCGGGATCCTCCGTTGGCAAGTGTTCCGAATACCCGCGCCATATCAAGCATCGTGACCTCGCCGCCGCCCAGCGTGAGGGATAATCCGAACCGGCCCGGATCCGTCCAGGAATCAATACCCATCGCACGTCCTTTTTCAACCATTGCCGAAACGCCGATTTTCGCAAGAGTTTTAACGGCGGGGATATTATAGGAATTTGCAAACGCATACCGCAGTGGCGTAGGCCCGTGAAATTTTCCGTCGTAATTCATCGGCGCATACGCAGGACTGCCGGGGCTCTGATAGACAACCGGAGAATCGTCGAGAATGGTTGCTGCGGTAAACTCGTTTTCGAGTGCTGCCGCGTAATTGACGACTTTGATACTGGACCCCGGTTGTCGAAGACTCGTCGTGACATTTACGTTGCCGTCTTCCGCAGTATCAAAGTAATTCTTACTGCCGACCATGGCAAGTATTTCTCCTGTTTTTGGATTGGTAACCAGTGCCGCTCCGTTACCGACCCGAAGGCCGGCAAGTGCATCAAGTTGTGTGCGGACAATCGTTTCAGCTTTTTCCTGCATGTCACTATCCAGAGATGTGGTAATACGAAGCCCTCCCTGTTCGACCAGCCGGGGGCCGTACTGTTCTTCGAGTAAATCCTTCACATACATGACGAAATGAGGCGCACGGATGGGCACATGGGGAGTGGCAAATTTAATGGGAGTAGCAAGTGCTTGTTGTTCCTGTTCGGGGGTTATGTAGCGGTCTTCCGTCATCCTACGGAGTACTTCTCTCTGCCGTTCAAATGCTTTTTCCGGGTGACTGTTGAACGGGGAATATTCCGACGGTGCAGCGGGAAGGCCGGCCAGAATGGCCATTTGCGCCAGATTAAGGTTCGCGACCGATGTCCCGAAATATGTTTGGGCAGCCGCCTCTATACCCCAGGCAGTGCCGCCGTACGGCACCTGGTTTACATACATTTCCAGAATCTGATTTTTGCTGTACAGGCGTTCCGCCCAAAACGCAAGGATGATCTCTTTCACCTTTCGCGGGATAGTCACTTCAGGCGTCAGCAGTGCGGATTTTATGAGCTGCTGCGTTATGGTTGATCCTCCCTGAATCTGCTTGTTGAGTATGGTTTCGCGGGCCGCCCGAAGAATCCCCGTGACGGAGAATCCGGGATGCTGATAAAAGTTTTTATCTTCGATGGCGATTGTTGCCTCCTGCATGAGTTTGGGAATTTGGGCGAGTGGGAGCGGAGTGCGGTTTTGATCGGTATATATTTCATATAAAAGGACGCCGTTGCGGTCAAAGATTTTTGTCGTGACCTCCAGATCCCGCCGGGTTAAGAGTTGCGGGTTAGGGAGAGCTTTGAGCCACAGGTATGCGTTGTATGGAAGGATAAAGAATAGCACCGTTACGCATATGCCGGCGATAAATGATTTTATTTGTTCAGTTTTTGTCGGCCACATACGGATGACAGCCGGCGGCGGCGGAAGGCGGCGTAACCGTCTTTTGAATTTCGGCGGTTTTGGAAGATGAATGGCTGGAAGCGAGAAGCGCGGAAAATGGAGCATGGCGACGGCACGGAGGGTTTCGCGGATAACAATGCCGGAAGTTACGATGGTTGGAGATAAAACATGGAATACAAGAGATGCAATGAAACGGACTGTGTCGCCGATGGCAATCAACGCACGCGGGAAAAATAATAAAAATGTTATAAAGAGATATTCGTGTGGAGATTTTTTTTCGTTTAGCTCTTTCCGGCGCGCCATAGTGTGTGAGTTATATCACAAACTCCAGCCTCGGGACAAGGGGAAAGAAATTATTTAATAAACACGGATTTGCCGGCGGGGTGGGGGCAATCCAGGCACCAGCGTGATATACCGTCGCTTATTACCTGATGATCCTGCATTTCCACGTTTGCATTTGGTTTATTGGGCTCAACGAGATCGCCGGTATCTTTATCGATGACGACTGTTTGTTTAAGATTTTCCCGTTCTGTGGGAATGGTTCCCTTGATAAAGTATTCGAATCGTGTCGAACAACCTTTGTCGCCTGCGTTTGGGTCAGGATTCGGCGGCAGCAGCCCTGAGATGCTGCAGACTTGCGCCCCGACAATGCCGTCCGGTTGTTTGGGCCAAATGTCGGGTTTGCCCTTTAAAGCCTGCACCATGAGTTTGTGCCAGATTGGTGCCGCGCCGGTGATACCGGACACCAGATACGGATTCATCGGCGAGTTATCATTGTTTCCTACCCACGCGGCGACTAATATCTGCGGGGTAAATCCGATGGTCCAGTTGTCGCGAAGATCATTCGTTGTTCCGGTTTTCACCGAGACGGCACGGTTGGGAATGTAAAGCTCCGACGCGGGGCCGAACTCTTCCTGGCGCGCGTTATTGTCAAGAAGTATATGGGAAATGAGAAATGCGGTTTCGGTCGATATCACCCGTGGCCCGTTCATGAGGAGCTGCGACGGGATGTCTTTGTCTAAATTCGGATCTTTGTATTCCGAAAGTATTTTTCCGGTTTTATCCACAACCTTGAGAATAGAGACAAGATCATGCCGGATGCCGCCGTTGGCAAATACGCCGAATGCCGTTGCCATATCGGTCATATGGATTTCACCTCCGCCCAGTGTGAGCGATAGTCCATAATGACTCGGGTCTTTAAACGTCGTTATGCCGAATGCACTGGCGGAGGCAACCATATCAGTGACGGTATTCATATAGAGCATTTTGACCGCCGGAATATTAAATGAATTGCCCAATGCCATCCGCAGTTGCACCGGACCGTGGAATTTCCCGTCGTAGTTGACGGGGCAGTACGGCGGTTTTCCGATATTTCCGAAACACGTCGGTTCATCAATAAACATTGTGGCGGGGGTGACGATACGTTTTTCCAGTCCGATAGCGTAGTTAATGGGTTTGATGCTTGAGCCGGGCTGGCGCAGCGCCGTGACGACGTTATAATTTCCGGACGGAGACGCGAAATAATCCACGGAACCGACCATGGCAAGGATTTCGCCTGTTGCGGGTTTGGTAATGAGTGCGGCACCGTTGGAGACCTGATAGTTTTTTAATTTCGCCACCTCCGCAGCAACGGTTGCCTGGGCGTACTCCTCTAAATCCAGGTCCAGCGTGGTCGTTACTTTCAGCCCTCCCTTTGCCACCAATGCCTCTCCGTATTGTTGAACCAATTGTTCTTTGACGTACATAACAAAATGCGGGGCTTTGATGCCGGTTTCATTTTTAAACACCAGCGGCTGCGATGCAGCCTGGTCGGCTTGTTCTTTGGAAATATATTTATCTTCCACCATGCGCTTCAGTACTTCTTTTTGGCGGCTGACGGCAAGGAGAGGATGTGCTCCGAACGGGGAATATAATGTCGGGGCTTGCGGCAGGCCGGCCAAAAGTGCAGCCTCGGCGAGGGTCAGATCCTCAACTTTTTTGCCGAAATATTGTTCGCTCGCGGATTCGACTCCCCAGGCCGTGCCCCCGTAGGGGACTTGGTTTAAATACAGTTCCAATATCTTATCTTTGGGGTACAGTGCTTCCACCCAAAAGGCGAGGATGATTTCTTTGATTTTTCGTATGATGGTGCGCTCAGGAGACAGGAGTGCGGATTTGACGAGTTGTTGGGTAATAGTGGACCCCCCCTGCAGTTGTCCGCGTGTGATATCGGCGGCTAGCGCCCGTAAGATGCCGCCGACGATATTCACCCCTTGATGTTGGTAGAAGTTTTTATCTTCTATGGAAATTGTGGCTTCCTGCAGATTTTTAGGAATTTCCGAAAGCGGGACAGGCGTGCGGTTTTGGTCGGCAAAAATATCAAACAGGAGTTTTCCGCTGCGGTCATAAATTTTTGTGGAAATTGGGATATTATATTGGGCTAATTTTGCCGGTGACGGAAGATCTTTGAAAATTAAAAGATATGAGGTTAACACCAGAAAAAAGGGTAAAAACCAAAATGCCCATGCCCAGCGAGGAATTTTTTTACCTGATTTCGGAACGACCTTTACACGTTTTTTCAGCCACGAAATGATTGAGCGGTACATGCGAGTATTATATCAGGTGTATAATATAACCATAAATATTCATATATAAAAGGAGGTTCCCTATGTTTACTTTACCGGATTTACCCTACGCCTATAATGCGTTGGAACCCTATATTGATGAGGCGACGATGCATATCCATCACGATAAGCATCATGCAACCTATGTTAAAAATCTTAACGATGCCCTTGCCGGTTCGTTTGACGGTATTTCCGTTGAAGAATTATTAACCAAACTGAATGATGTTCCTGAGGTGATCCGCACAAAAGTAAAAAACAATGCCGGCGGGCACGCAAATCATTCTTTGTATTGGCAAATAATGGCTCCAAAAGCCGGCGGGAAGCCTACGGGAAACCTTGCGGCGGCCATTGATGCGACGTTTGGATCGTTCGAAAAATTTCAAGAGCTTTTCAGCGCTGCTGCTCTCAATCACTTCGGCAGCGGGTGGGCATGGTTAGTTTCTGAGAACAGGAAATTGACTATCATCGACACATCCAATCAGGATAGTCCGCTGACCGATGGGAAAACCCCGATTCTTACAATTGATGTGTGGGAACATGCGTACTATCTCAAATATCAAAACATGCGGGTTGAGTATATAAAAGCATGGTGGAACGTGGTGAACTGGGCTGAGGTTAGTAAGCGGTTCCAAGCTCTCGCATAATGAAACCCGACGATTTTTTCGGTATACCCCGTCATGAAAAACCCAAAGACGTTATTCTCTTTGCCGGAAAAAACTTTGTCCACTCTACTGACGAGTGTTTCATCATCGCTGATGGGTACCCCGGGTTGCCGCATGCGAATGAGGCGGAACAATTAACCCGGCAGACGGGACTCTGGGCATATCATATGGTCCGTCAACGACCATTTTATTGGAACAGTAAAGCTTTTTTATTAAAACGGATTTTCAGATCAACAAATCTCCGGCTCTGGCAGAAGCGCCGTGATCCCGGATTTGACGCCGGCCTCGCGTCGGCGCTCACTGTTCTTATCGTGATCGGAGATTTTTTTTGGCTCGGGACGGCGGGAAACTGTAATACATATCTGTATCGTGAAGGACTTATTGATATTCTCACGCCCCGCGATGTCGATGATGACGGCATGCTGACGAAAGCCGTGGGATTTGCCCGCAAGCAGCTTATCCCCGCCATGCATTCGGGAAAATTACTGGAGGGTGACATCATTCTTCTTGCCACAGACAGCGTTGCCAATTACGTAGGTGAGGACGATATGCGCAGGATTTTAGAAGAGGTAGGAATGACAACGGAATCCCTGCAAATTGCAATTGAGAAATTAATAAGTGTTGCCAAATCAGCAGGCAGTACGGATTCCATGTCGGCGTGTATGGTCAAACGGATCGTGATATGATGGAGACATGTCCGAAGAATTTTTTGAACCAATCTCCGACACCGCCACTCCGCCGACCTACAAATTTTTTAACGGGTCCGCGTGGGTAACCGGAACGGGGGGTAAAACCACTCAAATTATTTCTCCTATTGACCAAAGCGTTGTCGGAAATCTTCCCGTGGCAGCGACAGGGGAAATCGATGAAATTCTTAAAAAATTAAAAGCCGCGCAGCCAGCGTGGGAAGCAGTCCCCCTGAACAAACGTGTAAAGATGATGCATTTGGCCGCCGATTGGGTGAGGCACTACGAAGAATATCTTACGACCTTACTTGTCCGTGAGATCGGCAAGTCCGTGGGGGAATCCAAAAGCGAAATCGTGCGCACCGCGGAGCTTACCGATTATTTTGCCGATGAAGTGCAGTCCGTTCATGGGGAAGTGATCAGCAGTGATGATTTTCCCGGGTATGACAAAGGAACGACGGCGATGGTTGAGCGTGCCGCCCACGGCGTCGTTTTGTGTATTGCCCCGTTCAATTACCCTGTAAACCTTGCGGCCAGCAAAATTGTACCGGCACTTCTCATGGGCAATACGGTACTGTTTAAGCCGCCGACCCAGGGGGGAGTGAGCGGCCTGCACCTGGCGCGTCTATTTGAAAAAGCCGGCCTTCCGCCCGATATTTTTGCCTGTGTGACCGGCGGCGGATCAGAAATCGGAGATTATCTGGTTTCTCATAAACACATAGATGCCGTGGCGTTTACCGGAAGTTCAGATACGGGAGTTGCTATCGCCGGTCGCGCGCCGATGAAGCCGCTTCTTTTTGAGTGCGGAGGCAATAATCCCGCAATCATATTTCCCGATGCGGATATGAATCTCACCGCAAAAGAAATCGTTAAGGGTGGATTCTCCTATGCGGGACAACGGTGTACCGCAATTAAATATGTATTGGGAACGAAGGGTGTCCTTGATACGCTTATTCCCGTAGTGTTGGCTCAGATGAAGGAACTTATTCACGTCGGTGATCCGCGAAGTCCCGAAACGAAACTCGTGGGACCCGTGATTTCTCCCGATGTTGCCCAAAAAATTCAGGGATGGATTGATGAGTCAGTAAAATCAGGGGCAAAGGTCGTTACTGGAGGCGGCCATAATGCCGCATATATAGAACCGACAATTCTGACAAATGTTACGCCCATGATGCCGGTTGTGGTGAACGAAGTATTTGGTCCGCTGGTGTCTTTTATTGAAATAACGAACATGGGAGACGCCGCTACTATAATAAATCAAACACGGTTCGGGCTGCAGGCATGCGTATTTACCAAAGACGAGGGAACGGGGATAGTCTTCGCAAAATCACTCAATGTCGGAACGGTGCAGATAAACGGTTCGCCCCAGCGCGGTCCTGACCATTTTCCGTTCCTCGGTGTCAAACACTCCGGCATCGGCGCGCAGGGCGTGAGGTATTCCTTAGAAGCAATGAGCAGATTGAAACCGGTCGTCCTCAATAAACCGCAGTAAGTATTATTCCCATTCCATTGTCGCGGGGGGTTTGGTGGTAATGTCATAGACGACACGGGAGACATCCGGCACTTCGTTGACAATCCGCGATGAAATGATTGCTAAAACTTCATAGGACAGACGCGCCCACTGGCTGGTCATAATATCGCGCGATTCATAGGCGCGCAGAGCGACGACCTCAGCAAACACCCTGCCGTCCCCTTTGACCGCGGTGGAGTGCGCTCCGGTCATCACCGCAAAACACTGGAACACGGTGTCATACACACCAGCCTTTTTGATTTCTTCCAGAACGATCGCGTCTGCCTGTTTTACCTGTGCGAGACGTTTTTGGGTAACCTCTCCCCTGATGCGGATAGCAAATCCTGGGCCGGGGAACGGGTGCGCGGCGATAATGTCTTTTGGCAATCCCGCGAGTCTGCCGATTTCGCGCACTTCATCTTTATATAAATGGCGCAGCGGTTCAACGAGCGTCATATGCAAGGAAGCGGGGAGTCCCCCGACGTTGTGATGGGACTTGATGTGTGAGGCGAGTTTACTTCCTTTGGACTCGATGACATCGGAATAGATTGTTCCCTGTCCGAGGAACGCCGCGTTGGAATATTTTTTTGCCTGCTCCTGAAATATATCAACATATAATTTGCCGATTGTTTTCCGTTTCACTTCCGGATCGGTTATCCCCGCCAGGGCGGCAAGAAACCTTTTTTTTGCGTCCACAATGACGAGGTTTGCACGGATGAGTCTGGTAAAAATATAGCGGACTTTTGTATCGGTATCGGGGCGCATCAGGCCGCTTTCGACATAGACGGGAATGAGATTTTTTCCGATTGATTTGCCGATCAAAAAAGCAGTCACTGTGGAATCCACACCGCCGGATACGGCGCAAATAACTTTGTTGTTTCCTACAGTTTTTTTGATTTCTTCAATAATTTGTTTAGGATTTCGGGTAAGAGGGTTCAGTGTTTCGCGGCAAACATGTACCGCAAAATTTTTCAACAGATCCAGTCCGTATTCGGTATGATCTGCTTCGGGGTGGAACTGAACACCGAACAATGAATCTTTTTCATTGACGACGGCAGTATTTTTTACTTCCCGAGTTGATCCCGCGACGACAAATCCGTCCGGAAGGCGGGTCACGGTATCGCCGTGGGAGACGATGACCTTGAATTCATTTTTCGGTAATGCGAATATGCCTGTGCGGGATCTAAGAGACAGTGTTTGCGGCCCATACTCTTTTGCCGTATTTTTAACGGCACCCCCGAGTTTTAAGGCCATGAGCTGCCATCCGTAACAAATACCCAATATGGGAATATGAAACGAAAATATGTTTGTGGGAATCGTGGGAGCCCCGTGTTCATAGACGCTGGACGGTCCGCCGGACAATATAATTCCTTTTGGTTTTATTTTCCGGATGATGGCAACGGCGTCGTCGGGATCGGTGTATTCGATTTCAACACCGAGCTGCCGGAGACGCCTGCCGATGAGATGAGCAGTCTGTGATCCGAAATCGACGATACATATCATGTCATTTTGTGGTTACTGTTACACTCTCATGCACGGTAACTTGAGAACTTTTGGGAGATGTCAATGTCGGTTTTTCCTCGGTTGCAGGAGATGGCGAAAAAATTGTTCCATGTACGAGAAATCCCCAACCGGTGTCCTGCGACAATTTTTTCCCGTGTTGTTTTTCCCCTTTTTGATCCGGCAGACATATATGATCTCCTTTATTTACATTTTTAATATAATGTCTTCGGACAAATCCGATTTGATCTTCTGTGTAATCGAGTTTCTGTAGGAATTTCTGAATCTCCGCTTTTGATTTACCGGCTTCCTGCATTTGCTTTGTAATGAGAAGAATCATTTCCGTCGGTTCGTACGGGAATAAAATCCATTTGGTTGTTTGTTTCGCAAAATAATCGGGACGGTAGACAGAGTGGGGCTTATAAAACATGGTGGCAGTGGCGATATGTTTCGGTCCGCAGCGTTTCAGATATTTGATCGCGCGTATGAGCGTTTTTCCTGAATCCGATACGTCGTCAACCAGAAGAATATGTTTATGTTTTATCGAGTTCTGCAGTTTTGCGGTGAGAACCGCTTCGCCGCTTGCCTGAATATCGGTGTAGCTTTGGATGGTAATAACCGAGATGGGAATCCGCAGTAAGTCGGTTAACAGATGTCCGAGCGTCAACCCTCCGCGGGAAATTGCAACGATTTGATCAACGGGTGTGGCGTGATCTAAAATGGCCGCGGCGAGTTTTCTTGCTGTTTCGTGGTAGGTTTTCCAGGAGACGGGGAGATAGTGGATTGCCATATAATAGTATATAATACACACATGAATAAAGGCAAATTCCTCAAATACTCCAGTGTCGCCATTTCCGGCAGACCCGGCGCGGGCCGCTCCACACTTCTGAAAAATTTAAAACCGATTGTGGAGCCTCTCGGATGGGAAATATTTTCCGGCGGAGACTGGGCCAGACAATTTGCCATTAAATCCGGTAAACACAAGGCCGATGATATTACGCACCATTTTGCAACGGATTATGGGGATGAGATTGATCATCAGATCGATGCCGCAATGCGCAAAAAACTTAGTGACCCCAATACGCATGTCGCGGTAGAATCCTGGATTGCCGGGTGGAACATGCGTGGGTTAAAGCACGTTTTAAAAGTTCTTCTGATGTGCGACGATGCACTCCGCATTGACCGCGTGGTCAACCGCGATACCATTTCGGTGGCAGAGGCAAAAAAGCATTTATGGGAACGGGAAGAAAAGAATCTAGCTAAATGGAAACGGATGTACGGCGTCCACGGATTTCTGGGATCCGAAATATTATGATCTCGTCATCAACACCTACTCCCACGGCCCGCTGGAAACGTTGGATTTAGTTCTTCAAGCTTTAGGCTACTATTCTCTCAATGGGCAGAAACCGGCTCATGTTTGAGGAACCGGGTATAGATAAAAAGCAATACTCCTGAAAAAAGTGCAATCCCGGCGGAGAAGTAGAAGGGCGCGGCGGGGGAAATTTTATCCCACAGTAATCCCGCAATAAAACTTGCCGGCAGCGTTACGAGTCCCACGAGCGAATTATATAATCCGTACGCTTTTCCCCGGTGTCCCGATGCCACCTGGTCGGCAATATATGCCTTTACCACTCCTTCCGTCGTTGCATAATAAATGCCGTAGAGGGCAAACAAGAGCCAGGCCTGATAGCTTTTATTCGCCAGTCCGAATCCGAGATACGAGAGCGCGTAAAAAAACCATCCGATGAAGATGACTTTTTCCCGTCCGATTTTATCGGAGAGGCTCCCCAGAGGTATAGAAGCAGATGCGTAGACCGCATTAAATAATGCATAGACCAGAGGAATGCCAAGGAGGCTGACGCCCAAATTTTGGCTGCGTAAAATCAAAAACGTGTCAGAAGAATTGCCGAGGGAAAATATTACTATGATACCCAAAAACAGGAAAAACTTTTTTGGTAATTTCTGTATGTTTTCAAATAATTCCGGATTCTGTACCGGTGCTTCTTTGACAAAAAAAGATAAGATGCTTAACGTGAAGAGTAATGGAATAGCGGCAATAAAGAAGATGTAATGATATTTGAGGGTGTTATTTTTTAATACATATAAAAGAAAAAAAAGAATTAAAGGTCCCGCAACAGATCCGAGCGTATCCAATGCCCGGACAATACCGAATCCTTTCCCGCGTGAGGTGACTTGTGTTGAATCGGCAATGAGCGCATCTTTCGGAGAATCTTTGACACCTTTTCCGACGCCGTCCAAAAAACGTAAACCCATAACTCCGATTCCGGATGTGGTGATGGCCAAAAGCGGTCGGCTTATAAATGAAAGGAGATATCCGGCAAATACAATAGGTTTGTTTTTTCTCAATTTGTCCGACAATAATCCTGCAACAATCCGGAAAACGCTGGCGCTGCTGGTGACCAACCCTTCAGTAAGGCCGATAAATGCTTTGTCAAAATGAAGGACGTTGGCAAGATACAATGGTAGTACCGGAACAAAAATATCCTGGCTGATCCCGCCGAAGAAACTTAACAGTCCGATATAAAAGACATTAGAAAACCGTTTTTTCACAGGTTGATATATTATAATACATTGTATGATTCCGACAGAAGTACAGGCGAAAGCATTATGGGAGAAGTATAAACTTCCTCAGCAAAAGCGTATTCATGTCGCGCTGGTTGCCAAAGTTGCGATGGTTTTTGCATCGAAAATTCAGGTGGATAAAAAATTGCTTTTTGCTGCAGCACTTCTTCATGATATTGATAAGGCAGTGGGAGGAAAACATCCCGAATGTGCGGTTACCATATTGCAGAAAGAGGGGATGAATGAAGTTGCAGAAATAGTGAAGACACATTCCCTGCATTCAATTCTTGATCCACAAGGATCACCGAAAACATGGGAGCAGAAGCTTTTGTATCTCGCGGATAAGATGGTTAAGTATGATATAGTCGGCGTTGATAAACGGTTTGCCGTATGGAATGCGGAAAAGTTGCCGCCCGACGCGCAGAAAATATTGGACATGAGTTACCCGAAAGTGAAGAAACTGGAACAAGAAGTGCTCAAACTTGCACAAATATCGCTTGATGATATACTAAAGATGAAAGAGGTGCTCATATGAAAAATATTGTTTTGTTTCTTACTACGCTTCTTTTTCCTGTTATGGTTTTTGCCGCGACCGCAACGAGTGCGGGTGAACCAACCGGGTCACCCACGCCCGCACCGGTCCAATACGAACTTCCGTATCCGGGTATGTTGCCGGATAACCCTCTGTATGTTCTTAAGCAAATTCGAGACTGGATACTCGACAAGATGATTACGGATTCCTTGAAGAAGACGGAATTTTATATTCTGCAGGGGGATAAGAGGCTCGCGATGGGGGTCATGCTTTCTTCAAGCGGGAATAGCAGGCTTTCGGAACAAATAATCTCCAAGGGGGAGAAGTATATGAATAATGCGGTGACGACGCTTCTTACGCTCAAGGCGCAGGGGAAAGATGTTCCTGCATATGTGACGGACAGGCTGACGCAGTCGCTTGCAAAACACGCAGAAGTGCTTAGGTCTGAGATTGCCAAAACAACAGATGCGTCCATAAAGGCCGGGCTCACAGGATCATTGGATTTAGTGAGTACACTTCAAACTCAGGTACAAAAATTAAAATAATTTTCCCCGTACTTTTTCCTCATCAACGGATCAGCAGCTTCATAGGAAAATGTTGCATATTTTTGATATAGAAGTTGCTAGTTGACGCTCTCCATTTAGTGTCTTAGTATGATTTTGAGCACCACATATAGCGTTTTATATTTCATTCGTGAAAAGAGAGCACACGTATTTATTGACTCCTTGAAAATTTAATAAAAGCGTTTATATTGGAAAGTCCGATGAAGTGTCCGTATTGTAATTTTGATAATACTGATGTTATTGAAACGCGCGACAGCGAAGACTTGTCAGTGACGAGGCGCAGACGTACATGCACGAAATGTGAAAAGCGGTTTACGACGTATGAGCGGGTGGAATCGGTGCCGATTACGGTCGTCAAAAAAGATGAACGCAGGGAAACATTTGACCGGGAGAAACTGAAACGGGGTATCTGGAGGGCAAGCGGAAAAACAACCATTAAGGCGGCGGACGTAGATCGGATTGTCGATGAGGTGGAGCGGGAACTCATCGCCGGAGACACAACCGAGGTGCCCAGTAAAAAGATCGGAGAGCTGGTTGCCCGGCGTCTGAAAAAATTAGACAAACTTGCGTACATCCGGTTTGCAAGCGTGTTCAGACAGTTTGTGGATATAGAAGATTTTGAAAAAGAAGTAAAGAAACTGTTATAACAATTATAAAAATAATAAACTTTATATGGAATTAACAGGCATCCGTAACACTGTATTTTTAGACCGTTATGCTGTAAAAGATGAGACGGGAAAACCCGTCGAACAGATCCCTGAAGAAATGTGGCGGCGGGTTTCTCATGCCATTGCCCAATCCGAACATAAAAAAGACCGGGGTTTTTGGGAAGAAAAATTCTTCCAAGCCATGCAGGATTTTGCGTTTGTCCCGGGTGGCAGAATTTTATCGGGAGCAGGCACCGGATACAAAGTAACCTTTTATAATTGTTTTGTCATTCCTTCTCCTCACGATTCGCGCGGCGGAATTTTGAAAACCCTCTCAAACATGGTGGAAATTATGTCGCGCGGGGGCGGGGTAGGCATCAATCTTTCGAGTCTGCGGCCCCGCGGGGCACGGGTCAATAAAGTGAACGGGTTTTCTTCCGGTCCGTGTAATTGGGCGGAACTCTTCAGCGTCGCAACCAAAGATATTATCCAGCAGGGCGGCTCGCGGCGGGGGGCCCTCATGCTTATGCTGTGGGATTGGCATCCGGACATAGAAGAATTTGTCACCGTGAAACAGGATCTGTCCCGCATTAACGGCGCCAATCTCTCTGTTTGTGTTTCGGACGCGTTTATGGAAGCAGTGAGGACCGACGCGGATTGGAACTTGGTATTCCCCGACAAAACGGATCCGGAGTATGACACAAAATGGGATGGATATCTGCCTAATTGGATTAAACTGGGGAAAAAGGTCATTATCAAAAAAACCATCAAAGCGCGTGCGTTGTGGGACCTCATTGCCACAGCCGCGTGGAAAAGCGCCGAGCCCGGAGTGGTGTTCATGGAGCGGTACAACAAGTGGTTTAACAATTATTATTATGAATATATCAATTGCGTTAATCCGTGCGGTGAGGAAGGACTACCGAATTGGGGAGTGTGCAACCTCTGTTCGATCAATGTATCAGCATTAGTCAATGATCAGGGGGAAATGGACTATAAGAGATTGGCGGATATTGCCAAAACCGGTGTGCGGTTCCAGGACGACGTGATTGACGCGGATTTTTATGTTTTTGATGAAATCCGCAACGTGCAAAAACAGGGAGAACGGCGTATAGGGTTGGGAACCATGGGGTTGGGCGACGCGCTGATCAAAATGCATCTTCGCTACGGAAGCAAAGAAAGTCTTCCCGTAATTGATAAAATCTACAAAATTATCAGGGATGCGGCGTATGAGGCGTCGGTGGAAATCGCTGCGGAGAAAGGGCCGTTTCCTAAAATTCAAATTAAAAAGCATTTGGAAGGGTATTTCATCAAGCAGCTGCCGGAATCAGTCCGCAAGGGGATTAAAAAATACGGAATCCGTAATTCGCTTATTTTGCAGCAGGCGCCGACCGGGAGTACGTCACTGATGGCCGGAGTCTCCAGCGGCATCGAGCCCGTGTACGAATTTGAATTTATCCGCCGGGACAGGCTTGGAGAACATGTGCTCCGGCATCCGTTATATGACGCCTGGTGGGATGAATTTAAAAAGACGCACGGGAGAGAGCCTACGCGGGAAGATCGCCCTGCATGGTTTGTATCCGCCAATGATTTGACGCCGGAAGATCACGTCTATGTGCAGGCGGCCATTCAAAAATATGTGGATGCCTCCATCAGCAAAACCGTCAATGCTCCGGCCACTCATACGGTTGAGGATGTGAAACGCCTGTATACGCTGGCATATGAGCAAGGGTGTAAAGGTATTGCCTACATGCGGGAAGGAAGTAGAGCAGGTGTTCTTACCCGTAAAGAAGAAAAGAAGGTTGAAGAAGTGAAACAATTGCTTGCGGCGCCGGAAGTAAAACCGAGACCCATGGTCTTGCATGGGTCTACCTACCGAGTGGAGACGCCGGTGGGAGATGCGTATGTAACGGTCAATACCAACGGCGGCAACCAGCCCGTAGAAATGTTTATCAGTGTCGGGAAGGCGGGCAGTGACGTGACGGCTATGGCTGAGGCATTGGGGAAAATTATTTCCCTGACGCTTCGCATGGCATCGCCCATTCCGCCGATGGAACGGGCGCATAAAATCGCCTCCATGCTGATCGGTATCGGAGGGGCG
The DNA here is from genome assembly GCA_963701185.1 of Candidatus Gottesmanbacteria bacterium. Classification (GTDB taxonomy): domain Bacteria; phylum Patescibacteriota; class Microgenomatia; order UBA10105; family UBA927; genus XYB1-FULL-47-11. The sequence continues at coordinate 920,455 of OY969569.1, forward strand.
CGCAGTTTAGGATTCGGAGAAAACCGCGTCAGGAGTCTACCCGATGCCATTGCAAAAGTGATCGACCGGCATTTCGGATTTTTCCAGAAGCACCGGGTCGATGTGGCTAATGGGAATGGGCATTCTCCGGTAACAGTACAAGAGGCTGTGGCAAAATTAACATCTGCGGTTCCCGTAGCCCCCGTATTTGCCGAAGAATCCAAGCCGGCGGTTGCCACATCAAAACGAATGGTGACGGTCGATCTATGCCCGAAATGCGGAGAAGCAAGTCTGGTTTTTGAAGAATCCTGCAAGAAGTGCTACAGTTGCGGCTACTCTGAGTGCTGATCTATGCCAATCTACACCCGCACCGGCGATGACGGTACTACTTCCCTTTTCGGTGGCAAGCGCGTTTTAAAGTGCGAGGAGCTCGTCGACGTGTACGGATCGATTGATGAGCTGAATAGTTGGGTGGGACTTATCAGCACTCAGTCGGAATTTCCTCTTTCACATATACAATCAGACCTTCTTACTATCGGCAGTTCCCTCTCGGGCAGTAAAAAAAATCTGACAATGCTTGAAGGGCGAATTACGGACATGGAACAGTACATAGATGAGATGGATAAAGAATTGCCGAAGCTTACAAATTTCATTTTACCGGGAGGATCGGAGTTGGCATCACAGATCCATATTGCGCGTAGTATCTGCCGGCGGGTGGAGCGGCAGGCGGTTGCGCTGTCAAAAAAACAACACCTTGATCCGGTGATCGTAAAGTATCTTAACCGTTTATCTGACTTGCTATTTATGCTTGCGAGGTTTATAAATAAGCGAGGAAAAGTTAAGGAAATAATTTGGTCAGGTCAAAAGCTCCGAATCCCGTGAAACTCGGGGACTGTACCGCAACTGTAAAGTCAGATCGCAGGCTTTTGACGCAATGAGCATATCCTTCGGGTGAAAGGAAACGCGGTATCAAACTTCTCACCCGAGAAGTTTTTTTATTGTAAAAATTATGGCTGGATGCAATTGTAATAAAGAAACAGATTTGAAGGCATATCAGGATTTGACGGAAACGCTGAAAACACAGCACTTTGACTGGTCCTCTCCGCAGGTTCGCAGAGAAGCAGCCAAGATATTTCGACCTCAATACCGGCAAAATGCAGACTCTAGAAGGCAGGAATTATCTGGCGCGAAAGAATACGATGGGACGGATTTTACATATAGCGCAGAAGGAGATATCCGTTTTACATATGGAGATGGCTCAATGGGGCTTTTAGAATTTCATGAACGTCAGCTTCGATTAACACCTGAAGCATACTCCGAAGCGCAACATCAAACATCATTATTAATCGATCAAGCGTTTCGAAGCGGAGCGACTGAGGTGGTGACGTCATACTTAGAGCCCAGTGGTCAACGCGATATTGTCGTTATGACGCTCGACCGCGCGACCGGTAAAGGGAAGATGCGCATAATCAATACACTGAACGATCATACGATGCCGGAAATGAGGTCTCTCATAAAAAGTAACTTTTCGCATTTATCTGAAATCCGTCCAACAACCAAAGCATTTATCTTAAGCGATAAACCAGTGTCTCGGGAACAAATCCAGCAAAAATTCATTCTGTTAGACCGGCAGATTCATGCAGTTTTAAAGGAGACAGCCGGCGCTGTAAAAAATACAGTACACGAAATACAATATACCGCGGTATCAGTCGATAAATTTATTCATCGACCAGTTGAGAAAATATCAGAAGCACATCTACACATGATCGGCGAATCATTTATTCATCATGTACGGCCGATGTTTGAACATAAAGAAGATAGAAAAGTTGAAGTATTAGAGGCAAAGAAACATCAAATTAATTTGCTTGATCGTTCACCGGAGAGAGAGGAAAAAAATACTCAGCCTATTCAAATACCATTAGAATCTGATAAAAAAATTAAAAGAGAAAAGTTGAAGCACCAAAGAAGTAAAAAGGAAAATACGGTAGTAGTGCATTTACGCAAATACGACGTTCGACGAAAAGAAAAGACGTCCATATTCCGGATGAATGAAGGTTTCAACAAGTTGACCAGAAAAGATCAACCTTTGTTCCGCCGAACGGAAAAAGAGATTCATGTTAAGGAGACAAAAATATTACGGCATAAAAAACAGAGAAACAAGCAAAAAAAAGAAATATTGTTTCAAAAGTTGGAAAGAAAATTATTTTTGCGTAAAGAACGAAAGAGTGTCCAAAAGAAAGAAAAAATATTATGGAATACGTTGAAACGATTAGTTCAAAAGGCTGAGCGGCAATTTATATTCAGGAAAATAAAACAAAAAGAAAAATTGCAGAAAATCAACACGATAAAAAAAGAAAACAGGATAGTCGTAATACGAAAAGAGCATCAAAAAAAGAAACAGGAAAAACAATACGTCATTGATTTTTCGGTTGCACTGGTTATTTGGTTTCTTTTGCGCCTGCCGGAAAAACGACCGGATATACGTGTGATTAAACACGAAAAACAAAAAAAACTTATTGAGAAAGAGTCTTTCCCATGGATCCTTTTTGCCATCATCTGGCATCTTGCGATGATCCGGGAAAGCGGCATGACAACACAGAACAAACCAAAAAAAGTTAAGAAGAAGCATATACACAATTATCCCCTCCAATTGCCGCCACAAGGGGTAATATTTGCCTTTGCTTCATGATATGATAAGACTATGAATGACCTGCCTGTCCCCGTACAGGGGACGAGTCCGTCCATTAATAAAGAACAGGAAACCGGAGGAATAGGTGCTGATGCTCCGTTTCGTCCGACCGGAGCGGAAACCGAGATATCGCCGGAAGTAGCCTCATCAGGAGTGAAAGTCCAGCCGACGACTATCCCCATCCCGCCGCCCGTGCAACAGATGGGCGTACGTCCGGCCGGACAAAATATTCCTCCGGCGGCACCTGCCGTTACCTTACCGCTATCAGATGATCAGATTGCATTAGGATTAAAACAAAGTGTGTGGAGTTCCTGGCATTGGCTGGCCCAGTGGTGCGTCCGGAAATTAAAACAAATACACAGGAATTTCACGCGTGTGAGACAATGATGCTATGCCGACAGAAGCGTTGGATGATTTCTACAGAATAGAAGTTTTCGGGATCAGCATCCTGATTATTCTTATTCTTTTGGGCGGAGTTTGCCTTCTGGTATATGCAATATTTCTGTTGTGGAAATACCGCGACCGGGAAGAACGGTCCCTTGAGTATGTTCTTCTTCAGATGGCAGTTCCCAGAGAGAATGAAATAAAAATTGACGCGGCGGAACAGTTGTTTGCCAGTCTCTACAATATCCACAAATCGGGTTTCTGGTCATTTCTTACCCCGCAGCCTCATTTATCCTTTGAAATTGTTGCCAAACAGGAGGATATCCGTTTTTATGCGGCGGTGCCGCGGCGCCTTATGGATCTGGTGGAAAAACAGATTCACGGCGCGTATCCGGGGGCGGATATTAAAGAAGTGGATGAATATTCCATATTTTCGCAAACAGGGCGAATTGCATTTGCAGCGTTGCGGCTGAAGAATTCACCGTATATGCCCGTGCGGGTGTTCCGGGATTTACCGACGGACCCCTTGTCTTCCATCACCTCGGTATTAGCTAAAATGGGGCAGGGAGAGGGCGCCGTCATTCAGGTGTTGATTCAACCGACGAATAGCAAATGGCGGTCACTCGGGCGTTCCTATATTTCAAAAGTGAAGAAAGATGAGGCAAATCCGGAAAAAGCAAGCTTTAAAGTGGATCCCAAGTCACTGGAAGCGGTAGAGCAGAAAACAAGTAAGCCGGGATTTAATACAGTCGTACGTCTGGTTGTTTCCTCAACGAGCCAGGAAAACGCGAAGATGCACCTTGATAATTTGATGACCAGTTTCGGACAGTTCTCCTCCGATCACAATTATTTTACGAAAGTAAAGTTCCCGCTTTTTACAAAAAAACTGTTTATGATGGATTTTATTTACCGGTATTTTCCCGTTCTCAATCTGCCGTTTTTACCCCAGTACAGCATTCTCAACAGTGATGAACTTGCAACCGTCTATCATTTACCGAATAAAACGGTAGAAACGGCTCACATTTTCTGGCTCAATGCAAAACGCGCGCCCGCCCCGTCTCAGATTCCGACAACTGGTTTGTATCTGGGGAAGTCCCGGTACCGCGGGATCGAGCGGCCTATTTATATCAGCGACGAAGACAGGCGCCGGCATCTCTACATCATCGGAAAAACCGGTACGGGCAAATCACAGCTATTGGAGGAAATGATTGTTCAGGATATTGGCGCCGGCAAGGGAGTGGCGGTTGTCGATCCCCACGGAGATCTTATTGACGGCGTACTTAACAGAATTCCTCCGGAGCGGGCGGAAGATGTTATTTATTTTGATCCGTCCGATACGGAAAGGCCGATGGGTCTCAATATGCTGGAAGCCGGAACAGAGGAACAGAAACATTTTGTGGTGACGTCGATTGTGGGACTGATGTATAAACTGTATGACCCTATGAAAACCGGCATTATCGGGCCGAGGTTTGAACACGCTATCAGGAATGCCATGCTGACCGTTATGGTAGAACCGGGTAATACGTTTGTCGAAGTCGTACGCGTCCTCACCGACAGCAGTTTTGTGCAGGAGCTCCTGCCGAAACTGCAGGACCCCATTATCCGCCGGTACTGGACGGATCAGATTGCCCAAACTGCCGACTTTCATAAGTCAGAAGTATTGGACTACATCGTGTCGAAGTTCGGCCGGTTTGTCACGAATAAATTAATGCGAAACATCATCGGCCAGTCGGAGTCGAGCTTTAATTTCCGCAACGTAATGGACGACGGGAAAATACTTCTCGTGAATCTCGCAAAAGGAAAAATCGGTGAAGAAAACAGCAATTTCCTCGGACTTATTTTGGTGCCCAGGATATTAATATCCGCGATGAGCCGGCAGGAAATTCCGGAAGAGAAAAGGAAAGATTTTTATTTGTACGTCGATGAGTTTCAAAATTTTGCAACACCGGATTTCGCTCAGATTTTGTCGGAGGCTCGGAAATACAGATTAAATCTCATCGTTGCCAACCAATTCATCGGCCAGATGGAAGAGGAAGTGAAAAATGCCGTGTTCGGCAACGTCGGGACGCTAATTGGTTTCCGCGTCGGCGTGACGGACGCCAATTATTTGCAACATGAGTATCAGCCGACGTTTAATGAATCGGATTTGATAAATATTGACAGATATAACGCGTATGTCAAAACCAATGTTCATAATGAGCCGGTTAAACCGTTTTCGATGGATCTCACCAAAGACATGACAAAAGTAAATGCCGCGCGCAATCAGAAAGTCGCGGATGCAATCATTCAACTGTCGCGTTTGAAGTACGGCCGTTCACGGGAACTTGTGGAGGCCGAAATATCACAACGCGCACGATTGTAAAAATTACCCCTTTACATCTCATGCATTTGCGGTATTCTCACTATGTACTAAATATTTTTTATTTTACGATGCATGGATATTCAAGAGTCTCCGTTTAGTTTACCCAAAATTCCGGAATCCACCGTCTACATATTTAACATGTCGGAAGACGTGTGGCCGTTTATCAGTGCCATGTCTGATAAACAGGAACGGGTCCATGAAATAGAAGAAAACGCGGATTTGGGAGATCGGGATCTTTTTTCATTTTGTGCGGAAGAAAGTATGATATTCGTATTGCCCCGTCCTGTTGACGACTCGTTTTTTGATTATTTTACATCCCTGTTCGGTAAACGGAATTTTCAGGTGCTTGTGCCGAAATCTCACTCCGGAGTGATTTGTGAAGATATTCTTCGCGACGCCGCCGTTATGCAGGCATTAATAAACGCCGCCAATGGAAGCAAGAGACTCGTCATTAAAAGTTATACAACCTCCCAAGCATTTTTGGATCTTATCCGGACACTTCGGGAACGGGGATTGACCATATTTACGCCGGAAGCGCCGGAAGAAGAAGATGCCTGGACGGTAAACTTTTTCGGAAGCAAATCCGGTTTTCGTCAGCTGTCTCAGCAAAGCCGCGCGGTAGAACCGGATTTCATGATGGCAGACGGTATTGTGGTAAGCGGTATTATTGACGCGTCGCGCATTGCGGCGAACAAATACGTCAGCGAACACGGGGTGGTCATAAAAACCAATAAAGGGCATTCCGGAGCAGGAGTTCTGCTTCTGCGGGACGGGGAACTACCGTCCGACTATTCGTCCTGTCAAAAAGCGATATTGAGAATGCTCCAAAAAGATGAGTATTGGAAATTATTTCCTATTGTCATAGAATCACTTCTTACCGTCAACCCGGCAGTCGGCGGGGGATTTCCGAACGTTGAATTTCAGATTTTGAAAAACGGACACGTGGAGTTTTTGTATTATGGTGGCATGCGGGTAACCCGCGACGGAGTATTCCGGGGTATGGAAATTCACAACGATGCCATCTCGGAGCAGGTTGAAGTGCGGATGGTGGATACGGGATTTTTCATCGGTGAACAATACCGGGCGAACGGGTACCGCGGATATTTTGACGTGGATTTTGTGGCAGCAAAAAACGGGCAGCTGTACGTGACGGAATCAAACGTCCGGCGGACAGGCGGCACGCATGTATTTGCCACAGCTGAGAAATTATTCGGAAAAGACTTCATGTATCTTACATACATATTATCCAATAATGCGTATAAATTATCGGAGAAAAAAATGTATACGTTTAACGAAATGCTGACAATACTTACGCCGGTATTATTTAATAAAGAAACCCGCGAAGGGCTTATTATTATCTCAGAAAATCTTCTTTCCTATCACCAGCTCGGCTATATTATTTTCGGCAAAACCGAAAAGCGCGCGCGCGATTTGGAAGAAAAAATGATTGAACTCCTTCATTAAGCCCCTTTTGGTATAATAATAGAGTTTTCCTTGGGGCCGTAGTTCATTGGTAGAACGCGATCCTTATAAGATCGATGTACTTGGTCCGATTCCAAGCGGCCCCACATGGAATTGGTTGTATTAGTTGATGAACAGAATAATCCTATCGGGACGATGCCGAAGGAAAAAGTCCACGCGTTTACGACCCCTTTACATAGGGGATTTTCATTATTTATTTTTAATCGGAACCATGAACTTCTGGTGACCCGCCGTGCGGCAACAAAAAAAACATTTCCGGACGTGTGGACCAATACGGTGTGCGGGCATCCGGGGCCCAACGAAGATGTCGTGACGGCCGCCAAACGTCGGCTGAAGGACGAGCTGGGAATTATCGCTGACGATATTAAAGTCGTCGCTGCGTACCGGTATAAATTTGCCGATATTCACGGCATTGTGGAAAATGAAATCTGTCCTGTTCTCGTGGGCCACACTGAACAGGATCCTAAACCCGACCCACGGGAGGTTGATGGGTGGAAATGGATGGGGTGGCAGGAATTTTTAACCGAAACCCAAAACATTTCCGGTAAATATTCCCCGTGGTGTATCGAAGAGGCGGCTATACTTCAACAGAAAGATCCGGCATTGCGGTAACCGTGTGCCAGTCTGTCGGTTCTCCCCTGAAATATGCGTAACTGCCGATATATGCGGCGTTATCCGTACATAAATGTACCTCCGGTACGTGAATTATGAATTGCGAATTATGAATCATGAATTTTTCACGTAAGCGCAAGTTGGCAGAAACACCTCCTGAAATAAGAATCGATTTTGCATTATATTTTTGTGCTGCATGCAGTGTTTTTACGACTAACACGTCGGTAATTGCCTCCTGCACTTCATAGGCAAAAGCAGACACTGGGATGGTATTTTTCCGTTTGTTCCATTCCCGCAAAATCGCAGTTTTTAATCCGGAAAAAGAAAAATTGAGTGACCCGTCGTGCATCAGAGGCCGCGGTAATGAAAAATCCAATTTCTGTTTTTGTGCATTTTCCTGTATTGCTGCCCCTCCGCGGTTTTCAAAACCAAGTAAGCGCGCGGTTTTATCAAACGCTTCGCCTGCGGCATCATCGATGGTCCCGCCGAGCCAGTGCAGATCGTGATTGTTTTTCATTAAAAATAGTTCTGTATGACCACCGGAAACGACAAGTGAAATTGCTGGGAATTTTATTTCGGTACCGTCAATGAAATTAGCATACATGTGAGCTAATACGTGGTTCACTGGAATTAATTGTTTTTTTGTTACCATCGCCATAGTTTTTGCCGTCTCCACTCCGATCAACAATGATCCGATCAGCCCCGGTCCTACCGTTACTGCAATTGCGTCAAAATCCGTTTTTGCGGTTGCCTCGGTAATCGATCGGAATAATCACTTTGAGTTGTTCGCGTGCCGCCACTTCCGGCATGATTCCGCCGTATTTTGCATGCATTGCGGCGCTGGTTGCAATGACAGAACTCAATGGATTTTTATTCCGTTTTCAACAATCGCCGCCGCTGTTTCATCGCAACTGGATTCTATGGCAAGTATTTTCATGTGGCTATTCTACTCAAGTCCCAGAAGTTTAGCTAATTGGCTTGTCGAAGGGGTATGGATTTTGGGGATCTCGACGAGTGTCGCTCCAATTGTTTTTGCTTGTTCCATTTTTTTATCTCTTGCGTGGTCACCTTCGGTAACAGCGATGACTGCAGGTTTTATTTTTTTAACCAGTTCCAAATAATCCGGGTAGCCGTGCATGGGAGGAAGCGCGATGACTTCGTCAACAAACGATAACGACTCAAGCATAACTTTGCGCTGTGCCTGCGTGTGAACCGGGCGCGCGTCACCCTTCATGCGCCGCACATCTTCGTCCGATTCAAGCGCTACAATAAGGTAATCGCCCAAAGATTTCGCCTGTTTCAAAAATGATATATGGCCGAAGTGTAAGAGATCAAAACATCCGCCGACGAGTACAATTTTTTTCATTGAGTTCCTTTCAGGTATACGGCCTGCCACGCTTGATAGTTGGAAATGAACGTATCTTTTTGGAGTGTTTCACCGTTTCGTGTTACCAGATAGTCAAATGATGCTTTGGCGCCCCATGCGGCAAAATCAACCTGTTTTACGACTCCGCGGGCGAGTGTCGGATCATCCTGATACAGATCCGGCGGGGGTTGTGTCACATCCCAGAGCTTCTGGTTTAAAATTTGTGCTTTTCTGCCGTCACCGGCTCCGAAGAAATTAATCGTCAGAGACAGATTCGTAAGGTCTGTTTTCGTTTGGATAAGAATGGCTGTTCCCGTATCATTTTTGAATTTAAAATCATACGTAGGACTATAGACGGTGGCATCCAAACCCGGTTTAAATCCTCCTTCTTCATAATAATGAACCCGATATGCATGAGCGTGCCGTTCAATAACCGGAAGCCCCGCCGCCAACACGGCTCGGAAAAGCGTTGTTGATACTTGACATACCCCACCGCCGTCGCCCAGCACGGTACGCCCGTCTTTTATAATGTATGCGGACTGGTATCCTGTGGCCGCGGATATATCTCCAACCGCGTCATTAAATGAGAACGTCTCACCGGGTTTCACGAGGATACCGTTAATTCTGCCGGCCGCAAGAGCGATGTTGTGGATTCTTCCTGCTATGGAGCCGGCGAACTCCGAATATCCGGAGCCGATAAGCTCTCTGATGCCGAATGTGTTTGCCTGATCAGTCGCCACTGCTGGTTTGACCGATTCAATTGGCATAAGAATCGTCATCCGTTGTTGTCCCGTACGCGCCGCCGTATACAATGCCCGTGACAGTCGGGCATTTGCTTCGTCTTTATTGAGCTGTCTCCCGGTTGTCGACGGACGGAAACTTGCCACCCTCCCGTTTTGAAATTGAAAAAGCGCAGACGTCGCGGGTACGTCGACCTGTGCCGCGATATCATTGAACATGCCGGTAACGACGGAGCTATTCCAGCGGAAATACGGAGCGAGATTCACGGAATTTTGAAACAGTTTGAAGTAGATGTCTGAGAGCAAATTCCGCGATCGGCCGATAAGGAACGCCTGTGTGGCAGAAAGCGTTGCATCATATCCCAGATCCAAATCCATTCCTGATATGGTTGCGGTTTTGCCATCGTACCGGAGTTCAAACTGCATGCTGTTAAACGGTGTATTTTTCCTCAACCAATAGGCCTCAACATCTGTAGGGATCTTGCCGCCTACATCAATATTTCCGACGGAAACCCGCGGATAGATCCGTCCTTGATAGGTTGTTTCAAACGCAATACCGGTCATAAGAGTGAAGATCATGATGATCAAGCCGATAAATATTCCTGCACGAAGCAATCGCTCTGTATTGTGCTTTGTTTTGCGCATGATATGATAATTATACCTGAGTTGCGTAAATTGCGCGGGAGTTTGTTATGGATGACACAAAGCCATTATCAGCGGGGGATTCACCGCCGCTTTTATCGCCGGAACCCCCGGCTCCTCCGCTTCCTGCCGAGCCCAGCCCGGCACCGTCCGATACCGGTCCGCTTAATTGGGGTATTACGCCGAAAGAGGCTCCGCTTCAGCCTGCTTTTCCGCCGGACATGCAGGCCTCGCTGGAAAACAAAGAAACACTCGTCATTCCGCCGGCAGAATCAAATGCAAACCCGTTTATACCAGAGGAGTCTGCTCCTGCCGCTCAGCCGCCACCATCACATACAGGCAATTCATTTGTTAAAAGATTTATCAAGATCCTTCTTATTTTTCTTGTACTTGCGGGTGTCGGCATTGGGGTCAAGTATGTGTTAGGAATGACTTCCGGAGCTAAAGAAGCAACCATTACCTACTGGGGTCTATGGGAAGATAGTCCCGCGGTACAAACTGCTATTGCTGAATTCCAAACGGCAAACCCAAAGATTAAAGTGACGTATGTAAAACAATCACTCCGCCAGTACCGTGAGCGGTTGCAGGCGGCAATTACCCGGGGTGATGGCCCGGACGTTTTTCAATTCCATAACACGTGGGTACCGATGCTGCGCAATGACTTATCACCGGCGCCCACCACATTTATGACGACCCAGCAGTTTAGCGCGACATTTTATCCCGTGGCATCGGCGGATTTAGTCGGAGGGCAGACAATCTACGGGGCGCCGCTGATGTTTGACGGCTTAGGCCTTTATTATAATGAAGATTTGTTTACGACTGCAGGTGTGAAGCCGCCAACCACGTGGCCGGAACTTCTGGAGATCGTCCCGAAGTTGACCGTAAAAACGGATACACAAATCCAGCGGTCCGCCATTGCCCTGGGGACGACCGGCAATGTTGAAAATTTCAGCGATATTGTGGGACTCATGATGATGCAAAACGGCGCGAGACTTACTAATCCCACCGGCAAAGAGGCGGAGGATACGCTTATGTTTTACCGGAAGTTTGCTAACCCCACGGACCCCGTCTACACATGGAATACAACATTGGATAATTCAATCTACGCATTCGCAATGGGCAAAGTCGCTATGATTCTCGCGCCGTCCTGGCGTGCGTTCGATGTCAAACAAATCAATGCTAATCTGCATTTTAAAATTGCACCCGTCCCGCAGCTGCCGGGCAACACCATCAACTGGGCATCGTATTGGGCGGCAGGAGTATCCGCTAAATCCAAAAACCAGGCGGCTGCCTGGACGTTTCTCAAATATCTCATTAGTAAAAATACGATGACGAAATTATATGCGGAAGAGTCCAAAACCAGACTGTTCGGCGAACCCTACTCCCGGGTGGATATGGCAAGTACATTAACGAGTGATCCGTACGTGGGAGCCTACATACAGGGAGCGGCAACCGCAAAATCGTTTCCGCTGGCCTCGCGGACATTTGACAACGGCATAAACGATAAACTTATCCAATACCTGACGGACGCGGTCAATGCCGTGGGCGGCGGAACCGCTCCAGCGGGCGCTCTGCAGACGACTGCTGCCGGATTTTCCCAGGTACTGACAAGTTACGGAATATCTGCCGGTGCTGCTCCACGTCCGACGCCATAATCCATGTCCCGCATATCAAAACATGATGCCCGTATCGCCACGTTTGCGTATGCAGACGTGTTTAATTATTCACTAACCCAGAAGGAATTTTTGCTGTGGTTTCTCTATTACCCCGTCCGGGTCAACGATGTACCAAAAGGTATTGGTGCGCATGTCAAAAATCAAAACGAACTATGGCAAAAAAATAAATGGAATATAGCCCGGAGAGTCAGTCAGTGGCTGGCGTGTATCCCCACGGTCCAACTGGTGGGCGTTACCGGGGGACTCGCGATGAATAATGCGGGGAGAAACGATGATATCGACTTGTTTTTTGTCGTTGCTGGCGGCACGCTGTGGGTGACCAGGATGCTCGCGACTCTGCTTATGGATGTTCTTGGCCTCCGTAGGCACCCGGAGGATACATCGGTAGCCAATAAAATATGCCTCAATATGTTTATGACTGCCGGCGCCACTGCGTTGCCCCAGGCAGACCGTGATTGTTTTACCGCGCATGAAGTCCTGCAGATGGTGCCCATCTGGGAACAGAAGGGAACGTATAAACGTTTTTTACAGTCGAACCGCTGGGTTTCCTCGTATCTTCCGAATGCGTGGAAAGAACGGACAGCGGCAACGGTTGACCGGATGTATACAAGCGTTCCGGTTGTTATTTTCCTGATGCGGCTGTTTGAATGGCCGGCAAAATATCTGCAGTTATGGTATATGGCCCGTCGCCGAACCCAGGAAGTTATTACCGATACCACGCTCCGGTTTCATCCCCGTGATGCGCGGATCTGGGTCAAACGGAAGCTTGGCGTGCGCTTAAGGCGGTTCCACATACCCCTTGACAAGGTTTTCTACGCACGCTAGAATAGCACTCATCTCAAAAGAGTGATAAAGGAGGACCCATGGCAAAACAAAATATTTCACCGTTATTTGATAACGTACTCGTTAAACCCCTCGAGGCGGAAGAAAAACTTCCGTCCGGTATTATCCTTCCGGATAGCGCGAAAGAAAAACCCCAGATCGGCCAGGTGATGGCTGTCGGCCCAGGAAAATCCTGTTGCTGTGATGAAGATGATAAGGAATGCGCAGACCGCGGCATGGTTGTCAAAGTCGGAGACCGCGTCATGTACAAAAAGTGGGGCGGCAATGAAGTGAAGGTCGGCGGGGAGGAATGGACAATCGTTGAACAGAAGGACATATTAGCAATCGTCAAATAAGAAAGGACACCTATGGCAAAACAAATAAAATTTTCTGAAGAAGCACGGCAGTCGATGATCCGCGGGGTCAATATCCTCGCCAAAGCAGTCGTCACAACCCTTGGCCCCAAAGGCCGCAACGTGGCTTTGGATAAAAAATGGGGAGCACCCAATATCGTCCACGACGGCGTGACGGTTGCCAAAGAAATTGATTTGGAAGATCCGTTTGAAAACATGGGAGCACAGCTGGTCAAGGAGGTGGCTTCAAAAACCAACGATGTGGCAGGAGACGGTACCACAACCTCGACACTATTGGCCCAATCCATTGTGAATGCAGGATTTAAAAATGTGACGGCAGGAGCCAATCCCATGATTCTTAAAATGGGAATGGAAAAAGGTATGAAGGTCGTGGTTTCCGAGATCCGCAAGATGGCAAAGACCGTCAAGGCAGCAGATGTTGCCAAAGTCGCAACGATCAGCGCACAGGATGCCACGATCGGCGCACTCATTGCCGAGGCGCTGGATAAAGTCGGCAAAGACGGAGTCGTGACGGTTGAAGAAGGGAAAGGTCTTGAGATGAATATTGATTACAAAGAAGGCATGGAATTTGATAAAGGATTTGCCAGCGCCTATTTTGTGACCAATGCGGACAAAATGGAAGCGGAGATTGAGGATCCCTATATCCTTATTACCGACAAAAAGATTTCCGCCATCGGAGACCTTCTGCCCTTCCTGGAAAAACTCATTAAAGTTTCCAAAAACCTGGTGATTATCGCGGATGATATCGAAGGTGAAGCACTGGCAACACTGGTCGTCAATCGCCTCAAGGGCGTGGTCAACGTCCTGGCTGTTAAAGCACCGGGATTCGGCGACAGACGGAAAGAAATGCTTGAGGATATCGCTACGCTTACCGGCGGAACGGTCATTTCCGAAGATACGGGACGGAAGTTCGAAAATGTTACCGTGGAAGATTGCGGACGGGCTGACAAAGTTTGGGCAGATAAAGAGAACTGCAGGATTATCGGCGGCAAAGGAGCGAAAGCCGCGTTATCCGCACGTCTCTCACAGATTCGCCGTGAGTTAGATGAGTCAACCAGCGATTTTGACAAAGAGAAATTGCAGGAAAGGCTAGCCAAACTTTCCGGCGGCGTAGCGGTGATCAACGTAGGAGCCGCAACCGAAGTGGAGATGAAAGACAAAAAAGAGCGCGTCAACGATGCCGTTGCCGCAACCAAGGCCGCACTTGAAGAAGGAATTGTCGCAGGCGGCGGAGTCACGCTCCTTCGGGCCAGGCAGGCGCTGGTGAAGCTCAAAGAGACGTTAGTAGTCGCGGACGAAAAAGTCGGCGTCGATATTCTTTATCATGCGCTCGGTGAACCGGTCCGCTGGATTTCCAAGAACGCAGGAGCCGATGACGGATGGGTATTAAAAACCATCGAGGAATCAAAAGTCGCGGATTTCGGCTTTGATGCAATGGATATGACATTCAAGTCTATGGTGTCGGCAGGAATTCTCGATCCGGCGAAGGTAACGAGGATCGCCGTGCAGAATGCGGTCTCGGTCGGCATGATGATACTGACAACCGAAGCCCTCATCACCGATCTTCCGGAAAAGAAGGAAGCCGGCGGAGGCATGCCCGGCGGAGGCATGGGGGGTATGGGCGGCATGGGTGGAATGGATTATTAAAATTATAAACAGAAAAGCCCCGGGAAACCGGGGCTTTTGATTTATGGTATACTCATGGTATGAAAACCACAAATACGAAACTGTTATCGAAAAAATATCCCAATCAATGGATTGCTGTTGAATCAAAAACTGGCAAAGTCGTTGGTGCCTCTAAATCAGCGAAACTAGCATATGAGCAATCTCAAAAACATGGGATTAAAGTACCTCTTATGATGAGAATTCCTAAAGAGTATGGAACCTATATCCTCAATTCGACTCGGGTATAAATCATTTTCGGCAACGCCCCTTAAACCTTTCCCTGATAGGCAATTTGTTTATCGTCCGGTTATCAATATTTTGTTGATATTCGGTAATAAATCGTTAGAATATGAGGCATTAATAGATTCGGGAGCTGATTTTTGTATTTTCCATGCAGAAATGGCGACTATTCTCGGTATTAAGGTCAATGAAGGAAAACAAATGACGTTTTATGGTACTGGTGGTGTACCTCAGACAGCATATTTTCATGAGATTCAAATTGAAATTGGCGGATGGCCGATGGATCTTTATTGCGGTTTTAGTTCAGAAATGAAATCTCTTCCATATGGGATCCTCGGACAAACGGGATTTTTTGACCGGTTCAGGATTGAATTTGATTATAAAAATAAAAGAATTGAATTGAAACCAAAATCATAAATTAAAAAATATGAGTAATTTAAAATTAAACCGGTTTGAGACGTGCGATTACGCAATGGTTGCACAGGACGGGAAATTGTCAGTTATAGGCATTTTTGACAGGATATTCGTACGCTCTCTGCCGGCTCAGCATCCGAGCATGTGTTTCGTCGTTGTTGCAAAGGGGGAGCCGGGATCAGATCATAAAATAAAATTAGTCACAACCGCTCCTTCGGGAAAGAAAATTAACGAAATGCCGATTACTATTAAAACAAATACCGAGGGGTATTTTAATGTCATAGCGACGCTTAACAACCTGCCGATTACCGAGCAGGGCGTGTTGACCATCGATTGTTTCGACGGTGATAAAAAGGTAGGATCAAAGGAAGTGGTTATCTCCATGACTCCGAATTTTCAGGGAAGCAAAGTAAAAAATTAGGTATACTACCTTTATGTTCAAACACTTTTCTGCGACGGTGTATGTGGTGGCTACAATAAAAGGGGAACCGTCGCATGAACTTATTGCTCCTGCAACTACTGCGCTTACAGCATTTACAGGACACGGAAAATAAATAGGAGCGCAATCAGCGCCGCCCAGAAAACCAGAAATTCCGTCGGGTGCTTCGCCCAGTTTTTTCCTTCATAATGGATCGGTGAAAATGGATAAAGGAATTGCGTGGCAAAATCTCCGTCATGAGTCGGGATATCTATGAGGATATGTGTTGAGTACGCCAGAGTTAAGATGGGCCATGATGCGGGATAGAGCAGGTAGCTAGTCAGTGCGACAAAAGGCAGGATAGCGAATGAGTGGAAAAAGAGATAAGTCCCCCTGTCAATGTTGTTATCAAACACATTGGCATTGGTTGTTTTCCAGAGAGCACGGATGAACGCGTATGGAGACGTTTTTGGTGCATGCTTCACCTTGAAATAATAAAAGGGGATAATACCCAGGATATCCGGCGCGATTGCCGCGGCCGCCGCCGGCAGTATATCCGGACTTCCCATGATTTTGGCAACGGCAAAACCCGTAACCCCGTGATACAACACATCCATGATCATATTATACCGTGTAGCTCTCTGTTTTTGATCCGATCCCGGTTTGTGGTAGTATTGAGACGATCCCTATGCATATCACCATTGCCAAGCCGAGGCTTTCTGACGCTCCAATTATGGTAAAATGGGGGCGGGAGTCTGCGGCGCTCAAAGATTACAGTACCGATATATGGTATTCCGTCAGCGCGATTCGTGAATGGATTTCAGATCCGAACGAAGATATTATTCTCATAGCCCGGGACGGCGAAAAACCGGTCGGGATGTGTCTGGCGCATGGAATGAGAAATTGGGCGTACTGTTCCACACTGTATGTGGACAAAGCATATCGGAATAAAGGGATCGGAACGATACTTCTTGCCAAAATGATCGAACATGCCAAGAAACGCAAATATGTAGAATTTGCCCTTATGGTCAATAAAAGCAACAAAGAGGCGAAGAAATTTTACCGTAAACAGGGATTCAAAAAAGGCTATCTCTTCCGCTGGATGGGCAAAAAAATATAGCTCTGTTATACTTGCCCCATGGAATCATATGTTTTATTTGCATGGGCAGCCGCGGTTTTGTTGGGTGTTGAGGGTATTTTAGCAAAATTCACCAGCAAATACGCGATCAAAAACCCATGGCTGTTTAACTTCGTCTGGAATTTTATCATCCTCTTGTATACGCTCGGTATCGCGCTTTTTTACCACATCGGCTGGCCGCATGCATGGGAAAATATCCTTATTGCCGGAGTTTTCTATGCACTATCCGGTGTGTTTTATACATGGGCTCTTTATCTGTTGGATGTTTCCGTTTTAGCGCCGCTTTTTAACTTCCGTGCGGTATTCAGCGTTTTATTGGGAGTGTGGCTTCTGCAACAACTTCTCACGACGCAACAATATATGCTTATCGGTGTTATTTTTATTGCGGGACTGTTTGTCAGTTTTGATGAGCATTTCAAGCTGCAGTCGTTTTTCCGGATGCCGATCCTTATTGCAATGATCGCAATGGTGGTGATTGCGGCCTACGGCATCTATATCAATAAAGCAATTGCGGCTAATGACTTTTGGACTGGCACGATATGGACGTATGCTGTTGCCCAGATCCTCCTTGCATTCACCTGGCCGAAATTCGGCCGAGATATCGGGAAGATTTCCAAAAAACAGCTGGGCGCACTTGCCGTTATTTCGATTGCCGGCACGATCGGCATGCTTGCGGCCAATCAGTCATATACGGGAAATGTCGGTATTGCCTCAACGATTATTTCCCTGCCGATTTCCATGGTACTGGCATTCCTGTTTGCGGTATTTGCCCCGACCTTATTGGAAAAACATACGATGAAAACCTACGCGATCCGCTTCATTGCCGCGGGAGTCATGGTAGTGGCAGCCATCAAACTTACCGTGTAATTTCCGGCAGGACGTCTTCAGGGTTGATGGAGATGCCGTTTTGGTAAATTTCAAAATGTACGTGATTGCCCGTGGCCCACCCTGTGGCGCCGACCAATCCGATTGCCGTCGTTTTGGTGACAGCTTCCCCCGGGGTTACCAAAATTTTTGAGAAATGGGCATAGAGGGACTGTAACTGGTTATTATTTTTAATAAATACATGATTTCCATAGCCGTATGACAAGGACTGTGTCCATTCTACGGTTCCATCGGCGATGGGGTACAC
The DNA here is from genome assembly GCA_963701185.1 of Candidatus Gottesmanbacteria bacterium. Taxonomy (GTDB): domain Bacteria; phylum Patescibacteriota; class Microgenomatia; order UBA10105; family UBA927; genus XYB1-FULL-47-11. The sequence continues at coordinate 938,590 of OY969569.1, forward strand.
AGGCGTGCCTACGGGCGCGGTGATATCCATGCCGGGATGTCCTACCCGGAAGGTTTGTGAAATACCGAAGGTCGTGAGCGGCCACCGGGTTTCGGATTCTGTCGGGCCGTAGGGTATAGTGACCATGGGAATGTCGCGGGCCACTTCCCAAGCAGACCAGACGGCAGACGTCTGGGGGACGACAATTGCCACGGCAAACGCCAAGCTGGCCAGGTTCACTCCCAGGATCTGCCTGACGTGGAGTTTTTCGATACGTTTTCGTATCTCATGGCTCAAACGGTTGCTGCCGTGAATATCTGAAGAAAGCCATGTAAGCAATTTCTTCATAAAGGAAACTAAATTATACTCCAACTATAGGTTAGGGTCAAGTTTACGGGATTGCGTCTGTGTGCTATGATCGTAGGGCAATGAAGCGTAAAATCGTGTTTATCGTCGTCCTGATCGGTCTTGTCGCCGCAGTTGCCGTTGTTGTTAAACTTCTTACCAACAGAGGTCCGAAACAAGGAGAACTTCGCGTCAACAGCACCCCGGCAGCCTCCATATTTTTGGATAACAAAAATATCGGCCGAACGCCATTTCCGTCTGAAAAAATTACCGCCGGCAGCTATACCATCAAGCTTGTTCCGGAATCTACGACAAACCAACGTGCGCCGTGGGAAGGACGCATAGTAGTTGGTCAGGGGTTACTTACCTACGTGAACGCAGATTTAACTGAGTCGGAACTTTCAAGCGCCGTTGACGTATTATGGCTTGAAAAAATATCCAGCAAACAGTCCGAACTGTCCGTCACGACGAATCCGGACGGAGCGAATGTATTGGTGGACGACGTAACCCGCGGCGTGACTCCGATTTCCATATCAGATATTACGCCGGGAGATCACACGGTTACGGTAACCAGCGTCGGGTTTCTCACCCGGACGCTCAAAGTCCGAACGACACCCGGGTATAGACTTATTGCCACGATGAAATTAGGGCTTACCTCGGGGACACAGATTCCGGAAGCCTCTCCGACACCGACGTTGGCCGCGACCGGAAAAGTAACCCCTACGTCTAAAACCGCGACGTCGTCCGCCCAGACGAATCCTGAAAAGCCATATGTGGTTGTGAAAGATACGCCCACCGGATTTTTGCGTGTCCGTATGGAGCCCGCAACAAGTGCGACGGAAGCGGCGCGCGTCAATCCGGGCGACAAATTTACGATTTTGGATTCGCAAAATGGCTGGTATAAAATCCGCTATGACGACACAAACACAGGTTGGATTTCAGGACAATACGTTGATAAGGTGGAGTAATTTATTTTATCCGCCAATGCCGTAAACAACGGAGAAGATGGAAAATGTCCACAAAATAACGGTCGTCAGGAGCGGCAGATCCGACATAAGTATTTTCTCCGGAGATTCACCTTTTCCTTCGTAGATGAGCTGCATATATCGCATGATGCCAAAGAGGACAAAGGGGATGGAAATCATGAGCCACTTCCTGCCGGAAATATCCAAAGCAAAATCATAATAGTTTCTGAAGAAAAATCCCTGATTCGCCGGGCGCTCCAGAAACGTATAGAACGCGTAGGTAATAAATGTACTGTTGGCAAACATCGCAGTATATGTGTCCAGAAGTTTTTCCGAATAGTGCGAGAGGGTTTCGCGGGTGTCACGGGGTACGACACCGTCGTATTTCTGAATAAGCGTGAGTTCTGCCCGCCGTTTTCCGATAGCTAAAAAGAGTGCAAGAGATAGGGCGGCAAGTGCCAACCATACGGAAATATGATAGCCGGTTGCGGCTTCTCCCGCATACACGCGCAAAAAATACGCAGTCGTAATTGTGAGAATATCGACAACGCTGAAGCGTTTGAGAACTAAGGTGTAGGAATACTGCACAATGGCAAATGCAATGGATATGATAAAAAACGAATTAGAAACCGTTTGACTTATCAGAATTCCGATAACTCCCAACAGAATCGACACGACAGCCGCAATCGGCATAGGGAGCTTGCCGCTTGCAATTGGACGGAATTTTTTGAATGGGTGTTTCCGATCGTGCGGCGCGTCCAATATATCATTAAAAAGATAGTTTGAGGATGATAATAAACAGAATACAATGAACGCAATAATGGTTGACGTAAAGGCGCGCGTTTCAAAAAAATGCCCGGTAAATAGGATCGTTGTAAACAACGCAAGATTTTTTACCCATTGTCTGGGTCTTGCGGCTCGGAAAATTGCGTAAAGAATTGTACCCATATCAGGAATGATACGATCCCGGCAGCCAATAGGAGCAGTGCAAACACTTTCTGTTGACTTGTGACCGTGAGTGCAATCACCCCCAGTATAGCCGACACCCCCCAGTAAAACAAGGCGATCCGGCGTTTCCCCCATCCGATGTTCAGGAGTTGGTGATGAAGGTGTCCCCGGTCGGCAGCCACAGGAGATTTTTTCGTGCTGACCCGGCGAAACAGGGTATAGACGGCGTCAATCGTCGGTACGCCCAGAACCAGAAGCGCGGTACCTAATTTTCCGTAGGAGAGAATGCCCAGGAGTGCCAAAAGGAACCCTGCGAGTGTTTTTCCGCCATACCCCGGCATAATTTTCTGGGGATAAAAATTCCACGGAATAAATCCTACAAATGTTCCGGTTACGATAAATGCCAGGACGGTAATGGTCTCTTGGCTGGGATCTATTAAGGTGAACCGCAGGGATAGAAATCCTAAGGTAAGTGCAGCAATCGCCACAAACCCGGGCATTTGTCCGTCCACTCCTGCAGACCAGCCGACGATATTCATCGTCCATAAAATCCACATGAACGCTAACAGATCTGCCCACACCAGAATGGAATGCGTCCCGAAAAATGAAAACGTTATACGAAGCGTATCCAGGTGAATAACCCCTCCCGTCAGCGGATTGGTGATATACGGGATACCGGCGCCGGCCCCAACCATGATAAGAGCGGCGATAGCATTGGTGGTTAATCGAATATATGGATTGACGTCTTTGTAATCATCGAAGATCCCCACGATGACCAACAGGAGTGCTGCGATGATCATGCCGGTATATAGCTTTGTCATCGGGATGTAGAGGAGAACCGCGATAACCAGTCCGATAAGAATAGCCAGTCCTCCAGCGCGCGGGATGATCCCTGTATGGGTGTGAGCAGGATGGAAACGCACCCGCGGATTATCCACGAGTTTTAACTTTACTGCCAGCTGAATGATAAACGGGGTTACAGCAAGCGTACTAAGCATTGCAATAACAAATGGCATAATGATATTCATGTATTAGCTCACAAGAAACAAAATTTTAATAAGCGTTATGAATGAAAGGATGCTCACGATAAGAGATGATAAAAATAGCATCTGCGTGAAGATCAGGTATTCTGCGGTGACGTAAATACCGATAAGAAGGTCTATACCGTACCATAGGATGCTTGATGCCGGGAGTAGCAGCAGCCAATACGGCGGCGCAAGCTGATCTTCCCCCCAAGGACGTGAGAACCATAAGGGAACACTAGGAGGGAGGAGCGGAAAGCGCCATACCAGAATCCCGACTGAAAGAATGAATAGTGCGAAGACAAATTTATGCACAATACCAATAAACCAGTTCTTCTTTATGGCGTTCCACGTGGCGGTTGCCCGATGAGTTTCGGCGGGTATGTGAGGAAATATGTTCATAGGGAAGTCTGGAAGACGACATCAAATGTGCCGTCGGCGTGTACCATGAATGCGCGGATCGGATACGGAGGGTAGTCGGCAACCATCTGATTGGCAGAAACAAGTACGCCTCCGACATACCACGGAAACGGAGTGAGATTTGGATTGTACAGATACACGTGATTTTTGTCAGCACTATAATAGATCGTTTCGAAAAAGACGAGCGGATTATCCGCGATAGTTACGTCCGTCGGGGATTTGAGCATCTTGATGTGTGTGAGCGTTGAACGGATATCCACTTTCTCGTGTTTGTCCGGGTACCAGATGTTAAATCCCAGGATAAACAGAAGGCAGGCGGCAGCAATTATTTTTTGCACCGTTGCACTGCGTATTGCATAGATGGCAAGCGCAATAATAAACACTTCTGCAATACTGACGGGAATGACATAGCGATTGACGTACAACGGTTTGATAAAAGAAATTCCGATCACGAGGATAAGCGGAAGGTAGATTTGGGCAAGAAACACTTTTGCTGTCGTACGGGCTTTTTCTGACCGAATGGCGAGGTAGCTAAAACCGAGAATAAAAAGAGAAAGTATTTTTGTAAATTTCCATAGATATCCCGGAGTGCCCTCATAACCGAGGAAAAGATTTCCCAAGACGGATGTGACGAGATTCATATCTACCGGGTAGTACCACAATGTCCGGAATATGCTGGCCTCACGCGCCAGTACGATAAACCATGGTGCGATTAAGGCGGCGGAAATTGCCATCACGCGTACCATCGGATCTTTTTTCCAGTGTATACGGGTTGTGATCATATAATGAACGACCTCTACAAACGGTACGATAAGGAAATAACTATGGGTATAAAATCCAAGAACGGTTGCGGCCGCCAGAAGCACCCACAGGCGTTCGGTATAGGCCAGGAGTGAAAGAACGGTAAACAGGATATACCAGCCGTATGTCCTGCCTTCCATACCGTAGTACAAAAGCATGGGATTGAAAAAGAAAAAGACCGGCAGCCACCAGGAGAGCCAGTGTTTGCGGAAAAGTTTTTCAGACCACGCGATGACGACCGCAGTAGCCGCACCAAAAGCAACCAGCGACAGGCTTCGCAAAGCAATCTCGCTCGTCCCGAATATTTTTATCCAAAAGTGCAGGAGCAGGTAATACAAAGGAGGCTCGAAACTGACATGGGTTATGATAAACGAAACAGGCCGCAGAGCCATGAGTATCGAAAAAGCTTCATCGCGCCATACACTTTGAGTAAGATACAGGATGGGAGAGTGTTGGAGAAAAAACTGAAACATACTGTTTTATTATACCTTTTCCGTGACGCGATATTCCAATCGTTTTCCCAACATCAGCCTCGTGTGGGCGTCCAGACCCGGGAGTGCTGCCAAAAAGAACGATACGATGGGGAGAGTCAGCCACTGGATATACAAGAAGGGAAGATGCCATTTTTTGAACTCAGCAGGTCGAGGTGGTTTCGTGCGCCAATCAATGATGAGAACGACCAATAAAAATACCATGGAAAGCGTAAGAATTCCCGATGAGAGTTGTGCGAGGTTGTGCCCCAGAACAGTCCGCCCGAAGGCAGGATTAATGATGGGAGGAATGGTACTGCCGAGCGTTAAAATAAACCAGTTTGAGGACCAGAACACGTGCTGTTCCAAAAGGAGGAGAAGCCGTCGTATCCGGTCCGACAAGGGAATCTCATTATGGATAAATATGTTCCGTATGACGAACGGAATGTCTGAAATGCCCCAGGCCCACCGTTTGGATTGTTCATATTGGTTGACCATCGTGCGCCAGAATCCGTGGGATTCCGCGGCGTCAACGAGAATCGGAAGAAAGATGCTTTTGGTTAATACCGCTTCGCCGTAGAGGAAATACACTTTAAAGAACAAGTGATAGTCTTCCGGTATGACATCCACAGCCCAATATCCGGCTTTTATTGCCGTAGCAAGCGACAAGGAGTACGTAGAAAAATTAATCAGCCGCTGTTTTTGTTTTAATAAGGCCAGATCGGAAATGCTATAGATAGTGTTTAACACGCGGCCCGGCAGGGGAATCCGCCAGATATTGGAATAAAATAATATGGCTCCCTGATAAAAGTGTTTTTCCCTTTCAGGATCCGTGAGAAAGGAGTGTGTTAGATAGGAAAAATATTTAGGATGGAGGAGTGCATCCGCATCGCAGGAAGTTACTGTCGCGCTGGCCGGGGCAATACCCCACTTTTTCATCTCCCGAACGATTCGTCTTCCTGCCCATGCCATATTGCTGGATTTTCCCGCGATTTCGCCTGCATGGAGGACGTGTCTCGTGACCAGGAAATGTCCGAAGCGATGTTCATATTCAGTCTTGAGAATTTTCCCGTTTACTTTGGAATCCGGATCTTTTTCCTCCGTTGCTAAAACTATAATGATCCGTTTTTTGGGAAAATCCTGTTTCAATAAATTGTCAAATGTCCGCCGGAGTATATGGAGAGGTTCATGGTATTCGGGAATAATAAGTACGTGGTAGAGTGTGTCAAAATTCGGGAGTCGGGTAGCTAGCGTGAGCCAGTCGATTTTAACGTGAGCATTTAACGTAACGAATGCTTGGAAGGCATAGAGTGCAAGGGAAAACGACTTGTAAAACCAATAGACGTCAAATGTGATGATGAGATAGGCAACCAGTGCCGGATGCCAAAATGACAGCCAGAATGGCATAGTAATAAGTACCCATGAGAGTCCGGGAACAAGAATTTCCAGAAGCCGCTGTATTTTGTTCGGGTAGCGAGTAAATATTTGGCGCATAATGGCAATCTAAACTGTTATTATATCACGAACCCACGCGGGATTTATCTGATGTCAGGGAAGTCAAATGTGTCTGCCTTGCGTGTCGTGTAATAGAGGGTAAGTCCTTTGATCATCCTGGTGATCATAGACCATCCCTCGTTTCCTCGCCGCCCCGAGGATAACACTTTGTTGCCGAAATTGTAGACGACGCGGCCGACAGTTTTTAACCTCCGGATCATTTCGATATCCTCCGCGGCCTTGAAATCAACAGGGTAGCCGCCGGCTTCGATGCCTTTTTGCCGGATAAATGCCGTATTTTGTCCGGGTGCAATCGGGAGACCGACCAACTGCAAAAAGAGCCATAAGTACGGTTGGACGAAGTTACTAAACAGTACGTACGGTGCCCAGCCGAAGTCTACGAGGTATGGTCCATAGACAGCGACAACGCCGGGACGGGATAGCGTTTCTTCAATTTTAGTTAGCCAGTCAGGAGGCACGATTGTGTCCGAATCCGTGAATGCGATGATGTCACCCGTCGCCGCCTCCAGTCCTTTTTGCCGGGCAAACCCGATGCCGCGGTGGGGGACGGTGATGACCCGGGCGCCGTGTTTTTGGGCGATCGCTTTTGTATGGTCGGTCGAGCCGCCGTCGATCACAATGATTTCGTCCGGTTTCCGGGTAAGTTTATGGAGTGACGCAAGTGTGCGCGTGATATATTTTTCTTCGTTATATGCCGGCATGACGACGGAAATAGTCATAAATATATTATATGCGAAAAAGAGCTTTGGCGTTATCTGTTGTTTGAGTTTCTACGTGATGTATATCGGTATTTTGGAGCCGCGCTATTTCCGCGGCGATCAGGGGGATGTATTTGGGTTCGTTGCGCTCTCCCCGGTGGGGGACGGGAGTTAAATACGGCGCATCGGTTTCAAGAAGTATCATGGGTAGCGGAATTTCGGTGATAATTGCCTGAAGTTGTTTGGAGTAGGTGATATTGCCGTCCAGTCCGATGAATAAATTTCTTTCTTTTATCAAACGGACTTCCTGAAGTCCTCCTGAAAAACAATGGATGACCCCTTTGACGGGAAAAGCATTGTAGATTGTGAAAAAATCTTCAAATGCATCTCTCACATGCATGATGGCCGGCAGGTTGTGTTTGGCGGCAAGTCGCAGTTGTTCTTCAAATAATAATTTTTGGCTTTGTTTTTTGCCTGCCGCGTCCTCGCCTTTGTATTGATGGTAATCGAGTCCTATTTCGCCGATGGCAATAGCATGATCCACCGGTAATGTATTCACGTCAGGATTCGTCTGCGCTTCATACGGATGGAAGCCGACGGCGGCAAATACGATACCCGGATGTTTTTTTTGAAGTGCTACGACTTGTTTGGAGGAAAACGGATCCACGCCCGGGCATATAAACTGTTTTACTCCTGCCTTTTTTGCATTTCCGATGACCATCGCGCGGTCCGCATCAAATTCTTTGAAATTCAGATGGCAATGGGTATCGATAAACATTATTTTATTCTCGGAAATAGCGGCGGTTGGGATTTAATCGCGGGTTCCTTGAATTGCTCAAGAATTTTTTGCGCCGTATCCGGAAGGAAAGGCTGTAACGCAACTGCAATATGTATTAATTGACTTCTATAGAGTTGAAGTTTCCCCGCATTTTTTGTTTCCCAGGGTTTATCCGTATTAATCTGCACATCAAGTTTTTTAATGTCTTTCCAGATTTCTTCCAACGCTAAACTGAATTCATACAGATCTAAATATTTTGAATTATTATATTGTTTTTGTGTTTCTTCAGTTTTTATTTGATTTAATTCGCAGAGTTTTGCAATACGTGCGGTTACATTTCCCAAGCCGTTGGCAAGATCTGCGTTATACAGTTCTTTAAAACGGGATTCGGAAAAGTCGCCGTCGGCGGTTGATGGAATTTCGCGCAAAAGATAATAACGAAGGGGATCTGCGCCGTATTTTGTAATTAATACAAACGGGTCGATGACGTTGCCGACGGATTTGCTCATTTTTTGTCCATTGACGGTAAAATATCCGTGGACAAAGATGGATTTGGGGAGTTTGAGTCCCGCGGAAAGTAAAAACGCCGGCCAGTAGATCGCATGGAAGCGGGTAATGCCCTTGCCGATGACATGCACGTCCGCCGGCCACCATTTGTCATATTGTTTTTGGTCCCACCCGAATCCGATACCGCTTTGGTAAATGTTTAAAGCATCAAACCAAACGTACATGCGCTGGGTGTTGTCTCCCGGCACCGGCACGCCCCAGTTTTTTGCGCGCTCGTTACTCCGTGACACACTAATATCGCGGAGAGGCTGTTTGAGAAACGAGAGCATCTCATTTTTGCGGAAATCAGGAATGATTTTGACCGTGTCGTCAGAAATAAGTTTAATCAGTTGATCCTGATATTTCGAGAGCCGAAAAAAATAATTTTCTTCCTTGACCATTTCAAGTTTTTTACCCGGGTGCTCAAAACACTCCCCATTTTGGTCCAGCTCGTCTTTCGTATAGAACTGTTCGCATCCGACGCAGTAGAGTCCTTCATAGGATTTTTTAAAAATATCTTTTTTGCAGAGTTCCCAGAGTTTCTGGGATGAGACGAAGTGGTGTTCTTTGTCGCTTCCTTTTTGCCAGACATCAAAGCGGCAGCCCAATGCTTTTGTGAGTTCAAGAAACTTTTCTGTATTGGCATCTATAAATTCGGCTACCGGCACACCGGCTTTCTGGGCGGCCTGCACGTTTTTGAGGGCATTTTCATCGCCGCCGGAGAGAAGTTTGGTTTCCTCGCTCAAAAGCGCGTGGTAACGGGCGATCACGTCTCCCTGCACAAACTCCAGGGCATGTCCCACATGGGGCGGAGCGTTGACGTAGGGGATCGCACAGGTGACGTAAAATTTACTGGCCATACGGCTCATTCTATCTTTTTTGGAACAGTATCTCAAGGGAAATGAGGCAGGGAACAAGAAGGAGCGGGTACCATAACTCCCGTAACCCCAGAAGCCGGAGTATAAGCCAAATAACCACGCCGAGTGTTACCAGCACAGCACGTCGTACAATTTTCAACAAAAAGAAGGAAGAGAAAAACGCCGTTGCCGCGATAATGAGAAAAAAGAGGACGAGGAGAAGAATATTTTCCGGCGGAAATGTGTTGACAAACCATCCTAAAACGCTCAAACCGGTAATTCCTAAAATCAGGCACCACATGGCATAAGTATACAACTTGTGATATCGTGTTTCTGCATGGAAATCGTTCTCGGGATCATTATTATCGTAATTCTCGGCGCATGGCTTTTTTCGATGCAAAAAACCGTTGCCGGGTCAACAGGCGACGTATCAAAGCGGCTGGCGGAACTTAACCGGCAAATCGGCGAAATTTCTGAACTTGGGCGGGGCATGCGGTCACTCAATGAATTTCTCCAGTCGCCGAAACTCCGGGGTAACATCGGCGAGCAGGTGTTGAAAGACATGATCGGGCAGACATTCCCCAAAAATTCGTTTCACCTGCAGTATTCGTTTAAATCAGGGGTGAAAGTTGATGCGGTTTTAAAAACCGATGCAGGATTACTGTGCATCGACTCCAAGTTTCCGATGGAGAATTTTACCGTCATGCACAGGGGTCAGACGGAGGCGATCCGGGTGTCTGCCAAACGGGATTTTATTGCCGACGTAAAAAAACACATTATGGATATAAGCCGCAAATATATTTTGCCGGAAGAAGGAACGATGGATTTTGCCCTCATGTATATTCCCTCCGAATCCGTGTACTACGAGATTGCAACGATTGAGGAACTGATGGATTTTTCCCGACGGAACCGTGTCTATCCCGTTTCACCCAACACGCTCTACGCACATCTCCAAGTACTGCTCTTGAGTTTCCAGGGGAAAGAACTGGAGCAGAAATCGCGTGAAGTTTTCCGTTTACTTCGGGCGATCCAAAAAGATTATGAAAAAACAGGCGAACAGCTCGGGGTACTCGGGCGCCACATCGGGAATGCCTACAACACCATGAGCGGCGTCTCCGGTTCTTTTGATGTGTTAGGCCAAAAACTTTCCAAAACCCAACGCTTTACCGGTCGCGAAGAAAAACAATTGGAGGAATAATATGAAAAGAGCAATTATTATTCATGCTTGGGAAGAAACACCTAATGGGCAATGGCTGCCATGGTTGAAAGAAAAACTGGAAAGTGTCGGATGGAAAGTTGATGTTCCGGAAATGCCGAATACAAAGGAACCTAAGTTAAACGAATGGATGGATACATTAGTTTCGCTTTCGCCGGATGAAAATACAGTTTTGATAGGGCATTCACTATCGAATTCATTAATAATGAAATATCTGGAAAGACCGGAAGTTAAAGTGAAAAGCGTCATTTTAGTAGCAGCCTGGGACTGGATGTTGGAGAATGTTAGAAAGTTTCACCAAACATTTTTTGAACACGGTTTTAACTATCAGGTTATTAAAAGAAAACATATTCCCATAACAATAGTTAATTCAACAACAGATCCTTGGATAGACTTTGAACGATCTAAGGGATTAGCAAAAAAAATAAACGCAAAGTTTATTGCCGTTGAAAAAGCCGGTCATTTTATGGCTAGAGACGGGTACAAAGAATTTCCTCTATTACTAAAACTTATAGAATAAATAGACTATAATTGCCCCACATGGCAAAGATTCCCGTTGAAGAGAGGCAGTTAAATCCCGAGCAGAAGGCGGCGGTGAGGTTTGGAGAGGGGCCGCTTCTTATTATTGCCGGCGCGGGAACCGGAAAAACAACGGTTGTTACGGAACGGATTAAATACCTCATTACTTCCGGCCGTGCAAAGCCGCCAGAAATACTTGCGCTCACCTTTACGGAAAAAGCCAGCCGCGAAATGGAGACACGCGTAGATATTGCACTCCCCTACGGCGTGACGCAAATGTGGATTTCCACGTTCCATGCGTTCTGCGACCGCGTGCTGCGGGGGGAGGCAATCAACATCGGTATCGACCCCGGGTACAAGCTCATGACGGAAGCGGAAACGATTTTATTTTTCCGGAAAAATATTTTCAAATTTCATTTGAAAGATTTCCGGCCGCTGGGAAACCCGACCAAGTTTATTTCCGGAATGATTCAGCACTTTAGCAGATTAAAGGATGAAGATGTATCCCACGAAGAATATTTCAAGTTTCAAAAAAATGAATTATCTCTTGCTTTCCGGACGTATGAAGAATTGAAGGTGAAAGAAGGCGTTGCAGATTACGCGGATCTTATCAGCTGGACGCTGAAATTATTCCGGACGCGGCCGGCAATACTTAAAAAGTATCAACAGCAGTTCAAATACATTCTTATTGACGAATTCCAGGACACGAACTTCGCCCAGAATGCATTAGCTGTTCTTTTGGCAGGGGAAAAGAAAAATATTACGGTTGTGGGAGATGATGATCAGGCGATTTACCGCTGGCGGGGGGCTGCCATCTCAAATATTATTCAGTTCCGCAAAACGTTCCCTAAGGCTAAAATTGTCGTTCTGACGAAAAACTACCGCTCCGCGAAAGAAATTCTTGACCGCTCCTACGATCTTATTCAGCATAATAACCCCGACCGGCTCGAGGTCGCGCAAAAGTTGGACAAGAAACTGGAAAGCATGCGCAGGGCCAGCGGTACGCCGATTGATGTGTTGTATGCCGACCGCGTCGAAAATGAAGCGGAGATGGTAGTAAAAAAAATTCAGGAATTAAAAACAACGAAATGGAGTGATATCGCTATTTTAGTCCGGGCAAATAATCATGCAGAACCGTTTGTCCGGGCGCTGTCGCGTGCGGGCATTCCGTATCAGTTTTTGGGACCGGGACAGCTCTTCCGTCAGCCGGAGGTGAAGAACCTCATTGCATATCTTAAGGTGCTCTATAACTTTGAAGACAATGTGGCAATGTACAGGGTGCTTTCGATGGATGTATTCGGAATCCCTCCTCGCGATATTGCAGTTCTCGTCAATCAGGCCCGGAAATACGGCATGTCGCTTTTTGAGGCTTGTGAACAAAAAAATCTTCCTGTTGTTTCTATGATTCACAAACACTTAGGGATGATGAAAAAAGAAACCGCAGGACAGATCCTGTATTACTTTTTGGCCGACACCGGATTATTAAAACAACTGACGATGTATAAAAGTGTCAAAGAAGAAAAAGCAGCGGAAAATATTTCTAAGTTTTTTAATAAACTGAAAACGTATGAAACGGAACATGAAGACGCAAGCGTATTCACCGTCGTGGATTGGATAGATCTGTCCATGACACTCGGGGAATCGCCGCTCTCAGCTGACATGGATTGGAGTGAAAATAACGCCGTCAATATTCTGACCGTCCACTCCGCCAAAGGCTTGGAATTTCCGGTCGTATTTCTTGTGAATCTGGTGAGTGCCCGATTTCCCACAAACGAGAGGAAGGAACAAATTCCTATTCCCGATGCGCTGGTCAAAGAAATACTCCCTGTCGGTGATTATCACGAGGAAGAGGAACGGAGGCTTTTTTACGTCGGCATGACCCGGGCGCGGGATTTTCTCTTTTTTACCGGCGCGAAGTTTTATGGAGAAGGGAAAAGAGAGAAGAAATTATCTCCGTTTATTGAAGAGGCTATTGGAAAACAACCCTCCTTCGTTGAAACTTCGGAGGGCAAGCAATTATCGTTTTTAGATTGGGAAAAAACCGAAAAATCAGAAGAGCCGCGTATACGACAAAAAATAAATTATCTTTCGTATTCTCAGCTTTCTACGTTCATGACATGTCCCCTGCAGTACCGGTACCGGTATATTCTTCGTATTCCGGTTCCGCCTTCGGCTGCGCTGTCTTTCGGAGAAACGATCCACAAAGTGATGTATGAGTTTTATATGCGCAAACACCGGACAAAACAGGATTTACTTCGTTTACTGGATACGCATTGGTCGCGCGTGGGATACGGGGACAAAAAATACGAGGAGAAAATGAAGCGTCACGGCAGGGAACTTCTTGAGGGATATTTTGACAAAGGATATGATTCTAAAGTTATTCCGACCGGTTTGGAGGAGCCGTTTAAACTGAAAATTACTCCGACCTTAACGCTCGGCGGAAAAATTGACAGGATTGATACGTTACCTGACGGAACGGTGGAAATTATTGATTATAAAACCGGGACGGCGCCAAAGGCGCGGAACCCGAAGAAAGATTTACAGTTGACGGTTTATGCCATGGCCGGCGGATCTAAAAAGGTCATCGTTTCATTCTATTTTTTTGAAGATCAGGCGAAAGTATCCGCTACCCGTACGAAGGAACAGTTGGCGGAAGCTAAAGATGAGATTGCCAAACGTGCTGATGAAATTTCACGGAGCGACTTCCGTCCAACCCCGGGAAAATACTGCGATTTTTGCGAGTTCCGGTTAATTTGTGAAGCGTGGACTTAATACAGCGGATAATAAAACGGCTTTCCTCCGAAACCTTCTTTGAATTTCGTAAACCCCAGCCAATCATGGTGTTCCGTGGGTTTTCGTTCATCCCATACGCCGACAAAATCAAATTGTTTCATGCTGCGGCCTTTAGCCACTTTGAGCGCTTCCCACACAAGAAGTGTCGGAGTAAAGAGTTTTTTCCCGTGTTTGGTAGCACCTGCAATCCAGTAATATGCGGTCTTTTCCCAGAAAACAAGCAAAATCCCGCCGATGCATTTGTGTGATGCGGAATATGCCAATAGTACCGTCGCGTGGTCCGGAGCCATAATGGACCAGAAGTGAGTCATCCCGAACGTCGTGATAAATCCAAACGGCCCGCTTGATTTATTTTTGATTTTAATGAGGTTCTGTATGTCGCCGGATTCTTCAACCGTGACGCCGTTTTTGATTGCCTTTCGTACGGCCCGGCGTTTCGCGTCCGTAAACCGCGAAAAGATTTTATCTTCCGAGCGAGTCACGTCAATAAGAAGTGTTTTGGTTGGTTGGTAGGACGAACGGACTACTTTGCAGTGTTTGGAAACCCTCGCACCCCACTGTTTATAGGATAGGATATCCTGTTTCGGGTGCGGTTCAATCGCTACGGTTTTAACGCGATATGTATGAATAATGTCCGTTATGTCGGGCAAGGTCTTTGGCCGTTGGATTTTAAGCAGTCCTCCCGCGATAGGAATATGTTTGAAAAACATCCGTATGTTGTCAACAGTGATAATATCCCATCCGAGAATCTTTATGTATTTTGCATAGAGGGAGGATTGTTGTAATTCCATTATCGTTTCCACTTCAGCAGTTTCCAGCGAATTGTGTCTGCGAGCGTATAGAGGGAATACAAAAATGGTTTGATGACGAGGTCAAACGAGCCGGAAAATTCTATCAATTGAGGATTGAATCCCTGTTTGAACCGGTGAAATCCGTACCATGGGTCATGTACATCAGGATTCGGTCCCATGGCTCCCCATAGATCAAACCGTTTCAATCCTTTTTGTTTAGCCCATTTGGCGATTTCCCAAAGAAGCAGGGTCGGCGCCATAACCTCGCGGTGATTTCTTCCGGAGGATCCGTACGGATAATAAACCGTGTCGCCCCACACGAACACAATCCAGGCAGAAAGCACCCTGCCTTCATACGAAGCGGTAAACAAGTGTGCAAGTCCGGCCTCACGCATGATCTTCCACATGGTTTTGTGGTAGTTTTTGTTATGCGCAAAGAATCCCTGGCGCGAGGTTGTTTCTTCCGTGAGCCGGAGATACTCTTTGAACGCCGCGGGGGAGTTGTCCTCCGCAACCATCACATTATGTTTTTGTGCGACCTTTATGTTGTAGCGGGTTTTCGGATGCATACCCGCCGCGAGCTCATCCTCGGATTTCGTCAGATCCAAAATAAACGTGTATTTAGTGAACAACGGATGGTGTGATGGTTGTAAGTTTATTTTTACCGTTGTGTTCGGTTCCAGTTGGATAAAAATTGCGTTTTTTTGCTTGCCGAGAGCGAGAAGTTTTTCAATCATTTCTTTTGTCGGTTTGGGTCCTTTGGGGAAATAGCCGACAGTCCAGGGAGTATGCGGGATTTTGTGGAACGTCAATTGCCAGCCGCCCGTGCGTACGACATCAATACCCATGGTTTTGCGGAATTCGCCCCATGCAGGGGTTTGTAGCGGATGCGTAATCATAGTGGTATTATACAATTAATGGCACGAAAGATGCAGAAACCTATTCCGTGGATGCCTATTGACAGCAGGCTATTCGGATCATTCCTTGCCTTCGGTCATGTCCGGGGGATTGCAAGAATTTTTTTAACCGTGGAAATGATACTCGCGGTACTTATTGTTTTCGGCACTCTTGCTGTCGTTGTACTGGAGTTTTTATTATAAAAGCATATCGTCTTCGTTAAATCCCCTGCTGCTATTAAGCGAAACGTTGTAATCCAATATATGCTGGGGCACATCGGCGATGAACCGGGAAATCATATTTTGGGTCCTGGTGCCGAAAAACAACCGCCGGTTGGCGAAGGTCATATATAATTTTTCTTTGGCCCGGGTAATACCCACATAGCAGAGTCGCCGTTCTTCTTCAATTTCTTCTTTTTCCATGAGGCTTCGGGAGTGCGGAAAGAGCCCCTCTTCCATGCCGATCATGAATACGACCGGAAACTCCAGCCCCTTTGCGGCATGCAATGTCATAAGTGTTGCCGCGTCGCGGTTCGCGTCACGAATTTTCACTGTTTTCGGTTCGTACTCCTGTTCAACCAGCGCAACCGTTTCCAGGAATTCCGTTAATTTGGGAAATTCAGTGGCGACAGACCGCAGTTCCTTAATGTTTTCCAGCCGATATGCCTCTTCTTCGACATTTGCATCATATAACTCAAGGTATTTTGTAACGTCCAACACATGATCAAGAATTTCCAGTGTGGTGAGCGGCACTATTTTTATACTGAGGAATTTTTCCAATCTCCCTTTGCCTAATTTTTCTATGCGGTGATACGAAATGGTATCTTTCGGATTGGAGATTAGCCGGAGGTAAGCCAAGACATCCTTGATTTCTCTCCGTTCATAAAAGCGCGTGCCTCCCACCAGGACGTACGGGATACCGGCATGCAAAAATGCTTCCTCCAGTACCCGTGACTGGGCGTTGGTGCGGTACAGGACCGCAAAATCCGCAAATACGCGGTTCGCCTGCAGGATCGTTTGGACCAAAAAGGCGGCCTCATCGTGTTCAGTCCGTGCTTCATAGAGTGTAATTTTGTCTCCGCCGTGTTTATCCGTCCAGAGTTTGAGAATGGGGTGCGAGGTATTTTTGGAAATCACCCCGAAAGCGGCGTCCAGGATAGTTTGCGTGGATCGATAGTTTTGCTCCAGATGAAACTCGGCAACTCCCGGAAAATCATGTTTGAAGTTGACGATATTTCGAAAGTCCGCGCCTCTCCAGCGGTAGATGCTTTGTGATGCATCGCCAACCACACAGATATTCCGATATCGGGCCGAGAGAAGCTTGCTTAAGACATACTGTACCTTGTTCGTATCCTGGTATTCATCAATGAGAATATAACGGTATTTTTCCTGATATGTCCCTAAGATTTCTTTTTGTTTCAAAAATAATTCTACGGTTTTAATCAGAAGATCATCAAAATCCAGCGCATGGTTTTTGAAAAGTAATTTTTGGTATTCAACATAGACTGTCGCGACCGTTTCCTGAAAGTATCCGCGTGCGTATTGCGGATATTCAGTACTCGAAATGAGTTCATTTTTCGCTTCAGAGATCGTGTGCAACACCGCTCCGGGGTTATAATTTTTCGTCGACAGGTCCAACCGCTTCATAATGTCGCGGATTGCATCCAATTGATCCTGTTCGTCATAAATGACAAAATCGTCCGGGATGCCGATATGTTTTCCCTCACTACGCAGCACCCTGACGCAAAATGCATGAAACGTGCCGGCAAACGGCACGGAAGAAGATCCCAGTAATTTTTTTAACCGCGCCTTCATTTCATTGGCTGCTTTGTTGGTAAATGTTAAGAGAAGTATGTTGGCGGGAGGGACATGTTTTTCGCCGATAAGATACGCGGCGCGGTACGTCAGTACGCGGGTTTTGCCCGATCCGGCACCGGCTAAAATAAGCACAGGTCCATCAGTATGTTTGACCGCCGCCTGCTGGTCGCGGTTTAAGTCGTTGAGGAGGGTGTCCTGCATAACATATAATAGTACCATATGAAATCACTTATCATTGCCGGGAATTGGAAAAGCAATAAGACGGTTAAGGAAGCAGAAAATTGGATAGCTACATTTCATGCCACGTGGGACAGTGATACAACCGTTATTCTTTGCGTTCCGTATATGGTACTTAGTTTTCTTGCAGCAAAAAACCCGCCTTTCTTTATTGGTGCACAGAACGTGTCAACGTTTGGCGATGGAGCCTACACCGGCGAAGTGAGCGCGCGCCAGATAAAGGAGTTTGCCGAATGGGTCATTATCGGTCACTCGGAGCGCCGGAAAAATTTTAACGAGACGGATGGGATGCTTGCGAAAAAGGTTGAACAGGCAAAGAACGTAGGATTAAAAGTTATTTATTGCGTCCCCAATGATAGTACAGTTATCCCGAAAAATGTTGATGTTGTTGCATATGAGCCTATCTGGGCGATTGGGACCGGTAAATCTGATACGCCCGAGAATGCCAACGCGGTCATCACAAATATCAAAGCAAATTTTCAGATTGGGACGGTAATCTACGGTGGAAGCGTCACGGCTGACAACGTCGCTTCTTTTGTACGTCAGCCGTCCATTGACGGGGTTCTTCCCGGTGGTGCGAGCCTGGATGCTAAAACATTTGCCGCTCTTATAACGAATGCGCGATGAAAAAAATTATTGCATTTACCTTATTCATTCTTTTCCTTTTTTTAGCTGCAAAAGCGGTTCTCTGGAGTTGGCAATTCATGCGCGAATCCGCGCTTGATTCTTCTGACAGCCGCACAAACATACTTATTCTGGGAATTGGCGGTGGGGCGCACGAGGGAGCTGATTTAACCGATACAATTATCGTGCTTTCTCTTAATTCGATAAAGAAAACTGTGGCACTCATTTCGATTCCGCGCGATATCTGGAGTGATACGCTGAAGGACAAAGTAAACACTGCATATCATTATGGAGAATTGAAACAAAAAGGCGGAGGGCTATTACTTTCGAAAGTCATTATGGAGGATGTGATCGGGATGCCCATTCATTACGCGGCGGTTATAGATTTTTCCGGTTTTACCAAGGTGATCGATGCGTTGGGTGGTATTGATGTTGTGGTGCCGGAGGCGTTTACCGATACCAAATACCCGAAGCCCGGCATGGAACAATCTGACTGTCCCGGGGATCCGACCAACGCCTGCGTCTACGAAACGGTTCATTTCGATGCAGGATTACAGCATATGGACGGCGCCCGTGCTCTTATTTACGTGCGCAGCCGCCATGCGGAAGGAGATGAGGGAAGTGATTTTGCCAGGAGCCGCCGCCAGCAGATTATTATGGTCGCGCTCCGTGACCGGTTCACTCACCCGACGACTTGGATAACACAATCGCGTCTCTGGGCACTTCCTAAGCTTTTGGACGATGCCACTGACATGGATTTAAATATTGCCCAAACGCTTGCTGTGGGCAGACAATTCGCGTCGGTAGAACAGGATCAGATAAAAAAAATAGCCATAGATCAATTATTGGAAAATCCCCCGGTGTATTTGTATAACAACCTGTATGTTTTAACACCACAGGCAAGTTGGGAGGACATACACAGCTACATAAAAGAGCAATTAAAGTGATATTGAACATGATAGCTTTTTCACACGTTGGGATGTCAAAAGGTTAATAAAGCAAAGCCGATTCCAGTATTAATTGGTAAATTTTTGCGTTATAACGCAAGTCCCAGAAGAAGGATAAGAAGTCCGCTGCCGATGATTGACGCTCCCAGGATTGAAAAACCGGAACCCGAAACCGGAATCTTCGGCGTCGGCTGGGCTTCGGCCACCGTGCAGACACAATCGGTTTGTGACGTGCACGATGCGTTCCTGCATGAGCCTCCGATACATACTAATCCACTCGTACAGTCGGTATTCAGCGTACAGGTATTGTTACAACCAACCGGAGGTATAGGCGTCGGGGTTGGAGTTGACGTAATTTCAAGAGTAGCTGTCGGCGAGGGGGTTGCCGTAGGATTGGGTGTCGGCGTAGCTGTCGGCGAGGGGGTTGCCGTAGGATTGGGTGTCGGCGTAGCTGTCGGCGAGGGGGTTGCCGTAGGGGTAGGCGTTGGAGTGACTGTTCCTGTCGGCGTCGGGGTAGGAGTTCCGGAAGTGAGCGTAATATTAAATGTTAAAGTACACGCTGAAGCTGCGGCTTTAGGCTGCTGTTGGGGTACCGTTGGGGCGACCTGTTTGGTTTGCGAAAGTCTTCCGCTGGTTAACAGCACAAGTACCGCCAGTCCGATGGTGAGAAGGACTACGATAAACAAATACCAGTGTTTTTTCAAGTAATTCATATTAATTCCATACACTTCCGTCAAACCATTGTGCTTCTATCGTAAAGCTTGTGACATTTTCAAGTGTATAATTCCAGATAAATTGACCGTTCGTATTTTTATTGCTTGTTTCATTCCAGGCTCCTGCGTTGACACGGAGATGGACTTTAGTAGCAGCACCGCCGGGGGCAAACGCCAGAGTAATCATATCGCCGGGATGCAATGCGGTAAGCTCCGCAGTTGAAAGTGCATTTCCGTCTTTGTACGCGATGATGTTTATACACTGCGAAGGAGTTGGGGTTGGTGTATTTGCGCCGCCGCCACCGCAGCTTACATCAGCATGACAGTTTTTGTTTGTCATACCCGTTGGCGTACACGTGCCATTTTTAATACAGGTACCGTTCGACGTACAATAATAGGGAAGAGCACAGGAGGGAATATTCGCTCCGCTCTTATTACAGCTGGAATTCAACCACCCCATTTCGCCGACCGGAACATCACATAGCTCTGTTCCGACACATTGGGATACGTAATTATCAAATATGCAGTAGGGCGTCGGAGTGCCTGTCGTGGTTGGGGCGGGTCCGCACGTCAATGACGATCCTTGGTACGAAGCATATTTGCTACAACAAGAATTGGCATCGGACACTATGAGCCCGTTTGCTTTACACACAGGGGTTGAGGTGGGCATGGGTCCGCACGTCAATGACGATCCTTGGTACGAAGCATATTTGCTACAACAGGAATTGGCATCGGACACTATGAGCCCGTTTGCTTTACACACAGGGGTTGAGGTGGGCATGGGTCCGCACGTCAATGACGATCCTTGGTACGAAGCATATTTGCTACAACAGGAATTGGCATCGGACACTATGAGCCCGTTTGCTTTACACGACGTTCCGCACCTGACCGGTATAGAGTAACCACAACTGGTGTCACTGTATGATGAACCACAACAGGCGGTACTACTGGTCATACACTGGCCGTCGGGTATACAGGTTTGTGTGGGAATAGGCTTAGGTCCGCACGTCAATGACGATCCTTGGTACGCCGCATACCCGCTACAACAAGAATTGGCATCGGACACTATGAGCCCGTTTGCTTTACAGCCAGCAGGAGTGGGTGTGGAAGTAGAGGCTGGAGGGGGAGGGCTTGGGGCAGGTCCGCACGTCAATGACGATCCTTGGTACGAAGCATACCCGCTACAACAGGAAGCAGCATTGGATACTATTGATCCATTTGATTTACATCCAGGCGTCGGTGGGGTTGGAGTGGTACCGCCGGAATAGGTTGCTGTGCATCCGCATGCTGAAACTGCTTTACAATTTGCTTCATCTCTTAAGTTGCATGTTTTTATGAGGTAGCCTTGCACATAACAGTTTGGAGGTGGTGAGCCGGTACAACCGGAAAAAGTGGCTGCTCTGCTTCGGATTTCGACTTGCTGCCGCACAAAAACGGTGAGAATTGGAATCGTAATTGCTAAAATCAACAGTCCCGCAATAAGAACGCCGAGCCGTGATTTCTTTTTTGGCTTTTCCGGAGGAGGTTCAGTAGCCGGCGGCGGGGGAGAAGTAAGCGGTGGTTCCGGCGGAGGAATAATGAGAGAATCAATACTTGTTGCCGGTGGGGCGGGAGGAATCATGGATTCTGAAGAAGGAATCGGCGGAGGCGGGGGTTCCATAGGCGCCGCGGGTGGCGGTGGAGCTGGTGTATTTGATTGAGCAGCATCTAAAATATCAGCCATATTTTTAATAAATTCTAAATTCTAATTTCTAACGTAAAAACAAGATACGCACATAACAGCGTTTTCTACGTCTATATTCAGATTAGAGGGTATATCAGCACGAGTCAATACCCTTCTATTTAACTAATACAACTGCGCCTCCGATCATCAACCCGACACCCAATAGCAACAACATAATAGTGGGAAGCTGGTTGCCGCTGGCGGGAACTTCTTGTGCGGCAAGTGTGGATGTTGGGGTTGCCGATATGGTAGCTATTGGTGTTGCTGATATAGTTGCCGTCGGCACCGGGGTAATGATGGGCGCGAGAGTGGCAGACGGTGTAGCATCGCCCAGTACCTGCGTGCCGCTTTTAAGTATTTCAAACATATGGGTAATGGCAACCGGCTTATTCTCCCGATTTTTTGTTGTCATCGTGACGCTTTGACGCCCCGCCGGCAGCGGTTTTTTCGGCGTGTAACTCCACACACCGCTCGCGCCGACAATCGTGGTATCCCCAATGGGATTGGTGATGCCGATAACCAGTGAGACGGTTTTGCCGGGGATACCGGTTCCCTGAATAAGCGGAAACGTGGTGGGCAATGCGGCTCCCTCAGCCGGTATAACAAGGGAAACGGTATTGGCAGATTTCGTATTTGTTGTCCCCAATACTGCAGAGGCTGCGGATTTTTGGGTTTGCGGCGTGGGGACAAGCGTTAGGTTTTTTCCGGGTGCTTGAGCTGTGAGCTTGCGGAAATCGTAGGTTTTTCCGGGAGTCATAGGTGGAACCGGAGAATCGTTAAGCGAGTCGGTGAGTGCATTCGTAGTTAGGCTGTTGTATCGGACAATAATTGTTTCCGTCATCCGGTCCGTGACAGGTAAATAACCGGTAAAATCCGCGGTCCTTACGAGATTCAAGGGGATGAGCCATGTGCCGGAAGGCTTGCTGATGGCTGAGAGTGTTTGTCCGCCCTCCAGCGTGAGATAGACGAGTGCGCCTTTTACCGGCTGATTTGACTCAGAAATGATCGTACCGTATGCAGGTTCCAGATTCCCGCTTGCGGTTGTGAGGAGTGGCCCTGTGCGTACTTTATACGGAATAGTACCGTTAAGGTTTTTTTTGCCATTGGAAAGAATGGTAAAGTTGTAATCCGTGTCCGATGCGGCCGTGCGATAGGTCACACTGTGCGTGAGATACTTCTCCTGTTCTTTAGAGTCTTGCTCATCAAATACTACTTGGGTCCCGCGGGGAGTGGAGACGGATAATGCACCGGTGGCGGGACTCTCGGTTATCCATGACACTGTAAACGTTGTATCGGAGACGTTTGTTATTTGGACGTTCGCCGGCTGGATAGATCCTGAAGCAGTTGTGACAGTACGTACAAAGGATTCGGATCCGGCTGCAATTCCCCCGACAATGAGAATAACCATGAGTATTCCGACGATCGTGGGTATTTTGTTCGGGAACCGCATAATGTTAATATTGTTTTTTTGTTTCGATCATTTGTATAACCTGGGAATCGAGTTTTGGAGATAACGGAATGATACTTTGGGTTGTTTGCGGGGCAACGGTTGTCGTTTTGACGGTTTTTAACACTTCAAAAAATACCCAGAGGGTAACCGTGAAAAAAGTAAATACGGATATGAGTAATAAATCCCGATCATTTCCCGGTGAGATTGATGGTGTTTTCATTGTTATTGCGATAAATAAAACAATTTCAATTTTAGATCAAGTTTCACATCTGTACCAGTAGGGGTTGCGCTGCCCGAGGCGGAAGTTGCCGTTGCGCGTACGGGAGAAAAAAACAGTGAAGTTATTTGCATGATCCGGCGTAAATTCACTATTCCATTGGTAAAATTTTTCACATTCGGATATGCCCCGGTTACGGAGATGGCTATCGGAAAATTTCCGAACTTATCGGACGCTGTTGCTTGTGACATTCCCGGCCCCATGCCGGGAATAAGCGGGATAGATGAAATGCCTATGGTATTGATTGTCACCCGCGAATCAGCCGCAAGAGCCGAGAGATATCGGGCCGCACGTACGGCGTCCGGCGTTACAGGGAGCGCTTGATTTACAATCGGCAACCTCGGTTCGATCTCCTGGTATGCAGCCTGTGCTTCAATAAGTGCTGAAATTTTATCCTCCATTTTTTTGTTGAGGTCGATTTTATCGGCAATTTCCCGCCTCAGCGTAAAAATTGTCTGCATGGTCGGACGGATTGCATACCACCCGAAAAGGGAGACCACAAGGAACGAAAAAATAATTGCCGTATATGCACGGGTCTCTGGTTTCTGGAATGCCGGTTCCAACGACTGGTAATACCGTTTATATCGTTTGTATTCTTCTTTATAATCGAATACCATGATTACTTACCTTTCTTTGCTCCGAGTGCCGTGCCGGTAAACGTAAATTGTATGCCGGTCGTTGGACTTCGGTTGACATCTCCTATTTCCACGTGACTGAATATGCGTGAGGCTTGAAGATTTGCAGCAAGATTCGCAAATCCGGTCGTTGTATTGGCAACGACGTCTCCGACAACCATCTCCTCCGTAATTCTCAGTGTTCCTAAACGGGTATCAACGGGCAGCATTGTTTCGATGGTAGCAAGCGAATTGTTGGTTACCGGCGGAGCTGTTAGAAGCATCTGCGCTTTTGCCAGCTTATCCTGAAGCGTCCGAAATTGCGTTTCAAAGTCGTGATTGGCATCAATGATTGCCTGTTTTTGCGCCACTTCTTCATTGAGGTCCGTAAGTTTTCGGTCTAAGCTGAAGCGGGAAATAAATGCCAATAGGACGATGATTTCAGTGCCGATCATGATGTAGCGTCCATACGTGACCGCCCACATGACGATCCTGCCGGTCGGAGAATGTTCCATTTCCTCTTCACCGATCAGATTGACTTGAGGTTCATTGGCAGTCATATAACCAGTATAGCAAGCTGGTTACCCCAGCACCAGTTTTACTTTTTGGCGAGGAGTTTGGAAAGACGGGATTTCAATCGTGCGGCTTTATTTTTGTGGATGACATGCGTTTTTGCCGCTTTATCCAGCGCGGAAAACGCCAGTATTAATGATTTTTGCGTCGGTTTTTTGCGCATGGATTTGACCAGTTTTTGGAGTGCAACACGAGCGCGCTGTATTTCAGTAGTTCTTTTGCGGTCGTGCCGCAGTTTTTTTTCTGCTTGTTTGGTAATCGGCATGCGGGTAAGTATAACAAAAAAAAGAAATAATAGCTATAATAAACAGGATGAAGCGTTTTTTGGGGTTGTTTTCTAAAAGACAGCAGACGATCGGATCGGCTGCCTTCATATTAATCTCCATGGTATTTACATCGCGGGTCCTGGGACTCGTTCGGGACCGCATGCTCAACGCCCGGTTTGCCCCCGACGAGTTGGGCGTGTATTTTGCGGCATTCCGGCTTCCGAATCTCATATTTGAATTATTGGTGATGGGTGCCCTCACCAGCGCGTTTATTCCCGTATTTACCCGGTATCTGACGGAACGTAATGAGAAAGAAGGGTTTGATATCGCGGCAACACTCATCAACATGAGCACTGTTATTCTTATCATTTTGGCAATTCCGCTGCTGCTTTTTACCAATCAGCTTTCCCACTTTTTAGCGCCGGGTTTTTCTCCTGTTCAGGTGACACGCATGGCAGAGTATACGCGTTTTATGATTCTATTCCAGGTATTGCCGCTTCTTATCGGGAATTTTTTTACGGGAATTTTACAATCGTATAATCTCTTTCTGGTTCCGGCTCTTGCACCGGTTGTGTACAACGTCGGCATCATTATCGGCATTATTACCCTCACGCCCGCGTACGGACTATTTGCTCCGATATACGGCGTCGGGATCGGAGGAGGATTGTTTATGCTCATCCAACTGCCGCTGGTCATGATGGTCGGATACCGGCATCGGATGGCATTTGACTGGAAGCACAAAGGCGTCAGGGAAGTACTCAGGCTTATCGGTCCGCGCACACTTGGTCTTGCGGTATCACAAGTCGACAGTACGGTAGATCTTATGTTGGCATCACTGTTGGGAGCGCGTATGGTGACGGTATTTAATTTTGCCCAGCAGCTCCAGCAATTGCCGGTCGGGCTATTTGGAGTCAGTGTGGCTCAG
The DNA here is from genome assembly GCA_963701185.1 of Candidatus Gottesmanbacteria bacterium. Taxonomy (GTDB): domain Bacteria; phylum Patescibacteriota; class Microgenomatia; order UBA10105; family UBA927; genus XYB1-FULL-47-11. The sequence continues at coordinate 964,316 of OY969569.1, forward strand.
GCGGCACTGCCTACACTCTCTGCGGCATCTGCGAAAGAAGACAAGGGGGAGTTTAAAACATCCGTCATGTCTGCAATTCATCAGATTTTGTTTTTTGTACTTCCCGCGTCGGCGCTGTTTATTGTACTTCGCATTCCCGTCGTCCGGTTAGTGTTTGGGGCCGCGCGGTTTGATTGGGAGGCGACGGTGTTAACCGGTATAACATTATCAATGTTTTCTCTTTCCATTTTTGCTCAATCGATCGTCAACGTGCTTGCGCGCGGATTTTACGCACTGTATGATACAAAAACACCCGTCAAAATAAGTATTGCTTCAATTCTCACCAACACGGGGTTAAGTCTTATTTTTATTAAAGTGCTCGGACTGCCGGTTTGGTCCCTGGGGTTATCAACGTCGATTGCCAGCATAATAAACGCGTTCATACTCTATATCGTATTGGATAAAAAAGTCGGCGGGTTTTCTAAAACGGAATTATTCATTCCTGCAGGTAAAATGCTTATCGCCGCCGTGGTTGCCGGTGTTGCCGTCTATTTTCCGCTCAAACTGTTTGATCAGTTGGTATTTGATACCACGCGGACGATCGGTTTGCTTCTTTTAACCGGAATCGCAGGGGGAGCGGGTCTTTTGACCTATTTGCTCCTGGCATGGGTATTTGACGTGAACGAAGTGAAGTCTTTCATTACATTAATTCGTCGCGTCCGAAGACCCAAAGCAGTCCTCCTTGAGCCGGTCAACGAAGTCATCAACGGCGGCATTCAGGACAAAATTTCGTAGATTCATGGGGTCTGTTTTGTTAACTCAAGGATCACCGCGTTTTGAGCAGACATGAATATTTGTTTCGTCATGGCAGATGTCGTCGCGATTTCCGTTGTTTTGGTGTCCGTGCCGAAGAGATACCGTCGGCGCAGGGTATAGGTACCCGGATCCAGATTTTCCCAGGTAACAGGGACATTTTCCGTGTGGGAGCCGTTCCGGTCAAAATTCACTAAGAACGTCCGGACGACATCGTTATTGACGCTGGCAAACCCGGTGACCCATGTCCCTTCGCCGTAGAGGGCGAGGCGGTTGCCGGCCATGGCATCGATAAAATTGTAGACGTAATACCGCGGCTTTTTGGTAAGACCGTTGTCGGGATTGGTAATAAGTCCCCAGCCGGACCCGTTTTGCTGATTGGGTCCGTCAACGGGCTGGAAAGAGAAAAGGTACATGGGGCCGCCGGTAATCAGTTGCCGGATAACCGCTGCCGCATGAGCCGCCGCATACTGAGTGCCATAGAGCGTACTTTTATCCCCGGTAAATCCGAACTCCGTGACAAGAAGCGGAATCAGCGTGTAATTAGCGTACGGCATTAACCAGTTCATGACATCACGTTGGTTTTTATCATAGACCTTGGGATCGGCCTGATACGTATGCCAGCTAAGGAAATTCACCCTGTTCCCGCTCTCCACGAGGGCAGTCATCCATTCTTTGTACAATCCCGTTGTTGCAGGTCCGCCAAGGTAAAACGTATTGACGCCCTGTGCATTACTAGCTCCGATCGACGCATAGCGGTAAAGAGTCAGATAATTTTTGTTGCCGTAGTATTTCCAGCCGCCGAATTGCGCAAGGTCCGGCTCATTCCACACTTCATAATAGATGCCGCTGATATTTTTTTCCGAGCGTCCGCTGTAATGTTCGATCGTCCTCTGGACGACAAGCGCCCACTCATTCCAGTCATTGGGTGGATTGATAATGACGCCATCTTTGGCGATAACCGATGGCATGTAAGAAAGTGCAAGGACCGGTTCGGCGCCGGTCGCAAGAATAGAGTTAACGGCTGCGTCCAGGCGTGTCCAATCAAATGTTAATCCTGTGCCACTGCGTCCGACGACATTATAAAGGTCGTAGAGATGGTCCAGGCGGATGACTTTCGGCTTGAGCGCGCGAACATCAGAAACAACCGGCGCAAGCATGTCTTTGGATTCTTCGCCACCCTGAGAAAATGCGTGATAAAAATTTGTATTGATAGGTTCCAAAACCGCTTTGGTATCAACAGTGATATTGGCCGGAGTACCGGTTGCCCGGGTAATAAGCACGGCGATATTTTGGACCGCGAGCAACATAAGCGGCAAAAAGACGAGTAATGCTAAGGCGGAAACGATAGATATCGTTTTCGGCTGGGTGCGTTGTGTCAAAAATGCCATACAAATACCCCTGACAAGATAAATATTATTCCCAAACCTATGATGAGCAGCGTGGTCTGGATGTTTCCGGAAATAGGAACGGCGCTCTCGGTGGCACCGGCCCCTGTTGCGCCAGCAACGACAAATGTTGTTGTTGCCGTTTGCGTTGAACCCGCAGCGTCCTGAGTACTGGCAACAACGCTATGGGGGCCGGAATCCAATGGAGTGGTGGGAGTATAGACCCAGTTGCCGTTTGCGTCGGCGGTAACAGTCACGGTTATTCCCGTATCGGAATGGATAACGATAGTAACTGTACTGCCCGGAGTCGCTTTTCCGCTGATGAGAGGTTGGGGTGTTGTTACATCAGCGTTTTCTTCCGGCGAAAGGATTTGTAATGCCGTTGTCGATGCCGTTGCTTGCGCGCTCTCCGATGCAGGAGGAGTTATGGTCAATGTCGGTATGAGTGTCGGAGTCACGGTTGCCGTCGGCGTCGATATCGGAGTCACGGTTGCCGTCGGCGTCGATATCGGAGTCACGGTTGCCGTCGGCGTCGCTGTAGGACCTTCGGGTGTAAAGTTGGTGCCGTTTGTATTGGTTCCGGTGACGGTAATTTTTGCAGGTGTCGTGCCGACCAGTACATCTGTCGTGGGCTCATTAAGTCCTCCGACAAATGTATTGGATGCAAACCCAACATCCGTCGGTGTAATAGTATTTGTAGCCTCTTTTGCCGTAAATGTGATGACGGCGATTGTGCCGCGGGTGACGATCGGCTGTGCATTGCTGGCGGCTCCAACTTTAATTGAAACGGTGCCGTTCTCTATAACGCCGGAGTTCAGTATTCTTGGGGCGCTGCTTCCGTTCGTAATCGTTTTTGCCTCAAGTTTTGCCGGATCATATGTGAGGTATATATTAGCGGAGATGACCTGATTTGTTGCCGGGTCTATATCTACATTGAGCTTGAAATTGTCTCCCACTTTGACTGTTTGTACAGCCGGCGTGAGGGTGAGGGTGGTTACCGGTGCGGCACGGGTCCTGATATCCCGCTGTTGACCCAAAAAGTATATCGTGGCGGGTATCCCCAAAAGCAGTAATCCAATAACAATATACAGGAACACTTTTTTCATCCGTAAACCCATTATTACAGGAGTATGAGGTATTGACAAGTGTTAGCACTCGTTGTATATTACTGCTAATTATGGATCCGGTAAAAGACTTATCGCCGCGCCAAATACAAATCCTTAAAGCAATTATTGAGGAATATATTGACACCGCAGAACCGGTGGGTTCGGAGACGTTGGATAAAAAATACAACCTCGGCGTATCACCTGCCACGATCCGCAATGAAATGATGCGGTTGACCGAGCTTAAAATGCTCAATCAGCCGCATACCAGTGCGGGACGCAGCCCCACACCCGCGGCGATGCGCTATTACGTCGACCATCTCATGAAAACCAAAGATATGTCGGTGGCAGACGAAGTGGCGGTCAAAGAAAAAATCTGGGAATACCGTCAGGAAGTGGACAAACTCCTTCGCGAGGCAACCAAAACCCTGGCGGAAAAAACGAAAACTCTCGCTCTTACGGCAACAAAAGACGGAGATTTGTACTATGCGGGCGCCGCAAATCTGCTGGACATGCCGGAGTTTTATGACTATGAACTGACGCACCATTTACTGGCGACACTCGATCAGTTCGGATTTTGGTCGGAGCTTCTGGGGCGCGACACAGATATGTTTGATATATTTTTAGGAGAGGAAATTGCCGCCCGCAGCGTCCTCTCACAATGCGGATTTGTATTTGAAAAATTCAGTTCGCCGCACGTCTCAGGAGCGATAGGCGTTATCGGACCTTCCCGGCTCAATTATTCGACCGTGATTCCGTTTGTGCGGTATATGGGAGGGCTCATCGGAGAATTTACACGGAGCTGGTAACTAATGAAAAAGAAGAACGAAGAACCGGTTATTGATTGGAAATCAAAATACCTGCGGGCACTGGCCGATTACCAGAACCTGGAAAAACGGACACAAACGGAAAAACAGGAAATGAGGAAATATTCGGCAGAGGCGATAACAGCTCGTTTACTGCCTGTATTGGATACTCTGACGAAAACATCCGCACATGTAAAAGATCCAGGATTGGAATTGGCGCTCAAAGAATTATATGCGGTGTTATCGGAGCAGGGCGTCCAGAAAATTGAAGTAATCGGTAAACCATTTGACCCGCACAGGATGGAATGTATAGAAGTCGTGGCGGGAGCTGATAACATCGTTGTTGAGGAATTATTGCCGGGATACCGGTTGCACGATAAAATAGTACGTATAGCACAAGTAAAAGTTGGTAAAGGAGGCAAATTATGAGCAAAATTATCGGTATTGATCTGGGGACAACAAATTCATGTGTCGCCGTCATGGAGGGGGGAGCCCCGAAGGTCATCCACTCGCTGGAAGGGAGAAACGTGTTCCCGTCAGTCGTGGATCCCATTAAAAATATAGTCGGAGATGTTGCAAAACATCAGGCAATCTTAAATCCCCAGGATACGATTTTTTCCGTCAAACGGCTCATGGGCCGCAAATTCTCTGACCCGTCCGTTCAGACGGACATGAAGTTATTGCCGTACACCATCAAAGCCGGCAAAAACGGCATGGCAGTTGTTGTCGTGGAAGGTAAGGAATTCACGCCGCAGGAAATTTCCGCTAAAGTGCTCGCCAAAATTAAAGCAGACGCCGAAAAATATCTCGGAGAAACCGTGACGCAGGCCGTCATTACCGTTCCCGCATATTTTGATGATTCCCAGCGCCAGGCGACCAAACAGGCAGGGGAAATTGCCGGCCTTGAAGTGATGCGGATTGTCAATGAACCGACCGCCTCAGCATTGGCCTATGGTTTAGACAAGAAAAACGCGCATACGATTGCCGTCTACGATCTTGGGGGCGGGACGTTTGATATTTCCATTCTGGAACTGGGCGACGGCGTGTATGAAGTAAAAGCCACCAACGGGGACACGCATTTGGGCGGCGACGATTTTGATAAGCGGATTCTGGACTATATCGCCGATGAGTTTAAGAAAGACAATAGCGTGGATTTACGGAAAGATCCGCAGGCACTGCAGCGCATTAGAGACGCGGCAGAGAAAGCAAAGATAGAACTTTCAAGTTCCATGGAGACGGAAGTTAACCTGCCGTTTATTACGCAGGGGAAGAACGGACCGCTGCATCTGGTGATGAAAATCACGCGGGCAAAGCTGGAGTCATTAGTCGGTGATCTGATCACCAAGTCTATCGATCCGGTAAAGAAATGTCTCGCCGATGCCAAGAAAACCATCAAAGATATTGATGAGGTTGTTTTGGTCGGAGGTATGACACGCATGCCGAAGGTTGTGTCGACGGTCAAGGATTTCTTCGGTAAGACGCCCAACCAATCCGTTAATCCGGATGAAGTGGTCGCAGTCGGAGCCGCAGTTCAGGCGGGAGTCTTAACCGGCGAAGTCAAAGACGTCGTCCTTTTGGACGTGACGCCCCTGACGCTTTCCGTTGAAACATTAGGCGGAGTTTCGACGCCGATGATTACGAGAAATACCACGGTCCCGACGAGTAAAACCGAAATTTATTCGACTGCCGCGGATAACCAGACGTCGGTTGAAATAAATATCCTCCAGGGAGAGAGGCCGATGGCCGCGGACAATAAGTCTTTGGGTAGGTTTATTCTTTCGGGAATCCCCCCGGCGCCTAGGGGAGTTCCGCAGGTTGAGGTGACGTTTGATATTGATGCCAACGGTATTTTAAACGTTGCCGCCAAAGACAAGGCGACCGGCAAGGCAAGCAATATCCGGATCACCAATTCAACAGGTCTCTCTAAAGAGGAAGTTGAAAAAATGAAAGCGGAAGCCGAAGCCAATGCCGCCATGGATACGGAAAAGAAAGATAAAATTGAAGCGCGTAATAAGGCGGACAACACCATCTATGTTGCCGAAAAAACCCTGAAAGATTCGGGTGATAAGGCAACGGATGATAAGACGGCGGTGAGGGAAAAAATAAAAGAGCTCAAGGAAATTTTGGATACAGGGAGCAAAGAAGAGCTGGAAACCAAAACGAATGAGCTTTCCGAAGCGGTCCAGAAAGTAGGAGAGGCGATGTATAAGGAAAAACAGGCAGATCAGGCTCCCACCGGCGCCCCGCCCGGAGAACAGCCCAAGGCAGAAGAGAAAAAGGATGATAAAAAAGTTGAAGAAGGGGAAGTGGTTAGCTAATCACGCTATGATATGGCAACAAAGCGTGATTACTACGAGATTCTGGGATTGACGAAATCCGCAACTCCTGCGGAGATTAAGAGCGCGTACCGCAAGCTCGCGCTGCAGTGGCACCCGGACCGGAATAAAGCCGCCAATGCCAACGAAAAATTCAAGGAAATAAACGAAGCCTACGCCGTCCTGTCTGATTCTAAGAAAAAAGAGCAATATGATCAATTTGGTCACGCTCCGTTTCAACCCGGGGCAGGACAAAATCCGTACAGCGGCGGATTCCAACAGGGGCCGTTTACGTATTACTCAACAGGTGGCGGCAATCCGTTTGGCGGCGAGGATTTTATCGATCCGTTTGAGATTTTTGAACAATTTTTCGGGGGTGGATTCGGGGGAAGAACGTCACGCAGACAATCGCGTCAGGCATATGAACTCAGTATCGATTTTATGGATGCCGTGCGCGGTGCAACGAAAGAAGTTCATTTACCCCGTGGACAAGCAGGTGACGGGTCGATGAAAAAGACTATTAAAATTCCCGCGGGCGTGGATACCGGCTCCCGTATCCGGTTTGATGATTTTGAAATAGTTTTAGAAGTGAGACCGAGCCGACAGTACAAACGCGAGGGCGACGATCTCATTATTGAGCACGAAATTACGTTCTCACAGGCCGCCCTTGGTGCGGTCGTTGATGTGCCCACAATCGACGGGCCGCTTAAGATCCGTATCCAGCCGGGAGTCCAGCCCGGAACACTCATCCGTCTTCACGGCAAAGGCGTGCCGCATGTCCGAGGGAGCGGTCGCGGGGACGAGTACGTCCGCATCCAGCTTCACGTACCGACACGACTTACGCGCAGGCAGAAGGAGTTATTGGAAGAATTAGAGCGCGGTTGACGGGAAGCTAAATCGTGTTATAATACTGTATAAGATTAGAGAAAGGATAGGTGGGGAGACCCGCCTTTTTTTATAAACATATGCCGGCAACAGTAAAGAGTGAATTCAGCTTAGCATTGAATCAGGTCGCGACCGAACGCGGCATTGATCCGAACGTGGTTGTCGAAACCATTAAAGCCGCCATACTGGCCGCCTACCGGAAAGACTACGGCGGAGGCATCACAGAAGTAACAGAGCTTGAACAGTATAAGGTAGACCTCAATCCCGATACCGGCGAGGCTAAAATTTCCAAAGACGGCAAAGACATTACCCCTCCGGGATTCGGCCGCATTGCCGCCCAGACCGCCAAACAGGTCATTCTCCAGAGGATTAGGGAAGCGGAAAAACAATCGGTATTGGCGGATTACCAGACAAAAATAGGCTCAATTGTACAGGGGATGGTGCTCCGGTTTGACGGCCCGAACATCATTGTGGACATCGGACGGGCCCAGGCGGTCATGCCGGTATCGGAACAGAGCCAGGGAGAGCGGTATCACCTTAACCAGCGGCTGACATTTTATGTCGAAGGAATCCGCGAAACCATGCGCGGCAACGAAATTATCGTTTCCCGTGCCCATAAAGGATTGGTCGAAGGACTCTTTAAACGGGAAGTGCCGGAAGTTTCCTCGGGAGCTGTCGAATTCCGCGTTATCGCGCGTGAGGCCGGCGGACGCACAAAAGTAGCCGTATTTTCCAAACAGCCGGGCGTGGATCCTGTGGGTTCCTGCGTCGGGCAAAAAGGCGTACGCGTGCAGGGGGTTATCAGCGAATTAGGAGGCCAGGAAAAAGTAGATATTATCCAGTGGAGCGATGACCCGAAGGTCTTTATCATGTCTGCGCTGGCTCCGGCCAAAGACATGGAAGTTTCTCTCAACGAAGAGAAAAAATCAGCGGAAGTGTTGGTTCCCGAAGATCAGCTTTCTTTGGCCATCGGTCGGGACGGACAAAACGTCCGATTAGCTGCAAAAATAACAGGATGGAAAATTGATATCAGAGGAAAAGGTCCGCCAGCCGGCGAGGCAGGGCTTCCTGTTGTTGAAGAAAAAGCAGTAGTTGAAACTCCCGTTGTATGAGACACCGGGCTGTCATTTATTATGAAGAAAAAGAAAACGGAAATTGCAGCACCTTCACGGCCGCCGATTGTCGCGGTGTTGGGCCACGTTGACCACGGAAAAACCACACTTCTTGATACGATCCGGAAAAGTAATGTCGCGGCCCGCGAACATGGCGGCATCACCCAGCATATAGGTGCCTACCAAATACACAATATTACGTTCATCGATACTCCGGGACACGAGGCGTTTGCCAAAATGCGCAGCCGCGGGGCGAATATAGCAGATATCGCACTTTTGGTGGTTGCCGCCGACGACAGCGTGATGCCCCAAACGAAAGAATCCATTGAACAGATTAAAGCATCCGGCGCTTCGATGATCGTCGTTATGAACAAAATTGATTTGCCGACGGCGATGCCTGATAAAGTTACGTCCGACTTAGCTAAAAACGGCGTGCAGGTTGAAGGATTCGGCGGGGATATTCCCGTGGCCCTTGTGTCGGCAAAACAGGGTCGCGGCGTGCCGGAACTTCTGGAACTTATCACTCTGGTTGCGCACATGAAGGGATTGGATTTCGCGCCCGCGGCTCCCCTTGAGGCGGTCGTCGTTGAAACCCGGTTGGATAAGGGGAAGGGAATGGTCGCGACGGTCGTGGTGAAAAAAGGAACACTGAAATTCGGTACGCTTCTTTTTGAAGGCGCAAAGCAGGTTGCGAGGGTCCGGGCTATGTTTGATGAATACGGGAAAGGAGTCGCTCTTGCGGGCCCGGCGCGGCCGGTAGAAGTGTTAGGGTTTACCTCGCTTCCTGCCGTCGGATCGGTTCTTCGTACTGATGTTTATTTAGAAGAGAAGGTAAAAGAAGTAGTGAAAGAAGTTCCCCTTTCCGCTGAGAATCTGCCTGACTGGCTCAAACCCGTGGCCGAGCAGGAAGGCCGGAAATTGACCGTCATTCTGAAGGTAGATACGGCCGGATCCATGGAAGCCATCATCGCGGCACTTCCTAAACAGGTGGAGCTCGTGACCGGCGGGGTGGGGGAAATCAGTGAAACGGATGTCCTGACTGCCAAATCCGCAAAAGCGATCATTGTGGGATTCAACGTCAAATGTCCGCCGTCTGTTGAAAAATTGGCAACTGCAGAAAAAGTGGTATTCCGCGTGTACACCATTATTTATGAACTGCTGGATGAACTTACCGAAGTGGTGTCGGGTCTCAAAGAAGTACTTGCGATTGAGCGGGAATTGGGCGTCGGGACGGTGATTGCAGAGTTTCCGTTTGAAAAGTCCCGGATTGCCGGCACAAAGCTCATTTCAGGGCGTTTGGCCCGCGGGGACACCGTTCGCGTTATGCGTGCCGAGGCTGAAATCGCCCGCGCAAAGATTAAATCCATCCGTAAAGGTAAAGAAGATACAACAAAAGTGGACAGGGTCGGTGTCGAATGCGGCATCCTGTTTGACAAAAAAGTTGATTTTGCGCTTCAAGATGCTATAATCGCCGTAACAACATAAACTACGTTATAGGCTGCCCCAAATTTGAGAATACTATGGATATACAACAGGACATCACAAAAGTAAAAGACCTTTTAGATAAATCCGAGAATGTTTTAATCGTTACCCACGAGCATCCGACGTTTGACAGTATCGGCAGTTCCCTTGCGTTATTTCTGGGCCTGGAAAGCCTCGGGAAAAAAGTGAGCATCGTCTGTCCCGATGTCATGACGGTTGAAATGTCGGGCTTCGTCGGCGTCAATAAATTTGCGGCTGACCTTTCCCGCAAAAACTTTATTATTTCCCTTGATTATGAGGAAGGGTCTATAGAAAAAGTCAGCTACAATATTGAAGGCAACAAATTTAATCTCGTTATCGAGCCCCGTACCGGACATGCCGGATTTTCCCAGGATAAGGTTCATTATTCTAATAGCGGGACGACGGCAGACCTTATTTTTTCCGTGGATACGATTCATCTCGGGGGATTGAAAAAAGTTTTCGAGGAGAATAAGGAATTATTTTCCGATAAGACCATCATGAATATCGACCGGCATCCGAACAATGCCCTGTATGGGCAGATAAATATTGTTGATCCGGAAGTCTCATCTACTGCAGAAGTCATTTCGCAGTTTTTATCGGGTATCGGAGTGCGGCTGACGACGGATATCGCAACCAATATCCTGAATGCTCTGTATAGTGCCACCAATGCGTTCCAGTCTACCCATGTCGGCGCGCAGGCGTTTGAACTAGCGGCCGCGTGCCTGAAGGCCGGCGGAAAACGTTTCTGGAAACCGGCAGGTGCCGAAGAAGTGCCGACCGTGGAAACCGCTACCGCGCCGGTTGTTGAGTCTAAAAAACCAATGGTCGAGACACCTCCTGATTGGTTGAAACCAAAAATTTACAAGAGCTCTAATTTGATTTAACTTCCTTCAGTTTGTCGGTTGAAAAAAAGAACCATTTGTGCTAAAATACCCGCATTGGAGCGCGAAAATGCTCCGTTTTGAACTTATATGGCCACGAAAAAGAAAGTAGTGAAAGTAGCTGCAAAAACCACAAAAACAGCCAAACCAGCTAAAAAAGTTGTCGAGGTTGCTGTTCCCGCGCCCAGCGAGGAAAAACAGGAAGTGATTGCCAAGTATCAGGTCAAAGAGGGTGATACGGGGAGTCCGGAAGTTCAAGTGGCGCTGTTGACAGCCCGTATTGAGAAGCTCGTCGGCCACCTGAAAGCAAATCCGTCGGATAATCATTCACGCAGGGGTTTATTGGGAATTGTTTCGAAGCGCCGACGGCTGTTAAATTATCTCAACAAGAAAGACGCCAAACGGTACAAGGATATTGCAACCAAGCTCGGATTAGGAAAATAAAGAAAGTTCTGGTATAATACAAATTAGGGAATAGAAAGAAGTGTGATGGAACGTACGTTTGAATGATCAAACGAACATTTTATCCCACTTCCCACTTTCCCCAAAGTAAATTTCATGTCAAAAAAAATCGTTAAGAAATCCATTGAAGTAGGCGGAAGAACACTTTCCTTAGAGGTTGGCCGGTTTGCCGAACAAGCTTCGGCTGCAGTGTTAGCCCGATACGGCGACACGATGGTACTTGCCACCGTCACCGCATCGAGCCGCGAAACCACACTGGATTATTTTCCGCTTTCCGTTGAATACGTCGAGCGGCTTTATGCCGGAGGCAGAATCAAAGGATCCCGTTGGGTAAAGCGTGAAGGCAGGCCCTCCGATGACGCGGTTTTGGCCGGGCGCGTCATTGACCGTTCGATCCGTCCTTTGTTCCCCAAATCCTACAAACATGACGTCCAGGTGATTATTACTGTTTTATCCGTTGACGGAGAAAATGATCCGGACGTGATGGGACTGGTTGCTACGTCTGCTGCCATTGCCATTTCTCCCATCCCGTGGAACGGACCGGTATCGGGTGTGCGGATGGGTTATGTGCATGCCGACCCGCCTGGCGGCGAGGCAAACGGCGAGGGAACGTTGATCGTTAATCCGCGTATTTCCGAACAGGCAATCAGTGATTTTGATTTTGTCGTTGCATCCAATCGCGACAAGGTTATGATGCTTGAGGGCGGATTCTGTGAAACTCCGGAAAAAACGGTCAAAGAAGCCGTTATTATGGCGAAGGATGCCAACGCAAAGATAATTGGTCTTATTGAAGAATTGGTTAAAGAAGTAGGAAAAACAAAAATTACGGCTCCGGCGGCAACAGAAGCGGAAGAGTTAAAAACAAAAATTGTCAAAGACTACAAAAAGGAAATGGAATCGGCATTTGCCAAGAAAGCGGAAAAAGAATTCGGCGGGGATGAAGTCATAGCACTCGCCAAAACCATCGTAGAGGCGTACGGCAAAGACTATACGCAAAAAGCGATAGAAGAGGCACTTGACGCGCTGTTTAAAAAACAGGTCCGCGACAATATTCTTACAAAAGAAAAACGGTTTGACGGAAGAAAAATTGATGAAGTCCGGATGCTCGCCGCTGACGTCGGCATATTACCCAGAACTCACGGCAGTGCGGTATTTGCGCGCGGTCAGACACAGGTATTAACCGTTGCGACTTTGGGTACACCTTCTTTGGAACAGCTTATCGAGAGCCCGACCGGAGAAGAATCAAAACGGTATATCCATCATTACAGCATGCCGCCGTATTCCGTCGGAGAAACAGGCCGCGTGGGAACGCCCAGCCGCCGCGAAATAGGCCACGGGGCACTTGCGGAACGGGCACTGTTGTCCGTTATTCCGGCTGAGGAAGAATTCCCGTACACAATCCGGTTGGTTTCCGAAGTTATGTCTTCAAACGGCTCCACATCCATGGCGTCTACCTGTGCTTCCACACTCGCCCTTATGGATGCCGGTGTTCCTATTAAAGAACCGGTAGCCGGTATTTCCATCGGACTCATGACGGATAAGAAAAAATTTGTGCTCCTCACCGACATCATGGGTATTGAAGATTTTGCCGGCGATATGGACTTTAAAGTTGCCGGGACCAAAAACGGCATTACCGCCATTCAGCTGGATATGAAAATTGACGGGATCACGGACGAGATTATCGAAGGAACGTTTGAACGGGCGAGGACTGCCAGGATGAAGATTTTGGAAAAAATGCTTTCCGTCATTGCCGCCCCCCGAAAGAGTCTGTCCCAATATGCACCGAAGGTGCAGGTCGTGAAGATTCCGGTTGAGAAAATCGGTGAAGTTATCGGACCCGGCGGAAAGATGATCCGCAATATCATCGCAACGACGGGTGCCACGGTAGACGTTGAGGATGACGGATCCGTGATGATTTCCGGCATTGACCAGATTGCCGTTCAAAAAGCGGTTGACTGGGTGACGGGACTCACACGTGAGGTTGCGGTCGATGAAGAATTTGAGGGTGAAGTGAAACGGATTTTGCCCTTCGGCGCATTTGTGGAAATTCTTCCCGGTAAAGAGGGCATGGTGCATGTGTCGCAAATGTCTACGGGATTCGTGAGTAAGCCGGAAGATGTCGTGAAGATCGGCCAAAAAGTGCACGTCCGCGTCATGGAAGTTGACGATATGCATAGGATTAATTTATCCATGTTATTCGGTGAAGATGCCAAGAAAACTCCTGTTCGCGAACGTCGTGAAGGCGGCGGAAGACCCCCGTTCAGACGCGGCCCCCGAAGATTTTAATGTGGTATGATGATTTTATATGTCCAAGTTGAGTGATGAGGTGGCAGGTCTCCGTAAAAAAATTTCAGAGTCGAAAATCCCCGGTGATTTGGAATCACGCATTATCAGTAACCTGGAGGAAATTTCCCGGCTGGAAAATGATATTTCCGCCCGCGTCCACATAGAACAGATGCTCCGGTATATCGACTGGGTCGTGAATCTCCCATGGAACACGAGGACGGAGGACATACTGGATTTGGTTAAAACAAAAGAAATTTTGGAAAAAAATCATTACGGCCTGACGCCGGTAAAAGACAGTATTTTGGAATATTTATCAGTCCTGAAACTTAATAAAGATCAGGCTATGCTTGCCAGACGCGCACCGATCCTGTGTCTGGTTGGTCTCGTGGGTACGGGGAAAACGACGCTTGCCAAATCTATCGCCCAGTCTATGGGAAGGCGCTTTGTCCGTATCCCGTTCGGCGGGATGAGCGATGCACTCGAACTTCGCGGTCAGTCGCGCGTGCGGCCGGATGCCGAAATAGGGCTTATTCTGAAAGGGTTGCGGTTTGCCGGCAGTAAAAACCCGGTCATACTTCTGGACGAAATAGACCGTGTGGCGGAAGCCGCGCGCGGAGACATTATGGGAGTGCTCGTTGAACTGTTGGATCCGGAACAAAACGCGGCATTTACCGATCATTATTTGGATTATCCGTTTGATCTGTCCGATGTTTTGTTTATCGCAACGGCAAACAACACGGAACACATCGCAACCGCGGTGTTGGACCGCCTGGAACCGATCCAAATGCCTTCCTATACCGATGAGGAAAAGACAAAAATCGCCAAAGACTATGTGTTGCCCCAGCTCATGCGCCAGTCAGGGCTACGAGGGGAAAACCTCACGATTGATGATGCAATCTGGCCCAAGCTCGTCCGGCCATTAGGATATGACGCGGGTATCCGGAGTTTAGAGCGTACCATAAACGGCATATGCCGTAAGGTGGCGCGTATGATAGTAGAAGGAAAAGGAACAAACGTCCACATCGACGAAAATAATATAAAAGATTTTGTAGAAAGTTATTAATTATGAAATTTAATCCATTTAACAGACAAAAAAGAGAGTTAGTCTCAGGAAAAGAAAGTGTCCGTATTATCCCGCTTGGCGGGACGGGTAACGTGACAAAAAACATGTATGTGTATGAATATCGGTACGACGGCAAAATTCGCGATATACTCATTATTGATTGCGGTATCGGATTTCCGGATGAGGAAATGTACGGTATTGATCTTGTGTTGCCGGACGTCCGGTATCTTGCTGACAAAAAACAATATATCCGCGGACTGGTATTTACCCATGGTCATGATGATCACATCGGAGGAATCGCATACCTCTATCCGAAGCTTGGCCGTATTCCCATGTGGGGAACGAAACTCACGGCTGCGTTTGCCAATATAAAATTGGAAGAGGCAAAGATTAAAGCGCGGGTCACTCCGGTAGAATTCAGTGAGACACTGCAGATCGGGCCCTATCGCGTGTCGTTTGTCCGCATGACGCACTCGGTGCCGGATACGGCAAACCTCATTATCGAGACACCGGTCGGCATTTTTTACCACGGCAGTGATTTTAAGTTTGATTTTAAACCGCTGGACGGCAAAAAGTCGGAACTGGACAAGATTAATGCGGTTGGGAAACGGGGAGTATTGGCCTTACTTACCGATTCATTGGGAAGCGAACGGCCGGGATTTACTCCGTCGGAACAGGTGGTGGGGGAAACGCTGGAAAAAGAAATCTCCTTATGTACCGGTAAATTTATTTTTACCACGCAGTCATCAAATATTTCCCGGATTCAGCTTGCCATTGAAATCGGGTTGAAACACGACAGGAAAATAGCATTCTTCGGCCGGAGCATGGATCATAACGTGGAAGCGGCGCTGAAGTTGGGGTATATGCGGTTTCCCCGCGAATCGGTTATCCGCGACACGGATCTCAAGCGGCTGCCGCCGACCAAACAATTTTTGATTGCCGCAGGTGCGCAGGGACAGGCATCGAGCGCGCTTAACCGTATGGCTAACGATAACCATAAGTTCGTGCATATTGACGAAGGGGATACGGTCGTGTTTTCGGCAGACGCCATACCGGGAAATGAGGGAAGCGTCGCGTCCATTATCGAACAATTGTACCGGAAAGGCGCACGTGTGGCGTATTCGGATATCATGGAGGATCTCCATGTTTCCGGCCACGGGTCGCAAGGAGACCTTATGCTCCTCTTGTCTGCGTTGGGACCAAAATATATTTTTCCCATTGGAGGAACATACCGGCATATCATGCAGTATAGAAGATTAGCGCAGGATTTAAATTATGATAAGCGACAGATATTAATTCCTGAAGAGGGGCAAGTATTGGAATTTAAACGAGACACCCTGCCGCGCGTTGTCGAAACGCTGGAGCTTGAAAACGTCATGATTGACGGCCTGGGGGTGGGCGATGTCGGGAATGCGGTCCTGCGGGACCGTCAGACGATAGCAACAGACGGCATTGTTGTGGTTGTGGTTCCTATGGAAAAATCGACCGGCCGCATTACGGCCGAGCCGGATATTATTTCCCGCGGATTTGTATACATGAAAGAATCGGGTGAGTTGTTGAACAAAGCCCAACGGGTCGTTTCGGAATCTCTCCGGCTTAAAAAGGGCAGAATTACCGATTGGCGGTTTGTCCGGATGCAAATTAGTGAAAATCTTGAGAAATTCCTACTTCGCGAAACCGGCCGCCGCCCCCTCATCGTGCCGGTCATTGTGGAAGTATAGTATACTAGTTCCATGGCTAAGAAGTGGGGTAAACGTCGTCGGTATCACAAACGGAGTCCGTTTCAGTTAAAACTTAAAAAACAAACGGTGTATACCGTAGGAGCCATCTGGCTCTGGTTGTTTGCCGCAATCGTCACGCTGTCGTTTTTCGGTGAAGGAGTTCTTTTTACAAAACTCCGGGAGGAACTCACCTTTAACATCGGATGGATTATGTACGGCTTGCCGCCGTTTTTAGTGACACTGTCTTTTCTCTTTTTCAAAATCAAATCAGATATCGGTAAGCCTAACATTCCATTCGGATTAGGAGTGATTCTTCTTTCACTCATGGGGCTTTGGCAGGCGGGAGTGGTGGGCGATTCGTTATGGAATATGGTTGCAGGGTACATTTCCACGGAAGGAGCGGTGCTTATTTATTTGGCTATACTTGTTATCGGATTCATGATTTTGTTTAACGCATCACTGGATAAAATCGTCAATTTTATCATTGTCGGCGGACAGGCGATTTTTGACGCGGTTGTAAACTTTTTCGGCAATCTGGTCGCCAAAAAGGAACCGCCGATCTTCGGTCAGGAAAAATTACCGTTGCGGATCAAAGGCCAGGATGAGCCGCTGATTAAATCTCCGATGCCCCCCCCGCCTGTTCCGGCAAAATCGGGTGCGGTTGCTTCCGTTGTAAAGTCTGATTTAAAGATCAACAATCCTATGACGTCACAGGTGCCGGATATGTCAATGTGGGAGTATCCGCCGCTATCACTTCTTTCAGACGGGCCGGGACAAAAAGCCGACCGCGGAGATATGCGTAAAAATATGTCGACGATAGAAAAAACGCTGGAAAGCTTCGGCATTACGGCAAAAGTCCGGGAAGTAAATCCCGGCCCTGCAGTCACACAGTACGCCATAGAACTGGCGCTCGGAACCAAGGTGTCCAAAATTACCTCACTTTCAAGCGATATGGCGCTTGCCCTCTCGGCCCCAACCGGCCAGGTCCGGATAGAAGCACCCATCCCGGGACGCAATCTCGTGGGTATAGAAATTCCCAATCGGGGATTGGAATTCGTTACGCTTAAGAAAATGCTTTCGTCCGAAGCCATGCGTAAGGCAAAAAGTAAACTTACTGTTGCCCTGGGACTGGATGTGTCGGGAAATGAGATTATCGCCGATATCGGGAGAATGCCGCACGTGTTGGTTGCCGGTACGACCGGGAGCGGGAAATCAGTTCTCATCAATTCATGGATTGCATCGTTATTGTTCAGGACGAATCCGTCTGAAGTGCGCCTTATCATGGTTGACCCCAAACGGGTTGAGTTGACCGGGTATAACGGGATCCCGCATTTGTTAACGCCGGTCATTGTAGAGATAGACAAAATATTGTCGGCGCTGCGATGGGCGATGACGGAGATGGAAAATAGGTATAAAAAATTTGCGGAAGTGGGAGTGCGCAATATTGATGGGTTTAATGAGTTATCGGGGTTCCAGGCGATGCCGTTTATCATCATTTTCATTGATGAGCTTGCGGATCTTATGGCATACGCGCCGGTTGAAGTTGAGGATACGATCTGCCGCCTGGCGCAGATGGCACGGGCTACCGGCATTCATTTGGTATTATCCACGCAGCGGCCCAGCGTAGACGTCATTACCGGACTTATTAAAGCAAACATTCCTTCACGGATTGCATTTAATGTGTCTTCCATGATAGATTCACGTGTCGTATTAGACATGCCGGGAGCGGAGAAATTACTGGGCCGCGGGGACATGCTCTATATTCCGGCGGATCAATCAAAACCAAGCCGTATTCAGGGAACATATGTATCCGAACAAGAAGTTGAAAAAATTGTCACATTTCTCAAGAATAAAAATATACCGGTTCAGTATACGGACGAAGTGACAACACAGCCGGTTGGGAGTCTGAAGAAAGGCGCGGTCGGGAGTGACGGCCGCGATCAGTTATTTGAGGATGCGCTGCGTTTGATCTGTCAGCACGATAAAGCATCAGCATCGCTCCTTCAGCGCAGGCTCTCCGTCGGCTATGCGCGTGCCGCCCGTATTTTGGACCAATTGGAAGAGGCAGGGGTTATCGGTCCCGGTGAAGGATCAAAGCCCCGTGATGTCCTTATCAAAAACCCCGATGAATTTTTGGCAAATCAACAAAACCAATAAAGAATATATTTCCAAAAGCAAAATTATTTTATTTTTTGTTTTATTTTTTTCATGAAAACTGTAGGGAGTATCCTCAAGGAAGCGCGTAGTTTAAAAAAACTATCTCTCGATCAGGCAGAGACAGCAACGAAAATCCGGTTGAAATTTTTGACTGCCATAGAATCCGATGATTATAGCGGCTTGCCGTCCTTGTCGTATGCGAAAGGATTTGTGAAAAATTACAGTGAGTATTTAGGATTAGATAGCAGCACAGTGCTGGCGTTTTTCCGGAGGCAAACAACTGATGTATCCAGGACAAGCCTATTGCCAAAAAAGGATACGATGTCCACTCACGGATTTCATCTGACTCCCGGAAGATTTTTGGCTGGAATTCTTATAGTTCTTGTCCTTATTTTTTTGGGCTATTTGGGTCTGCAATACGGAAAACTGAACCAACCGCCGGACTTATCGGTGGATTCGCCGAAGAATCAACTTGTTGTGCAGGAACGGCGCGTGGATATCCTCGGGAAGACAGATCCGGATGCGGCGGTTACCGTGAATGGTATCAATGTTGTGGTTCGCGCAGATGGCAAATTTTTCGATCAAATCTCCCTGGAGAGCGGAGTAAATAAAATTACCGTGGTTGCCACGAGCAGGTTTGGGAAAACCGCGACGATAGTCCGCGAAGTGGGGTTGCAATTACCGTAGAAAGTACAGTATACTGAAATCCACTGCCTATGGATCCGACTCAACTCACGATTATCATTATCAGTTCTGCCCTCGCTATTCTTCTCATTGTTCTGGGTATCCAGGTTTGGTACATCCTCAAAGAAATGCGGATCTCGCTTCAAAAAATGAATAAAATGCTTGATGACGCCGGGAAAGTAAGCGGTGCCGTGTCGGAAGGTGTTATCGGCATGACGGGTTTTGTCAACGGCCTGAAAACCGGTATCAATGCCATCAGCACACTTGTTCATCACAAAGAAGAGGCGCCTCATGAGTGAAGAACATCACGGAACAGATGTTAAATTTCTTGCCGGATTTTTTATCGGCGGCTTGATCGGCGCGCTGACCATCTTCTTTTTGGGAACGAAAGAAGGCAAAAAGGCAGGAAAGCTTTTGCAGCAAAAAGGGGAAGACGTTTTGGGCGATCTGGAAAATGAAATCGAAGTCCTTGAGCAGAAAGGAAAAGAGCTTGCCAAACATGGGGAAGAAGTGAAAGATCAGGTGATTGAAAAATTGGAAGAGAGGTCAGAAGAGCTCACTGAATCAGCAACGAAAAAACTTGACAGCGCTCTTGCCCATATAGAAGAAATTCAGGAACACGGCCGCGAAACCACCGCCAGCATTAGGAAGCGCCTCTTCAAAAACCTGCCGAAGAAAAGTTAATCAAGAACGTTTTATTGATGTATATATCAATCCATTTCGTCTTTCGTATCGTATTCCCACGCTGTCGCGGACGGCGCGAGTGATACTTTCCGAATTTCTGTGTGATTGACGATTTGCACAGTTATTTATAGACTCCCTGGCGGTGTTCGATGGAGGTAATCAGGACGACCTGTTTATGTTTTATGATGACATAAAGAATTCGATATGGCCATGCTTTCAGGGAATAATGCCCTTTCAGGTTGCGTTCAAGCGGTTTTCCTGCGAATGGGTTTTCTTTCAAATAATTGAGGTGTCGAAAAATTCTTGCATGGGTTACGCGTGGTAGTTTCGTTAGCTGTTTGGATGCAGCGGGGGTCAAAAGAACATTCATAACTTGAGTTTCTTTTTGACTTCCTCAATGGTATAGTATCGCCCTGCTTTATAATCTTTTACTCCCTGCTCGATCTGCCGCATGAGTTTTTTATCGGAAAGAATTTCAATCGTTTCCTGCATTCCCTCAAGTTCTTCAATAGGCATGACGACAGCATCGGGTCTCCCATGGTGCGTAATAGTAAAGCGGCGGGTGAATTTCCGTACTTCCTCAAGCATGTCATAGAGATTCATTCGTGCCTCGCTGGCGGTAAGAGTTGTCGGTAGTGTGCTCATATACCAATAGTACGTTATAACGTACGTTTTGTCAATAGACCAATCATTCATGTATAATGAACCTGATGAGATCGGCTGATTTGCGAAAAAAATACATTGAATTTTTCAAAGCCCGCGGGCATGTGGAAATCCCGTCCGCGCCGCTCGTGCCGGAAAACGATCCGACTACATTGTTTACCTCAAGCGGTATGCAGCCGCTCATTCCGTATCTTTTAGGCCAAAAACATCCTTTAGGAAAACGTTTGGTGAACAGCCAGCGGTCATTTAGGGCCGCGGACATTGATGAAGTCGGGGATAATCGCCATATCACGTTTTTTGAAATGCTGGGGAACTGGTCGCTGGGTGATTATTTCAAAAAAGAGCAGTTATCGTGGGTTTGGGAATTTTTGACAAAAGAGTTAAAACTTCCGAAAGAAAAATTATTTGTATCGGTATTTGACGGAACAAAGGGTGTGCCGCGCGATGAGGAATCAGTTGGTATTTGGCAAAGTCTTGGCGTGCCGGAGAGCAGGATATTCTCTTACGAATCCAACTGGTGGACCCGATCAGGTACACCCGATAAAATGCCTCCAGGGGAACCGGGCGGCCCGGACAGCGAAATTTTTTACGATTTCGGTACCCCGCACAATCCAAAATTTGGGAAAGAATGTCATCCGAACTGTAACTGCGGAAGATTTTTAGAAATCGCGAACTCTGTTTTTATGTTGTACCAGAAACAACCCGACGGATCTCTGAAAGAATTATCCCAAAAGAATGTAGATTTCGGCGGAGGATTGGAACGTATACTGACGGCAGTTAACAATACTCCTGACGTATTTAAAACGGATTTATTTATGCCGATCATCGAGCAAATTTCTGCCGTAAGTAAAAAAGAGTATGTAGGAAACGAGGTGGCCATGCGCATCATTGCAGATCACATTAAAGGCGCGGTGATGATGATAGCTGACGGCGTTGTCCCCTCCAATAAAGCACAAGGATATATATTGCGACGGCTCATCCGGCGCGCATTGCTGCATGGAAGGAAACTCAATTTTTCCGCCATTGAAACACTCGTTCCGACCATTGAAAAAATATATCAAAGCAAATATCCGCAGGCTGCCGTGCTACTTCAGGAAGAAGTGCTCCGGTTTGGTAAAACGTTGGAGCGGGGGCTCTCCGAGATTGAGAAAGTAAAAATGCTTGATGGAAAAATTGCATTTACCCTCTACGAAACCTACGGATTTCCGTGGGAAATGACGGTGGAGATAGCTGGTGAGAAGGGACAGATCGTAGATCGTAGACAGTTTGAGGAAGAATTTAAAAAGCACCAGAATTTGTCGCGCACGGCGGCAAAAGGCATGTTTAAAGGCGGACTTGCAGACAACAGTGTTCAGACAACACGACTGCATACCGCCCATCATTTACTTCTGGCAGCACTTCAAAAAATTGTTGATCCGGCAATCCGCCAGCGGGGAAGTAATATTACTGTTGAGCGCCTCCGCATGGATTTTAATTTTGCACGCAAAGTGACGCCGGAAGAGTTGAAGAAAGTGGAAAAACTCGTCAATGAAAAGATTAAAGAAGATTTGAAGGTCGAGCGAAGCGAGATGCTGCGTGAGGAAGCCGAAAAAGTGGGTGCGCAGATGGAATTCGGGCATAAATATCCGGACCGCGTCAGTGTGTATTTTGTGGGAGATCGTAAAAACTTCTTTTCTGCCGAGTTCTGCGGCGGCCCGCACGTGACGCACACCGGAGAGATCGGGGAATTTAAGATCCTTAAAGAAGAATCCGCAGGAAGTGGAATTCGAAGGATTTATGCGGTAGTATGAGAGAAGAATGAAATTTCCCAGTCAGCTTGGTAATCTTTTCGGAAAAAAGCAGGAAAAGAAGGAAGTGTTTGCATCGCTTCTTTTGGATGTTGAGTACGTGGCCGCCGCCCTCTGGGAAATGAGAGACCGCAATGTCCCGCACATCATTGCCACCGCAACCGGGGCAGTGGTCGCCGATACGTGGGAAGACCGGCTCAATGCCATTGATGATGCTCTGGCTAGTGTGGAAGATAAAGCAGAGACCACGGATTATTCCAAAACCGTGTTGGGGTTGCCCCTCACGTACCTTACCGAATCCGGCGAGATACCCAAAGAGGTGAGGGCACATGTGAAAGAGATTACCAGGGAGCTGGAACTGAAGCCCATCGGATTTGTCTCCATACATCAGGCACTCATGTATAAATTGAAAAAGGACGAGGGGGTGCCGCCGAGCGTCATTTTCCTGGGCATTTCACACAACGCTGTATCGCTGTCTCTGTATAAAATCGGCGCACTGTCCGGGCAAAAAACACTTTCGTACAGCGGCGATATCGCCATCCAGGTAGAAGAGCTTCTGAAACAATTTAAAGATTTGGAAGTGTTACCCGCACGGATATTATTGTACGGTCATGACGGAAAAGACCTCGGGCAAGTCAAGAGCGATCTTCTCAAGTATCCCTGGACCACCCGGGTAAATTTTCTGCACTTCCCCAAGATAGAAATTATTACTCCCGAAGAGGTGGTTAAAGCAATCTCTCTGGCGGGCGCCAGTGAACTGGCAAGTGAAATGAAGGAGGAAACTGTCGAGGTGGAGGAAATTGAAGAAGGTGAGGAGATTGCGGCGGAAGAAGAATCCAATGTGGTGGTGGTGGATCCGTCACGGTTCGGATTTAAGAAAAACGTTGATGTGCTTGAAGAAACAGAAAAACCTGCACCAACACATACCAAACCGTCAATAAAATTTTCTTTCCCGAAGATAGATATAAAAAATTTTATCGCCCGGATCCGCTCCGGCGGGATATTCCCGGTTATCGGAGGAGTCGCCGCCATTATTCTTTTAGCGGTATGTATGTATTGGTTTTTGCCCCATGCGACGGTGACGATACTGGAATCACCAAAGTCCATAAGCGACTCGGAGACTATTACCATTGACTCCGCGACAACTGTCGTGGATGCCCAGAATAAAATTATCCCGGGCACCAAACAAACATTGTCGATGAGCGAAGATAAAACTATAGCCGTGACCGGCAAAAAAAACGTCGGCGATCCGGCAAAAGGGACGGTAACGATTAACAATGAAGATACAACAACAGGTTTGTCATTAAAAAAAGGAACAATAATACTATCAGGATCGTTAAAATTTACGTTAGATTCAGATGTTAATGTTGCATCAGCGACACAAAATTTAGCTCAAAGTACGACTACATATGCGACAATAACTGTTCCCGTTACAGCATCACAAATTGGTCCGGATAGTAATTTGCCAGCAAACACGGTATTTATTATCGATGAGTATGCACAAACCAAAGCATTTGCCAGAAACGATAAATCTTTCTCCGGTGGAACAAGCAAAGAAGTGAATGTGGTGACCCGTGCGGACTACGATGCGCTTGTTGCGGCAGCTCAAAAAGATCTGGTGGATCAGGCAAAACAGGGGCTGACCGCAAGTGTGTCGGCGAGTGCAAAACTTATCGAGGACACCATCCAGACCACGGTGACAGCGAAATCATTTGATCAGGAATTGGACCAGCAGGCATCCCAGTTGTCCGGAAAAGTAACTCTCACGGTGTCCGGAATTTCCTACAGTGATGATGATGTCAAGACACTCCTTAAAGCGTTTATCGCCAAAGATATCCCGCAGGGATTTATGTTATCCGAGAGCCGGACGCAGGTATCTCTGGATAAAGTTGTGGTTAAAAAGAACGGGAAGATTACCGCGACGGCGACCATTAAAACAGATGCGGTTCCGACCGTAGATATTGCCGCCATTCAGAAAAATTTAGCTGGGAAGAAGATAGTAGATGCGGAAAAATACCTGCGCGCCATGCCAGGTATTGCCGGCATGGAAGTGTCATTCCGTATGAGTTTTTGGAAAAGCAGATTGCCGATCAATGCGAAAAATATTTCCGTGGGACTGGCGATACAATAAGAAATCTACCGAAATAAGGTATTAATATTTTCTAAAAAATATTTATGGCGTTGTACCGCTATGTTAAAAGCGTTCCGAAGATTCCCCGTGACCGTCGGGGATTACGTGTATTGTCTTTTTTTTTCATTGCAGTGGGCACCGGGATTCTTATCTGGACATTTTGGCCGATTGTATCCTTTAGCATGACAAGCGGCGATTTGTTTTCCGAGATTATAACCCCGATACAGGATGGTACGGCATATGCCGCGCCCAGCACTCATTCTGACACCCGCGATCTCACAAATCCCAACGCATGGTTTCCGACCAGTCCGCAGAAGAGAGTTGTAACGCCCGTCAATACCTACACTCTATCGATCCCCAAACTGAAAATTCAGGATGCACTCGTTACGATTGCAGGAGATGATCTGGCCGTCAGTTTGGTGCATTACGGGGGAACCGCATTGCCCGGTGAATACGGTAACACGGTTGTTTTCGGCCACTCGACCCTGGTACAGCTCTATAATCCGAAAAATTATAAAACCATTTTTTCCTTACTGCCGACGCTCAAGGCCGGAGATGAAATAGACGTCACCTATGACGGCATCTCGTACAAATATGTTGTGTACGATATGACGGTTACGGACCCCAGTGATTTGTCAGCACTTGCCCAGCGGTTTGATGATTCGTATCTGACCTTGATAACCTGCGTCCCGCCGGGAACGTATTGGCAGCGGCTCCATGTATTCGCGAAATTAGTCCGGCCGTCGTCATGACAAGCAACAACCAACAAGTCGCCATCGATGCAATAAAAAAAAAGCTCGTCGGAAAATCCCTTTCCTATAACGAGATTTTTGCGATCATGGATGAAATTGCCAATCAGAGGCTGGGACCGGTTCTCACGACGTATTTTGCCGCCGCCGGATTTAAGGAAGGATTTAACGATGAAGAACTCTATCATTTGACCCGCGCCATGGTCGCGACCGGGCCGCAGCTGCATTTTAAGGGAATCGTTGCGGATAAACATTCGACAGGAGGGGTCGCCGGCACCCGAACGACCATGATATTGGTTCCGATTATTGCCGCCGCCGGGTTTCAGATTCCGAAAACGTCCTCCCGTGCGATTACCTCTCCGGCAGGAACTGCCGATACGATGGAAGTTGTTGCCCCCGTGACGTTTACTCCCCGTCAGATAGAACGATTAGTGGACGGCGCTGGGGGTTGTATCGTCTGGGGCGGTCACTTGGGATTGGCTCCTGCCGACGATATCCTTATTCAGATAGAACAGCCGCTGGCGTTTGAATCGTTTGACAAAATTATCGTTTCCATCATGGCTAAAAAGGTCGCGTCGGGAGCCAACCACTTAGTTTTGGATATTCCCGTGGGTCCCACGATGAAAATCCAGCATTTCAAAGATGCGGATTTGATAGGAAGGAAATTTACGTATTTGGCAAAAAAATTTAATATAAAGGTCGTGATTGATTCCAGTGAAATCCGTGAAAATGCGGGCCGTGGGATCGGGCCTGTCCTTGAAGCGCGGGACGTTTTCCAAGTTCTGGAACAGCATAGAGACCGCCCTCTCGCGCTTGAGGCAAAAGCAATCCGGCTTGCAGGCAAATTACTCAATTTATGTTTTGCCGATATGCCGGATAAAAAAAATGCCGTGGGTGAGGATGTTGCGCGCGAGCTGTTAGTTTCCGGGCATGCTCTTTCCAAGATGAGAGAAATCATCAAAACCCAAGGCGGCGACCCTTCCGTTGAAAGCGAATCACTGCATCCTGCAGCGCACCAGCATGAGGTAAAATCCCGGCGGCGCGGTCACATTCATGCAATAGACAACAACCAGATTACGGTTATCTGTAGGATTCTCGGGTGTCCGACTGATAAGAAGGCCGGCATGTATTTAAACCGTAAACTTGAAGGTACGGTGGACAAGAATGATATACTATGTACGCTCTATAGTTCTGACAAGTGGAGGTTGATGGAAGCGGTAGAGACGATAAAAAATATACCGATCTATACGATCGAATAATACTATGTTCAAGAACATAATAGCACCGATGCAGGCATGGTTACTTTCTCAGGGGAAGTGCGTTGGGTGTGGGAAGCCGCTTACGCGGAAGAACGGAAAAGTTGTATGCGTCTGCGGACGAATTTATATGTATGATGCGGGTTCGGCAAGGTTCCGGAGGGCGACACTTGATGAAATCAAATAAAACTCATACATTTTTTTCGCGCCTTATTATCCTTTTCTTTTTGGCGGTTGTTGTGGCGTGGGGCGGCTGGTTTTGGTGGCGCTACAGTATCGCGGCTGTAGATCCTGCAGATACGACTCCGGTGACGTTCGTTGTTACCCAGGGTGAGGGAGGCAAAGAAATTGCCGCGGATTTAGCAAAACAAAACCTCATTCACAGTTCAACGGGTTTTTATATCCTCATCAAATTTTTGGGTATTGAGCGGGAAATGCAGGCAGGTGATTTCCGGCTCAACAAATCCATGGACGCCAGAACCATTGCTCTGGAACTCACGCACGGAATTCTGGATGTATGGGTAACAACGCTCGAGGGTTGGCGTGATGAAGAAATCGCATCACAGTTAGTGAAAGATTTAGGTATACCCGAAAATCAATTTTTACAATTTGCCGATGCAGGATATATGTTTCCTGATACCTATCTTATTCCCCGCGACGCCACGGGGGCTGCGGTTGCAAAAATATTTGTAGATAATTTTAACAAAAAAATAACCCCGCAAATGCGCGAAGATGCAAAGAAAACAGGCCTGACGTTCGCCCAGACGGTTACGCTGGCGTCGCTCGTTGAGCGGGAAGGGAAAACCGCCACCGACCGGCCCGTGATTGCAGGAGTTCTTTTAAACCGCATAAAACTTGGCATGCCGCTTCAGGTAGACGCGACTCTCCAGTTTGCTCTCGGCTATCAGCCGTTTGAGAAAACGTGGTGGAAAAAAGAGCTGACCGATGAGGATAAAAAAATAAACTCGCCGTACAACACGTACGCCAATCCGGGTTTACCGCCGGGACCGATCTCCAACCCAGGCCTGGAATCGATGAAGGCAGCGATATATCCGACAAGTACTGATTATCTCTACTACATCCACGACAAAACCGGCGCCGCCCACTATGCGAAAACAGTTGAAGAACACACCACCAACATCCGGAAATATCTACAATAATCTTCTTTTGTGGTAGTATGCTTTTACATTTAGTATGAAAGATAAATATTCGGCCGTGTGGGTGTCGCATAGCTCGATCGGGGATTACCTTAAGTGTCCGCGCGCCTACTATTTGAGAAATATCTACCGCGATCCGAAAACCAATCACAAAATTATGCTCATGGAGCCGCCGTTGGCATTGGGGCAGGTCGTTCATGAGGTATTGGAAACCCTTGCAAATATTCCGGTTGAGCAGCGGAAGATTGACACACTTCTCACTGTATTTGAAGAAAGATGGAACAAAATATTTCCGTATTTTCCAAATCTCGAAGAAGAAAAAAAGTTTAAGGATCGGGGAGCGCGTATGATCGGCCGCGTCATTGCCAACCCGGGACCGCTGGCGCAAAAGGCCGTTAAAATCCGCCAGGAGCTTCCGTATTACTGGCTTTCGGAGGACGATAATATTATTCTCTGCGGAAAAATTGACTGGCTGGAGTACGTTTCGGAGGCCGATTCCGTCCGCATCATTGATTTCAAAACCGGAAAGTTCGACGAGGATGAAGATTCGCTGCAGCTGCCAATTTATTTACTTCTTGCCGCCCATTGCCAGACAAAATCCATTGCAGGAGCCAGTTATTGGTATCTGGACCGGGATGACGCACCCACTGCCGTGTCCCTGCCGACCGGGGAAGATGCCACAAAGCGCGTGATGGAATATGCCAAAATGATCGTATTGGCCCGGAAGCTTGAACGGTTCATCTGTAAACAAAAAGACGGCTGCCGCAGTTGCCGGCCTCTGGAGAATATTATTAACGGAAAATCAAAGTTCGTCGGCGTGGGGGGATATAATCAGGATATCTACATTAATATATGAATCAAATCACATGTCCGCATTGTCATAAACCATTTGAGCTGACTGATGCGTTAACACATCAGATAGAGGAGGAATTACTTGCAGGTGAAAAGAAGAAACACGATGAAGAACTCACGGCAATGAAACGGCGTTTGGAAAAAGCTGAAGAAGCTGAGCTCGCAATACGAAAACAAAAAAATCTTCTTGATGAAGAGAGACGGACTTTTGAACTTGAAAAACAGCGGCAATTAGACCGCGAGCGGGAAAGTATCAGTAAAAAAGCGGCTGAAGAACAAAGTGAAAAGGATAAATACAAGCTTGCAGAGCTTGAGAAAAAACTTTCGGATACGTCAAAAGCCCTGGAGGATGCCAACCGCAAAGCATCGCAGGGATCCCAACAGCTGCAAGGTGAAGTGCAGGAACTGGATTTGGAACATACGCTGAACGAAGCAATTCCGACGGACGTTGTTGAACCTATTGGCAAGGGCGTCCTTGGAGCTGATATACGCCAGATAGTGAAAACGCAAAGGGGAAACACGTGCGGAACCATTTTATGGGAATCAAAGAGAACAAAAGCGTGGAGCGACGGGTGGATTACGAAATTGAAAGAAGATAGGTTGCGGGATAAGGCAAATGCTGCGGCGATCGTATCAGAAGTGGTCCCTGAAGAAATGAAAAGCGGTATGGGTTTGAAGGATGGCGTCTGGATATGCTCTCCGAAACTTGTTGTGCCTTTGGCGTTACTGCTCCATAAAGCAATTGAAGATGCGGCCCGACAAAAATTCGTTTCCGATCGCAGGCAAACGGATGCGGAGCGGATATATGCCGTTGTGACCAGTCATGAGTTTGTGGCTCAGGTAGAATCAATGATGGAAACCTACAACGACATGCTTGGGCAAATTGAACGGGAACGGGTGGCGTTTGAAAAATTTTGGAAATTGCGCGAATCACAGGTGAAACATTTGAAATCAGGAGTATCCGGCATTATGGGTGAAATTCAGGAAGCCGCCGGCCCCGCCCTCCCGCCGATAAAGAGTTTGGAGTTAGACAGCGCTTGACAACAAGGGAAAAGCGGGTATAATACACCATTAGTTGAATAGCCTTTACGAGGCGAACGTTCATTGTTCGCTTCTTTTCGTCGTTCACTAGAGTACCGTTTCGCATTTATTACACCAATGTCAAAAGATACAACGAGCAAACGATTGTGGGATACGGAAGTAACAAACCTTCCCCAACTGGATTTAACCTTGGTACAGAGAGAATCGTATCAGTGGTTCCTCGAAACCGGAATTCACGATCTCCTTTCTGAAGTTTCCCCTATTTCTGATTTCACCGGTAAAAACTGGGAATTGTCCTTCGGTGATTACTTTTTTGGCCGGCCGCGTCTTACTCCCTCTGTCGCTTCGGAAAAAGGACTGACATTTGATATGCCCCTCAAAGTCATGGCAACCCTGATAAATAAACAAACCGGACATCGGGTCATGCAGGAAGTTTTTTTGGGCGATATCCCCGCAATGACGGAAAACGGAACATTCATTATTAACGGTATTGAACGGTGTGTCGTCAACCAACTTGTGCGCAGCCCCGGTATATATTTCACGGGCACCGTGGATTCTGCAACCGGGAAAACCCTCTACAGCGCGGAAATCCGTCCGATGCACGGAAGCTGGCTCGAGTTTATCGTAACGCGCAATGATGTCGTTATGGTGCGCATTGACCGACGGCGTAAATTTGTTGCAAGTACCTTTCTTCGCGCCATCGGTATGGCAACCAACGAAGAAATCATCAATATCTTCAAAGATGTCGACAATAATCCCGATCACAAATACATGGAAGCAACCATTGCCAAAGACCCGACGAAGAGTCAAACTGAGGCTGTTTTGGAGCTCTACCGGAAACTTCGGCCGGGCGAGCCGATCGTATTGGATAACGCGCAGGAACTTTTGCGTACGATGTTTTTCGATTACCGCCGCTACTCGCTGGAACGCGTGGGACGGTATAAGATGAACAAAAAACTGGGAATTACCGTCACCAATGATAAAGATCATTGGGTATTGACCCGTGATGACATCATCGGCGCAATCCGGTATCTTATTAGTCTTACAAATGGCAAAGGCGACGTGGATGACATTGATCATCTGGGTAACCGCCGCGTCCGCCGCGTTGGCGAGTTGGTTGCGACGAATGCATTCCGTGTTGGATTATTGAGGCTTGAGCGTTCTGTCCGGGAAAAAATGAGTTTAGCCGGACCCGCAGCTGAAGATCTTACTCCCATGCAGCTGGTGAACGCCCGTCCGATTATCGCCTCCATTAATGATTTCTTCCGTACCAGCCAACTGTCAACTATTTTAGACCAGACGAATCCGTTGGCCGAAGTTGATAATTTACGCAGGCTGACCGTTATGGGAGTAGGCGGAATTTCCCGGGAACGCGCATCATTTTCAATCCGTGATATCAACGCGTCCCAATACGGCCGCAT